>JAQSDX010000100.1 GCA_029946125.1 Candidatus Methylobacter titanis
TATGGATAAAGCTTCACGGATATGTGGTATTACCCAGGTTATTAGCCAGTTGCGCGAGAACCAAGTCATTGAATATAGAGGCAAGAAAAGGAATTTGAAAGATTATTTTAATACCATCAACAAAGGCGTGGAAGTGACTTTGCGGGTGCGTGGCGGAAAAGAAGTGAAAGCAACGATGAGTAGCGCGCGATTAAAAGTGCTTGCTCATGGCAAAAAACGCTTAATTGTTGCCTTGAAATATGAAGGTGAAACCGATTACCGCTATTTGGTGGCCACCGACATGACGTGGCGCACAATGGATACTGTTCAAGCCTATACGTTGAGGTGGCTTGTAGAGGTAAGCTTTGAGGACTGGAAGCTTTATGAAGGTTGGGGGCGTGAGGCCAAACAATTGGATGAAGAGGGATCAAGCCGAGGCCTGATCCTGAGTCTGTTGTTTGACCATTGCCTCCTCCTTCACCCAGAGCAGACGGCCCGCATAGAAAACAAACTGCCCGCGTATACCGTAGGCAGCCTGCAACGAAAATCTCAAATGGATGTGCTGCTCGAATTTATCAAAACCTTGTTAGAGGACAAGAATCCTGCGGATAAGCTTAAACAATTGGCTGGGCTTGTTGATGAGGTTTTTCAGTTAATGCCTTCTGGCAAACATAGGGTTGGGAGAGATTTGGGGCGCCTTGGTCCGACGGCTTCGCTACAGTACCGAACTGCTGGATGACTTTTCCATGAATTATGGCTGCAAAAAATTTAAAAACTTGAACATCGAGTAACACATATTAGACGTCGAATGAAAACAGGATTGCCTCGTTCCCAAGCTCCAGCTTGGGAATGCAGTGCGGGATGCTCTAGCATCCCGTATCGCTAGAACAATACGACAAAATGCTTCGTCAAGCAGAGCTTGACGATAGGCATTCCCAAGCCAGAGCTTGGGAACGAGACAACGATAACATGCTGCGGTTGGCCGGGAATGATGATTTGTGGGAGGCGTGCCATAAAATTGATCCTAAAAAAACAATTAGCTGCAGTTTATCTGGTTTTTTAATTAAAAATCAATCCAATCTGACCCCATTGATTTGAGGTATTCGCGACGAACCGGAGTGGCAAGAAGGACGCCCGGGCTTAATTAAGCCAACTTTACGTCCGGCCATAGTTTCAATCTGTTTTTTAAAACACTCATTACCCAAAGGCGTACCTGAGCACAAACTCGCACGAATAATATCCAACTCATCGGCATCGGATTTCAGTGCAAATAATCCGCGATAGGTCGACTGTCTAGCTTCATGCGTGCTCCCTAGCGCCAAATATTGTTCATGCGGCTGAATGACCGCATTATCAACCCCCAGCGCATTAGCTGCATAACTTGACCAACGATACTGCGCCGCATGTTCGACCATACCCGCGCGTACCGGATTCATCTCAATATAGCGCATACAAATTAAAAAATACGCTTCCGATTCAATAATACAGCCTTTATGTCGGCCTTCCCACAGACTCCCACAGCGCAGATAGGTCTTATTCATATAAGGCACAAAATGCCGCCCGATACCTTGAAACAGCCTACTGATAGCTGTTGAAGATTCAGGCGTAACCAGCAAATGCACATGATTGGTCATCAACACATAAGCATGAACCCGGCAGCCGCATAGGTCAGCCGATGCCTTTAAACAGCGTAAATAAACCAAATAATCTTCATCATCAAAAAACACCGGCGTCTTATTGTGTCCACGCTGAAAAACATGGACAGGAATGCCTGGCTGATAAAAGCGTGGTTTTCTGGGCATCAAGAATTCAACAACGTTAACGGATGTCTCAACTTCAAGCCTTTAAAACGCTTAAACCCCTTGTCGGCAGTCACCCACTCACAACCCCATTCCATCGCCAACGCCGCGTGATAAGCATCCGGTATATCGTTACCTGTTGCCTTAATCTGCGCCAGACATTCGACAAAAATAGTCCAATGCATTGAACCGGGTGCAAGACAAACCGCATTAGGCAGCCCCCTGATTTGTTCAGTAAAGCGAAGCGCACTTGATAAAGTAGAAGGAATTTCAAAGACTTTAGGGTGCGTCACAACCCGTAAAAAACCACTCAAAACCAACTCCGAATAAGCAAAAGACGCCTGACCATTAATAACCGACTCCAACCATTGGCGATAAGCCAAATGATTTGCCGCATCCTCCCTATGTGCATAGACCAGCACATTAACATCCATTAAAAACATCAATAACCGGCCATAATATCGTTCAAACTTCGATTATTATCCAAGTTAACACCCGGCTTTAAACCAGGCCCGGAAAAAGTTTCTAACCTTACCGGCTCATGTGAAGAGGATTGATGCGAAAAAAAATCACGCAACGCATCTTCCAAAATCTGCTTCAACGTACAGCCTTGTTGAACAGCCTGATGCTTGGCATGAAGTAACAATTGATCATCAATATCTATAGAAGTTCGCATAAGTTAATTTCTCAATTTAAGGAAGGTACGTGAATAATATAGCAGGAAAATAAAAGTCGTGCAGATATGTGTATTTTTTAAGGTGTCTGACCCCTTTATTTGCCTTGTGTGGGGATACCTCAGTGTCTGACCCCTTTATTTTTTGATTATTTTATGTACAAGGATGAAGTTCAGCGTACTCAACGGCTGAAGGAATATGCATGGGTAGGTCCAGACCTTTGGGGCGCACAGCCTCCCAGCCCAAACAAGCCAACCAGATAGAACGAGGGATAGGCTTTTCGCCATCACGGTAGTAAATCAGCATTCGACGTGAAATCCCCAATTCTGCGGCGGCCTGCTCCAGCGTGAGTCCTGTTTCATGTAGCCAGATCCAGAGTCGCTCATGTCCAATACCGCCTGCTTGCTCAACGCCGAGGTGTCGCAGATTATCAGAACCAAGATCCAGATCATCTTCGATCCAATCCACAGATCGACCAGCAAAACCGACCTTTGCTTGAGTAAATAGGGATATATCTTTCAAGGGTGCCAGAAAAGCTGATGAGCTAATGAGTGCAGTTAAATCAACTTCAAAGCGTTGGCCATCGGCATAAGTCAGTCGGAGCTGGTATTCATTAAATGCCTCAACGGCGGTAAGACGAAAGTGTTCTTTGCTCATCGTTGTAATTCCTCAAATTTGGCAGCCAGCATATTGCGATTAGTTTTGGCCCAAACCAGTACGTCGTCTATTTCGCGAGCGCTGACTTTCCCGTGTACGATCTTCAGTTCAGCGATCGTGACCCATGCCTCTCGCCCATCATTCATAAGGACATGAAAATGGGGTGGCGGATGGTCATTAGCGTTAATTCTGACGCGAGATTGTGAAAATCGTTGTATGACTGGCATAAATTTATTGTAGTGCAATGATTGCACTATATCAACCAAAATTGGCGTGTCATCTTTTTTATATCGCTTACGTAGGTTCGACTGATTAACGGCCGTACGTCGTATGCGGGGTACGCGGTGATGATGGGGGAAAGAACTTTACTCTGACCTTAGTTACTTATTTCTTTATAATGTAACCTGACCCCTTTTACTAAGGTGTCTGACCCTTTTTTTTGCTTATCAAATCAAAGCATCACCACGCATTGGGTGCATGACGCTATCGCTTATGCACCGTACGGCCGTGATCACGCAATCGCCATCAGCCCTTTTTTCTGGATAACGGTGAGCAGCCGTAAAGCTGGGCCACCAGGCTTTTTGACACCACGCTCCCAGTCAGAAACGAGATTCTTGGAAACATTGAGGTAGCGCGCAAACACCGGCTGCGATATATGCTCACGCAAACGGATCTCCTTGATCTCTTCCGGTGTCAGCACATGAATCGGCGTCAGGCACGCCTCATCAAATTCGCGCATCGTCTGCTTATCGACGGCACCAATTTCGTGCAAAGCCTCCATCGTCTCGTGGATGGCGGCAAAGGCATCGCTGCGGTATTTCTTAGGCATCTTTGACGACCTCCTCAAACTGACCGTTGTCGATGAGCCGTTGCAAATGCTCATCGGTGAGAGCAAGAACCTGCTTAGCCATCTTCTTGAACTGGACCTCTTCATCCTCGCGGATGTTGTCCTGCTCGCTCTTGGGGAATCCAAAAACGAAGAAAGCCCTGTCATCCTTGCGGTACAACACAATGCTGCGGTAACCCTTGGACTTGCCGCCACCTGGACGAGCAATCCGCTGCTTGATCACACCACCGCCTAGATCGGCATCGATCTGACCTTGTTCGGCACGCTCCACCGCATCCCAAAGCGCTTTGGCTGAGATTTTTTCTTTGCGGGCAAACCGCTCAAACCAGGCGTTTTTGAAAACTCTCAAACCAAAGCACTCCATTTAGTGGATTCATAGTATCACACTAAGTATGATATATAAAAAGGAAATCACACCTTGGCTCGAGCTTGGGAACGAGACAATATCTATAAGCCTTGTCTTTTTTTTTAGAATTTAACTGATGTTACGCAAAACCCAGCAAACCAGTTACCATTAAGATCTGAGTAAA
>JAQSDX010000101.1 GCA_029946125.1 Candidatus Methylobacter titanis
GACGATGGAATAGCTGCAAAAATGGGGTGCGGCTGAAAAGAATGCTTTTTCGGTCAGGCACTAGGTAGCTGGCAAGTCATTATCCAAGTAAATGCGCGTATTATAAAAATCGAAATCCGTAACCACCGGGTACTTTGTTAAGAGGAGAATGGTCATTTCATTTACAAAATTAGTTGCTTTGCTCATTTTATTTTCGACAGGAATATTGTCGTCTTGTGCCGAGTTTAAAGAGGCGGGAAGAACAATAGGCCATACGACTATTAATGTTACCAGAGAAATTGGTCATGGAACTAGAGACGCTGCTAAGGAAATCGGTCATGGTACGAGACGCGTAGTCAATAGCATTGGGGAGGAAACTAAAGGCTCCGAGAAACCACTATCTGATGATGAGCAATAACGTAACAAACCTGATTTAAAAAATTGAATTTTCTACTAACGGATGTTCAGGGGATTACTCGGTTTTAAAGTCGAAGAGACCTGCCGACTGCAATACAGATATTTCATCAGGTCTGACGTATATAAACGGACGGAGTTGGCAACGGGTGGCAGCTATTTTTGCGAAGTTGCCGGATAATGCTGCAACTAACCTGTATTTGTAATGTTGTCTTGCGAATAAAGGCCTGCCCAGTTCTGATTAAGATGGCATCTTGGTGCGTATATCAGTTCCTTCAGACAGCATAATCACTGGAAATCAGCCAGCTTGGTCAATAAATAGTCTATATCTTTTTCGGTATGCTCTGCACAAACCTGCAATCTGATTTCCTGCTCACCTTGAGGGACAACCGGGTAGTTCAGGCCGGTAACCAGAATATTATGCGTCAATAAATGCGCTACCAAAGCCGATGTTTTTTCCGTATTTCTGGTCAGGATGGGGACGATAGGATGTTCACCCTGTAGCGTTTCAAAACCCAGTTGTTCAAGTCCTGATCTAAGCCGGACGCTAAATGCCCTCAGTTTTTCCAGTAGATGCAAGCCTTCATCACTGCTAACAATGGCTAAAGCCGCGCTTGCCGCAAGCGCTTCAGCCGGCGTAATCGGGTTTGAATAAATATAAAACGGTGACGTTTCCCGTAAATAATCAATGACCGTCGAACTGGAAACGACATAGCCGCCATTGACACCAAAGGCTTTACCGAGCGTAGCAATTAAAATATCCGCCTTACTCCGAGTATATTCTTCCGTGCCACGCCCGGTCCGGCCAAACACGCCAACGCCATGCGAATCATCAACAATGCTGATAATGCCTTGTTCATACGCCTGTTCATGACGTTTACAGCAAGCGTTTATTTTATCGAGATCTGCGTAATCACCGCGCATACTGAAAATTCCGTCAGTCACCAGACAAACGCGCTTGACCCGGCCTTGGTAAGCGTTAAGAATTTTGTCCAGCGCATCGATATCTGCATGCGCATAAATTTCTTTGCCGGCAGGATGGGATAAGCGTATCGCATTGATAATGCAGTTATGATTCAGTGCATCGCTGATGATTAAGGTATCGGCAGTAATAAATTGAGGCAGGACTCCCAGCATAGTCGTATAAGCCGAACTGAACAGCATTGCCGATTCACGACCATGAAATTCAGCCAGTTTTTGTTCCAGTTCAATATGCGGTTGGTAAGTGCCGCTGATAAAACGAACCGCTCCGGGGCCTGTGCCGAATCTTTCAGCGGCCGCAGCTTCCGTTTTAATAACCAATGGATGCATGGCAAGTCCCAGGTAGGAATTTGAATTCATCCGTAAGAAAGCTCTATTCCCGTAGCCTTCAAGAAAATAACGGATGCCAAAGCCGTCAGCTGCAGCTTTCATGCCGGTAATGACTTTCTCATTACCCTTGCATAGACCTTGCTTTTGTAATTCGGCTAACTTATCGATGAGCAGTGGCTCTAATGTATTCAGTGACATAATGCCTCCGGTTATTTAGCTAGGTGAGCGTGATTTTCTCAAGCATATCTGTGACCATTGCCGACAAATCGAATTGAGCCTGCCAGCCCCACTCGGCTTTGGCGGCGCTATCGTTCATGTGTCTGGGCCAGGAATCGGCAATGGCCTGCCGTAATGGATCGACGTTGTAAGCGATAGTGAACTCAGGAATATGTTTTTGTATTTCTGCCGCTAACTGCTGAGGGGTAAAGCTCATAGCCGTCACATTAAACGCGTTTCTGTGCCTTAGCTGCTTGCTGTCCGCTGTCATCAAGTGAATAGCGGCATCAATAGCGTCGGGCATGTACATCATGTCCAGTTGCGTATCGGCCCGAAGGAAACACTCGTAATGCTGTGATTTGATGGCCGCATAAAAAATATCCACGGCATAATCCGTCGTGCCTCCGCCCGGCAGGGTTTTGCTGGAAATCAGCCCCGGATACCTTAAGCCGCGTGCGTCGACGCCAAAGCGATGATGATAATAATCACAAAGCAGCTCGCCTGAAACTTTGGTAATACCGTAAAGGGTCGATGGTCGCTGAATAGTGTCCTGCGGCGTATTCATAGACGGTGTTTCCGGGCCAAAGGCAGCTATGGAGCTGGGGAAGAATAGGGCGCAGTGGTGTACTCTGCAAGTTTCCAATACATTGAGCAAACCGTTCATATTGACGTCCCAGGCCTGCTGCGGCTTTTGTTCGGCAACAGCGGAAAGCAATGCGGCGAGATGAAAAATGGCATCAATGTTATTAGCGTCTACGACTTGGCTGATTGCCGACGCATCGCGCACATCCAATAGGCAAAAAGGCGCCGATGGCGATAGTTCGTTCAAGGTAGGTCTTTTATCGGCAGCAAACACATTTTCAAGGCCATAGTTATTGCGCAAGGCTACCGTTAATTCCGAGCCGACTTGCCCGGTTGCACCCGTTACCAGTATTTTTTTCATCTGCGTCTGCGCTGTTTTACTAAGGAGAATTGCTATAACAGGACTATAGGATACACCTCCTTGCTAATCAGCATTTGGCTTTGCCAGATCAGTCCAAACTAAATTTAATCTGTCCTCAATTATTCCATTATTCACCAACTTATATGCTGGTTAGTGAGCGCCGTTAATGAATAAAAAGGCTAGATATACTATTCGATTACTGTTACATTCGATAGGCGGGTAATCGAGTGGTAGTGATTTATTACTCACAAATAGTGAATAAAATAACTCGATAGGTACCCGTGAAAATACTCAAATATTTACTTAATTATTTAAGAAAAACAGAGGAAATTTCCATGATAACAATTAAACCGTACAAAAATATTTTATCGATTACCTTGCTGGCCGTTGCGACCTTGTTCGCAGGAACAGCAGCCGCTAAATACATCCCTTATAAAGGTTCTGCCGCAGCAGGGGAAAAGGCCATTGAATCAACTGAAGCAACATCTAAACAAACCACTGATGATAAAGGTTCTGCCGCAGCAGGGGAAAAAGCCATTGAATCAACTGAGGCAACGCCTAAAAAATCCTCAGAAGCTCATTCGGCTCAGGCATTGGAGCACGCAAAAGTTGCTGCTACGCATGGTAAAGCGGGTCACGCCAGTGTTTTGACCGAGCATGCGAAAGTAGCGCTTGAGCACGCACAGGCTGCTGAACAAGTGCTGGAAGGGAAGCCTAAAGCACATTTGACCGAAGCAATTACGCATCTTAATGAAGCCATAAAGCACGGCAATATGGATCACGCTGATGTTGCGACAGACCATGTTAATCAAGCAATCACTCACTTAGAGACTGCTGCACAAGCCACAGAAGCTCAACCAGCTGAAGCAACCGAAAAATCCTCAGAAGCTCATTCGGCTCAGGCACTGGAACATGCAACAGTTGCTGTTACGCACGGTAAAGCAGGTCACGCCAGTGTTTTGACCGAGCATGCGAAAGTAGCGCTTGAGCATGCACAGGCCGCTGAAAAAGTACTGAAAGGGGAAGCTAAAGCACACCTGACCGAAGCAATTACACATCTTAATGAAGCCATAAAGCACGGTAATATGGATCACGCTGATGTTGCGACAGAGCACGTTAACGAAGCAATTACTCACATAAAAGCATCGATCGGTGAATGATGCTGCTTATCTGATGAGTCTCTGATTAAGCTAGAAGGTTCCGGTGATCCATTCATGGATTAAGATCTGATCAACTCAGGTATGAGTTGATCAGATCTTCCTTAATTATTTTTCCTTGTATTCGAAGGAATTCAAATCAGACTTTTGGGTTGTTGAGTAATGATCCATCCGCCAGTCAATACCATCCAGGTTGATTCTACTGAGATATAGGCATGGAACAGTTTTTTAACTTTCAGCCGCTGAAAAAAACAATGGATGCCCCTGATTTTTCCTGCTAACCGGCTAAATTGATCGGTTGGTAGGAGCTATCTAATCAACCCGACCCATAAGCTACCGTTAAGGTTCTGTACGTAACCCAGAATTCCGGACAAACACAGTAGGTGCAACGCTATCGCAGCAATTCCCAATTTAAAGCCTTATGTTTGAACAGGTAATTTATCTCTCCCG
>JAQSDX010000102.1 GCA_029946125.1 Candidatus Methylobacter titanis
AGGCAAGAATTGTTTAAATCCACAATTCAATCCTGTCGTCAATGCGTAACTTCTACTCAAGATAGTTCATGTTTCACCGGTCATGAAATCCGAGCACCTATAAGTGGCCTTGGTCAGCTTCAGGCTCCTGCCCTACAAAAGCAAGCTACTGTGATCCATGAAGACCCAAAAGAACAATACGAGAAAGGTTTACAGCTTTTTAATAATGAGAAATATTTTGAGGCCTTTACTTGGCTTCAAAAGGCCGCAGATCAAGGAAACGCAGGTTCTCAAGTGCGGCTTGGCTTAATGTACGCTTTAGGCAAAGGCGTTCATGCCGACGAAACTGAAGCAGTTGCATGGCTTCGAAAATCAGCTGATCAAGGTGATGCAGACGGTCAATATTACTTAGGCAAGATGTACGCAAATGGTCGTGGGGTTCCTAAAGATGACCAACAAGCGTTACAGTGGTATCGACAAGCAGCAGATCAGGGGAGCGAAGACGCCAAAGCTGAGTTAGAAAGGATAGGGGTATATTAAAGGTAAACCTCTAAGCCAGTAGCGCCAATTAAATTCTTTTTGGATGATTTTACAGATTTTGGGGGGCGGCATTAATGATCATAATGATGGCATTAAAATTTTGTGCTTATGTAGCAATTCCCCCAGGTCAATATCCAATCGGTACGAGTGGTCAATTTTCAATCGGCGCCAACAATTGTTGATTCCGATCGGAATTTAACTATCTAATAGGTCTTAAGCTGGATATTGATTGACCTAAGTATCCAGAAATTCATTATTATTTCAGATACTTAAGATAGATGGATATAGTCAATCGATAGTCGGTACGCGTAATCGAATTTTGGTTGGCGCCAACACATGCATATTAGAAAGGCTCAAGCACTTTTTCTATGCAGCAGTCATACTCAACCGGCTTAGTCTCTTCCAAAATAAACACCATTTAATAATACTCCTTGATATAAGCATAAGCCCGATCAAAAAGAACCTGATCCTTATGTAACTGATACTTCAACAACGCCTTGCGTAAAGACTTCTGCACTTCTCGCTCACCTGAAGTCAAATGTTGCCAACCTGGAAAACGGACCACGCGCACAATGGCATCTATATCCGCAACAATCCGTTCGACTACGGCCGGTGTTTGATCAGTTTTCAGCTCGAAAAACAGCTCAGTTAATGCCGCTTGTGGGGTTTTATCCTGTAGTGCTTCTTCTAATTCCTTTTCTGCCTGAACCGTTTCCTTGGCGATTTTGCACAGCTCTTTCACAAACTCAATCGAGCTGATCAGGCCTTTTTCGGCTTTATCACGCAGCTCTTCCAAGCGTTCACTGAGCTTTTTGAACTCTGGGTAATCAGCATGTTTTTGAAACCGTTTGATTAGCAGTTTTTCCAGTTGTTTGATTTTTTTAGAATCTGGATTATTGAAAATATCTTCAATCACATCGGCATCCAGCACATATTCTTCCAGAATATGCACGTCACCGACATGAATGTTTTCATGGATCAGTTGCGTGGTTTGGGCACCCAACGATAACCACAGCAACTTGCCGATATTGTCAGAAGCCGGTTTTACCGATTCATAGACCTGAGCCAACCATTTGTAATCCTTGCTATAAAGTTCCAGGATATTATCGGGCGATAAAGACTCCCATAATTTCGCCAAATACTTAAAATCAAGGGCAAAGGCATCTTTTTTCTCGTTACTGTTAATAGCATTCTGTGCCGTCTCTAAACCCTCAAAGCCTTCCAGCGTTCTATCAACCCCGGAAAAATGGGCTAGCGTCTCGCGCATGGCTTCCGGTAATTGCTCTCTCAATGCCGATAAATTGGTAATGACCTGCTTGACGCTTTCCTCATCAAATTCGAGGGCTTTGGCGGTATCATCAAACACGCCGAAATAATCTACGATTCTGCCGAAGGTTTTATGCGGATATAAACGATTGGTGCGGCAGATTGCTTGCAGCAGCGTATGATCTTTTAAGGATTTATCTAAATACAGCGTTTGCAGAATCGGTGCGTCAAAGCCAGTCAGCAGTTTGGCGGTAACGATGATAAATCTTAAGTCCGTCTGGGCATCGTTAAACTCATCGACAATCTTCTCCTGCGCCGATTTATCCACCGCCCACTTTTGCTTAAACTCAAACTCATCGTTGGCTGACGTGGAAATCACTACCCGACTGGCTTCAGACGGAAAATGTTTATCCAGCTCTTCTTTGTACTGCACACAGGCGTAACGATCCGGGGTGACGATCATTGCCTTAAAGCCCTGCGGTTCAACTTTCTCTTTAAAATGCGTGACAATATCGGCCACGATTTTCGCTACCCGTTCCGGTGATTTTAAAAACGCCGCCATTTTTGCCGATTTCCGGTTTAATGCATCGGCTTCTTCATCCGATAATGCTGCGCTGTCTTTAAACTCGGCAAAAGCTTGGTCTATCGATGCTTTATCGACATGCACATCCACTAAACGTGGCTCGAAATGTAGCGGCAAGGTCGCTTCATCCCGAATCGAATCGTGAAAGGTGTAGCGCGACAGATAGCCACCTTGATCTTCCTCAGCACCAAAGGCCCAAAAAGTATTTTTATCGGCTTTATTCACAGGGGTTCCGGTTAAACCAAACAAAAACGCATTGGGTAACGCCGCACGCATTTGTCTGCCCAAGTCGCCTTCCTGCGTGCGGTGCGCTTCATCGACCAGCACAATAATATTGTCACGCATATTCATGTTCGGCTTGGCATCACGGAACTTATGAATCATCGAGATAATGATTTTACGGGTGTCGCGCTCCAATAAGGTTTGCAACTCGCTGATACTGTCGGTGGTTTCCACATTGGGAATATCCGCCGCATTAAAGGTGCCGCTGATCTGGGTATCCAAATCGGTACGGTCCACCAGCACAATCACGGTCGGACTTTTGAGTTCAGTCGCACGGCGCAGTTTTTGTGCGGCAAACACCATCAACAGCGACTTACCGGAGCCTTGAAAATGCCAGATCAAGCCTTTCTTAATCCGGCCCTCGATCACCCGCTGCACGATTTTATTAGCGCCTTCGTATTGTTGAAAACGTGGAATCACTTTGCTGCGCTGTTTCTTTTTGTTGGTGGTAAACAGAGAAAAGTTTTGCAGTATATCTAGCAAGCGTTCCGGTTTCAGTAAATCGGTCAGCTCTTTGCCGATTTCCGCAAGGCCCAGGCTTGTGGCAATGCCGCCGCTGTCCGATTCCAGCCGCCATGGGGCCCAAAATTCTAGCGGGCAGCGGATTGCACCATAAAACAACTCTTTACCTTCGGTGGCAAACGATAAAATATTCGGCACGAATAACTGCGGTACAGCGTTTTCATACACAGTATGAATTTCATGCGCCCCATCTAACCAGCTGACCGAGGGGCGTATCGGCGTTTTCGCCTCGCCGACCACCACCGGAATACCGTTAATCAGCAACACCACATCGGGTATTTTGGTTTCGCGGTGATGAATGCGAAATTGATTGGTGACGATATAGCGATTATTGGCCAAGTCATCAAAATCCAGCAAGCGCACCGGCACATGGCGATTGTTATCGCCAAACGGCATGGTCTTTTCACCGCTCAGCCATTTAAGAAACTCTTCATTGGCTTTCACCAGCCCGATTTGATTTACCGAAATCAAAATCGCCCGCAGTTTATAGATCACCTCATCGGCCAGTTCCGGGCGTTGGGCAATTTCCGGATTCAAGCGTAGCAAGGCGGCTTTGAGATCGCTTTCCACCAGCACTTCATTGACACCACGCGGTAACTCATCCGCAGACTGGTAAACCCATTGCATTCCATAACCAGCCTTTGGATCAGACACCTTGGCGGCATTCAGGTTGACGCCGCTGATTTGGTGAATGATGTAATGTTCTACGCTGTTGAGTTCGGTGAAGGCCATGGCTAGAAAATTTGATTGATTAGGCTTTTTTGTAAGTTTTTTGATCCTTCGATTTTGGATTTTACTTTTTCAATCGAAAAATCAAGAGCATCCAGTTTTTTAGCGTGAACACTCTGAATATGATCATCACTCGGTAGAGCTACTTCAAATTGCTCTAAGTCTTTTGGAGTAATTGCTGGGTAATTTGTACCCGTCATCCTGTTTTCACAAAACTGTAAGAACTTTTTGGAAAAAAACTGATGGAATACAAATCTCGTATTGTATTTTTCTTTAATATCTGATGTTACGCACAAGCAGCCCTGAGTTCTTTCAATTCCCTCAAGGCCTGTTGG
>JAQSDX010000103.1 GCA_029946125.1 Candidatus Methylobacter titanis
CTTCCGTTTGCTTTCGCTCATTTCTTGCTTCTCATTTTTCGACAGAGCATAGCTTAAACTATTGTCCGGATTTCAGGGTCCACTATATTGGACTATGTAATTCTCAAAGCCCTATATCTCCTCTGGACATAGGAGGTTGTTGAAAAACCGTCTTTACGGTGACAAGGACTGTACACTGGCTTTAATGCTCAGTATGGAACTTGATAGTTCTGCTTGAAATTTGCTTAGGATGGTGACGTAATTGTTCTGTAACCTCATAATTCGTTGTTGAATGAGCCCTCTGATTGAGGGCTTGAGGTTACAGTTAAATAGGTTAATCGGGTGGCTGTTCAGCGGGGTTTTTCTCCGCGATAGCGGCTTCGTCCAACCTATCTTTCAGCCGGACTGCCTTCACCCGTGCTTGTAGGGTCCTTCTGCTCTTAGGACTTCGTCGATCGGTTACTTCAAACTTGAATGACAGCTATAGAACTTTTACCTGTCGTAAACTCGAAAGTCTTGATCGACCGGTTTTGGCCGGGTGTTGTCCGTCAGTCTGCTTAAGAAAGCCCATAAGCGAATTATATTAGATGCTAACGTACGTTTTCGTCCCATTGGATTTCAACCCCAATATCAGGCTGGATCGGCATGCAGATGAATGCCTAGCGCCTTCGTTACCTTGAGGATCGTATCGAAACTGGGAATGTGCTCGCCGTCCAGGGATCGATACAGGCTTTCGCGGGAAAGTCCGGTGTCTCTGGCAATCTGCGACATGCCGCGCGCACGGGCAATATCGCCAAGCGCCTTGGCTATGAAGGCCGCATCGCCGTCGGCTTCCTCGATGCAAGCATCCAGATAAGCCGCCATTTCTTCTGTGGTTCTCAAGTGCTCTGCTACATCGTAGCGACTGATAATAGTTTTTGTCATTGCGTTTCCTACAGGTTACGGGCAAGACCTTGGGCGGTTTTAATATCGGCATCCTGTGTGCTTTTATCACCACCGGCCAACAAAATGACGATTTCGTTGCCGCGTCGCGTGAAATACACCCGATAGCCGGGGCCATAGTCAATGCGCATTTCCGAAACACCTTCGCCAACGGACTTAACGTCACCCGGATTGCCGGCAGCCAGACGTTCGACCCTGGCCAGAACTCGTGCGCGAGCACGAATGTCGCGAAGATCGTCCAGCCATTGGACATAAACATCGGTTTTCTTTATATCGACCATGCCTTAAGTGTAGCCTATAGGCTACGTTTGTCAATAGGTTGACGGTCCGCTTGCGCATTCGGGAGAACGTAAGGGGCGTGTTGAAATGGGTAATAGCGGATTGGATTATGTGTCAGATAACGTTGCGGAAATTACAGCTATGTGCATACCATCCCATTAGATATTGCTAATTTTTACCTTTTCGAGGGGATGGGCAAAAATAGCCAGCTTTGTTTACGCCGTGCGCAAGCCGTTTCATCCGGAGCGTTTTTACGATTATTTGCATCGTGACGATTGGAATAACGGCACCTTATTACGTTCCAAAGGCTTTTTCTGGCTGGCCTCAAGGCCCGAGTGGGTAGAGGCAACTGGTCGCAGGCAGGCGGCACCATGCAACATGGCTGCGCCGGACGTTGGTGGGCATCGGTGCCTGAAGCAGAATGGCCGGAAGAGTTTGTCGCCGATATTAAGACCAATTGGCAAACGCCGTTTGGCGACTGTCGCCAGGAATTAGTCTTTATCGGCCAAAATATCGATGCTGAAAAAGCACGCAAAGAATTAGACCAGTGTTTGTTGAGTGACGCTGAATTATCTGCCGGTGCAGAAGTTTGGAAAACCTACCGGGATAACTTTCCGAAATGGCTGGTTGATGAACACGCTTGATTACACGGTTCACTCTCTGCGAAATCGCCACCATGACCCGCACTGCAACCGCGCGGATGTTGGAACTGTATGATCGCGGGCATTTAATGCCCGGCGGCATTGCCGATATTGCCGTCTATAGCGAATAAACTGACAAAGAAGCCATGTTTACCGATGCGAATTGGGTGTTTAAAAATGGCGACTTAGTGGTTAAAAACGGCCTGGTTCAGCAGCGCCTTCATGGCCGCACCCAAACGATACAAGCGCAATTTGACTTTCGTATCAGACGCGAGATTCAAGCCTATTACGACCGGTTTTATAATTTAAGCCTGGATAATTTTGCGGTCGGGGATGTTAGTTTTAACCAAACTGACGGTGAGCGTTTTGTGATGCATAATTGCGGACAACCTTATCATGCGATTTCGGGAGATTAGACGAAATGAGCAAAAGCAAAATCATCGAGCGCATTCCGGTCATCGTCATCAGCGGCTTTTTAGGCAGTGGCAAAACCACGTTGCTTAACCGTCTGTTGCAGCATGCACCGAAGTCTGCGGTGATTATCAATGAATTCGGAACCACACCGATTGACCAACAACTGCTCAGAGATCACAACGTGCCGATGTCGGTGTTGGCTGGAGGTTGCTTGTGTTGCCAAATTCGTGGCTCATTAACGCCGGTATTAAAAAACTTGCGCATGGCCTGGGAGGCTAAGACCGATAAACCGTTTGATCGAGTCATCATCGAAACTAGCGGCGTCGCTAATCCAGAACCGGTACTGGATACCCTGTTAAGAGAACGCTGGCTATCCGCCCGCTATCATCTGCAGGGAGTGATTACGACGGTGTCGGCAGTCACTGGCGCAGAGTCTCTTGAGCGTTTCACTGAAGCTCAAGCGCAACTCGGCTGGGCAGATACGGTAGCGCTCACCCATGGCGATTTAGCCAGTACGGTACAGCGGGCGGCGACCAGCGCCTGGCTTGATAAACTGGCACCGAGTGCTGTCAGATTGAATGTCGTGCAGGGGGCGGTAGCGCCTGATTTATTACTGGGTTTGTCAAAGAAAATTCGCCCACTAGGTCAAATGCAAAATGATGTCGAGCACCGATTTAACAGCATCAGCCTTCAGCTGGATGATCCTATTGCCTGGCCGCGCTTACAGATTGCGCTGAAGTCTTTGCTCAACAAATACCCGCAGCAGTTAGTACGTTTAAAAGGCGTTGTTTTTACGCCTGAATCCGCTGAGCCGTTATTGATTCAGGGGGTTACCAATAGGCTTTATGCGCCTGTCCGGCTGCCCGTTAGATCGATCGATGACGGTAAAGGTCGCTTGGTGTTTATTACCGAGGGCGATGTAACGAGTTTGGCCGAAGATTTAATGGCTAGCTTGCGTAAAAAGGAGACCCATTCACTAAGCGAATTTTAAGATTAGGCATCGCTTGCGTGTTTTATGTTGATGGGAAAATGACAGTGTTCAGTCTTATTCTTCCGCGCTACCTATGAAGCGGTAGATTAAAGCACCGAGTACCGCGCCAATGATCGGCGCGAGCCAAAATAACCACAGCTGTCCAACCGCCCAGTCACCAACGAAGACGGCGACACCGGTGCTGCGTGCAGGATTTACCGAGGTATTGGTTACAGGAATACTGATTAGATGAATCAGGGTAAGGCAAAGACCGATAGCGATAGGCGCCATTCTCTGGGGTGCGCGTTTGTCGGTCGCACCGAGAATAACCAGCAAAAACATCATGGTCATAACAACTTCAGAGACCAGGGCCGCAAGCAGCGAATAACCTCCTGGTGAATGAGCGCCATAGCCATTGGCAGCGAAACCCGCTGAAACATCGAACCCGGCCTTACCGTTGGCGATAAGATAAAGAACGCCTCCGGCAACAATCGCGCCCGATACTTGAGAGATGATATAAGGCAGTAATTGGTTTGCCGGGAAACGACCGCCAGCCCATAGTCCGATAGAAACAGCCGGATTGAGATGGCAACCGGAGATATGCCCGATTGCATAGGCCATGGTAAGTACGGTTAAACCAAAAGCCAGAGAAACCCCGAGCAAACCGATGCCGACATCAGGAAATGCCGCTGCCAATACAGCGCTGCCACAGCCGCCAAGCACCAGCCAAAATGTACCTAAAAACTCCGCAGTATATATTTTCATAAGTCTATCCTTTTTATGCTTTTGACAATGATGTTTAATAAGTAACTGAAGTTACGCACGGTCTAGAATCGTCGTGAAAAAGATAGATCGCAGTCAGAAAATATCTTGTTTCGTGTCTGGAAATATCCCCCGTAGGGCGTG
>JAQSDX010000104.1 GCA_029946125.1 Candidatus Methylobacter titanis
ACTTTGCTTTGGCGCTGACTAACTCATTGCTGTTTTGTATTATAACTTATTGATTATAAGTGTTTAATGTTATTATCGGTCAGGCACTATTTATCAACTAAAGGTGTGGCTCCAGGGGATTAGTCCCATGGTGTGGCGGCGTTTGCTCGTCCGTAGCGACAGCACGATTGCCGATTTACACTACACCATTCAGATCGCGATTGGCTGGAGTGATGTCCATCTGAATCGGTTCCACATTCATGGCCAGGACTTTGGCGTTTACCATGATGGCGGGATAAGTTTTTCCGACAACCCCGAGAAGGTGCTGCTTTCCGCTTTTGGTTTTCGGACACGCGAGCGGTTTCTCTACGAGTACGATTTCGGCGATGAATGGCTGCATGAAGTTCGTATTGAAAAACGCCTGCCGCTCAATCCCAAGAAAACCTACCCCGTCTGCATTGATGGCAAACATGCAGCACCGCCGGAAGACTTCGGCGGTGCGCAGGCTTATCAAGAACTGAAATACCGGTCTGTGTTTGGTGACAACGGGATAGATGACGACTTTGACGACGAGAACGATCCGGAGTACGAAAGGTCTGAAAAGGATCAGCCGTTTGATCCGGATGTATTTTCTCGTCGTGAAGTCAATGCCCGCTTACGGCAATACACGAAGGGCGACCGCGATTGGCTATTCTCATACTGAAAGGAGAGTACCATGAAATTTAAAATCCAATTGGTCACCCAGACTGAAACGGGGGAGGACATTCAGGAGCTAGCCTGCCTGGAACGCGAAACAGAAGGGCTAGAAGAGATTGGTATCAGCTTGGCTGAAGTTAAGGCGCTACTGACCAGCCTGCAGAAACAAGTCGTTGGACAGCAAATCGCGGCTTACCTGACGGCTCAGCATCGATGTCCTCACTGTGCTCAGGCGTTTCGACATAAAGACCAGCATCCCGTGGTATTCCGCACGCTGTTTGGGAACCTGGAATTTCCAAGCCCGCGCTGGTTCCAGTGTGATTGCCAGCCACATGAGACCCGTACGTTCAGTCCTCTTACGGATCTGCTCACGGAGCACTGCTCGCCAGGGCGGCTATATCTGGAGACAAAATGGGCATCATTGGTCTCTTTTGACCTTGCTGCACAGCTATTCGAAGACGTATTGCCCATTGAAACCCGCATTCACGCCACCAGTATACGCAATCATCTACAGCGCGTGGCGAAACGAGCCGAGGCCGGGCTTGGCGAAGAACAGTTTTCCTTTATCGACGGATGCCAGAGGGAATGGGCCGCATTGCCGCGACCACCAGCGCCCATTACCGTCGGAATTGATGGCGGTTACGTTAGAAAGAGGGATGACAAGAAAACTTATTTTGAAGTGATCGTGGGCAAATCCATTCCAGAGGAAGGAGTCAGTAAATGCTTTGGCCTCGTACAATCTTATGACGACAAGCCCAAACGGCGACTCTTCGAGGTGCTCAAGGGCCAGGGCATGCAATTGAATCAGCAAATCACCTTTTTCTCCGATGGCGGCGACACCGTGCGCAACCTGCAGCTCTATCTCAACCCAGAAGCCGAACACCTGCTGGATTGGTTCCATGTCACGATGCGTTTGACCGTGCTTAACCAGACCGCCAAAGGCTTGCCGAAGACATTCGACGATGAAGATCAACAGTATGAATTGAGAGAGCCCACATTGAAAGTGCTCGAAAGCATCAAGTGGTATCTGTAGCATGGTAATACCTACGAGGCACTTCAGCACCTGGAAACCCTGGAGATGGATCTGGACGCCGCCACAGATGAGGAGAATAAAGACACAACGACACGCAAGCTGTTGCGAGCGGTTGAAGAATTCCACACGTACATTGCCAACAATCAAGCATTCATTCCCAACTACGGCGAGTGCTATCGCCAGGGAGACAGAATCAGCACGGGCTTTGTCGAATCTGCGGTGAACTGCGGTGAATTATGTCGTCGCCAAGCGCTTTACCAAGCGGCAACAAATGCAATGGAGCCCCAAGGGCGCTCATTTACTCTTGCAGATGCGGACACGGGTACTTAACGGCGAATTGGAAAAAACGTTTCGAGACTGGCATCCCGGATTTCGGGTGGCGAATGAAAAACTCAAAAAGGTTGCTTAGCTGCCTCCTCCGGTTTTGCATGCTCTCCCAAAATGGCGTTGGTTGCAAGTCAGATTATGAGTCTTCCTCATTTAAATTATATTGTATGATAATAGAATCTTTGTAATAAAGTTACTTTTTTCCAAAACAATGGAAAAGAATATGTATAACTTCCCAAATTGGTTGACCGTAAGGATTCCTTCGTAAATGCGTAAAGTCGCCCTGTAACCCTTGTTACACCTGGATTCTAATCGATATTATTTTAAATACTTCATCAATTGTGGTCAGCGTTAGCACGTTCACGTTTGACTATTTCCAGTACGGTATTCTTGCTCAAGTCAAGCTGCCTGCCAATCTGGCGATAAGATTGTCCCGCAGCAACCATCGCCAATACCGTCGGTGCCAACTTGTCTGATTTTACTCGCTGTCCAAGGCGTCGACCAAACACCACACCACGAGCCTGTGCCGCTTTTACACCGGATCGAACCCGCTCACGCAGAAGATCACGCTCTAATTCCGCTAAACTTGCCATCAACGTGGCAATGAGTTTCCCTTGTGGCGTTGCCAGATCAAACTGCAGTCCCGTTTGCGCGATCAGACATACACCCCAGGATTTCAGGTCATTGAGCGTATGAAACAAGTCCAATGTTGATCGTCCCCAGCGCGTCAATTCTGTCACCAAAATAACGTCTATTTTTCGTGCTTTCGCGAGATTCAACACTTGCTGCCGTTGCAGGCGATCATTTTTGCTTCCGGATGCGGTTTCTTTCCAAACGCCTGCAACTGGATAATCAGCCTTTTCTGCAAAGACGATTAAATCCGTTTCCTGACGTTTGTCAGTCTTGATCACTTGTCGAAACTCGACAATATACCGCCGCAATCTGTCCCAATTGAACCCTCCCCGCAAAATAGCCCTGGAACCCGTATTCTACTGTGGCAAAATAGCGGTGCATTTATAGAATACTTAAAATGATACACCTTTGAATTCCCAGCGAGGAGTCGCTATTTTTGCGACAGCTTTTATGGGCATCCCTGCCCAACAAGCGGCAAAAATCACGCGACCACTAATGCCTGCGGCTGCCCCAGCCGTCCTGATCACTCGATCGCTACCCAACAAGGGGTAGCTCACATGCTCTCCAATGACTCAACGCGATGTCGGAAAGCCTGTATTTTCACTACGCAAAAAGACGCTTCGTGAAAACACATGCACTATCGCTTCTGGGGACTACTCGACTCCTGTCTCGCAGCGACAGCCAATATCACCGACATGCAACCTAGCGATACCGCCTATCCGCGTTTTAAAACCCGCCTAACCCAGGCGGAGTTTAGATCAATTCTACACTCCAACAGATGAAGAGCTGACGTTTTGTGCCAGTGTCACGCTCTCTCCGACGACGCGGCTCGGCTTTGCTGTTTTGCTAAAGACATTCCAGCGATTGGGCTATTTCGTGCCGTCTAATAAAGTCCCGGAAGCCGTCATTGAACACATCGCGACGATGATCAAGCGCAGTTCTGATCGCAATGAATTACGCCGTTACGATCAATCAGAAGCTCGCCGCAAACATTTGGCAGTTGTGAGAGGATTCCTCGGGGTGAAGCATTTCTCTGTTCAGAGCAAGACGTTGCTCCGTACCACGCTCAGCGAAGCAGCATTGACGAAAGAAGATGTGGCCGACATTGTCAATATCGGCATCGAAATCCTGGTTCGCCACCGGTATGAATTGCCGACGTTTGACACCCTGGTACGGGAAGCGCGTGCCGGACGTTCTGCCATCAATCAAGCACTGTATGAGCAAATGCAGTGTGCTCTGGGCAAAACGGGTGCAGCCTTTCTCGATGCACTGTTCATCGTCGGAGAGGATTCTCGCAGGGTCAGCCCCTGGCACGACCTCAAACAAGATACTGCTAAGCCAACCGTTCACAGGATGCGGGACCTGTTGGTGCGCTTCGATCAGTTGACCGCGCTTTCCAATTACAACCTGATGTTACGCAAAACCCAGCAAACCAGTTACCATTAAGATCTGAGTAAAATTT
>JAQSDX010000105.1 GCA_029946125.1 Candidatus Methylobacter titanis
ATTTTACTCAGATCTTAATGGTAACTGGTTTGCTGGGTTTTGCGTAACATCAGTTGTTAATATAACAGGCGGCTTTAGAGATATTACATCTTGCCGCTACAGCCGCCTTCTTTCATCTTACCGCTGCATCCGCCTTCTTTCATTTTTTCTTCCGGCGTAGCAGCACCGCTACAGCCGCCTTCTTTCATTTTGTTGGCACCGCATTTGCCTTCACCGCACTTGCCTTCTTTCAATTTACCGCTGCATCCGCCTTCTTTCATTTTTTCTTCAGCTGCAGCCAGTTGTTGTGAGGTATTGACGCTGGACATCGCAAACGGGTTTTCACCGGCCTGAATGGCAGGTGCCATACTTAACAAAGAAGTTGCAATCGCGCTGCCCAGAGTCAAAGATAAAGTTTTTTTGTTCATAGTAAGTACTCCAAAAGTGATTAAAAATGTCAGGAGCGTTTTCACAACATGTGCGGTAAAAACTCTCCTGCCTAATCAGTCGCAGGCGATCCGCATTCCTTACATTTTTCTTTTGCGCCATGAAAAAAAAATCTGCCCGGTCATTGAAATGCTTTTGTAAGGAAATTATTTTTATTTCGACTGAATATGAGTTAGCGAACCAAGTCATTGACCCTTATTAGTTCAAGCAAAGGAAAACAACATGAAACCCGCCTTAAGCAAAGCCCATATCCAGGATTTACTGCACACTCTCTATAGCATGGCGTTTCTGGTCGAAGCACGCGATCGTTACACCGGCGGACATTTGTGGCGGGTATCGCAGTTTTCGACCCGGCTGGCGCTGGCTTCTAACCTTTCCAAACAGCAGGCGGTGGTTGCAGGACCCGGCGGTTTTTTACATGATCTGGGCAAAGTGGGGGGTTAAGTGCGCTATGACGCCGCCGTGTTATTACCGGTCGCCTTTGATCCTATCGCTAATACGTTTGCGGGCGGGAGCAGATAATGAAATAGACTGACAGTGATTATGTAGGCCGTCTGTTATCTTTTGTAGAAACTGTAATTGTTTAAAATAACGGCTGCAGGTTTTACACATCAACAAATGCAGTTTCATTTGCCAGCGCATTCGCCAGGGCAACTCGGTATCGAGGCTATTGGAAGCCAGATCTATGATTTGTTTGCATTTAAGCATGGTTGTTTTACTCTTTAGTAAACCAGCGAGTGTCCAGACATTGCCGGAGTTTCATGCGGGTTCGTGACAACGCAACCCACAATTGATTAGTCGAATCAAGACCCAGAACCTTACAGCAGTCTTCACTGGATAAATCGTTCATCGTACGCAGCATGAATAAATCAGCCATGTTTTTAGGCAGCCTGGACAGACAATCATTAAATACCTGCCAGAATTGTTCGTTATCTAACGATTGATCCGGACTTGCCCATTCCACCAGTTCGACTTGCCAGTTTCCGTTTTGATCAAACTGATAAGCCAATAAATCATCGCCCATGTCCGCTTCGCTGAATGTTGACGTTTCGTGCCGGTTTTTTCGGAAGTGGTCGATGATCTTATGCTTCAAAATACCGACCAGCCAGGTTCGGACGGTCGATTGCCCGCTAAAATTCTGAAATCCTTGCAGTCCGGCTAACAGCGTGTCTTGCACCAAGTCTTCAGCGGTGGCTTCCGAGCGCACCCTCAGCAGCGCATAACGATAGAGCATGTCGCCATAGTCATGCAGCCACGTCTCAGGCTCGGGTGTTGTTGACAGGGTCATAGGAAATCCTTGGGAGTTCTCTGAAACAGGCATTATAAGTAATAACCGGCATCCCTTTAAGGAAAATCAGAGAATTCAATGCTTCACCTCAGTAGCTGGATAAAAAACCGATAAGCATGAATGGCTGGTTTTGGAAGCCGGTTGAGAAAGACATTGCAAAACCCGTCCGGCATGGTGCCAAAATTCAGGCAAACTTGTGTAGATAGTTATGCCTGAAGGAAGGGGCTTTACCGACTCTTTGGTAAATAAGATGCTTGTCATCGTAACAGTGTCGTTCAGCAACACAAGCCGCTGGTTTCTTCTGCCAAGTTACTTTGCGGCCCTGAGGTGCAGTCAAACAAGCCGAAGTGGCGGGATTTTTCACCCACTACCTGAAAATGTTCGGCATAACGGCTGGCAGTCAGCATATCGGCGGTGTTGCCGCATACCCGTAGCGGCCTTCCGGTTTCGAAGTGGTGATGGTCGTCCAGGTCGAAACTGTGGATCTGCTCAGGGATGCTGCCGAGATAGCAGGCCATCTGCCCGTAATCCTCGCAGCGGTCTTCCAACGGAAGCTTGAACGCGCTGACAGTGACCGAGCTGAATTTGACCATGCCGATTTTGGCGTCGACGTCGGCATCGTTGATACTGATGGGCGTTTGTTTGATCACGCGCACATCGGGGCATCCCAGATCATGCAAAATACGCCGGAAGTCTTCCCAATACAAGGCGCCGCCCAGACATTCTCCCAGCAAAACCGGGTCTTGACGCAAGGCGACAGGAATGCGGCGGTCGGCGAAGACGTCGGAAAAATACAGTTCGCCGCCCGGCTTTAATACTCGAAATATTTCCGCCAGCACCTTGGACTTTTCCGGCGACAGATTGATCACGCAATTGGACACCACTATATCGATACTGTTGTCTTCGATACCGACAGCGGCAAGATTTTCGATATGGCCGTGCAAAAATTCGACATTGGCATAACCATAGCGCTCGGCATGCCAGTCACGATGACGCACGGCGACTTCCAGCTGCTCCGGCGTCATATCGACGCCAATCACCCTGCCCTCAGAGCCGACCAGTTTAGACAACAAATAGCAGTCGCGCCCTGAACCGCAGCCCAAATCCAGCACGGTCTTGCCATAGACAGCCGGAGGCAGCGGGGAACCGCAGCCGTAAAAGCGCTCCAGCACTTCCGGGTGCAAGCCGACCAGCAAAGCTTTTAAGTAACTGGGCATCGCGTCGATACTGCAACAGGCGCTGGTTTTCAGGTCATTGCTGGATTGCAAAACCTGACCATAATAATGACGGACGGATTCGCTGATTTCGATACTGGTTGTCATAAGTTTGCTCTCGTGTTTTGAAATAAAAATCGGCGCCAACAACCTGGATGGCAGCCGTACATAATAATAGTTAATGAGTCGTTAACCTCAGCGGAAACCTTACAGAAAAACTACTGGTTCTCTAAGCAACAAGGAAACATCCCGTTAGGAGGCGGATTCAACTCCGAAGTGCAATCCTAGTCATCATGCGGCTTCTGTCTCTGGTTCAGCAAAAAAAACCTCATGCGGCGTTTTAAAATTGAGTGTTTTTCGAGGGCGATGATTGAGCTTATGCATGACAGCCTCAACCTCGTCATCGGTTATGTTCTCAAAGCGACTCCCTTTGGTAAAGTATTGCCTGATCAAACCCTTGGTATTTTCGTTTAAGCCTCGCTCCCAGGAGCTATAAGGATGCGCGAAATACACCTCAGCATTCAGCTGCCGCTTAATGTTTTCGTGTCCTGCAAACGCTTTGCCGTTATCGGCGGTAATCATTAAAGTCTTATCCAAATAGGGTAGCAGCAAGAGGATAGTGGCTTCGGTGACAACTTCCGCCTGTTTGCCCGCTATTTTTTTATCAGGCTGAACGCTCCACTATCGTTACCAAGGCGCCGTGATCTGAGTTTTCTTTGATACTTATAGGTGAATTTTGGCGCACCTGAATAAAACCCATCACTGGTAACGACAACATCCTTGATGCCAACATCAAGGCCGACAATTTTACCAAAAAGCACCGTAAAGCCCCGTTGCTCAGGGCGGGGATGTAAGGTGTGCTCTTGATTTTTTTGACAGAGTAATCAACAAGCCGTATCTTGGAGACCATGAAACCCATAATCAGAACATTATCAGTCAGAGTTCGCGATAAACACGCCAGCGTGTTGAACCGCATGGCTTTTGATGTGAATCAAGTCTGGAACGCCGCTAATGCGTATTCGGATGAATTTTCATGGGTTCCGGTGCCGGAAGTTGGTTACATAAATTGTGGTACCTCGGCGTTTGAGTTGATGAAAGACTTGAAAGGTCTTCGCAAAGAGCGCGGCATGATCATCGACTCGACGGCGGTTCAAGAAGTTATTGCCGTTCATGCCAAAGCCAGAAAGCAATTCAAGAAAA
>JAQSDX010000106.1 GCA_029946125.1 Candidatus Methylobacter titanis
AGAGCACACTTACATCCCCTCCTGAAGGAAGGGGTTTTACGTGCAATCTGATAAAAGAACTAATGCTGACATCAACAAATTTGAATTGATTCAGGGGGATGCTGACCTGTATTTCGACAATGCGCTCGGCCATAACCGGCCGTTAAGCATCCTTGCCGACCGTCAGGCTTCGGAATTGCTGGCCCGGCCTCTAGTGGGCAGCAACCAACTTCATTGACTCCAACTGTTCAAAGCCAACTTTGAACGCCGACGGTAAGGGTCAAAAACCAGCTTTGGATACGGCAAAACCTGTTTCGATTGCGTATAAACAGGATAAAGCTGAACCGTTGCATTGATTCAAACTATTTAATGTTTACCCCTGCGCACCCGCACTTCAATGCTGCAACACATCCTTTAACTCTTGGAGAATATTATGTTACCTAGTCGTTTTTTTCGTTCTCTTATCGCTGTATGGCTGATTTTGCTTGCGCCCACTACTTGGGCTGCAACCACCCTGGCCGCCGTAGCCTCGGATTTCACTAAACCGATGACCGAAATTGCCGCCGAATTTGAAAAGGTTACCGGTCACACCGCCAAACTGTCGTTCGGTTCCTCCGGCAAGGCTTTCGCGCAAATTCAAAGCGGCGCGCCGTTTGAAGTCTATTTGTCGGCCAGCGAAAAATACCCGCTGGAACTGGAAAAATCCGGTTTCGCGGTTATCGACAGCCATTTTGTTTACGCTATCGGCAGACTGGTGTTGTGGTCGGCTACACCCGGCTATGTTGACGCTCAGGGAGAAATTTTGAAAACCGGCAATTTCAAACACATTGCCTTGGCCGATCCCAGCCATGCTCCTTACGGTGTGGTGGCGGAAGAGGTGATGAAAAGCCTGGGCGTATTGGATAAGCTGCGTCCCTTGTTCGTCATGGGCGAAAATATCTCGCAAACCTTTCAATTTGTCAGCACCGGTAATGCCGAGCTGGGTTTTGTCGGACTGGCGCAAGTCATTGATGTTAATAATGGCAAAGCTTCCGCTCCTGCTCACGCCCCTTACCTACGTCCTGTAGGCAAAATCGGCAGCGGTTCGGGTTGGATCATACCGGATAATCTGCACAGCCCATTCAGGCAAATGGCGGTATTACTGAAAACCGGCGCCGAGAATCCGGCGGCGCTTGCCTTGGTGGATTTCCTTAAATCGCCAACGGCATTGGCGATTATCGAGAAATACGGCTTTGGTTTGCCTCAATAATACGGAAATACCTATGTTAAGCCCCGCCGATATGGCCACTTTATGGCTGACGTTCAAGGTTGCCGGCATCGCTACGTTGCTGATGTTATTGTTCGGAACGCCGTTGGCTTGGTGGCTGGCCCGAACGCACTCCGCATGGAAAGGCGTTATCAATGCCGTCGTAGCATTGCCGCTGGTGTTGCCGCCGACGGTATTGGGCTTTTATCTGCTGGTGCTGATGGGTCCGACCGGAATCATCGGCAAATTCACCAGTTGGTTGGGATTGGGCACCTTGCCGTTCACCTTTCCCGGACTGATAGTGGCGTCGGTGCTGTATTCATTGCCGTTTGTCGTGCAACCGTTGCAAGCCTCATTCAGCGCCATTGGCGAACAGCCGTTAGAAGCGGCGGCAACCTTGCGCGCCAGCCCTTGGGATACTTTTTTTAGCGTGGTCGTGCCGCTGGCGAAACCCGGATTCCTGACCGCCTCTATTCTAGGCTTTACCCATACCGTCGGCGAATTCGGCGTGGTGCTGATGGTCGGCGGCAATATTCCCGATAAAACCCGCGTGGTGTCGGTGCAAATCTATAACCATGTCGAAGCGCTGGAATACACTGAAGCCCACTGGCTGGCCGGGGTGCTGCTGCTGTTCTCATTTAGCGTATTGCTGGTGCTGTACACCGTGCTGAAAACGCAACCCGTCGCCCACCCGCTTAAATAATCATGACAACAATACTAGCCCGCTTCCAGCTCGATTACGGCGACTTTACACTGGACGTTGATCTAAAACTGCCCGGCACCGGCATCACCGTGTTGTTCGGTCATTCCGGCTCCGGCAAAACCACCCTGCTGCGCTGCATTGCGGGGCTGCAACACGCGCCTCAGGGTAAGCTGGAAATCAACGGCACTGTTTGGCAAGACAGCGAACGTAAGCTGTTTTTGCCCACCCATAAACGGCCGTTGGGCTATGTATTTCAGGAAGCCAATCTATTTCCGCATTTAACGGTGCAGGATAACCTGCACTACGGCTTGAAGCGGATTAAACAAAATTCGGGCACGGTCAAACTGGAACATGCCGTTGAATTATTGGGCATCGGCCACCTAATGGAGCGCATGCCGGAACGCTTGTCCGGCGGCGAACGGCAGCGGGTCGCCATCGCTAGAGCCTTGGCGCTTAATCCTGAAATTCTGCTGATGGACGAACCGCTGGCGTCGCTGGATTTCAAACGCAAACAGGAAATCCTGCCGTTTTTAAGCCGTCTGCATCAACAACTGGATATTCCGGTGCTGTATGTCACCCATTCCCAGCAGGAGGTCGCGCAACTGGCCGACACGCTGGTGATTCTGGAGGATGGCCGGGCGCTGGCTTCGGGGCCGCTGTCGGAAACGCAAAGCCGTCTCGACGTACCGCTGGCGCAAGAGCGGGAAGCCGCCACGGTTTGGCAGGCAACCATTGCCGAACACGAAACCGACTACCATCTGACCCGCGTTGCTTTTACCGGAGGCTCGCTCAGTCTACCGGCGGTCGATGCAGCAATCGGCACAGCGTTACGGGTACAGATTTACGCCCGCGATGTCAGCATCGCCCTAGAAGCGCCGACCGCCACCAGCATCCTCAATGTGCTGCCCGCGACCATCACCGGCATCGCCGACAGTCGCGACGGCCAGAGCGTGATACGGCTTCAGGTCGGCGATCAGGCGCTGCTGGCGCACATCACCCGCAAATCGGCGCTCATGCTGGATTTGCAGATCGGCATGGCGGTTTACGTGCAGATCAAGGGTATATCAACATTAACACATCAATAACCAGAGGATTCATCATGCAAGCAAGTGGACGAAATCAGTATACCGGTAACGTCAGCAAAGTGCTTATTGGTGCAGTGAATGCCGAAATCCATGTCAGCTTGAAAGACGGGGAAGCCATCGTCGCTTCCATTACCAAAGAGTCTATCGAAACGCTGGGGATCAAGATCGGCATGGAAGTAGTGGCGTTGGTCAAAGCTCCGCAAATCATTATCATCACTGATTTCGGTGGCTACCGGCTTTGGGCGCGCAACCAATTGCAAGGCATCATGCGGCCCATCTGTCTTCTAGTTTGTAGTTAATGGACTTCGTTCCTCAGTCCTCAGTCCACCCCTATCGCACTGATTTGTATAAGACCTTACATCTGGCGATGCAGATTTGCCATACTCAAATTTTCTTCGACCGCTTTTTTATAGACCCCAATCAGCATTAGGCAGTGCGCTTTCAAATTTTCCGCCTGTCTACCGTAGCGATAGCTTTTTGACTCATATTGACTAAGAAGTTTTTTGTGCTCATCAACTTTAAGCTGCATTTCTTTTGCCGCTTCCTCATAGTGTTGCGCCAGCGCCTCATGATCGGCTTTGGATTCTGCGTTTAGTACAGCCTGAGTCATATCCATCGGATGCGGGTTTATCTCGCTACATGCGGACATTAAACCAACAGTTAAAAGCAAGGCAATCAGTATCTGATTTTTCATCGGCTTTCTCCTAAGTACTTCAAAAAAATTAAAATATCATCGTTTTTCAGGTTGAAAAAGTAAGGATAGAGAATTCAGCTTCTTCAATCAATAAGCGCTATTACCTATCAGGTATCCGCTATTTAACTGAATGCCTTACATCGCTAAAATTGCAGCTGATTTTCGGTATTTATGCTCACGAATTGATAAACAAAAAACAGAGGCATCAGCTCAATCCGCACAATGACTTAAATTAATGCAAAAATAGCGCTATTCATAGAAAATCAATACGTTAGGCGTTTGTATAAAGCAATCTCAATAATATTTATGGCGGATTCAACTCCGAAGTGCAATCCTAGTATTCATGCGGCTTCTTGCTCAGG
>JAQSDX010000107.1 GCA_029946125.1 Candidatus Methylobacter titanis
AATGCTTATTTTTACATGTTAGCAATTTTTGCTACTTTTAAAACACGCACTAAGGAATACAAATAAAGCTCTTGACCGCCTTCAACAGTACAAAATTGAATCAGAGGTTTTAGAGTCAAAGTATCAACACTTTATTGGTGAAATGATAATGTTGAGACTTTTCTCTACATTTGAAGATTGTGTGGCAGAAATTGCTTACAAAATTGCTGTAGGCGCAGCATATAGCAATGGGACTCAACCCATACTTAATGTTAAAGCTAACAGTGTCGGAGGATCGCGAAGCTTATTTCTTATTTATGGTAGGCCGAAACCAATTCAAAACCTAAAGTGGACAAAAGCTAAATATATTAGAGAGAGCGTTCAACATATAATGCCAGTGAACGAAAAATTTATTACAAATGCCCAAATTCATGGGGCATTGATAGATGAGATGAGAAAGGTCAGAAATGTATTAGCCCATAATACATCAAGTGCCAAAGTAGACTTTAGGGACGTTGTTCGCCAAATATATGGAGCAAACATCAAGATAACAGCAGGTGCTTTTTTATGTTCAACCCGGAGAAGTCACATATGTAATCTCAGTAGATATATTGCTTCAACAAGAATCATATTATCCGACATAGCTAAAGGAAGTTAAAAATGCATAACAAATGTTCATAGTTTCAAAAATTATTTCAGCGGTTGCATAGGGTCGAAATTCGCCCTTCGCATCCCATCGTTCCAGGTGTCCGCTATATGCCCGTAAGCAACGGGTAACGTTTCCAATGCCTTCGATACCCTCAAAGAAAATGCTCTGCTAGTTTCCTAATCAGGTATTTTTTAGCCCCAAATCACCCTCAATAAAGCAACACATTTTCAGAGTGATTTGCTTTGTGGTAGTTTTTTTTTGCTGGTTCCGTACAAAAATGTACAAACCAATGCTTGCTTCAAGGCGGAGTATTCCCTATGATTTTACTTTCACTCGATCGATAGCAGCACCACAAGGTTAGTATGATTTTAGCTAAATTATCCAGCAAATTCCAATTGGCAATACCCAAGGCTATCCGGGATCAACTTGATCTGAAGGCGGGCCAGCAGTTTACGCTGATCACTAAAGGCGACATTATTGAGCTGGTTCCGGTTCGCTCTTTAACAGCCGCCAGGGGGAGCTTCAAAGGCAGCAACCCTAACGATTACAGGGATCATCAGGACAGAATCTAATGGCCGTTCTGGTAGATACCTGCGGCTGGATAGAATGGTTAACCGACGGACAGTTAGCCGATGCCTTTGCGCCCTATCTGGCCGATCCGGCTGAATTGATCATCCCCACTACGCTGCAATTTGAACTGTATAAATGGGCAAAGCGGGAAAAAAGCGAGATTGAAGCCTTGGACGTTATCGCGTTAACCGAACAAGGGCAGGTCTTGCCCTTGACTACCCGGCTGTCTCTGTATGCGGCAGACTTGGCTTTGCAACATCGATTATCGTTTGCCGACGCGATTATTTATGCTTCCGCAAGACTGGTTGATGTGCCGCTGATAACGGCGGACGATCATTTTAAGGACTTGCCGGAAGTCATTTATTGCTCAAAAAAACGACCCACCGCTTAACCTCGATACAAGAAGATCAATAATAAGAAGATGACTGATGAATAAATTACTGAAAAACGCTGTCTGGATACTGATCGCCGCGCTCGGTGCGGCAGCCGTCGGCGGTATCGCTTTAAATCGCGGCGAGAGCATCAACGCGCTGTGGTTTGTTACCGCCGCGCTGTGCGTGTATGCCATTGCCTATCGCTTTTATGCGGCATGGATTGCCGCCACGGTGTTGGTGGTTGACGAAACGCGGGCGACTCCGGCCGAGCGGCTCGATAACGGCCGCGATTTTGTGCCGACCAATAAATGGATCGTGTTCGGTCATCATTTTGCGGCGATTGCAGGGCCTGGACCACTGGTGGGGCCGACGCTGGCCGCGCAATTCGGTTATTTGCCGGGGACACTGTGGATTTTGTTCGGCGCGGTGTTGGGCGGTTGCGTGCAGGATATGGTGACCTTGTTTTTGTCGACCCGGCGCGATGCCAAAAGCCTGGGGCAGATGGCGCGCGACGAGCTGGGCGCCTTGGGCGGCACGGCGGCGCTGATCGGTACCTTTGCGATTATGATCATCCTGATTGCGGTGCTGGGACTGGTGGTGGTTAATGCGATGAAGCACAGCCCGTGGGCCACGGCTACGGTGACCGCGACCATTCCGATTGCGATGATCGTCGGTCTGTACATGCGCAGTTTTCGCCCCGGTCAGGTGCTGGAAGCCTCCGCTTTGGGGGTGATTTTATTATTGCTGTCGGTGGTGGGCGGCGGCTGGATTGATAGCAATGAAACTTTACGGGTCTGGTTCGATCAAGAAGGCTTGACGCTGGCCTGGTGGGTGATGGCTTACGGTTTTGCGGCCGCCATTATGCCGGTTTGGCTGTTGCTGGCGCCGCGCGATTATTTATCGACTTACATTAAATTGGGCACTATCACCTTGCTGGCGGTGGCGATTATTATGTTGCAACCGGAAGTAAAAATGCCGGCATTGACGCAGTTCATCGACGGCACCGGGCCTATTTTCGGCGGCAAGTTATTCCCGTTCATGTTTATTACCATCGCTTGCGGCGCGATTTCCGGCTTTCATGCGTTGATCGCTTCCGGCACTACGCCGAAATTGCTGACCAATGAACGCGATATCCCTATGCTCGGTTACGGCAGCATGATGCTGGAATCTTTTGTCGCGATGATGGCGATGATAGCGGCAACGGTACTCGATCCCGGCGTATTTTTTGCAATTAACAGCCCGGCAGGCGTGGTCGGTAAGGAAGCTGTCGATGCCGTTGCGGTGATTTCATCTTGGGGCTTTCCGGTCACGGTTGATCAGATGCAGCTGTTAGCCAATCAAATGGGCGAGGCCAGCTTGTTCGCCCGTACCGGCGGCGCGCCATCACTCGCCGTCGGCATGGCGAGTATCTTCGGCAGCGCGTTCGGCGAGAGTATGCTGGCCTTGTGGTATCACTTTGCGATCATGTTCGAGGCTATTTTTATACTAACCACGCTGGATGCCGGAACCCGGGTCGGTCGCTTCATGTTGCAGGATATGCTCGGCAATTTCTGGCCAAAAATGGGCGAAACCTCGTGGACGCCGTCGGTGGTTTTGACCAGCGCGCTAGTCGTCTCCGCCTGGGGTTATTTCCTGTATATCGGTGTGATCGACCCGAATGGCGGTGTCAATATTTTATGGCCGCTGTTCGGCATTGCCAATCAAATGCTGGCAGCGATTGCGCTGAGTGTGGCGACTGGTATCTTGGTTAAATCCGGCAAACTCAAATACGCTTGGGTGACCGCTTTGCCGTTAGCGTGGCTGGTGATCATTACCAGTTCGGCAGCCTGGGAGAAAATCGCCAGCGACAATGTCCGCATCGGTTTCTTTGCGGCGGCCAACGATCTGGCTGACAAGCTGGCGGCAGGCATGTTGCCGCCGGATAAAGCGGCAATTGCACCGCATTTGATCTTTAATCTGCATCTGGACGGTTGGCTGACGCTATTTTTTGTGGCTTTATTGTGGCTGATCGTGCTCGATATGCTGCGTGTTTGCAGTCGTTATTTGACTGGAAAGCCGGTACTACCGCTTTCGGAATCGCCGCATAGCCCGAGTCGTTTAGTTGAAGATTGGGTGAGAGACTGATGGTAAATAAAATCAAAGCATTTTGGCGTGGACTGCGTCAGCTTTCCGGTGACGATGCTTACGAGCGTTATTTACGGCATCATGCAGCGCATCATCAAGCCGATATAGCCTTAAGCAAGGCTGCTTTTTTCAAGCAGTGGCAGGATGAAAAGTGGAATGGGATTAAGCGGTGTTGTTAGAGCGCCGGTAAACAGCATCGTAGGAGCGGGCCATGCCCGCGATTTGTCGCGGGCAAGGCCCGCTCC
>JAQSDX010000108.1 GCA_029946125.1 Candidatus Methylobacter titanis
ACCTCATTAAATAATGAGACGGATATTGCAGATTGAAATGACTGAAATACAACAAACTTTTTATTTTCTGAGCGTATCCTTAGCCATTGGCCTGCTGATTGGCGTCGAGCGCGGCTGGAAAGAACGTGAGGTAGAGGAAGGTCATCGTATTGCCGGTGTGCGTACCTATGGCCTGATCGGCTTGATGGGTGGGTGTTCTGCACTGCTTGCCGGACATATCGGGGCATTAATCTTTGGTTTGGCATTCGCCGGACTCGCTGCTGCGTTAACCACGGCTTACGTCGTCAATCTACGCTACGTAGGCAAGGATGTGGGTATTACCAGTCTGGTGTCTGGTCTTTTGGTGTTCGTGTTGGGGGCTTTGGCGGCTATAGGTGAAGTCACTATCTCAGCTGCATTCGCGGTGGTGACGACATTGCTGCTGGGCTACAAGCCGTTGTTACACCGCTGGGTAAATACGCTGGAAGCCGAGGAACTGCGTGCCGGTATCAGGTTGCTGCTCATTTCGGTGGTGTTGTTACCGCTTCTTCCGAATCGGGGTTATGGCCCTTGGCAGGCATTGAACCCTTATGTCATCTGGTGGATGGTGGTGCTGATCGCGGCAATTTCGTTCGTCGGTTATTTCGCCATCAAGATCGGTGGCACTACCCGGGGAGCCATCTTCACCGGCTTATTCGGCGGTTTGGCTTCTTCTACCGCCCTTACTCTGCATTTCTCGCGCATGACGCGTCAAGATGCCGCGCTAACTCCGATGCTGTCCACGGGGATTTTGCTTGCTTGCGGGACGATGTTTCCGCGTATGTTGTTAGTCGCGAGCTTACTCAATAATGGCTTGTTTCAGCCGATGCTGGTGCCGGTAGTGGTGATGATGCTCTTTCTCTACTTGCCTGCTCTATGGTATTCAAGAATGTCGGCGCACAAAAAATCCGATACGGCTTTCTCTTTCGATAACCCCTTGGAACTTAAAACCGCGCTTGGCTTCGGCTTGCTGCTGGCACTGGTGATGCTGTTAGGTAAAATGCTGCGAAACTGGTTCGGAAATGTGGGGATGCTGGCACTTGCCGCCGCCTCGGGAGTAGCGGACGTAGACGCTATTAGCTTGTTGCTTGCGCGTATGAGCCAAACTGATTTGGCTGTGGGTGATGCGGTGATGGGTATTGTGATTGCTGCTGCTGTTAATAACCTTGTTAAAGGAGGAATGTCAACTGTTATCGGGGGGAAGGCCATGGGTCTTCGTGTTGGTTTGCCGCTGTTGGCGAGTACCGCCGGCGGACTGGTATCAGCCTGGTTATGGGTAGAATGAATAGGTGTTGTGTCAATAATCGATGGGTTCTTCAGGTCGCCATGTTTGTGTAAGTGTGCTCCGTGGTGAACGGAAATGTGAAAAGATTTTTTAACGACTACTTAGCAGCAACGCTATGCTCTTATGTGCTTTACCGCACTGACTACGGCCGGTTTTGCAGTTAAAGTGTTTTCAGGGTTTTTGACGTGTATTCGGCTCTAACCTGTAATCGGAATGAGCTCCGTCCTGAACCTGTAGAAGGATAAAAAACGTTTTTTCAGTCTAACCTACCGCGACAGGCACTTAATGAGGTCTATTGATGAAATACTGTATTAAATGTGTTCCGCATTTTTTGGCCCTGACGTTAATGATTGCCGCAGACTGCACATCGACACAAAAGCACGAGGGAGCCTAAGAGTAGGCGAAGACAGCGTCATCATCACTAACATTAAGTCGGCGTTATTCTAATGAGCCCAACCTGAGATTCGGTAAGATCAATATTTAAACCTTCAAAGGCGTGGTTCAATAATTAAACGGATTTTTGAATTCATAGGCTGACATAAACAGCAGTTGGCATTGCACGTAGCGTCAAGGGCGTGAATGACATGCACCTTAAATAAGCGAGGAAATCATTATGGACATTACAGACAAAGCAGTTAATTTAGCACATGAAACTTTTGACAAGGTCGCCAGTACGACCAATCGAGCCGCCGAAGTGCTTGGCGAAAAAGGAGAGCAACTGATAACGGTCGAGCAGCATATGATGAAAAATTGCCGGGGATATGTCCGAGACCATCCCTTAACGTCGCTGGGTATCACGGCAGCGGTCGGTTTTGTTCTGGGTCGCTTATTAAGCCGACGTTAGTCCAAAAAACAGTCAACTATCATAAACCTGAATACCGTTAATGACATGCGGCTCAAATTACAGAGGCAACCATCATGGAAACAATAGACAACGTATCACATTCGGCACATGAGGCTGTTGATAAGATCGCCAGTGCGACCAATCAAGCCGCCGAAGCGCTTGGCGAAAAAGGAGAACAATTGAAAAATGCCGAGCAGCAATTAATGGGGAACTGTCGTGGTTATGTCCGCGACCATCCCATAATGTCATTGGGCATTGCCGTAGCGGGCGGCTTTGTGCTGAGCCGCTTGACCTGTGGATGTTCGACCGACCGGGTGACCGGCAGTTCAAAATAAAGAAGGAGTCATTATGGAATCTATAGACAAAGCATCCAGTTCCGCACATCATGTTGTCGATCAGATCGCCAGCGCGGCCAATCAGGCCGCTGAAGCCATTGGCGAAAAAGATGAGCAACTGAAAAATGCCGAGCAGCAGATGGTGGACTGTTGCCGCAGTTATATTAACGATAACCCGATAACATCGCTGGGCATCGCCGTAGCGGCAGGCTTTCTGCTTAACCGTTTTTTAAGTGGACGTTAAACCAGCAAATAGCATGGATCCAAAAGCCGTAAATGATGAGGCTCTGGGGAAAAATTCAGAGCCCGGAGGCTCGATAAAAGATTCCGGTGTTCTGGCAGATGTTCAATTGCTATGGCGTGAACTGCGTGAGCAGGGCCATGATCGTTTCCGGCTCGTCGCGCTGGAAACACAGCGTGCGGGCATGAGTCTGGTGGCCATGATTATGGCGGGAGTGATGACAGCCTTGTTGCTGAGCGGCGCGTGGTTCGGGCTTTTAGCCGTCGCGGTGCTAATGCTGATAGATCATGGCGTCGTGGCAAGCAATGCCATACTGCTTGCCATCGTTTTCAATTTGTTACTTGCGTTGGTCCTCTGTGGTGTGATCCGTCGCAAAAGTCGTTATTTACAATTTCCCTCCACCCTCCGCAGTCTTCGGCCGATGCCTCACGGGCAGGGTAAGAAGGAGAAATTCTGATGGCAATCGACCTTAAACCCAAGACACTAGCTGTTCAAATCAGAGATACAGAGCGACAGTTGTTAAGTCGGCAACAGGGAATCGATATCCGCACCGCTACGCTGATCAGGAAGATACATCGACAGCTGGCCGCTCCGGCAACTTTGCTGCTGGCGGGCGGCATCGGATTTATCATTGGCGAACTCACCAAGCGCCACCCCCCAAAATCCCGTAGTTCTGTAGTTAAGCCGCAAACTGTCGGGACTTCACCCTTGAGGGTTGTATTGAATCTCATAGCCTCCGCCCGAACTTTATACACGGCCTTGCCCATCGCCTGGATGATGAAATCCTACTATCAACAGGAAGCGCCGGGCAAAATTCCTACACGTCAATCCCGCCCTCGGTGATAACTTGCGATTTGACTGGCAGACATTGAAAAATAGAGGCGCATTCATGTTGGCTTAAGCCGTTCGAGCTTGTTCAGGAGGGTCTTGAAAAGGGCTGCCAACTTAAGCCGGGACAACCCTTTAAAATTTGATGGCACTGATGTTATATCAATGTGGGAGCGACGCCCTCGTCGATGATGGCGTCGCTCCCACAAGGGTTTCAACTATCCCGGTTTACGTTAGAAGCCGTTTTATACACAGGGTGCAGACAGCAGCAATTCCCAATTTAAAACCCTGATAAAATAAAGGCAATTTTTAACATGAAC
>JAQSDX010000109.1 GCA_029946125.1 Candidatus Methylobacter titanis
GCGCATCCAACAGAAAAAATTATAAATGATGAACAACCAAAGTCAAGAGCATCCTGACATCCTCGACTTGAAGGACGGAGCTTTACGGACTCTTTGGGTAAACTCTACCTCGCCGGAGAAAGCCACCATGGCATGAATGTTTTGGTAGCCTTGAGCCACAATGTATTTATCAAACCCCAGCTTATAGCGCACCGCTTCTTTACGCGAACTGGTGACGACCATAGCCTTGGCTTGTCCGCCTAACAGCCCCATCACGTTGTCTTTAAAATGCTCAACGATGACCTGTACTTTTTGCGAGATATTGTAATCATGCAGACGTACCCATTGATTGAGTTTTACCTTGGCTCTTTTACTTTCAACTTCCTGATCAGTACCCTGAATTTTTAACGCCAGGTTATAGGCGACTTTGTAGTTGGTGTAGTTTTTTAATACGTCCAGAATAAAGCCTTCTTCAATAGCCTGGCGCATGCTGTACACATGATAGGCTTCGGGTAGATTGCTTTTAGACGGCGCTGCATCCGGGTTGGGCAGGCGGCCAAACAGTTCCAGAGTTTTGGTTTTTGGCGTTGCAGTAAAAGCCAAATAGCTGACATTGGTAGAAGCGAGGCGTGAGGTGATGGCCGCATCCAGAATATCTTCGGCAGTCACTTTGTCTTCATCACTGCCTTGCGCATCAATCATCAACACTTCTTTTAACTGACGCGCGGTAGAACCGGTTTGTGATGAATGCGCCTCATCGGCAATAATTGCGTAACGCCGCTCTTTTAAGCTGACACTGTTCTCAATGGCTTTTAACACATGGGGAAAGGTTTGAAGGGTGACGATAATAATCGGTTGCGAATTTTCCAGTGCAGCGGCCAGTTTTTCGGATTTTGAGCCATCGCCCTCTTTATTATTGATGCGTCCTACAACGCCATCGACATGCTCAAACTGATAGATGGTATCTTGCAACTGGTCATCCAATACCGTTCGGTCGGTCACGATAATGACTGAGTCAAATTGTTTGCGCCCACCGCATCATAGAGCGACGATAACTGATGCGCTACCCAGGCAATGGAATTGGATTTACCGGAACCGGCACTGTGTTGAATCAGGTATTTATGACCGGGGCCTTCGCTACGTGCAGCCTCCACCAGCTTGGTGACCACATCCCATTGATGATAACGGGGGAAGATCAGGGCTTCTTTTTTGTACTTGCGTCCTTCCCAGTCTTCCTTTTCTTCGATCTGCAAATGCACAAAGCGGGCAAGAATATTGAGCAGGTTAGTCGGCAGCAAAACCTCATTCCATAAATAATCGGTGGCGTATTGATTAATATCTTCCGGCACATCGTTACCGGCACCACCGTTTTGAGTGCCTTTGTTAAACGGTAAAAAGTAGGTATCATCGCCTTCCAAACGGGTCGCCATATACACTTCATATTGGCTGACGGCAAAATGCACCAACGCCCCGCGTTTAAAGCTTAATAACGGCTCCGGTTTTTTGGTCGCCGGGTCGACAGGCAAACGGGTGGTTTTATATTGCTTGATGGCATTATGTACCGCTTGTTTAAATTCTGATTTTAATTCCAAGGTTGCGATTGGCAAGCCATTGACAAACAGCACCAAATCAATGCGCCAGGCTTTGGCTTTTGCGCCGGTTTCAGCCAAGTGAGCTTCGTTTGCCCACGGGCTATAGACCAATTCCGGTACGACACGGCAACGGTTTTTTTGGTAACGCGCTAACGTTTCAGGGTTTAACTCATGTTCGGGCTTAAACTGGCACAAACTAAAGCGAGTGCCACGGTCACGCAGCTCATGACGCAACACGCCCAAGGTGCCAAAAGTGCGCATCTCTTTGTTGGCGGCATTGGGGTCGGCTTTATTGAGCTGGTTAGCTACGCGTTCTAAAAACTTTTCTTCGGGGTTATTGGAATAAAGGAGACAGAATTTTTGCCACTGAGCATCTTGCGTTTCTTGAACAAAACCCAACAAATCTTCCGGGTATAAAGCCAGTTCACGATTGTAGTTTTCCGATTTACCCAATAACCAGCCGTTAGCGACCAAATGCTTGATCATGTCGTTTTGAAAAGGTAGCTCGTTGGCTTTACTGCTCATATTATTCCATATCGTTTTTGGGCTTCCCGTTTGAGGCGGGACAGTTTAAGGTTAAGCCGTTCGTGGTGAGTTTGTCGAACCATGATCGGCTTAACCGCCCACCCTTCGACAAGGCTCTCTTGAGCATAGCCGAAGGGCTCAGGACGAACGGAATTTGAAATGCTCAACTAATTTTCTAGGATTACTTCGATTTGACTGCCTGATAAAAAAGACGAATCAAGGGCGCATAACGGCCATGCTTCATTGCATGTTCCATCGCAGCGTAATACATCGCCCTATTTTCGCCATCAAATACCGGCGGCATTAAACGGGCATTCAAGCACTGAGCCATCACCAAAGCGCGTCCCACACGGCCATTACCATCGCCAAACGGATGGATTAAAATAAAATAAGCATGGGCTTTGGCAATGGCTTCCAGCGTAGCAGACTTGGCTTCTTTATAAACCCAGCGGTGCATTTCTTCGTCAATATCTTCGGGGTCAGTAGTTTGTACGCCGTCTAACTGCCCCATCACACGAATTTTGGTGGGAAAAAAACCGGCATTATCATAAATCCCGCGCATAAAATCGGCATGTAAGGTCTTAATATTTTCTACAGTGATCGGCATTGGCTCACTGTGCTCTACAATTCTTTGCCAAAGCTGCTTATGCGTCATAAAAGCATTAAAGCCTTCAAGAAAAGTCGGCCTGTCCATGTTCTTGGGCAGCTTTTTTCCATCGATAATGTTATCGAAATCCGCCTTCGCCATGCCGGTTTCAATTTCAATCGTGCCATAACTTAAGCGACGCAGAAAGGTGCACGTCCGGTTCTCAGGTATCCCCCAAAATCACCCGTAAATATCTTTTCAGCGTCGATTGCTCCAAGTCTGCCACCAAGCCAATAAACGGCGCATAATCGCCACGAGTATGTGCCGTATCCAACGCATCGTAATACTGTAAACGCTGTTCAACTGAAATAATAACCGGCAAATATCCCCGCCGCATCAATTCAAAATTCATTAACAAACGCGAGGTGCGGCCATTGCCATCAACAAAAGGATGAATGCCAACAAAATCGACATGCAGACGCGCCGCGCATTCTACCGCATGCAATAGCCCTGTCTTTTGATAACCGTCAATTAATGCCGTCATGGCTTCGGGGACTTTCAAAAAGTGTGGCGGCAAATGCTCCGCTCCGGCAATGACAACGTTTTCTTGTCGGTAGGTTCCTGCATTTTTGCTGTCGATATTTTTTAAAACCAAATGATGTATTGATTTGATTTGCCATTCACTCAAACCGTCCTGATTCTGCACAATGGCTTCGACATAATCAATCGCTTCTTTGTGATTGATAACCTCAAAATGTTCGCGCAACGACTTGCCACCAATCGTGATACCTTCCAAAACAACTTTGGTTTCTTTTAGCGTCAGTGTGTTGCCTTCAATCGCGTTTGAATGATAAGTCCATTCTAAAACTTGTTGCTCATGCAGCGTGCGCACGGTGTTTTCCGGCAACGGGCGAAGACTGTCAAGGCGATTTTTTAAGCGGTCAATTTCGGCGAACGCCGTCACGTTATTCATTTCACTCACCTTTTTTATAACAAAGCCAATGCCTGTTCATAAGCAATATCTCTCATAATCTTTTTCCCATTTTTGCTCGTTCCCAAGCTGGAGCTTCACTGCCATTAAGTTAAGGGTTTTTGTAGAATTGTGGGAGTGGCTTTAGCCACGATGATCGTGTCTAAAGCCACTCCC
>JAQSDX010000010.1 GCA_029946125.1 Candidatus Methylobacter titanis
GTTGAACCCCTGTATTTGCTTTGGTCATCATGAATCTCCGATTGATTTTGCGCGAGGGCAACGTGGATATATTGCTATCCTCTTTATTCGAATTCGAATTCGAATTCGAATGGCAATCAGCATCCAGCATTTGTCGGCTGGGGTCTGTGGGTTGTCGCACACTTAAATTAACCAGAGATCGGGATAAGAAAAAATGCTTTGGGCCTTTTTCCTTGATGGCCCTTATAACTGTGAACTAAAGAGCCCTGCGAGGCTGTCCAGTACCTTGTCGCTCCACGGCCGACTCTCCCATTCCTCCAGTGTTATCCGGCGCGAATCGCGCAAATCCTGTTCGAAAATACGCGCCTGGATGCGCGCAAATTCGGCGTCGTAAATGTTGAGGTTGGCTTCATCGTTGACGCTGAACGAGCGGCTGTCGAAGTTGGTCGATCCTACCGATGTCCATAGTTCGTCCACGATCATCACCTTGCAGTGGAACATCGTCGGCTGGTATTCGTAGATCTCTATACCGGCGCGCAATAACGGACCCCATTCGAAGCGCGACGCGCGCCGGAGCAACTTCCGATCTATATAGGGACCGGGGACAATCATCTGTACGCGAACTCCGCGCTTTCTTGCCGTGATAAACGTATTGACCGCAACGTTATCAGGAACAAAATACGACATCGATATCTGCACCGAAGTTTTTGCCGCGGCGATCGACAACAGATACATCAGCTGCGCGCTTTCGGCGCCGCCGCCGGGCGAACTCGTGAAGACCTGCGCGCTGTGTGCGCCGGCCGGTTCGATCGGAGGAAAATAGGCGGCGCCATGCATTACGTGTCCGCTGACTTCGATCCAGTTGTCGAAGAACGCCGATTGCATTTGCGCGACCACCGGGCCTTCAATACGAAAATGCGTATCCCGCCAATGCTGTGGATCCTGCGCATTTTCGGTCCACGGTATGGCGATTCCAACGCCACCGGTGAAACCGATTTTACCGTCGACCACCAGGAGTTTGCGATGCGTCCGGTGGTTCATCCTGGCAAGCGTGTACCAGCGCAGCGGATTATAGCGGAGCACCTCTACCCCTGCTTCCTCCATTTTCTTGACGTAGGCTTCGTCGATATCGCCGCTGCCGAGCCAATCGAGCATGACATGCACGTGAACGCCGGACCGTGCCCGCTCACTGAGTGCTTCGGCAAACTCTTCGCCGATGGTGCCGGACCAATAAATGAAAGTCTCGAAAGTAATCGTTTTCTGCGCGCCGCGGATGGCTTTCAGCATCGCGGGAAAGATTTCGTTGCCGTTCACAAGCGCTTGGACACGGTTGCCCTCGATAATCGGCGGCCCTAAAAGACTTCCCATAGACCGCAGGAACTGGGAGTCGGCCACCGTGTAGAGCGTTTCAATGCGCCGGTCTATCGGTTTGTTGCCTAGACTTAAATTCGCGACCAACAGTACACCGAGTGCGGTTATCAGGAACGTCGCAATAATGGTCGCCATGCTCATCACTATAAACTCACGTAAGGTTTGCTCTCTTTGTTGGTTTGCGTTATGGTAGATCGCTGATCTGTGCCTTTCATAAACTCAAACAAAATCTACCCGAAACATCAGACGCCGTCGGTACGGTATCGCACATATTATTACTACCGATAATCTGCTTCGGCTCCACATCATTAGCATCGCTGCCATAAATCCAAATTGTATAAACAAGTTGTTATCGCAATCAGTCGGCGGCAATCTTAGGCCGTTTTTGCATACGCGGCAGATGCAAGCTGAGGTCGGCGATATGCCGTCAATAAAACCATACCGTCATGAGGCAGTTGCAAACTTAATCCGTAACTATTCTTACCGCACCTAAGCGGTTCTAAATAGCCGCGCATTAAGGATAACCCTGAATCTATGTGCGTTAACGCACCGAACACATTCGGTTTAGCGTGTATTGTTATCGTCAAGCGATGGAACACATCATTTCAGGCTTTGGTTATGACCATTTGGTCATGGCTAAATTAATTATCAGGAGACACTCATGAACAAAGATCAAGTAAAAGGCCGTGTCGAAGAAGCCAAAGGTAAAGTCAAGGAAGTCACCGGCAAGGTGCTGGACGACAAAGGTATGGAAGTAGAAGGTAATGTCCAAAAAAACGTCGGCAAGGGGCGAGCTGGCTTTGGTGATCTCAAAGAAGATATTAAGAAGAACAAATAAAACGAGCACTGCTGGACTGTGCCGCCGAGTCCATACAAATTGGCCTGCCGCAGGACAGAAACGAGATATTAACAAAAACCTATTTCACAGGAAATAAACATGAAAATTACTAACATGAAACTCACCGGTTTATGGGCTGGCATCTTTTTGACCTTAGCCTCCTTTGGCGCTTATGCCGGGGAAAGCCACATGACGGAAGCGCTCAAGCACGCGGAGGCCGCAGCTAAAGCTGACGATAGCAAGGCTATCGTCGAACATGCGGAGGCAGCGAAGACCCATGCAAAAACCGCCGATGAACATTTAGATGCCGGCATCACGAGCCTGAAAGATGCTATCGATCATGGCAAGCTGAAGCATACCGACTTGGCAAAGAAATCCGCCGAAGAAGCTGTAACACATCTGAAAGCCGCGCAATAACAGAACCTCGGTTTCGGTAACACAAGGAACGGCGGGGGAATAACCCGCCTTTTTTTGCTATTTTAAAATTGTACCAGCGCCGGTCGATAAAAATTGCCAAACGCACAAATTATAGACCGCACCAAGCTCATGTTGGGCGCTGGTTGACAGGTGTGTCATATTGGACATGCTCGGCTATTGCCTTGATCTTCGGCGGCTATCAATTTTATTGGGAGCCGATGTCATCGGTTGGAATTGCCGTTCGGACGTTTGACCCGACAAGTCCGGGTGATAGAAGGACTTCATCATCCAGGCTAGAGGCAAGGCCATGTATAAGGTATGGATCGAGGTCATGAGGTTCAGCGCAGTCCTCAAGGGTGTAGTCTCGGTAGTGCGTAGCTTATCGGCGGCGCCACGTGATTTGGTGGTTTGGCGCTGGGTAAGTTCGCCAAGGATAAAACCGATGCCGCCAGCCAGAAGTAAAGTGGCCCGAGCGGTTACCTGTTGATGGATGTTTCGGGCCAGCCTGGCGGTGCGAACACCGACCCTCCGTTGACGGTTCAATAGCTCTCGCTCCGCAGCCTTGATTTGAGCCTTCAGAGACTTGGGTTTGTTTCGCTTTAGAAGGTAGGCCTTGATCATAACTTCTCCGTATCCCGTCGCCCAGAGGGCGTGGTCTGAAAACTGCGAAGGGTCGCGGGAAATTGTAGATAGCGACTCTTACGGCGTATCACGCCAAATAGTATAAGTACGAGCAGCAAATTGAAAGCGACGGCAAGCAGTATAGCGCTACTCGTTGCCACGACGTCATGCTCGACCAGTTCCAGCACGGCGGCGGCCATGAGTCCTAGCCAGGTACCAATCAGCAACACGCCAACCATCACTCCGGCCACAATCATGTCCACCAGGCTCTTGCCCGCCCGCTGCGTCTCCAGCCCGGCAAGCCGTATGCGATCGTGGATTAGTTCGTGCAGCTCATGCCATAGCGACTGCGCATCTTCCAACACACAGGAACCGCTCACCGGATCGCCGCGCGTTGCAGCTTGTCCGGGAGTTTCATTCCCTATGGCATCCGGATTCATGAGGTTTGACAATCTAACGGCCGCTCACCACGCGGCTCAGCAGAAAGCCGGCCGCCACTGCGATACCCACTGACGTTATGGGGTTGTCGCGAACATAAACGCGGCAATCCTCCATCAATTGCTGCTCGGCATTTTTGAGTTGCTCGCCTTTTTTGCCTAGCGCTTCTGCGGCCTGATTGGTTGCACTGGCGACCTTATCGACAGCCTCATTTGCGGAATTAGCCGCTTTGTCTATTATTTCCATGATGGTTTCCTCTCTATTTAAGCCGCAGGTCATTTGCGGCGTTGGGTTCATGATGTTTGACAATCTAACGGCCGCTCACCAAGCGGCTCAGCAGAAAGCCCGCCGCTACTGCGATACTCACCGACGTTATGGGGTTGTCACTGATATAACCGCGGCAATTTTTCATCAATTGCTGCTCGGTTTTTTTCAGTTGTTCGCCTTTTTCGCCAATCGTTTCCGCAGCCTGGCTGGTTGCATCGGCGATCTTATCGTAAGCTTCATGTGCGGAATGGGATACTTTGTCTGTAATTTCCATGGTAGTTTCCTCGTCTAGTTAAGTTTATTTAAGTTGCATTTCATTCTTGATTGACTTCGCGGCTCCTGTGCCATTGTCACCGCTTTGGTAATACCGGCACTGGGATTCACGAAGCCGCAGGACTGCCTAAGCAGGATGCCATGTTGGCAACACTCAACGCGATTGGGCTTTCCTGGCCTTGACCGGCTCGGCTTCGCCTCTTTCCTCCTGCAACTCGTGCTTGCGTTGGGTCAACGCTGCACCTAGAGCGGCGGTGTCGACCTTGGCTTTCTTTGCCTTGAGAAACATTTTTTCCTCTTCTTCCTTTACATGATGATCGATGCTCTCGCCGAGCACGGTAACCGTTGCGTCGTAGTGGTCGTGTGCTGGTGTCATGGCCTCTAGTTGCGCAATGAGGTTCTTGGCTCCGGCATGTTCCACGTCAGCTTCGTCCATCAAATCGTCGTCCTTGATGGCGGCGCGAACCGCCGGGTAAAAGATTTCTTCCTCGGCTTGGGCATGGATAGTCAGCTCCATGCATATCTGCCGAACCACTTCTGCTTTTGCTTTATCGCTGCCATCGCCCTTGGCGAGTTTGGCAAAATCCGCAAATAGTTTTTTTACCTTCTTGTGGTCTTCAGTGAGTAACGTGATGGCGTCCTCTCCGTGCTGCATGGCGGGTTTAAGTGCGGTCTTCGTCATAACTTTGTCCTCAAAAATTCTAAAGGTCAACTTGGGGGTTCCAAGTCATGCGGCCGTTTACGGCTGCGGAATGTCGCGGGCTGCCCCCCCCCCGGACCGACTCAGAAGCTATGTCCCTAGGCGATGGTTCGTCTCGCTTGTAGCCATAGTAGGTTCGTCAGTCCGCTAAGTCGGTTCGTTGCCTAACATAGCGTAGGATTTTTTTTTGCGGCCTCGGAAACCCCTGCGAATCGGTGACGGCAGCAGACTCCGAATTTATGAAATGATCATTGATCGAGATCGGCCTGGTGGCATTGCAGGCATACTGCAGAGCCTACCGGGCAATAATGGACCGTTGTTCTTGAAAATGCCGGGCTTAAAGGCGTCGGTTAAAAAGCAATCCTGATTAGCAATTGGCCATAAGACAAACCCACGGCAACGCTGTACCGAAAACAGCCCACATCAATACGGACTCGAAGTTCAATAGAACAAGACGCTTTCATTGATCAATTCTGAAACAAAGTCATGGAGGAGGATCATCCATCCAGCTCGTCTGCAATCAGAGCCCCGGTTCAGCATCATTCCGGCAAGTGCGTATGATTGACGTAGATGACAAGGGCGGCATTTCAAGTCGAGTTATACCATCGGGCGCCAAGTGCTACACCCTCGTTGGGTCTCACAATGAGTCTTTAAGCTACCTTGTCATCTACACAAGTATTGGAAGGTTTACCGAAGGAAAATTGAACTAAAAAAGAAATTTGGGAAATCAAAATAATTTTCAAAAAACCTGAGTCTGGCCAGATAAAAATAGTTTATCTCCAATGTTCGACAACGCACCGACTCTTAGACGATTTTCCCATAAATTATACTAGCTTTCATCAGGATGTTTTTTAACAGCATGTTTGAATGTAAGCCAAAATCAATAAAAAGACATATATATACACGAATATTTTAGGAGATATGTCATGGGTAAATATTTTATAGGCTGGCTGGTAGGCGTGCCGGTGATTGTTTTGGTTATTATTTACTTTTTGTTCAACCATTAATCAGTAAATTGTTGGTTTACCCACCTGCCGTCATTTAAAAGACTGTAAAGGTCGGTGTGCCATCTCTGGTCAGCATGGTTTTGAAATCATCAGATGTTAAAACTTAAACTGATCCTTTTGCATTTTTTATAAGGAATCCATTATGAAAGCAACAGAGAAGACCAATACAGTCGATGATACCGTTGACCGACTTAGATCAGGAGCTCACTCGACTGTCGACAAAGTAGCCAATGCAACCACTCAGGCGGCAGAAGTACTGGGTCAAAAAGGCGAGCAATTGAAAAAAGTGGAGCAGCAATTTTTAGAAAACTGCCGGGGTTACATTTATAAAAACCCGGTAGCTTCATTAGGTATAGCCGTCGGAGCCGGTTTTCTGTTAAGCCGTCTGATGAGCAGTCGCTAGACCATCGACCTGGTTGCCGTGCGATAACAGGTTTTACCGAGCAACAACGGATTAACGATGCCGTTTGTGGTTAGGTAAAGTGGGTGGTTATTCGTTGAATCAGAAAGATAAAGCCGATGCCATTCAATTATTTCGAAAAAGAAACACTCACTATTTAGGAGATCACTATGTCTACACGCATATTATTAGCTATGTTCACTTTGACGGGCAGTTTAATAATGATGACGGGTACTGTTCGAGCTGAACAGAATATCGCCCTCTATTTAGCCGCTGGCGGCTCAGCATTGGAAAATACCGAGCGCAATGTTCGCGACAGAGATGATGCTAATTTAACCCCGGAAGATCAAAAGGAAACGGGAGACGATATCAATATCACAGCTGCCATGCGGCAAGTTGTAGTTAAAAATGATTCGCTATCAGTCAATGCGCAAAATATAAAAATCATCACACGTGATGGCGTCGTGACTTTGCGCGGGCCTGTTGAAAGTGAAGCTGAAAAAATTAAACTGCAAGATATCGCTAAGAAAACGCCTGGTGTAATTCAGGTAAATAATGAACTTGAACATAAAGCGCCATAAAGGCCCAGGAGATAACATGACTAAAGCAGTTTTTTGTATCGCTCAAAACACAGATCAGGCAGAGAGCATTGTTAATGACCTGATTACCTCAGGCTTTTCAAATAATGATATATCGGTGCTGTTTCCCGACAAATCCAGCACCCAGGATTTTGCGCATGAAAAGCACACTAAAGCGCCGGAAGGAGTTGCTATTGGTGGGTCAGTGGGGTTAGGCACGGGCGCTGTACTCGGTTTGTTAGCCGGGATTGGTGCTTTGGCTATCCCTGGTGTCGGTCCGTTAATCGCCGCAGGGCCCATTATGGGCGCCTTGAGCGGCGCGGCGGTAGGCGCGGCCACCGGCGGTTTGGCGGGTGCTTTAATCGGGCTGGGTATTCCTGAGTATGAAGCCAAGCGCTATGAAGGAAAAATCACGGGCGGAAACGCGTTGATTTCCGTACATGCGGCTACCAGCGAAGCCGTTGACAACGCAAAAAAAATATTCGAGCGCAACCATGCCCAGGATATTTCCTCAACTGATGAAAAGTCAGTTTAACTTTGATGATGCTTATTGCACCTAATCAAAAAACAATCACCTAGGAGTTTTATTATGCATAACATTGAAACACTCAACGAATTTTTGAAAGATGAATTATCAGCAACGGAAACTTATGGACAGGCGTTGGATAAACTTCGGGAGGATGCCAAATTAGGCAAATCAGAGGATTTATTGCCCATTTATGAAGATCATAAAGACGCGGTTTCCAGTTTGCAGGCACTCATCACTCGACTGGGCGGAACGCCCTGTGAGGATTCAGGAGCCTGGGGAGCTTGGGCGAAAATAGTCCAGGGAGGCGCTAATCTGCTAGGTAAAGAAGTTGCACTAAAGTCTTTACAGAGCGGAGAAAAAAGTGGCGCAGAGGCTTATGAGGAAGCGCTGCAGGATACCGAGCTGGATTCAGAAATTCACTCTTTGATTGAAACCAAACTGCTGCCTGCTCAACAAGCCCATATACGCATTTTGGATCGGCTTTTGGGCGCGGAAACTGATTAAGTTTTACAGCTTAGCACGCCATTTTTAAATGAAGTCAGCGTGAACTGAAATTAATTCGTGCTGGCTTTATTTATTGTGTGACCGGATTTTAAAGAAAAGCCCAACTCACTTAATTACTATTAATGCTGATCAGCAAGGATCGTCAGCTATACGAATCCATGTCGGTATGACGCCTACTTGAGGGGTTGCCAGTGTGGCTGATATTGTACATAATCCGGAATTGATAAGACGTTAATTGTCTTAATGTAGCGGAATAGAAAGAAATGGCGAAACACAAGTAATAAATATATTGCTGCGATATTATGCGGCGAAGCCTTTTTGATATTTTTTCAATAGGAGTCACCTATGTCTATATTTAATGCTGAAGATTCAACAAGATCTAGCCTGGATCGCGTCCGTAGTTCCACCTCTGCCCATGTGAACGAAGAAATAGATCATCAAACAGATATAAATATTCACCGTTATAAAGGCAAAAGCAGGGCAGAAATTCTTGAGCGTATTCAAATGCTGGATAAGGAATGGGATATAGAGCGAGTGCTTGAGGTCAATGCCTCTACTTTAGCCCTATCCGGCCTGATACTTGGTTTAACCAAAAATCGAAAATGGCTATTCCTGCCCGGCATTGTTTTGCCGTTTCTTTTGCAGCATGGCTTGCAAGGATGGTGCCCTCCCTTACCCCTATTACGCTGGCTTGGTATCCGTACCCGGGGAGAAATCGACCGTGAAAAATACGCGCTTAAAGCCCGCCTGGAGAAAAGCTGAGCTGAGTTGATTCTATTTAGAACAAACTTTTGTTACAACGAATACTGCTAAAAACCTACCTGATAAGCAATAATCTTTAGCCAATTTGTAACAAATACATGTAGCGGCCTGCAAACATAATCCATAAGACCTGCAAACATCCGCTTTTTCGGCCCGAATTAACTGCCAATATCCGACCCCTTCGACCCGAATTAATTGCCAATGGGCCCACATTATTTGCCAACAGCCTGCAAACATCGCTCAGGACCCACATTAAGTGCCAATAAAAAAATACAAGGCAACCTATTCTAGTTAATAGCGGTTTAGCTGCATATTCTGGCCCAACCTGAACACTCATTCTGGTTCAATCTGAACACCTATTCTGATTTAATTTGAACGCTGATTCTGGTTTCAAGCTGAACACTTTTTGGAGTTTTTCCAGAATGGGGGTGTAAGCCCAAACCGCCGAAAATTCCAGCGAGTCTTTAGCAAGCGTTATAGCCCCCATCATTCCAACTCCAATTTGGCCACAATCGCATCAAGGTCAATGCTCTGCCCGCTATCTCTGAAGGCATAGTGGCCGTTAAAATGAATATTCCGCCAGGCCGCTGGAGAGACTTTCTTGATGAGCGCCAAAATTTTCAGTTTGGGGGACGCTTCATATTTGTCGAGTATCCGTGACAGGATAGCGGAATTATAATAAATGATCGCATTTGCGATTAGCCGTCCACATTCGTTACTGATCTCAATATCCAGATCCGTCCTGCCAGTGAGTTCCTTCTTGCCGCCAACCTGCGCGATTGCTGCTCGCAGTTGGTAATAGGATTCAATCCGGTTTTGCGAACGATGCGAGTTGCGCTCGATTTGTGGGTCTCGCAGGTAACGCAATGTGTAGATGCTGCGGATCAGCTTATCGAACTCGAAGACCCCGCTACGGGTGGGGTTCGATTGCGTGTAGGTACATAATTTCCGAATCAGCGTGCTTTGGGTCATCTCCTTGATCCCCAGAGTGGCCACGATCTGGTCGATATTGGATTTCTCGTCTTGAACCGCCTGCAAGTCGATACTCCCAACAGGCTGAATCAGGCATTTCTCGTATTGCACAGGATCACCGCAGCAATAAAGATGCTTCAATTGCACATCAAGGTTAGTGAAACGCGGTTCGAACCGCAATCCGAACCAGTACGTGATTGCGAAATTGGCCTTGTTAACGCTATGCATGTCACCGGTAATCACCATTGGTACGATGTCGGATGTATTCTGGTACCAGATGTCGAAAACAAAATGGGCTTCAAATTCATGGGCGCCGATCAGCCCCCCATTCACAGGCACATGGTTACATAGCATGGTGTAGGCCACCACGCCTTTCCCCCGGCCAAAATATTTTCTGGAATGCCGCGCTTTGATGGTGGGGTGTTCGACCCCAAGTTTTTGCCCATCAACAGCACCGTACAATACCCCCAGATCGAACGAGTAATGTGGAAAAATAGACAGCCCTGCAATAGCATTGCTGATGGCGTCGTTTGCTTTTTTCAGAGTAGCCCGCCGTAAGTATTGCTGATGCGTGGTCTCCAGGATGTGATAGGGAATATCGCTGGTCTGTGCCATTTTTAGATTGCCGTAATTCATCGCTTGAGCAATGATGACCGCAAACAGACTGTCCTTGTCGGCGATTTGCTTGGCGTAGCGCGGCTGCAACGGCGTCATTGCCGACAAAAAGTGGCATTGCTCATTAACAAAACGAAGTACATCGGCAACATTGCAGAAGCCCAGCTTGCTGTAAAAACTTTCCTGGAGTGCTTTATCGTTGCTGGCCTTGTATTTATGCCATGTGAGTGTTTTGAGCTGACTATCGTATTCAAGGTGTTTTAGCTTTCCTTGGCGGAGCTCGCTGTCGAATGCCAGCCAAAGGCTATGAAGTTCATCGGTCAAGACTTTAAGTTGAGCTTCTATGGGCTGACGTACCCAGGGAATGTCTAGCTGCTGAAGCACCGTCGGCATCTTCTCCAGGGAAACGAGTTCATGCGTGAAACATTGGTGCTGGACGCTATCTGCCAGGTAGAGCTCACCTGACTTGAAGCGTTTCCTGATTTGCCTATAAATCCAAAATTCGTACCGGTCAGCCTGCACACCCGTGGCTTTTCCTTGCGCATCAATGCTCAGCAGATAGCGTCGCAATCGCGGCGAGACAGTCTTTTCTAAGCACTCGGTCAGCGGTTGCAGCGACAAGCGTTGTTGTTTGGCAAACACGCCATTCATTAAAGTTAGCGCCGCCAACCACGGGTTATCCGGCACCGTACTGGCAAAATCGAGTGCGCAGTAAAGCGGACGCAAGTGCTTACGACAATGAGCAGACAACTGTTCCACCACTTGCCACCGCAATTCCATTTTATTCAACGGTTTCTCGCACAAGCGTTGACCAGTGATTTGTAATGTATCTTTAGGCATGATGGCAAAGGCCTGCTGGCGGACTTCGCCGAAAGCGGTGGCGTCGATTACCTGCTCATCGACATAGATCAGCAACAAGCGCCCAATCTGAGAGGTTTCCTGTTGTCGATTAGACTGTTGTTGGGCAATGAGCTTATTCGCCTTATGTTTGGTGTCGTCTTCGAGCTGCTTCATTCGGTATCCCAAGGCGTCAACCAGATTATCAGTCAGTTGCCGGTAGCGAAGCCAGACGTAACATAATAAGTATAGATGGGTCTGTTCCTGCTTCAGGCGGCGAAGATCGTAGATCGTGTAAAAGTGCGCGAGACTCGCGTAATAGTTAAGGTTCTGCTGAGAAATTGCCAATTTTGGCAAGAGCGCTTTAGCCCGTTGATATAAGGGTTCCAAGGCGGTGCGCTTCTGCCGCTCCAAAACCATCATGCGGTAACCAAAGTGTTTGGCGTCTTGTTTGAGAGCGGCCAATCCGGATAAAGTATCATCGCGCACAAGAAGTTGCTGGAGCGCTGTTTTTGCTGAATCGTCTAGCATCTCGGTGAGCAACACGCCCAGTCGCTTACGTTCGTTGGACAGTGTTTCGCTGATGAGAGACTGCAACGTCGTATAGCCTGGTCGAACGATCTTCTGATCATTTAAATAGGCAATAAGCTTTACCAAGATAAAACTGGGTGTGACATCGCGAGAGACAACCTGAGTAGCTCGTTCGACAAGTGACGGTAAAAAATCCGCCGCCCATAGACGATAGCCAAACAAGTTAACGATCAATACCCGTTGTGCGTAATATTCATGCTTGGTAATCGGTACCGGAAGAAAGGCCAAATCATTAAAGTAGCGTGTCAGGATAAAAGTACAGTCATCTTCCACTTCATCCCAGGAAAATTGGAAGAAGGCCTGTTTGGCCTTGAAATAACCAATTTGCAATGCGCAGTAAACTTGAGCATGCACACTCCGTTGGTCGAGTACCAGTGCCAGCTCCTGTTCGGTGAAGATAAAATATTCCATACGTTGACTGTCGTCAAAATCAGGCAGCCCATACAAGGCGAATTGCTCTTGGCTTGACAGTATGTTAAGTCTTTCGCTTTTAGTCAGCATAGATCACATGCAAATTGTATATGTAAAAACGAGCGTTAATATAGCATCATAATGACCATGTGAAATATAATGAAAGAGCTGTCCATTTTGGATTGTTTTACGGTATATTTTAGGTTAAAACTTAACAGGCACTATTTATGGGGAAAATCGTCGCTTATTTGCGTGCTTCTACCGACAAGCAAGACTTGAATCACCAAAAGCTGGAAATTTTGGAATTTGCGCGGAAAAAGGAGATACGTATTGATGAATTTGTCGAGATCACAATCTCATCGCGCAAAACCAGCAAACAACGCCGGATAGATGAATTGGTGGGAATGCTGACCGAGACCGATACGCTGGTAGTCACAGAGCTCAGTCGACTGGGACGCAGTACAGCAGAGGTCATCGCGTTAATCAATGCCCTTGTTCTACGCAATATCCGCGTCATTACGATCAAGCAAAATCTGGATATTGCGAATCAGGATATGAATTCCAAGATCATTGTTACGCTGTTCTCGTTGTTCGGCGAATTGGAGAGGGATTTGATCAGTTTGCGCACCAAAGAAGCTTTAGCTGCAAAAAAGGCGGGGGGTCAACAACTCGGCAAGCCAAAAGGTACATTACAGAAAAGTAAATTCGACAATAGTCTGGATCGTATCAAGGAATTGCTCGGATATGGCCTTTCCGTCAGGAAGATTGCAAAAGTGTTGGGCTACTCAAGTCACATCGCCCTCAATACTTATATCAACAAACGCGGTTTACAGCAGTCGATTAAGAGTTAGTCTAAATTCAGTGTTGATGCGATTGCAGGCGAATTGGCACTGGTTGTGACTTTATTGCTCCGGCCCCGTGAAGTTTGAATATATTCACCAATGCTTTGTCTGAAGACCAATAAATACGCTGTCTGTGGCATTGTTTGCCTGGAAAAAATTAAAACTTCAGGTTGCCGGATCTATAGTTGTAACTTTGCAATCGGTAATATTTTAAAATAGTCAGGGAGTTTACATTGATGATATATATTTTTGAAAGGCATTGATCGGCCAGACACCAGCCGGTGACTGAATGTTGCTCAAGGGTGCGTTTGGGTCGATTGCATTCAGTGACGACTGGCCGCTTTCAGGAATCGGACGCTCATTGACCGCTTTCCTGCGATGAATCTGAAGAGAAGACGGTCCCTTGGCGACCCTAAAGAGACACTCGCTTCTTTAAAGCAATGGCAGATTCAATGTATAAAGCAGTCATTCAACGAAAGATGCACTCTCGTGCCATCAGTCAAATAATAAAGCCAAATACGACTACAACAAACAGTAAATTACGTAGGCTAAGCCAAAAGCTAAAAACTCCCTCATCGTATTTGATTTCGACTATGGTTTCGTTAACGATACCCTGAACGGGCTTTCTTATCAGTTTGTTTAGAGCTCGATTATGTTGATCTATCGAAGCGTAAAAAAGCCTAGAACCCTAACTACAAACAGACATAAGGCAACGTGTAGAAAAGTTTGATCATTTTTTGCTCAAAACCCACTGCACCAGTTTTTTTGCTTCTTCTGGCGTTACTGAATTTGGCGGCATCGGAATCTGGCCCCAAACACCACCACCGCCTTTAATCACCTTCTGGGCGAGTTGATCGACAATATTTTGTCCCGCATATTTCGCGGCAACATCCTTGTAGGCTGGACCGAGGACCTTCTTATCCACAGCGTGGCAGCCTAGGCAACCTTTACTTTGAGCGAGTGCTTCGTCGGCTTGCGCCGCTTCCGCTACGAGTACGAGGCTTACGAGCAGTGCGGTTATTGTGGCTAGTTTCATTAGACTCTCCTGATGGATTATGTGTAGGGGGGGTAGCGTCCGTTGGCGTGGTTTCTATCGAATTAAAGGACTCGATAGCCTGTTTCACCAGATCGTGATCCAGCGTGTAGACGGGTGATTCTGCGTTGGTCTCGGTTGTGAGCGGTTTGAATATCCAAGCGCCCTTGGCGGAATTTCGAACAGATTCGGCAATGATTAGCGCTTGAGCTTGATTTCGGCAAGAAGCCTCTAGGCGCATGGCCTCGTCAACGGCTTGACCGATCAGCGAGTAACTCATCTTTAATGATGATCCAAAATTACCCTCCATCACAGTCCCCGAGGCTAAGCCGAAACAGCCGATGGCATTGGTGTATAACGGATGGTCGCGGCCACGTATTTGTGCCAGGCCTTGCAAGGCATCCAGAGCGGATGCGATGGCTGCGTCAGCCTGCTCTGGGTTAAAATACGCAACAATCGAATCGCCAATATAGTCTGCTACCTGTCCACCGTGATCTATCACACAACTGGAAACGATTTCGAAGAATTCCTGGATTAGTTCCGATACATTTTCGGTGGAAAACTGATTAGATATTTTAGAGAGTCCAGAGATACTGGCGTTCAGCACTAGTCGCTCACTTCGCTTAACCGGTACTGTGAGAGGATTGATCCCTTCGGTGAGAAGTTTCAACACGGATGGTTGAGTGTAGCGACCAATAATGTGATGGGATTGCGCGATAGTGCGGAGCATCATGCGAATGGACTGTAGCAGCACGCCACTCTCTTCGTTCAGGCATACTGTGCGCATACCCCAATCCGTAAAAAGACGATCTGGCAGACCGTACTCCACACTCAAGATGGTCATATCCCGGTGACGAGGGTCGATTCGGATTTTTTCCAGAAGCTGATCCAGGACGGCTTCTGGGCCCTCGAGTATCTGGAAAAAATACTCATGTACCGAGATCAATACACCTGTCAAGCCTAAGCGATCGTTATTCAAGCTCGACAGCCGACCTAGTTCGGCGATTTCTTCGTCTGTGAAGTGAGCATGCATAGTACTGACATACATCAATCGCTTGATACCCTCTGACTGCTCCGACGTTAGACGATCCTTCACCAGATGCTGCAGAGCCTTGTTCATCAATCCCGATCCCTTAGTCAGCACCTTGAAATCACTCTGGGCGAGCACCGTCAACTCGGTTGGGGTAATGCAACGCACCGTTTCCGCTCTGCGGTTGAGATAATTCTGAACAATTTCGCCGAAGTAATCTCCGGTTCCCACTTCACCCACTTTGAGCCCGTCTTTAATGATTTCTAGTCGGCCTGATTCAACCACATAGGCCATCTCAGCCTCATCACCCTGGCGATAGATTTCGTCGCCCTTGGCAAAACGCACCTTTTGCAAGCGAGCCTGAGGCGCGTGAGCCAGTACCGCTATGTCGCTTCTGAAGGGAATAACCATTGCCCAGTCGATCATTATGCGCAGGTTCTTTTCAAGTCCCGGCATGGCGAGCAGTTGGCTAAGCCGAGAAAGAAACCAAGCTATACGACCGCTGAAGGTAAAGAACTTTACATCACAAAACGAGTGAAAGCCGATGGCATAAGAGGTCAACTGTCTATAGCGCGGTCTGTAGGGACGGGGTGAGTAACCTTGAGTCACAGCCCATGCATTATATCCGGCTGTCTCGCCTACTTTCTCCCAATCGGCTGCCGTCAGGTAGGACTGATCAACGCTGGTCGTGTTAGGACCTGCAATCCATAGATGCGGGTGTCCCGCAAGAGCCAAATTAACGGATGTCGTCAGCGGCAAGTTCAATCCACATGTACCCTGAAGCACCAGCACCGGCATGGTGAAACATGCGTTTATAGTCATACCCACTGGCCGATCTTCACGCGCTTTTAGGAGTATTCCGTCTTCGGCTATACTCGAAACTGCAACCCCCTTGTGCAGAGTTACACCGGCTTTTTCCAGGCAAGTATCCCGCAAAAAGAGGTGCTGTATCTCGAAATCCGAGTGCTTGTAGTTGGCTTCCTCGTAAAGGTGCACTTTCCATCCGACATTCTGAAGTACCGGATAGTTATGCTCCATGGCTCTCAGCATTTGACATACTTCGGCAGCCACACTGCATGCCAATTCCCCTGAACCAACGACGGCAACGTTGAGCAGTCGCGCTCGCTCTACGGGATCTTCTGTAAACTCAGCTTGTTCAACCAATTCCAATAAGCATTTGCGGATATGCAAAGCGTCGCCTACCGAGTCGATGGGCATAGCGTAGGAAAGCATCCCTGGAATCGATGTCGTATTGGGTTTTACCGTCGGCGCCAGAACAAGCTCCGTGTAAGGCAGTGTAATACGTTCGCCGTTGGGTCTTCGTGCTTGAATTTGCAGGTTATCTACGTCAATGGCATCGAGTCGCGCGACTACGACGTTAACCTTAGGGATAATGCGGCGGATGGGATTGACGACATTACTGGGCTGCACGCTGCCGCCTATCACCTCCGGCAATAGCGGATTCAGTACGAAGTTAGAGCTGTCATGAAGTAGGGTAACCTTAACGTTGGTATAAGATCCGATCAGTCGCGCTATCTCCATGGCTGCATGCAGGGCCGCAAAACCACCGCCGACCACAAGTATTTCTGCAGCGTTATCGCGAGGCTCGGGTCGATGCCAATAACCGGCGGAATTAATGAAGCATGACAGCATGACACCATAGAACAGGATGTGTTCGGTGAGGGTTTCCGGTAGCAAACTGGCAAAAAGTATGAATGCGGTCAATAAAAATAGTGACAATGGCCGCAACAAGACGCCTGCAATCATTAATAGTCCGACCGAAACTTCGACCAGTGCCATAACCAGAGAAAAGACCTCCGGCGCGGCAGACAGTATCGGCACCTGGTAGGTATTGATGATACTCACCGCCAGATTCGGCTGCAGGATTTTGAAAGTTACCCCGAGGTAAAGCATGGTAAAGCCAGTAAGCACCCGAAGTATAAACTGGGCACGCGATCTCGGCTGGGCTTCTAGCCAGGCTTGAATAGCCCGAAACGACTCTGGTGTTGATAGTGGCAGATAGTGTCGCCCCGGACCCTGTAACAACAGGTAAAGGCAAGCACCGAGAATCGCACCGCCATAGGCAAGAAATCCAGGCCCGAATAACAACCCTCCGATAAGACCGAGCCCCATAATGATGACAGCGCAAGCACGCACATAGATGCCAAATAGAATGGCTAAGCCTGTGAGGAGTTCAACCAATTGCAACCAACCCCATCCAAAACCTAGGTACTTGAGTTCAAGATCTGGTGCGAACAGCGTCGGCGAAGTAAAGGGTTCAACGCCGGCACGAGGTTCGATGCCAAGTGCCGATGAAATCAGCATCCACGCTAAACATACTCGGAGGATGCGAGGGACATGCTCGCCATAAGAGGTCAGCCTTGCCTGAAGGTCTGGAAACAACTCCCGAGCACCCGTGAAGCCCAGTCTTATCCAGCCAGCGATAAAAATCAGAAATAATGAAACGATAGCAAAGTTAGTGAAGGATAGCTCAGTGTAGAGTGAAGGCTTAGGAAGATTATTCAAGTAGTCGATCTGTTGCGGCGTTAAAACCCAACTTTCGTGGGCATTGCAATCTTCCACATTCACCAGTGCAAGTAAGAACAATGTCAACTGGCTCTGCAGCTGAGGTGACACAGGAGATTTAGTTACAGACTTCATGATTCCAACCCACCCTTACTGTTTTTATTAAAATTCCAACTTCTTAGTCGAAAGGTTAATCTCGCTATTTAATAGCGCTTGGCACTTCGAATACGTTTTTGCAATTTAAACATTGCGGTTTATTTTTTTACAATTAACAGATTCTCTCTTTTAAGTAAACAGTTTTCCTGTTTTTGGTGTTGGCTATGGGTGACTCTAAATGGGGAACACATGCGTATAGGAAAAACTTAGTGATTTTGCCCCCTACGTTGCCCAGCAAGACGATCAAAAAAAAGCGGGTTCTTCAGGAATTGCAGTCGTAACCTCTACACATAGTGGCATTATGCAATTTATGTGTACTACTGGTTGTGATCAACCACGGGAAATCTGGAAGAGCCAAAAAGCGAAGAGTCTGCTGATTTTTTGAATAGAGTGATTGGCAGCAATGATCCAGTTTGCAGTCGATGGTCTATTACTACTGTTTGGCCGCAACTGGCCGATTAGGTGAGGTCGCCAATGGCTGCTTTGTAGACCTCAAGTTCGCAGAATATGGATTTGGCTGACAGGCCGGTTTACTATAAAAATAGGCGGCTTTTTGACTGGAATACCCAGTTTGCTAAAGATTGCCGGAATTTTCGGCGGTTTGGGCTTACACCCCCAATACGGTTCTCTTGTTTGTGCATAATTCACATTATTTTGAATCAAAACCCCTGCATACTCATGCCAATTCATTGAAATTAAATGATATTATTTTTTGCTAACTGGCAGTATAATTTTCAACCGATTGATTTTAAATGCTTAATTTTCCGGTGTGCGGAATGTCAGATAAATAATTTTAGACTATTGTTTTCTATGATCGTGCGACCAATTCGTCAACAGTATCTGAACGTTTACCTGTATTGCAGATGCCGAAGCGGCCTTGGCACTCTTGCAAAAGAAATTGAAGTTCATCACCTTACACAATTCAGGTATCGTCGAAATTGAACATTTCAACAGCAAGGGTCGACCTCGTAAAGGCCGGACTCCCGAATGCCCTCAGCTATCGTATTGAAGTGGGCGTAGCCTCCATGTTCGACATGCGGTATTGCAAAATTCAACAGAAAAGCTGCATTATTATCTATCGCCAGTAACCAACTGGATGAAGCCCAGTTCAGCCACGAAGACATGCTGGACCACTATACGCCAGGACAACAAAAGGTTGAATGCGGCTTCCGCTTTTTGAAAGACTCCTGGTTTATTGGCACATACTCTGTTTCTCAAGTCGCCAAAGCATATCATGGCGCTGATGATCATTACCCTTGTGCCTATTTAAGTTACTACATTAGGCTCAGTCCTGCCGGTACGTTTTTTAATTTCACAAAACTGCTCGGCAAGGTTGATTAACGTTGCTAGTACCACTTGAGCGCTCTGATTATGTTTGGAGGCGTCCGCTTCAAAGCGTTCCAAATAAATTCTTAAGGTTGCGCCGACTGTTCCTGTTCCAGATAAGCGAAAAATAATACGCGAACCGTTTTCAAAACCGATGCGTATGCCTTGATTGCTGCTGATGCTTCCATCTATAGAATCTTCATAGCTGAATTCATCGGCATATTTAACGGTATATTCAGCGAATGTTTGTCCTGGTAATGTGGGTAACTGATTTCTAAGGTGATCAACAATGTCGTTGGCTATATCTATTTCTACAGCTTCATAGTCGTGTCTACAATAAATATCCCTGCCAAATTTTTGCCAATGTTCATTGACAATGTCGGCAACAGACTGGCGTTTTATGGCGATTAAATTCAGCCAGAATAATACCGCCCATAGGCCATCTTTTTCTCGCACATGATCCGAGCCGGTGCCGAAACTTTCTTCGCCGCACAAGGTGATTTTTCCCGCGTCCAGAAGATTGCCGAAAAATTTCCAGCCGGTCGGGGTTTCATAGCAGGGAATGTTGTAATGGGCTGCGACGCGGTCAACCGCCTGGCTGGTAGGCATGGAACGAGCCACACCGCGCAATCCCTTGGCATAGGCCGGAATTAGATGCGCGTTGGCCGCCATAATGGCTAGACTGTCGCTGGGTGTTACGAAAATATTGCTGCCGGTAATCATGTTACGGTCGCCATCGCCGTCAGATGCAGCGCCAAAAACGGGGGGGGCTGAACCGAACATGCGCTCGGCAAGTTCTTGAGCATGCGCCAAATTGGGGTCGGGGTGATGGCCGCCAAAATCTTCCAGCGGTTCGGCATTAATGACCGAGTCAGGCGTTGCGCCCAATATGTCTATGAATATTCTTTTTGCATAAGGACCGGTAATGGCATGCATTGCATCGAAGAGCAGGGTGATGTAGCCTGAGCTGATACTTTGCTTAAGCAAATTGAAGTCGAAAATAGACTGCATCAGTTCAGCATAATCAGCTACCGGGTCGATGATAGTGATGCTGAAGTTGTCTATTCTCTGAGTGCCTATGCAGTCCAGGTCTATGTCTTCGATAGAGGCTATTTTATAGCTGTCGATAACCAGGCTGCGCTGATAAAACGCGTTGGTGTCCTTTTCTGGGGCAGGTCCGCCATTGCTAACATTATATTTAATGCCAAAATCTTCGTCAGGCCCCCCGGGATTGTGGCTGGCAGAAAGAATCAAGCCACCAAATGCGTTATATTTTCTGATGATATGTGAGGCCGCAGGGGTAGACAGTAGCCCGCCTTGACCTATAATAAGTTCGCCGAAACCGTTGGCTGCCGCCATTTTGATGATGACTTGTATAGCTGGTCTGTTAAAATACCGCCCGTCTCCGCCCAGCACCAAGGTTTTCCCGGCAAGGCCATCTAGCGAGTCAAAAATTGCTTGAACAAAATTTTCCAGATAGCCGGGCTGCTGAAACACTTTAACTTTTTTTCTGAGTCCGGATGTTCCTGGATTTTGGTCGTTGTATGGATGCGTTGTGATAGTTTCTATTTGCATGTTAGATCCTTAATTCGACAATTAACCTGGTGGACTAAAGTACACCAAAATTCTTCTCTAGTGTAGAACATTTATGTTACGAATCTATTTATTGTTGTGTTGTAGTGCTTTTTCTTTTACTGTCATCGCAGGCGATGATGTCTGGCTTTTAGTAGATACGAAAGCGCTCACTATTGAGGTAAAAAAAGGCCAACAAACGCTTGAGGTCTTAAATGATATTGCCATTGGTCAAGGAGGTGCCGGGTTTAAAAACCATCGGGGAGATAACGTCACGCCTTTTGGAAGTTACCGAATAGGCTGGGTTGGCGAACAAAGTTCCTTTCGAAAGTTTTTTGGTTTAACTTATCCGTCTACGGAGGATGCTCAAAAAGCGCTGGAACAGGGCGTTATTGATCGGGTAGCTTACAATAGTATTATGATTGCTCACAGGTATCATCAAGTGCCCCCGCAAAACACAGCGTTAGGTGGACGAATCGGTATTCATGGCTTGGGTCGAGCAGATGAGAAAATTCATAAATCTATGAATTGGACTCATGGGTGCATTGCGTTAACTAACGGACAGATTGATCATTTAAGTCAATGGTTAGGCAAGGGAACGGTAGTGAAAATAAAATAAAATAAAAAATTGCCATTATTAAGTTGGTCTTAAAAGTGTGTTTGAAATAAAAAACAATGACTTGTATTTGTTTGTGTTGTAGGGGGAATTATTATTTCAGCTTTCCAAAAATAAAACTGGAAAATAGTTTGAAAACAGTTCAAAATTCAAACTTGGTGAGTTTTTTTTTTGTGTAATAACTTTTAGAAGGGAAAATAAATATGAAAAAAGTAATAAAATTATCAATGATTGCTCTGGTTGCTAGTTTGGCTGTTGGTTGTGCAAGCACTTCCGATATCGAAAACTTGCAATCACAAGTTGATGGCTTGAAAACTTCTGTTGCACAAGCATCTGCTGATGCAGCTAGCGCAAAAAGCGCTGCTGACTCTGCTTCTTCACAAGCTGCTGCTGCTGAAGCTGCTGCTAACCGTGCAGCTCAGTATGCTCAAGACACAAACAGCAAACTGGACAGCATGTTCAAAAAATCAATGATGAAATAAATCATCGCTGATTTAAAAATAAAAAGCCCGGTGGAATTTTCCACCGGGCTTTTTTTTTGAGTATATGCTTCAGTTATCATGTTTTGAATTCAAGCCATGCTTCCGCGTGGTAGAATACAGGCTTTTTTAAATTTGCTACATTTCATGCGTCTTATTAGAGGATTGCCTCATTTAAAACCGTTAAAATCGGGCTGTGTACTGACGATTGGAAATTTTGACGGCTTACATTTAGGGCATAGAGCGGTAATAGCCAAGCTGGCTGAACGAGGCGCGGCATTATCTTTGCCTGTGGTTGTTATGACTTTTGAGCCGCAGCCGCTGGAATATTTTCTGGGAGAAAATGCGCCGTCACGGTTGATGTGCTTGCGGGAAAAAGTGCTCGCATTTTCTAAATTACCCGTTGATGATTTATTGATATTGCGATTTAATCAAAATTTTGCCGACTGTGATGCGGAGCGCTTTATTGAGGACATTTTAGTGAAAAAACTGAATGTAAAGCATCTGGTGGTTGGGGATGATTTTCATTTTGGTAAGACCCGGCGCGGCAATTTCGCCATGCTCAAGGAGAAGGGCAAGCTATTCGATTTTGAGGTTGAAGATACCGGATCTTTTCAAGTAACCGGGCTTCGAGTAAGCAGTACGCTAATCAGGGATGCGTTGGGCGATGGCGATTTAGCCCTGGCTGAAAAAATGCTGGGTTGCTGTTATTCTGTTTGCGGGCGTGTGGCACATGGCGACAAGCGCGGCAGAACTATCGGTTATCCTACTGCTAATATACAGATGTTTAGAAAAAATACGCCTGTTAATGGGGTGTTTGCCGTTACCATGACCGGTATTGATGGTAGCGAATTTGAAGGTGTTGCGAATGTAGGCACCCGGCCGACATTTGACGGTGGTTCAAAGGTTATACTGGAAGCGCATTTATTCGATTTTAATAGGGAAATTTACGGCCGCTATGTGGAAGTGCATTTCAAACAAAAAATTAGGGATGAAATGCGTTTTCAGTCGCTGGATGAGCTTAAAGTCCAGATTATAAAAGATGTGGCTAAGGCCAAAGCCGCGCTTTGCTCCTTGCGCAATTGCAGCATACACACCCTCCCTGTGGGTGATCGCCGCGCCGGTTCCTTACCGGCTAGCGGCATACACACCATCCCTGGTGATAAAGATTTTTGCCGAGATTAACTGTTATGACGATGGATTATAAAAAAACACTGAATTTACCTAATACTGCGTTTCCGATGAAAGGCAATCTGGCTCAGCGCGAGCCGGAACGCCTCAAAAAATGGAATGAAGCTGACTTATACCACAAAATCAGGCAAGAATTTGCCGGTAGACCTAAGTTTGTTCTGCATGACGGACCTCCTTATGCTAATGGCGAAATTCATATCGGCCATGCGGTTAACAAGGTGTTAAAGGACATCATCGTTAAATCAAAATCGTTAAGCGGTTTCGATGCACCTTATGTGCCGGGTTGGGATTGTCACGGTTTGCCGATTGAATTGCAGGTAGAGAAAAAAATCGGCAAAGCGGGGGTTAAAGTTTCTGCTGCCGTGTTCCGCAAAGCCTGCCGCGAATATGCGGGAAAACAGGTTAACATACAAAAAGAGGCTTTTATCCGGCTGGGTATTTTAGGCGATTGGGAACATCCGTATTTAACCATGGATTTTACCTTTGAAGCCGACATCGTGCGCTCATTGGGCAAAATCAGCCAAAAAGGTCACATAGTAAAAGGCGCCAAGCCTGTGCACTGGTGTACCGATTGCGGCTCAGCACTGGCTGAAGCGGAAGTCGAGTACGAAGATAAACATTCGCCTGCGGTCGATGTGCGTTTTCAGGTTGTCGATGAAAGCGGATTCTTGAGTCGGTGTCATCATGTGCCTGAACATGAAGGATCTGGGCCATTATCGGTAGTCATCTGGACAACCACGCCGTGGACGCTGCCGGCAAATCAGGGCGTTGCGTTAAACCCCGAGCTGGAATACGCGGTGGTGCAATGCGAAAAAGACGGCAACAAAGAGCGCTTGGTCGTCGCCGAAGCACTGCTTAAAGATGCGATGTTGCGGTACGACATCGAGGACTACCATGTCATTGCCTACTGCAAAGGCTCTGAACTGGAGCATCAATTACTGCAACATCCTTTTTATGACCGGCAAGTGCCGATCATTCTGGGCGATCATGTCACCACCGAAGCCGGTACCGGCGCGGTGCATACCGCGCCCGGACACGGCCAGGACGATTATATCGTCGGCTTGAAATACGGTTTGCCGGTTGATAATCCGGTCGGCAATGACGGCGTTTTTCTGTCGAACACCGAAATCTTTGCCGGCGAGCATGTATTCAACGCTAATGCTCATGTTTTGGAAGTGTTGGAGCAACAAGGCAAGTTGGTGCATCACGTCGCGATACTGCACAGCTATCCGCATTGCTGGCGGCATAAAACTCCGATTATTTTTCGGGCTACGCCGCAGTGGTTTATCTCGATGAATAAAAACAAGCTGCGCGAGCAGGCGCTTGATGAAGTCAAGCGCGTCGCCTGGATTCCCGAATGGGGTCAGGCGCGCATCGAAAGCATGATGGAAGGCCGGCCTGACTGGTGTATTTCCCGTCAGCGCACCTGGGGTGTGCCGATCACGTTTTTTGTCCATAAAGAAACCGGCGAATTGCATCCGCGCACGGCCGAATTGGTTGAGCAGGTGGCCCAGCGCATCGAACAACAAGGCATAGAAGCCTGGTTTGAGCTGGAAGCGGCTGAATTGTTGGGCGATGAAGCCGAGCATTACGAAAAAATGTCCGACACCTTGGATGTCTGGTTTGATTCCGGCGTTACTCACGCCTGCGTGTTGAACAAGCGCGAGCAGCTGACCTTTCCGGCCGATTTGTATCTGGAAGGCTCAGATCAGCATCGCGGTTGGTTTCAGTCATCATTACTGACTTCGGTTGCGATGAACGAGGTTGCGCCCTACAAGGCCGTGTTGACGCATGGATTTACCGTCGATGCTGAAGGTAAAAAGATGTCAAAATCGAAGGGCAATGTGGTCGCGCCGCAATCGGTGATGAAGAATTTGGGTGCCGATGTGTTGCGTTTATGGGTTGCAGCGACCGATTATCGCGGTGAGATGACCGTATCGGATGAAATTCTTAATCGCACCTCAGATGGCTACAGGCGCCTCCGGAATACCGCGCGCTTTTTGCTGTCCAATCTGGATGATTTCGACCCGGCGCAACATTTGGTCGAAGATAAAGATTTGCTGGCATTGGATCGCTGGGTGGTGGATAGGGCATACACGTTGCAGGAAGAAGTCAAGACGGCCTACGATACCTATCAATTTCAGCATATTTATCAGAAAGTGCATCATTTTTGCGTAATTGATCTGGGCGGGTTTTATCTGGATATCATTAAGGATAGGCAATACACCGCAAAAGCCGACGGTTTGGCGCGGCGTTCGGCGCAAACGGCTATGTATCATGTGCTTGAAGCCCTGACGCGCTGGCTGGCGCCGATCATCAGCTATACCGCTGATGAACTCTGGCAATATTTGCCGGGTGAGCGTAGCGAGTCGGTGTTTTTGGAAACCTGGTATCAGGGCTTGGTCAAGCTGGATGATGATGCCGTTTTGAATCGCGAATGCTGGCAAAAAATTATGGCCGTTCGAGCCGCTGTCGGCAAGGAGCTGGAAAAGAGTCGAGCCAAAGGCGATATAGGTTCATCACTGAATGCGGAACTCGAACTGTATTGTAATGTTGAGTATTTTGAGGTTTTAAATCAATTAGCGAGTGAACTGCATTTTATCTTTATTGTGTCCAATGTCTCGCTTATGGCAGAGCACGATGCCCCGGCAGAAGCCATTCAGACAGAAATTGACGGTATTCAATTAAACGTTGTCGTTTCCGAACATGAAAAATGTGCGCGTTGCTGGCATCAGCAAGCTGACGTGGGCATAGCAGCAGAACACCCCGAGCTGTGCGGTCGTTGCGTGGAAAACGTAGCGGGTGATGGCGAAATCCGACACTATGCGTGATGTCGTTATGGTGAAATGGTTATGGCTGTCATTGCTGGCGGTAATTCTGGATCAAGGCAGCAAGCTTGCCATAGCGAGTTCTATGCAGCTTTATGAGTCGATTCAGATTATGCCGTTTTTTAAGCTGACTTATGTACACAATACCGGTGCGGCTTTCAGTTTTTTAAGCGAAGCCGGGGGCTGGCAACGCTGGTTTTTTGCCGGATTGGCTTTGGCGATCAGTGTGGTGATAGCGGTTTGGCTGACTCGATTAAAGAAACACGAGACTTTGCTGGCAGTGGCTTTAGCACTGGTTTTGGGTGGTGCTGTCGGCAATTTGATTGATCGGCTGGCTTACGGTTATGTGATCGACTTTCTTGATGTTTATTACGGTACCTGGCATTGGCCTGCTTTTAATGTCGCAGATTCCGCCATTACCTTGGGAGTGATTTTAATGCTGGCGGAGTCATTCGGTTTAGGGTCTTCGAAAGAATCGGTTTAATAAACTCAAAGAATTGGCCTCACGGAGAACACGAAGGATGCGAACAAATAAACTTCATGTTCTTCGTGGTAAATAACAGCCAAGCTATCTCAACAGACGAGAAAGTTTTTGCCAGTCAAACGATGCGCCCGGATCGGTTTTTCGTCCAGGCGCAATATCACTATGCCCGATAATGCGTTGTGCCGATAGCTTGGGATAAGCTTCAAGCAAGGTTTTGATCACTGCGGCGAGTTGCCGGTATTGCTGATCGGTATACTCGACCAATTCAGTGCCTTCAAGTTCTATACCGATAGAAAAATCATTACATCGTTCCCGACCCTCAAATGCCGAATTGCCGGCATGCCAAGCGCGCTTATCAAATGGCACGTATTGAATACAATTCCCATCACGCTTAATCAGTAAATGTGCCGATACAGTCAATTGATAAACAACCTTGAAATAGGGGTGTTGATCAGGATCAAGCTGATTGCAAAACAGCTGGTCTATATAATGATTGCCAAATTCGCCGGGCGGAAGACTGATACAGTGGATAACCAGTAATGAAATGTCCTCCGGGTCGGAGCGCTTATCAAAGTTGGGTGTAGGGATTCGGCTAATGTCAGTTAACCAGTGTTGATCTATTTTCATGGGCTGGACAAAAAAGTAAAAAAACGGAAACAAAGCACAGTATTTAGGCTGAATATGCCTATTATTAGTCAAAATACTAGGGGAGTACTAGGCTATGACTAATTTATCTTTAATCGACGGCAGAACTATTGCTATGGGTAACCGGCAGCAACTAAATTCAGGTTTGGATAAAGTGAAGAATACTACGATATTAAGAAAAATTAAGCTGATTTTTTTTCAGCATTTTGAGCAGGCAGTCGATGATTGCTGTATGCGTATCGATGTTGAATTCGGCTTGCAGTTAGGTAAAAATCGCGAAAAAATGAACAAAGAGCAGTATATAAAATTGCTGGAATATCTTCGTTCAGTTCGTAGAGATATTAAACAAGATTATTTGCTAAAAGTTAATGAGTTTTTCGACGACAGTGATCGGAAAGCTGTAAAAAACCAGAAAGTAGATTTTTCTACTGTCTTGCTAGTCAGTGGCGATGCGGTAAAAGAAGACTATGCGGTTACTGCAATTATCCGACAGTGTGAGCATTTATTTTATGAAGAATTGACTAGCCTTAATAAGCTGATGGCTATTCAGCCGGGAAAACAAACGATTGCCGACAGTCAAAATTCGATAGTCCCGGAAAAATTGGTTCGAGCCTTGGTCGAGGTCGTTAAACCGCTGAAATTAAATGCAGATGGACGAATTGCGTTATATAAAACCTTTGAAGTGGCTGTCTTTAGTCAGTTGGGATTTATTTATCGTGAACTGATTAAACAGTGTGAAGCTGATGTGATCCCAGAGATAGTGGCAGTAGAGCCGTATAGCGGTGTTCCGATGCCAGCGCCGTTGTATGTAGTAGGCGAGATCAAGGAAAACGCCAAGCCTGCTTCCGAGAGCGCTGAGCAGATCAGTGCTGAGTTTACCCTGTTACAGGAAAAACTGGAGTTATGGCGATGGGCGCATTTTCCCTCTGCTTACGATTCAATTTCAGTTACCGGACATACGTTTTATCAGCACTTTGAAATAAAATATGCCTTGCAAGTGCTTCAGCAGTTTAATGATGACACAGAACCGAGTGAAAACAAGCAGCCGTTAAAATGGCAAGTCCTTAAAAAACTGAAGGAACTGAGTTTTAGTATTGATGACAAAATATTGGCCAAACAGGATGAGGATGTGCTGGATTTGGTGGCTTTGATTTTTAGCGAAATAAACAAAGATGAGTCGCTTCAAGGAGATGTGAAAACCGCTATTTTACAACTGGAAATTCCTTTTTCGGTGGCCTCTTTAGGGCGATACGGTATATTTTTCAATCCGCAAAATCCGGTTAGGCAGTTGCTTGATGATATGTTTGCAGCCGGGAGGTTTTTAAATGCGGAGGAGTATGAAGGCCGGCTAATTCAACAGCGTATTGCCAGCACAGTTAAAAAAATAACCCGGGATAGCGGTTTCGAGCTTTCCGGTTGGACCGCAGAAGCCAGTGAGTTTTCGCTCTATCTGAGCAAACAAAAGCAGTATAGTCAGAATCTCGAAGAGACTGCCAAGGAGTTGATGATAAATGAACAGGCATTGAGGGCGAGCAGAAAAATTGTCGCTATAACTATTGAAAACAGCTTGATGGGCAAAAAGGTGCCGACAGCAATAGTCGAGTTTCTGCATGATGTTTGGTCGGATGTGTTGCTAGATGCCTATACGGGTAAAGATGAGTTGCCGGAACAGTGGGAAAAAACGGTGCAGGCCATGGATGAGCTGATTGTAAGCGTCATGCCTCCGGCAGATGACCATCAAAGAAAACAGATATTAACATTGTTGCCGGGGTTGATTGCAGCCTTAAGAAAAGGCTTGAAGCAAATTTCATACGATAAACCTGCACAGGCGCGGTTTTTTAAAGACCTTGCCGTATGGCATATTATTTTAATGGATAAAAAAATACGGGATGATGTGAGTGAACAACGGATTAAGGACGAGAAAATAAAAGCGGTAACACTAGCAGATGACAGCTCGGAGCAGGCTAGAAATCTTGCTGTGGATAGCTGGGTCGCATTTTCCAGGGGATCAGCAACGCAATGGGGAAAACTGATTTGGAAAGACGCCGAAAATAGGCTGTTTTCTGGTAAAAACGGAGTAAAAATGTTTGAGATTCGAATAGACGCGTTGGCAGAAAAGCTGCGCTATGGGCAAGCGGCTATTGTTATACTTGACCAAAAAACAATCAGTGAACGAGTACTTTCAGAGTTAATGAGCTTATGACAGAACAATTGAACAGGGTAGACATAAAACCTTTCCTCGAAGAAGACATCGGTTCCGGCGACATAACCGCCGCCATCATTCCTGAAACCATGATGGCAGAAGCTGAAGTGATTACCCGGGAAGACATGGTGCTTTGCGGTCTGGCTTGGTTTGATGCAGTATTTAAATCTTTGGATGCTGGCGTTAATATCAATTGGTTAGCTACTGAAGGCGAAGCGGTCGGTAAAAATACGGTTTTATGTAAACTCAAGGGTTCAGCTAGAGGCTTGCTGACCGGTGAACGTACCGCGCTGAATTTGCTGCAAACCTTGTCAGCAACAGCAACCGTTGCCAGGCAATATGCCGATGCGGTTTCCGGTACAGGTTGTAAAGTGCTGGATACCCGGAAAACCATTCCGGGCCTTAGAAATGCGCAAAAATATGCGGTAGCCTGTGGCGGTTGTTATAACCATCGGATTGGCTTGTATGACGGAATTTTGATCAAGGAAAACCACATCATAGCCGCAGGTTCCATTGCTCAGGCAATTCGCTCGGCGCGTGAGTTGACGTCGGTTCCTGTGGAAGTCGAGGTCGAATCGATGCAGGAATTTTTGGAAGCAAGCGCGGCAAAGCCTGACCGGATCATGCTCGATAATTTCAGTCTTGAAATGTTGGCCGAGGCGGTGAAATTAAACTCCGGAGCCATAGAGCTTGAGGCTTCCGGCAATATCGGCCTGGACAATATCAGGGCAATTGCCGAGACCGGCGTCGATTTTATTTCGATCGGCGCATTAACCAAGCATGTCCGGGCGGTCGATTTATCGATGCGCATTAAGCTGGTGCATTAACATGATTGAAGATGTGGAGACATTGGTTAAACAGATCAGTCACGGTGTCTATGTGATCGGTGTCGGCAAAGGCGATTGTCAAAATGCCTTTACTGCGGCCTGGGTGATGCAGGTGTCTTTCGATCCTTTACTGCTGGCGATCAGCATTAATCCCGAGCATTATTCCTATCAATTGTTGCAGGAAAGCGGCGTTTGCACGGTTAATGTCTTGGCACAGCATCAGTATGCGCTAGCGGAGCATTTTGGCCGATCAGCGAAAGACAAGATGGCAGGATTTCAATGGCAGACAGCCGAAAGCGGTGCGCCGGTTTTATCCGAAAGCCTTGCTTTCTTTGACTGTCAGATCAGTCATTATGCCGATGCCGGTGATCATAAAATCGCCATTTGCAAAGTCGTTGCTGCCGCAAAACTCAATCAGGGGTGGCCATTGTTGTATAGCCAGACCGGCGACATGGACGGCAGTGCCGAGTTATACGGATAAGCTAAACCAGCGGAAACATTTTATCGGGATTCAGTATGCCGTTCGGATCGAATTGGCGCTTAATATTTCTCATCAGCTCCAAAGAATTCGCATCCAGTTCCCGATCGACAAAATCCCGCTTTTCCAGGCCTACCCCATGCTCGCCGGACAGCGTACCGTTTAGCTCCAGCACCAAAGAAAAAATTTCGTCCAGACAGTCGTGGGCTTTTTTGCCTTGTTCGGGCTGATCGGGATCGAGCAATAAATTCACATGAATATTGCCGTTGCCCGCGTGACCAAAGTTGATAATGGGCAGGTCGTATTTTTTTGACAGCTCACCCAGTCCGGCTATTAATGCGGGCATTTCGGTAACCGGCACCACCACGTCTTCATTGATTTTTTTCGGTGCCACCTTGCGCAGCGCTGGAGACAGGGCTTTTCGGGTTTGCCAGAGCGCTTTAACTTCGGCATCGGTCTGAGCCAGTCGGATGTCCAAAAGACCATCGTTTTTGGCGGCGGCAGCCACTTTTTCAGCTGCCGTATCCAAACCTTCCCGTTGTCCATCGACCTCGATCATTAACATCGCGCCTGCATGTTCGGGCAGATCGGTTTCCGAATACTGCCGGATCATGTTGATCGCATTGCCGTCGATAAATTCCAGCGCACAGGGAATGACCGGCTGCGACATGATCGCGGAAACAGCTTTGGCCGCATCAAAAACAGAATTGTATATGGCCCTGAGCGTTTTGGTGGCTTCCGGCAGCGGTGTCAGTTTTAACGTGGCTTGGGTAATAATCGCCAGTGTGCCTTCCGAGCCGAGTATCAGCCGGGTCAGGTCATAACCGACCACGCCTTTGCTGGTATGAACGCCGACGCGGATTTCTTTGCCCGCGCCGGTGACTGCACGTAAGCCCAGCGTGTTTTCCCTGGGCGTGCCGTATTTTACCGCCCTGGGGCCAGCGGAGTTATAGGCCAGATTGCCGCCAACGCTACAAAATGCCGCGCTGGTCGGGTCGGGCGGCCAGAAAAAGCCCCGCTCTTTGGCGATATCCTGTACCTGCTGGTTGGTCATGCCCGGTTCCACGATGATGTAGCGGTTATCGGGAGAAAACTCGACCAGCTTGTTCATGCGTTCCAGCGACACAATCAGTCCGCCTTTAAGCGGGACGGTGGCGCCGGTGGTTCCGGTGCCGCGTCCTCTGGCCGTCAGCGCAATGTTGAATCGGTTGCAGGCGTTAACGACACCGACGACTTGTTCATGCGTGGTCGGAAAAACCACGGCTTGAGGCAGCACATGGCGGCGGCTGTTGTCATAGCCGTAAGTCCAGCAGTCTTCAGGCGCAGTTAACAGGTCGCCGGCGGCAAAAGTTTCAGCCAGCAAGGTTAAGAAATCGGCAGGTAAGGGGGCAATATTAGTCAATGTATTCAAAAATCGTGATAATTTGTTTTATATCAGGTTGATATCGGCTCGCTTCGATGGCCGCAGCGCCTTCGGTTCTATGCACCAGACCCATCAGGTAAACCGTGTTTTTTTCGGTAACAACTTTGACCCAGGAAGCATCGAACTCAGGTATTTGAGTGAGTGCGGTTTTTACTCTGCTGGTAATCAGCGAGTCACTGGCGCGGAAGTTATAAGGACTGGGGTTGGCAATAATCAACTTGTTGTGCACCAGTTTTACACCGGGAATGACGCGAACGATGTCGATAATCCTGTCGCGAAATTCTTCTTTGGGTGTCTCGCCGGTGACCAGCACCGCGCCGTTATAGGCGGTAATATTAAAGTGACATTTTTCGCGCAAGTCGTCATAGTCATTCAGCTGGGCTCCGGCATGATCTTCAATAGCTTCATCGGCCAAAATGGCATCGCGGCTACGGCGATCATTTAATAATGACAAGCCGGTTATTTCCGCACCGCCCGTCGCAATCGTCGAACAGCCGGAAATAAAAAAACTCTGCGCCAACAGTAATAATAAAAGCTTTTTCATGACCTACCCGCCAAATAATTGATGGTCGATTAAGTCGCATAAGCAATGGGTAACCATTGCGTGTACTTCCTGAATATGTATGCTGGAATTTGACGGTACGCGAATTTCTATGTCGGTTTCATGGAGTAGCGGGGCAATCATGCCGCCATTATTGCCGGTCAGCGCGATGATGCTGATGTCTTTATCGTGTGCTGTGGTAATGGCTTTGGCGATATTGGCCGAATTGTTGCCGTCGGTGTAAGCGACCAATATGTCGCCGCTTTGCGCTAAGGCCCTGAGTTGTTTGGCGAAAATATCATCAAAATGATAGTCATTGGCTATGGCGGTGATGGTGGCGGTATCGGTGGTTAAGGCAATAGCGGGTAACGACGGTCGATCACGTTCGTATTGGTTAAGCATGGCCGAGGACAGCAGCTGGGCAACGGCCGCCGAACGGCCATTGCCGCAAGTGATTATTTTCTTATCATTCAGCAAGGTGGCGACCAGCCGTTGCGAGGCAAACTCGATGAGATCAGAGAGGTTGGTCAGCGTATCCTGTTGGGTCTGAATACTGTTGCTGAAATGGTTGATTATGCGATTTTGTAAGCTCATGGCAAGGGATTATAAAGACTATCGTACCAGCCTGCGACACTTTTTAAGTTCAACAGTTTGAGGGTTTGGTGCGATTAAAATGCATTTTGTATCCAGTCGATGTTGCCGTTGCCGGAAATAGCGATCACGTCGAATCGAATCGGGCGGTCGGTTTTTTGGGAGGCAAGGTATATATGCGTTGCCGCTATGATGCGGGATTGTTTGGCGCGGGTGATGCTTTCAGCGGCGCTGCCGTATTTATCGGTTTTGCGGAACCGGACTTCGACAATAACCAGCGACTGCTTGTCGGTCATGATTAAATCGAGTTCGCCCTGTTTACAGCGAAAATTCCGGCTGACCGGTTTAAGCCCTTTATTGATCAGGAAATTGTGGGCTTGTTCTTCGGCGTTTTCGCCGCGAATTAAATGTGCCGCTTTCGCCTTGAGCTTAGTAAACAGCATGATCAAGCTGTTTTTGCCCGGTATCCGCTGTCGGGGCGGTGTTTCCGTAATCATTAGTAAAACCGGTTATTTCGGGCTGTCCGTCGATGAACTTGGCGCAGGTCAGTTCGCGCTGGATGCGCTGGTCGGTGGTCAGTGATAGCTTCCCGGTAGCGCCGGGATAGGGATAGGTTTCCAGATTGTTTAGGCGGGTAGCCAAGCTGTAGGCATCAATGCCCATCGCAATCAGACGTAAATAAGCGAGGGGAAATTGCTTCCAGGTTTCTTGTAGCGCATCGATCCCAAGCTCTCCCTGATAGGCTTTATTGAATAGCCAGGGAATGTCGCAGAATGTTATTTTATTAAGATCGGCATCCAGCGACGCGTTGATTTGTCCAGTGTAAACAGCAGGCATCGCATAAATGGGGAGGTCTTCAGACTGATAAAATTGGAGCTGAGGATTGATAGAACGTGCCTCGGAGCTATAGGCGCTTAACAAGACAGCATCAGCATCCTGCCGTTTTCGCGGGCTGTATTTTACTTCAGGTATCAATGCACGGATTTTATGGTAACGCTGTTCGCTTTCATCCAGGTTAAGCAATTTTTGCACAGGTGTTGCAAAATCTTTTTCTTTGGGGTTATAGGTCTGTGTTTCCAGAATCGTGCCGTCCTGATTTTTCCAGTCTTCGGTTAAATAATTGGCGATGCGCTTGCCTGGCGCGTTTTCAGGAACGAGCAATAACACTTTTTGATGTCCATCCTCCCATGCTTTATGCGTGATTTGGCCGGTATCATCCAGTGGGCTGAGGCTAAACTGATAGAGTCGGTTCTTTTGCAGGCCTGGAATATGATTTAATGCCAGTACCGGTACAGTAAAGCTAACGCTATCGGCTAGGCTTTGGAGTTGTTCTTTAGCCAGCGGGCCGATGATTAATTCGGCGCCTTCCGATACGGCTTGGTTGTATAGGGCTTGGGGTGTCGATTGTTCGCTGTCGTAAAAAGTAATAGTAGATTTGGTGGTGTTGTCTGCATGGTTGTAAGCCGCCATAAACCCGGCGCGGATAGCTTTGCCTGCCTGAACAAAAGCCCCTGATTCGGGTAACAATAGCGCGATGACTTTGGGTTGTGAGTGCGCATTTTCCGATACGTCCTGGGAGTTATTTAAAAAACGTAAGTCGGCAGGATGTGTTGGAAAGCTTGCGCGCCATTGGCTTATTTGACTATTAAAATCAGGCTGGTTTAAATATTTTAAGATTTGGGCTAAGGACATCCAGCCTGCTAAAGCGTCTGTTTGGTCAGTCTGCAAGTCGGTATCAGACAGCAGGCGTAATGCTTCAAGAATAGCCGACTGATTTTTTTCTAGCTCATCAGCAGACGTTAATAGTTTATGCAGTTCGATTCTGGATTTGGCGCTGTCTAGCAAATTTCCTGTCAACGAGTAGGCAAAGGCCTGCGATTGAAAATATTTGATCTGATTGTCCGCGTTGAGCCGTTGCGGCTGAATTTGTGCCAGACTTTCAATGGCCTGTTCGGCTTCGCCGAAACTGAGCAGGATCTGGGCATAAAGCAGACTCAGATGAGTCCGTTGTTCGGTCGACAGCTCGGCAGGATTAATCGTATCGGCAGACTTTTTTGCCGTAGTGCCGTCGCCGACCTGGATTAGGGACTCGATGGCCTGTAAGTGTTGCTGATGTTGTTCCGAAAACGATGGGGCATTAGGATGCTGGTATAATTCAACCATCTGTTCCGGCCGGTCGTTTCTTATCAAGGGTCGTGTTGTCAGTGCTGGTTGTTCAGCGATGGCATTGCTTGCAGGCGTGGTTGAGCAACCGGAAAAAAACAAAGGCAGCAGGACGAATAATAATGGCGGCTTATATTTTGGTCGCATCTTTTTAGAGGATTTCAAGTGAGTGTATCGAATGTCAAGTGAATGCGGCAAATTATACGTTGTTGCTACGCCGATAGGTAATTTAGCAGATATTACGTTCAGGGCGGTTGAAATATTAAAACAGGTCGATTTGATTGCCGCAGAAGATACCCGGCATGTGAAAATGCTGCTGCAGCATTACGGCATCAGCAATAAACTGATTTCGTTGCATCAGCATAATGAAGATAAAGCTTCAATCGGGCTGCTGGAAAAGCTACGCGAGGGTTTATCTATTGCGCTGGTTTCCGATGCAGGAACGCCGCTGTTAAGCGACCCTGGTATGCCGTTGGTAAAAATGGTCAAAGAAGCGGGGGTTGATGTGGTGCCGGTGCCGGGCGCTTGTGCATTGATTGCAGCATTATCTGCGGCGGGATTGCCGGTTACGCAGTTTGCGTTTGAAGGCTTTTCACCAAGAACTTCATCGGCCAGAAAATCCTTTTTTAGCGAACGATTATTGCGTCCGACCACCTGGGTATTTTATGAGTCCAGTCACCGGATTCTGGCCTCTTTGCAGGATATGGCCGAGATATTGCCGTTGGATCGACAGATCGTGATAGCCAGAGAACTGACTAAGTTGCACGAAACTATCGTGAAAACCAGCTTGGCTGACGCGCTTAAGTTGGTTGAAGAAGATGCCAACATGAGGCGAGGCGAGTTTGTGGTGATTGTCGATGGCGCTACCATCGATAAAAAAGAGCAAATTATTACACCTGAGCAGGAAAAGATACTGCGCGTGTTGCTGGGCGAATGCTCTATTAAAACGGCAGTTGCACTGGCTGTCGAAATTACCGGAGTTAGGAGAAAGCTGTTGTATCAAGCGGCGTTGGATATGGAAAAAGCGAAAGAGGCTTAGCATTCCCGTTAAGGTGAATTGGGATTTATTTCTGGTCTTATTATTGCTAATAAAAAAGCGATGGGCATATCATCATGATGTGGATGTATGATATACTTATTGGCTGAAAGAGTCGGCTGAGCAGTCGCTGTTTTATCGCAAGATAAGATGGAGGAAAGTCCGGGCTCCAATGGGCAGGGTGCCAGGTAACGCCTGGGAGGCGTGAGCCTACGGAAAGTGCCGCAGAAAATATACCGCCTGTCACTTAGGTGATCGGTAAGGGTGAAAAGGTGCGGTAAGAGCGCACCGCGCAACTGGTAACAGAAGTGGCATGGTAAACCCCACCCGGAGCAAGATCAAATAGAGGGACAGACGCGTGGCCCGCGCGGTTCCTGGGTAGATTGCTTGAGCTGCAGGGTGACTTGCAGCCTAGATGAATGACTGTTCTCGACAAAACCCGGCTTACAGGCCGACTCTTTCTTTCTTTTTCCGAGTATTTCTGCTCGGTATCCAGCATTGCTTCTGCATCCATGCAGTCGTAAAGTACCTGCTTTTGTGTCCTCCCTTATCCATGCCGTCGTCGCTGTGTCTCTAAACGCGTAAAAAAGATTAAGTTATTACAGTAGCGGTATTTTAGATCTAGTTCCCATTTCCGATCAAAAAAACTGGAAATTTCCGGCGGCTTCATACTTAAAGTATTTTCTCACCAAGACTACACACTTTGTTGATAAAAAATGGGAATTATTTTTCTATATTTTATGTGGTTATAGGTCCTCCTGGCTGTAGTGTAAGTCGTTGTCAAAAAAGAAAGAAGTCTAAATGAAATCATCCTTGACTAGGGGTTATTAGAAAACTATAGTGGGCATAAGTGGGGAAAAGTGGGAAAAAATAGGATTTTTTAGGGTATCTGGGGTAAATCTTGTTTCGAGGCATTAGTTCAATCAATCTAGACAGTAAGGGGCGTCTTGCAATTCCTACCCGTTATCGGGAGGAGTTACAGGATTGTTGCGAGTGTCAGATGGTCGTGACGGTCGCTGTCAATGAACGGTGTGTTGGAGAAAATGGTTGTCTATGGCTTTATCCGATGCCTGAATGGGAAAAGCTTGAGCAAACGATCAGTAAATTACCTACGCTAAATAAAATGGCCGGGAAATTAAGACGGTTTGTTATCGGTAATGCATCTGAATGCGAGATGGATGGGCAGGGGCGTTTGTTGCTGCCGGAAAAGTTGAGAACATTTGCACATGTAGACAAGAAAGTTGTTTTGGTTGGCCAACTCAATAAATTTGAACTCTGGAATGAACAAGCCTGGGGATTAAAGGAAACTGAATGGCTGAATAGTGATGATAATGAAGGCTTGGAAGACTTAGGCTCATTATCTTTTTAACACGGGAGATTTGTTAGTGGAACATTTGCCCGTTATGTTTGCAGAAGCTTTGCAACAGTTGGCTATTAAAGAAGATGGTATTTATTTGGATTGTACGTTCGGTCGGGGCGGACATAGTCAGGGGATTTTAAATTTACTGGGTTCATCTGGTCGTTTACTGGCGTTTGATCGAGACTTGGATGCGATTAACTCGGATTATGCGCAGACCATGCTTGAAGATAAACGCTTTGAGTTAAAACATACGCATTTTTCTGAGTTGGAAAATATAATTACCAGTGAAGGTTTAGCAGGAAAAATCGACGGTATTTTGATGGACTTAGGTGTGTCATCGCCTCAATTGGACAATCCCGAAAGAGGCTTTAGCTTTTTGCGCGACGGACCATTGGATATGCGAATGGATGGCAATGCGGGTGTTACAGCTGAACAATGGCTGGCCAGCGTTGATGAAAAGGAACTGGTAAAAGTTTTATTTGAATATGGTGAAGAGCGGTTTGCACGGCGCATAGCTCATGCGATTATTGAAAAAAGAGTTGAGGCGCCAATTACAACAACCAGGGCATTGGCAAAATTAATTGAAGATGTCATACCGATAAGAGAGAAACATAAGCACCCTGCAACCCGAAGTTTTCAAGCGATCCGTATTGAAATCAATAGTGAGTTGGATGAGTTAAAGGCTGTTTTGCAACAGTCTGCACGGATTTTGAAGCCTGGTGGGCGCTTGGTGGTTATTTCTTTTCATTCGTTGGAAGATCGCATTGTCAAGCGTTTTATCAGGGCTGAGTCTGGTGCGAAATACAATCCGGGCAAGTTGCCGATTAAAGAAATCGATATAGCCAAGGGTGTCTTGAAGAAAACAGCTAAAGCCTTGAAAGCAGGGCGGCAGGAAGTGACTCAAAATGCTAGGGCGCGAAGCGCAATCATGCGAGTAGCCGAGAGAGTCTAAGTGGTAACAGGTCGCTATTTAGGGTTAGGCGGATTGATTTTGGTGCTGTTGATATCTGCTCTGGCAGTGATTTACAGCAAATATCAGTCGCGATTAATTTTTATTGATATTCAAAAGCAGGAAAGAGCGCTGGATCAGTATGAGGTGGAATGGGGGCAATTGCAATTGGAGTTGACAACCTTGGCAGAACAGAATCGAGTCGAACAAGTGGCGCGTGAGCAATTAAAGCTGGTTATGCCGTTACGGGAAAGAATTGTTTATATAAAACCGTAAATGATACATTTTCAAGGCAAAAATAAGGCAAGAAAGTTGGGAAACAATTTTTCAGGCCGGTCGCATCGGTTTCCTACCGATCGCGATACTTCCGCCATCCATGACAGTCGAAGAAAAATAGTCGTCGTTTTTATAATGGCTTGTATGGCGACGCTGGTGGGGCGGGCTTTCGATTTACAGGTACTGAATAAACAGTTTCTTAAAGATCAGGGCGATGTTCGTCATGTCAGTGATGTGAAGGTAGAAGCTTATCGAGGCATGATAAAAGATAGGAATGGTGCGCCGCTGGCAATCAGTACGCCGGTCGAGTCTATTTGGATGAATCCGCAACAGATTAAGCCGGGAAAAGAATCCGAAATCAGGCAAATGGAAAAGTTGCTGAATTTGTCTAAGGGAAAAACCGGCGAGCTTATTAAAGCTGATGTGCATAGGCAGTTTGCTTATATTGCGCGCCAAGTGAGTCCGGTGATTGCTGATCAGGTAAAGGCATTGAAGATTGCGGGTATTTATTTTGAACGGGAATTCAAGCGCTTTTATCCGGCAGGAGAGGTTTCCGCGCATTTAGTCGGCTTTACCAATATTGACGATATCGGTCAGGCGGGACTTGAATCAGGTTATGAAAAATTATTAAAAGGTATTCCTGGCAGTAAACGGGTTATTAGGGATGGGCAGCGCCGAATTATTGCGGATGTAGAAAATATTAAAGAACCGATTGCCGGGAGGAATCTGGAGTTAAGTATCGATCAGCGCATCCAATACTTAGCGTATCGGGAGTTGCAATTGGCATTTAATCTTCATAAGGCAAAATCGGCGGCGCTAGTGGTATTGGATGCAAAGAGCGGAGAAATTCTGGCGGCGGTAAATCAGCCTTCATTTAACCCAAATACCAGAAAGAGTTTAAAGGAAAGCAGGTACAGGAATAGATCGATAACTGATGTATTTGAACCGGGATCAACGATCAAGCCATTTGTTGTCGCCGCCGCTTTAGACGGAGGATATATCAAGCCAGATGATTTGTTTGAAACCCACGGAGTCTATCCGATCGGTAGTCATGTGGTTAGGGATGTACATGATTATGGAACACTGGATTTGACCGGAGTGCTGAAGAAATCCAGTAATGTTGCGGTAAGTCAGATCGCATTGAGCATGCCGCCTGAATATTTTTGGAATGCTTACCATAGACTGGGTTTTGGTGTGGCGACCGGTTCCGGTTTTCCTGGGGAAGCCAGCGGAAGCTTGCTTGATTACCAGCACAGAAGCGACTTTGAAACGGCGACTTTGTCATTTGGTTACGGCGTGAGTGCATCGGCATTGCAATTGGCAAGAGCCTATACGGCATTAGCGGATAACGGCATTTTGCACTCGGTTAGCTTGTTAAGACGGGATGAAGATGTTGATGCGCAACGGGTGTTTTCAGTCAAGACTGCCAAGAGAGTCAGGGCCATGATGGAAACTGTACTAATGAAAGGCGGCACCGCTTATGAGGCCAGAGTCGATGGCTACAGCGCTGCAGGCAAAACCGGCACGGTAAAAAAAGCCGGTACGGGTGGATATGTCGAGAAAAATTATTTTTCTGTTTTTGCGGGCATGGCACCGGCAAAGAATCCGCGATTGATTGTCGTCGTCATGGTTGATGAGCCGTCTGCAGGGCAATATTACGGTGGTATAGTCTCGGCTCCGGTATTTTCCAAAGTGATGGAAGGAGCCTTGAGAGTGTTGGAGGTTGCTCCTGACCAACAGGACAACATGCCCATTTTGTTAACACGGCAAGAATCTTAACGTGTCGGCTACAGAGAAACCAAGACACGGTGAGTTTTTGCTGAAAGATTTATTACAGGGATTCGCCTCGTTTCCTGATCAGGACGATATACCGATTACTGGATTAGTTTTGGATAGTCGGGCCGTTGTTGGTGGTAATGCATTTATTGCTTTAGCCGGTGCTAAACAGCATGGCTTGGCGCACGTTGAGCAAGCTATTAATAATGGAGCAAGTGCAGTCATTTTTGATCCGGCCGGGGATGGTTGGCAGCTGGCAGATCGTATAGGGATGAATTTGTCCGCTCAAAGACGAATGAATTCGCCGGTGCAAACGCCGATGATTCCAGTGGAAAATCTGGGCTTGAAGTTGGGCGAATTGGCTGCGCGTTTTTATGGCGATCCATCCCGGTTCATGACGGTTATCGGCATTACCGGCACTAATGGGAAAACGTCTTGCAGCCAGTTTTTGGGGCAGATGCTGGAGGACTGCGGAATTATAGGGACTCTCGGCTGGGGCGAGTGGGGCAAGCTCAATAAGACCTTGAATACCACCCCCGATGCCCTGGCAATTCAGAAAATACTGGCCGACTTATTAAAGGACAAAAAACGCATGGTGGCGATGGAAGTTTCTTCGCATGGTCTGGAGCAAGGTCGGGTCAATGGCGTGGTATTTAAAGGCGCGGTATTTACTAATATCAGCCGCGACCACCTGGATTATCACGGCACGATGGACGCTTATGTGCAGGCCAAGCTGGCGTTATTAAAAATGCCAGGTTTAGCTTTCGCCGTGGTGAATTTGGATGATGAATACGGTGAGCAGATTATTGCTGCCTGCCCTAAATCAGTCCAGCTGTGGCAGTTTAGTGTCAAAGGGAAAACAGCGCATTCAGGCGACTGTGTAAGGGCTGAAAATATCTTGCATAAAGCGGACGGAATCGAGTTTGATGTGTGCTGGATGACTGAGATTCAGCGAGTAAAAGTCCCGCTGTTCGGCGATTTTAATGTAGAGAATGTCCTGGCTGTTTTGACCGTAATGCTGGCTATGGGGATTTCATTGCATGCGGCCATAAAAAAACTGGCCGATATAAAGCCGGTTGATGGCCGTATGGAGCTTCTGGGGACAGAGAGTGATCCATTAATTTTTGTGGATTATGCGCATACGCCGGATGCATTGGACAAGGTTTTATCCAGTTTGCGTAAGCATTGCAAGCAGGATCTATGGGTGGTTTTTGGTTGCGGCGGCAATAGAGATACGGGTAAGCGCCCGCAAATGGGAAAAATTGCCGAATATTGGGCGGATCATGTAGTGATTACCGATGACAACCCGCGTTACGAAAACGGGTTGGATATAGTTAACGATATTTTGGCCGGATGCCGATCGGTAAAGGTTGAAGTTATACAAAACAGAGAGCAGGCGATACAAAAAGTGGTAGCAACTGCGGCTAAAAATGATTGCATTGTGATTGCGGGTAAAGGCCATGAGCACTATCAGGAAATCAACGGCGTACAACAGCCATTTAGCGATAGGCAGGCGGTGATGGAAGCATTGGACAGGCGCAAGGCTCAAGAATGAATATGACGCTAAGTGCAATTGCAGCGTGTGTGCAGGGAAAATTGATCGGCGAAGATGTTATGGTTTCATCGGTCAGTATCGACACCAGAGCGATAAAGCCGGGACAGCTTTATGTTGCGATTAAAGGTCATAACTTTGACGGCAATGAATTTGTAGATAAGGCAGAACAAGCCGGAGCTTCGGCAGCCATTGTTCATAAGGGCGTATCGTCAACCATACCGCGGATCGTGGTTGACGATACGCGCTTGGTCTTGGCCGAACTGGCAGGCGCCTGGCGAAAAAAAGCGACCGTGTCGGTAGTGGGTATTACCGGCAGTAACGGCAAAACCACAGTCAAGGAAATGGTGGCGGCAATATTGAGTGTCAATGACAAAGCTTCCGCTCCTACTCACGCCCCTTGCCTACATCCTGCAGGCAATACGCTGTTTACTCAAGGTAATTTGAATAATGACATCGGTGTGCCCTTAACTTTATTGCGTTTGAACGAACAACACCGGTATGCGGTCATCGAGATGGGCGCAAACCATCCGGGCGAAATTGAATATACCAGCAAATATGTGCAGGCTGATGTTGCGATTATTACCAATGTGGGAGCCGCGCATATCGAAGGTTTTGGCAGTATCGACGGTGTCGCCAAAGCGAAAGGGGAAATAATCCAAACGCTTAAACAGGATGGCGTGGCAGTTCTTAATCACGATGATGCCTACTTTGACTACTGGAAATCGGTAGCGGGGGTAAGAAAGATCATATCGTTTGGGCTAGATAGATCGGCGACGGTAACGGCGCATTCTGTTAAAACAGAAATTATTGATCATGAGTTTGCTACTGCCTTTGACTTAGTGACCGTGGCAGGCGAGTTGAGGGTAAAACTGAAGTTGGCAGGTCGGCACAACGTCGTCAACGCCTTGGCAGCGACTGCTGCATGCCTGGCGCTCGACATCAATCTGCAACAGATTAAACAGGGACTGGAAAGCGTAAAGCCGGTCACGGGGCGATTGCAGCCGTTGGTAAGTCGTCTAGGCAATATCGTGATAGACGATACTTATAACGCCAATTCAGCCTCGCTAAAAGCCGGTCTGGATGTGTTGGCGAACTGCGCCGGTGAACATTGGTTAGTTTTAGGGGCTTTTGGCGAACTGGGGCCTGACAGTTTAAAAATACATGAAGAAATGGGGGAGCTAATTAAATTAAGTGGTGTCGTGCGTCTCCTCGCTATAGGCTCTGATGCCCGCAATACGGTAAAGATTTTCGGCAAAGGGGCTGATTTTTTTGATAACCAAAATGATTTGATTGACGCATTAAAGCATGAACTCAAAGGTGATGAAGCGATTTTGATCAAAGGATCAAGGGCTCAGCGCATGGAGAACGTAGCAGCCGCACTGGTTGAAAACTTCCGCTCCGGCTCACGCTCGAACCACAGGGATATGGTGAATGCAGATAGTGCAGGAGCCTTATCTGCTCCACCTACATCCATGTAGGCAAAATTTCAGGATATAGAATGTTACTTTATTTTGCAGATTATTTGATGACCTTTGATGGCGGTTTTAGGGTATTTCATTACTTGACCTTTCGCGCCATTCTTGGGGCCTTAACTTCACTGGTCATTTCTTTTATTATCGGGCCGGTCATGATCAGGAAATTAAGCCGTAATAAGATCGGGCAAAGTATTCGTGAGTTAGGTCCTCAGTCGCATTACGAGAAGGCGGGTACGCCGACTATGGGCGGAACCTTGATACTGGTTTCAATTGCATTCAGCACGCTGTTGTGGGCTGATCTGGGCAACCGCTATATATGGGTTATTTTATTGGTAACCCTGGGTTACGGTATCATCGGCTTTGTCGATGATTATAGAAAAGTCATCAAGGGCAACAGTGACGGTTTGTCGGCTAAGGCTAAATATTCCTGGCAATCGGTCATAGGTTTACTGGCGGCTGTTTTTTTATACAAAAGTGCAATTCTGCCGGCAGAAACACAGTTGATAGTCCCGTTCTTTAAAGACATCATGCTGGATATGGGTTGGATGTACATAGTTCTGACTTATTTTGTGATAGTTGGAACCAGCAATGCAGTCAATTTGACTGATGGGCTGGACGGATTGGCGATTATGCCGACCGTGATGGTAGCAACCGGTTTGGGAATTTTTGCCTATTTATCTGGAAATGTGACTTTTTCACAATATCTGGCGATACCCTATTTGCCCAATGCCGGGGAACTGATCGTATTTTGTGCGGCTTTGGTCGGTGCCGGCTTGGGCTTTTTGTGGTTTAACGCTTATCCTGCAATGGTGTTCATGGGCGATGTCGGGGCGCTGGCGCTGGGCGCGGCTTTAGGCGTATTGGCGGTGCTGGTCAGGCAGGAAATCGTATTGATGATTATGGGTGGTGTATTTGTCATGGAAACGGTATCGGTGATTATTCAGGTAGCCTCTTTCAAAATGACTGGAAAGCGCGTTTTTCGTATGGCGCCGATACATCATCACTTTGAATTGAAAGGCTGGCCGGAACCTCGCGTTATCGTGCGCTTCTGGATTATTACCGTCATTTTGGTGTTAATTGGCTTGGCTACTTTGAAATTGAGATAAGAAATGGATAGCGCAGCAATTACAGCATTGTTAACAAAGAATTTTGCGTTGGATCCGCAAACGGCCAAAGTATTGGTCGTAGGTCTAGGCAGTACGGGTATTTCGGTTGCGCATTATCTACAAGGCTTAAATTTCAAATTCGCCATTATCGATAGTCGCGCCAAGCCGCCGATGATGGAGGAATTTTTTCAGCAAATGCCCGATACGCCGGTGTTTACCGGAGGTTTTGATGAGGCCGCGTTTAAAGTAGCGACGCATCTGGTGGTCAGTCCCGGCGTGTCGCTGAATGAGCAGTCGATTATTAAAGCCATTGCCAATGGCTCGAAAATAGTCAGCGATATTGACCTGTTTGCCTGTTCCGTTGATGCGCCCATCGTTGCCATCAGTGGTTCCAATGGCAAAAGTACAGTGACCACGATGTTGGGTGAAATGGCAAAAGCTGCAGGGATAGAAGTGGGCGTAGGTGGAAACCTGGGTACGCCAGCCTTGGATTTACTGAAGTTAAATGCGCAACTGTATGTACTGGAACTATCGAGTTTTCAACTGGAACGAACTTCAGCCTTGAATGCGGTTGCCGCGACGGTACTCAATATCAGCGCCGATCATCTGGACAGGCATGTCGATTTAGCCGAATACGCACGAGAAAAGCAACGGATATTTAGAGGCGATGGCGTGATGATCATTAATGTGGATGATCCTGTTGTTTATGCCATGCGGGATAAAGGCAGAAAGATATTTACCTTCTCGATTAACAAGAAAGCCGATTTCCACCTGGCATTTAAGGAGAACACAGAGTATCTAATGCATAATGAATCCTGGTTGATGCCGTTGGCTGAATTGCCGCTTGAAGGCCGGCATAACGCGGCAAATGCTTTGGCGGCATTAGCCTTGGGTGTGGCTGTGGGTTTGGATGAGCAGGTCATGTGCAATGCCTTGCGAAAATTCAAAGGGCTAAGCCACAGAATGCAACGTGTCGCAGAAATACGGGGTGTTACCTGGGTTAATGACTCGAAGGCGACCAATATCGGTGCCTGCATTGCAGCTTTGCAGGGTTATGCGCGCAAGGTGATTTTGATTGCCGGTGGTGACGCGAAAGGTGCCGATATGAACGAATTGGCACCCGCAATCAAAGAAAAAGCAAAAAGCGTGGTGTTGATAGGTAAGGATGCGGGACTGATAAAGCAAGCGTTGAACGATTGTGTGCCTGTTTATTCGGCAGGCAATATGGCGCAAGCGGTGCAGATTGCAGCGGATCTTGCCGATGCCGGTGACAGCGTTTTGCTATCCCCTGCTTGCGCCAGTCTTGATCAATATAAAAATTATCAGGATAGGGGGGATAAATTCACCAAAGCTGTGTTCGCGTTGGTTGACCGTGCGGCATCGCCTAAAGCGCCTACTTTGGTTTTGCCCTCCGTGGCGGCGATATGAGCAGTCAACAATGTCGGAAGCATCAATGAAAACTCGGATCGGTCGATTTTATTTTGATCCGGTGTTGCTTTCCGTGAGTATCAGTTTATTACTGATCGGTTATGTAATGGTTGCATCCGCATCATTGCATCTGGGCATAAAAATGACTGGGAATAGTTTGTATTATCCTGTCAGGCAGTTAATGCACATAGGCTTAGGATTATTTTTTGGCGGCTTAGTGGCAGCAGTGCCAATGAAAGTCTGGGAACGGAATGGCCCGCCGTTGTTTGTCGCAGGATTGCTATTGCTGATTATTGTGCTGATACCCGGTTTCGGCGTAAAGGTTAACGGCAGTATGCGTTGGTTGTCGATAGGTGGAGTAAGGATACAAGTATCCGAAGTAGTCAAGTTTTTTGCTGTCATCTATATGGCTGGTTATGTCACGCGATATCAGGAGTCAATACAGAACGCGCCTTTTGGATTGTTCAAACCGTTGGGGCTGTTTTCGGTTGCCAGCCTGTTGCTGTTATTGGAACCGGATTTTGGTTCAGCCGTCGTTATTATAATGATAGCTATGGGCATCATGTTTCTGGCCGGGGCCAGGCTTTTGCAATTTATAGGATTGTTGTCGGTCCTTTGTGTATTGGCAATATTACTGGTTTATTTTTCACCTTACCGTTTGATTCGGGTTACCAGTTTTATGGATCCTTGGGCTGACCCTTTGAACAGCGGATTTCAATTAGTCCAGGCGCTTATTTCCTTCGGTCGAGGAGAATGGTTGGGTGTAGGCTTGGGTAGCGGAGTACAAAAATTATTTTATTTGCCCGAAGCTCACACGGATTTCTTATTCTCAGTAATAGCAGAAGAATTGGGTTTAGTGGGCGTGGTCATTGTTATTAGTTTATTTTCTTTATTGGTCTGGCGCACTTTTGCAATAGCAGTCGCCGCCGAACAGGCAGGGCAACGGTTTTCCGCATTTATTGCCTATGGATTGGGTATTTGGTTTGGCTTTCAGTCATTCGTCAATATGGGCGTTAATATGGGAATTTTGCCAACCAAAGGTCTGACCTTGCCGTTGATGAGTTATGGCGGAGGCAGCATGATGATCATGTGCTGTGCGATTGGTTTGTTATTTCGGGTACAAAGTGAAGTCATGGAGATAAATGCGGATACAGCTGCTGCGCGGCGCGGCGGAACGAGAAACCGATATGGTTAAGCGTATCGTTATTATGGCTGGAGGAACCGGTGGGCATGTGTTTCCTGCGTTGGCAGTCGCCCAAGAGCTGATCGAAAAAGGTTGGCAGGTCAGTTGGCTTGGTACGCAGAAAGGTTTAGAAGGCCGAGTGATTCCTGACCAGGGTATAGATATAGACTGGTTATCTGTTGCCGGAGTGCGCGGCAAAGGATGGCTGTCGAAAATAACGGCAGTCTTGTTGCTGATGAAGGCCTGCATACAGGCTTTGATAATATTGCAAAAGCGCAAACCGGATGTGGTGTTGGGTATGGGCGGATTTGTAGCAGGACCGGGCGGACTGATGGCAAAATTATTAGGTATACCTCTGATTATTCATGAACAAAATCGGGTGCCCGGTACCACGAACCGGTTGTTGGCACGCATGGCTAATCAGGTATTGGAAGCATTTCCGGGTAGTTTTGATAAGAAGCTGAAGGCTAAATTTACCGGAAACCCGTTAAGAAAACAGTTCGTAATTGCCCTCAATCCTTCGGCAACTGCTCCCGGCGTTGCCGAAGGATTGAGGGGCATTAACATATTAGTCGTTGGCGGCAGCCAGGGAGCCCAAATATTGAATGAAGTCGTGCCTGAGGCCCTGGCAGAATTAAAGAATGCAACAGTAAGGCACCAAACCGGCGCGGCTATGCAGCAGCAGGTCGAGAGTCGGTATAAAGCCTTAGGCGTGAACGCAAAAGTGAGTGCTTTTATAGAAGATATGGTGTCGGCTTACCAATGGGCCGATTTGGTGATTTGCAGATCGGGTGCAATGACTGTTAGTGAAGTGGCAGCGGTAGGATTGCCCGCCATTTTTGTACCGCTACCGGGCGCTATCGATGATCATCAAACAGCTAATGCCCGGTATTTAACCGATGCCGGTGCAGGGCAGTTATTGAGGCAAAAAGATTTGAATGCAATAACGCTGGTAGAACAGATAACAAAGGTAATTAAGCAATTGGACGTGATGAGTAAAACTGCAAAAAAATACGCACGCTTGGATGCGACAAAAATCGTTGCCGGTATTTGCATGATCGAGGCGGGTCTATGAATCGTCCAAGTAATCAGATGCCGACCCAGGCATTAGGTAATATTGACCGGATACATTTTGTCGGCATAGGCGGAACGGGTATGAGCGGGATTGCCGAGGTATTGTCGAACCTGGGTTATCACGTTTCAGGCTCAGATATTAAAGAAAGCTCGGTAACGAAAAGACTGGCTGACTTGGGCGTGACTATCAATATTGGGCATAAACGAGAGAATATTGCGCAGGTCGATGTGGTGGTAGCATCCAGTGCAATAGATCGTAATAATGAAGAGATTGATGAGGCTTATTTAAATAGGATACCGGTCATACCGCGCGCGGAAATGCTGGCCGAGTTGATGCGTTTCAGGTTTGGCATTGCCGTTGCCGGAACCCATGGGAAAACCACAACCACAAGTTTGACTGCAAGTATTCTGGCCGAAGGTGGGTTTGATCCTACGTTTGTCATTGGTGGGCGTTTAAACAGCGCAGGCAGTAATGCTAAGTTAGGATTAGGCCATTACTTGGTTGCCGAAGCCGATGAAAGTGACGCGTCGTTTCTATATTTGCAGCCGATGATGGCCATAGTTACCAATATTGATCAGGATCATATGGCGACCTATGAAGGCAGCTATCAGCGATTAAAAGATACTTTTATTGAGTTTTTACATCATCTTCCCTTTTACGGATTAGCGGTTATGTGTCTGGATGATGAAGGCGTAAGAGCGATTCTGCCGGAAATATCCAAACCGGTAATGACTTACGGAGTCCATGAAGATGCCGATGTACGTGCAATAAATATCAAACAGCAGGGCATGCATACAGCTTTTGAAGTCATGCGCAGAGGCGACTATCCGCCGTTGCATATAATTTTAAATATGCCAGGCTGGCATAACATGCTCAATGCACTGGCAGCGATTAGTGTCGCAACCAAGTTGGCGGTAGATGATGAGGCAATCATCAGAAGCCTGGGTGCGTTTAAAGGCATAGGTCGGCGCTTCCAGATTAACGGTGACTTGCCGCTGGGTGAAGGCAAACTGACACTGGTAGATGATTATGGGCATCACCCGCGTGAGATTGCGGCGACGCTTGAGGCCTTGCATCAGGCATGGCCGGATCGGCGTGCGGTCGTTGTCTTTCAGCCGCATCGATATACCCGAACTCGTGACTTATTCGAAGATTTTGTGCAAGTGCTGTCAACCGTTGACGTACTGATTTTAATGGATGTTTATCCGGCCGGTGAGACAGCTATTCCCGGTGCGGACGGGAGAGCATTAAGCCGAGCCATCCGTGTACGCGGACAAGTCGATCCGGTATTTATTGAAGACTGGGAAGAATTACCTGAAATATTGGCAGGCATCGTAAAAGCTGAGGATGTGATACTGACCATGGGGGCAGGTAATGTCGGGCAGATTGCGTCACAATTACCTCAGTTGTTAGCAACAATTCTCTCTCTGTAATAAAACCCGGTAAGTAATTTTTGCCTATTGATAAGCTATTGGTTTTGATGTGACTCTCTAGGCTGTCAGCCTGGTCTATGTAGTTCTGCTTATGTCATTCTATTAATTAATGCCGTACATTGTTATTGCTTAACGAATAAAATAGGAAGTCATGTTGTACATTTTTGGTGAATCCCTGAAATAGACAAGATAAAGTAGGTTTTGCTGATAGTTAATGGCCAAAATTAATTAAATCGATTTTTAGCAAATTATGAAAATACTGACGAATTATTGTTCTGTAGTGACAGAACTTAGTACACACTTTTCAGTGTGAGGTCTCTACAAGAAATGACAATTGAATTAACGATTGCAAGGGCGCCGGATGATAGCATAAAGCTGTTGCTGACGACTGCATGGTTGCAGGAGGTAAAGTAATGCAGGAGCAATTACCGAAAGGCCGCTTACTTAAGCATGAAAAACTGGCGAAGTACACCAGTTGGCGTGTTGGCGGTCCGGCGGATCGGCTGTACATCCCGCAAGACCGGCAGGATTTGATCGATTTTATAAAGGCTTTGCCGGAGTCCGAACCGGTGTTCTGGATGGGACTGGGTAGTAATTTATTGGTCAGGGACGGCGGCATCCGTGGTACGGTGATTAATACCAGAGGACGATTAAAAGAGATGAGCTTGACCGACGATGGCTTGGTTTATGTCGAAGCGGGAGTTCCCTGCGCACATGTGGCGCGATTTTGTGGGGAACGGGGCTTAACGGGTGCGGAGTTTTTGGCCGGCATACCCGGAACCATGGGCGGAGCCTTGAAGATGAATGCCGGAGCCTTTGATGGAGAAACCTGGGCTATTGTTAACGGTGTGGACATGCTGGATGCGTCGGGTAAGGTAACGCATAAAAAGCCACAGGATTTTACGGTGAGTTACCGGTCGGTAAAGGGCTTAAATAACGAGTGGTTTCTATCCTGTCTGTTAACGTTACAGCAAGGCGATACGGCCTCGAGTCAGCGGAAAATTAAGGGCTTATTGGAAAAACGAGGGGCAACGCAACCGACCAATCAGCCCAGTTGCGGTTCGGTATTTAAAAACCCGGAAGGCGATCATGCGGCAAGGTTGATAGAGCAAGCCGGCTTAAAAGGCTACGCAATTGGTGGTGCTTGTGTGTCGGAAAAGCATGCAAATTTTATTGTCAATACCGGCAATGCAACGGCAGCGGAGATCGAAGCTCTGATTTATTATGTACAGGATAAAATTAAACAACAGCAGGGGGTAGTCTTGCAGACTGAGGTTTGTATGGTAGGCATAGCAATATGAGAGCATTGGTGATGAATAACCCAAAACAATTCGGTCGAGTCGCCGTCATGATGGGTGGGTCGGCGGCGGAAAGGGAGGTCTCGTTAAAAAGCGGGGCAGCCGTTTACGAAGCTTTAAAATGCAAAGGTGTTGATGCTATTGCCATTGATGTCACCGGCAGTCCGATTGAAGCGTTGGCCGGACTAAAGATTGACCGGGTATTTAATATTATCCACGGGCGCGGCGGTGAAGATGGTGTGCTGCAAGGGGTTCTGGAAGTGCTGGGTATTCCCTATACCGGTAGTGGTGTGATGGCATCGGCATTGACTATGGATAAGCTCAGAACCAAGCTGTGCTGGCAAGGTTTCGGTCTGGTCACGCCCAAATGGTGTTTGTTGGAAAACGAAGCCGATCTGGATGACTGTATTGAAAAATTGGGTTTTCCGGTTATCGTCAAACCGGCGCAGGAAGGTTCCAGCATCGGCATGAGCAAGGCCGGTAATCGCGATGAATTGCAAAAAGCCTTAATCGTGGCGGAAAAATATCGTTGCGATGTCTATGCAGAAGCTTGGGTTACCGGCAAAGAGTATACCGTTGCGGTACTGGATGGCGAGGCGCTGCCGGTTATTCGCCTGGAAACGCCTAATGCATTTTATGATTACGAAGCAAAATATCAGGCGACGACCACGCAATATCACTGTCCATGCGGCCTGAGTCCCGATCAGGAGCTCTTTATCAGAAACTTGGCTGTAACGGCCTGCAAGGTGGTCGGTGTTAAAGGCTGGGGAAGAGTGGATGTATTTATCGATGACTTGGGACAGTATCAGTTGATCGAGGTTAATACCGTCCCCGGCATGACCGACCACAGCTTAGTGCCGATGGCGGCTAGGCAGGCAGGTATCGATTTTAATGAATTGGTTTGGCGTATTCTGGAAACCAGTTGCGGGTAATGGTGGATGACTGTTGCAAAAATCATAATCACAGTTTTACTGATGACGGGCCTACTCTGGGTGGCGGCTTTAGGTGTTAAGAGCATACCGATTAAATATGTAAGAAGCGAAGGGGTTTTTCAATACCTCGGGAAAGACGAGATAAAAGAGGCTTTACAGCCCTTGGTGATGACCGGCTTTTTTGATGCCGATATGCAAGCTATACATCAGGCTGTTTCCGAACTAGTTTGGGTTGATAGTGTTACGGTTAAACGGGTCTGGCCTGATGCGATAGACATCAAGATACGCGAAAAGAAGCCCTATGTGCGGTGGGGACAAAAAAGTCTGATTACCGTACGAGGCGAGATCATTACGCCGAAGAATATAGATCAATTTAAGCATATGCCCATTTTGCAAGGACCTGAGCTGAAACAGGCAAAGACGCTGGAAATTATGAAGGGCGTCAACACAGCATTAGCGGATCAGTCCATGAAAATGGCGGAGTTTACGATTAATGATCGATGGGCATGGAAGATAAAATTAACAACAGGACTGGAAATACTGTTGGGACGAAATGAACAATTAAAGAAATTACAGCGATTTTTGGAAACGCTGGAAGTATTAGGACAAGAACAAGTTGAGCGAATAGCCATAGTTGATTTGAGATATCCCAACGGATATGCGGTTTCATGGAAACCTGGAACCGCAGAAATTGACTGGTCGCATCGGTTCCCTACCGATAACGACGCTTCCACCATCCTTGGCGGTCGGTCGGCATCGGTTCCTTACCGATAACGACACTTCCACCATCCTTGGCGGTCGGAAAAATGGGCTAATCGGCAGCGTGAAATAGATGGCTAATCATAAAAAAATGATACAGAGTAAATAAAATGGCGAAAAGAACAGAGCGTAATTTGATAGTCGGATTGGACATAGGTACGTCGAAGGTCGCGGCTATTGTTGGTGAACTTACCAGTGACGGCAATATAGAAATCATAGGCATTGGATCAACACCATCGCGCGGTCTGAAAAAAGGTGTTGTGGTCAATCTGGAGTCGACTGTGCAATCCATCCAGCGCGCTATTGAAGAGGCCGAATTAATGGCGGGATGCCAGATCAAGTCGGTTTATGCCGGTATTGCCGGCAGTCATATCCGTAGCCTTAATTCTCACGGCATCGTGGCCATTAAGGACAAGGAAGTGACTCAGTATGATATAGATAGAGTAATCGATTCCGCTCGCGCTGTGGCAATTCCTGCGGATCAGAAGATTTTACATATTTTACCTCAGGAGTTTGTGATTGATCTTCAGGAAGGCATCAAAGAGCCTATCGGAATGTCGGGTATTCGTCTGGAGGCTAAAGTTCACATGGTCACCGGTAGTGTTAGCGCTTCGCAAAATATCGTCAAGTGCATTCGGCGTTGCGGCCTGGAAGTCGATGATATTGTGCTGGAGCAATTGGCATCCTGCAATTCGGTACTTACCGAAGATGAAAAAGAATTGGGCGTTTGCTTGATTGATATTGGCGGAGGTACCACGGATATTGCGATTTTTGTCGAAGGCGCCATCAAGCATACGGCGGTGATCCCCATAGCGGGTGATCAGGTGACCAATGATATTGCTGTTGCGTTACGTACGCCCACGCTTAATGCTGAGGATATTAAACGCAAATATGCGTGCGCTTTAACGCAGTTGGCAAATGTAGATGAGATTATTGAGGTACCCAGTATCGGCGATAGAGCGCCGCGCAAGATTTCAACGCAAAATCTGGCAGAGATTATTGAACCTCGCTATGAAGAGTTAATGCTGTTGGTTCAATCGGAATTAAGGCGCAGCGGCTATGAAGAATTAATTGCTGCCGGGATAGTGTTAACAGGCGGCAGTTCAAAAGTCATGGGATTAATTGATTTAGCAGAAGAAATTTTTCATATGCCGGTTCGTATGGGTGGGCCGCAAAATGTGACGGGTTTAACGGAAGTGGTAAAAAATCCGATTCACTCTACCGGGGTCGGATTGTTAATGTATGGTAAAGAACACCAGGGCGTCGGCGTCAGAATTGATTCTAATGGCCCCAGCGTGTTCTCAAGAATGAAGAGTTGGTTTCAAGGTAACTTTTAATAGTTTATTAATAGAATAAGGGGCAGCGGTAATGGCAATGAAATATGAATTAATGGATATGAGCAACGAACATGCAGTCATCAAAGTTATTGGTGTCGGCGGCGGCGGCGGCAATGCAGTCAATCACATGGTTGGTAGTCTTGTGGAGGGGGTTGAGTTTATCTGTGCAAATACCGACGCGCAGGCATTAAGAAAGTTAAACATTGATACGATTATTCAATTAGGTGTCGAATTAACCAAAGGTCTGGGCGCGGGTACCAATCCCGAAGTTGGAAGAATGGCGGCAGACGAAAACAAGGATCGTATCAAGGAGGTTTTAGAGGGCGCTGACATGGTGTTCCTGACAGCAGGGATGGGCGGCGGTACCGGTACCGGAGCGCTTCCTGTTATTGCAGAAATCGCCAAAAGTATGGGTATTCTGACGGTTGCCGTGGTGACTAAACCGTTTGCATTTGAAGGTAAAAAGAAGCTGGCAACTGCGGAGCAAGGCATAGCAGAGCTTGAAAAGTTCGTTGATTCATTGATTATTATCCCCAATCAAAAATTACTTCCGGTGCTGGGTAACGATGTATCTTTGGTGAATGCGTTTAAAGCGGCTAACGATGTATTGCTGGATGCCGTTCGGGGAATTACCGAACTTATTGTTCATCCAGGCATGATTAACGTTGATTTTGCCGATGTCAGAACCGTGATGTCAGGTATGGGCGCTGCGATTATGGGTACCGCTACAGCCGAGGGGGAGTATCGGGCTAGAGAGGCGGCTGAGAAAGCTATTGCCTGTCCATTACTGGAAGACATTAATTTACAAGGTGCCCGTGGCATTTTGGTTAATATTTCTGCGGCCGATATGGGCATTGCCGAATTCGATGAAGTAGGTAATATTGTTCATGAATTTGCTTCGGAAGATGCCGTTATAAAAATTGGCATGTCTATTAATCCTGACTTAGGCGATGAGATTAAAGTGACGGTAGTGGCTACAGGAATGGGTTTGCCGTCCAGGGCGGTTAAGCTTGCTCCAAAAGCGTCAGTAGGGTACGTTAATCAGAATGCGGCAGGCGAAGTCAGTTATGAAGGCCTGGATACACCCACAGTCATGCGTCAAAATAAAACAGAAAGTAGAGAAACGCGTTTTGGGGCTCAACCAAAGAAAGATATGGATTTAGACTATCTGGATATTCCAGCCTTTCTAAGGCGTCAAGCAGATTAGTGCGCGTTTAGTTAATAATGGATTCAGTTTTCGGGTCTGATTGTGATAAAATTTGCGCCTTTTGCCCTCTTTACTTAGCGTTATTGATTTTATGATTAAACAGCGAACTTTAAAAAACACAATTAGGGCAACAGGTGTAGGACTACACACGGGCGATAAAGTTTATTTAACTTTACGCCCGGCTGAAGCGAATACGGGCATCCGGTTTCGCAGAGTCGATCTGGACACCCCGGTGACCATTCTGGCAACACCGGAAAATGTTGGCGAAACCATACTCTCGACAACCCTGGTTGCGGGTGATGTAAAAATATCAACGATAGAACATTTGCTTTCGGCATTTGCCGGATTAGGCATAGACAATGCAATTATCGATGTCAGTGCAGCAGAAGTTCCGATTATGGATGGTAGTGCCGGACCTTTTGTGTTTTTACTTCAGTCTGCGGGAGTTGAAGAACAGGATAGCCCGAAACAGTACATCCGTATAAAGCGTAGCATAAGAGTTGAAGAGGGCGATAAATGGGCCGCTTTTGAGCCGTTTGAAGGTTTCAAGGTTACCTTTACGATTGATTTTGAGCATCCTGCCTTTGAAGAGCATGTAAAAACCGCCACGATGGATTTTTCATCGACTACTTTTGTCAAGGAAGTAAGTCGAGCCAGAACGTTTGGTTTCATGAAAGATGTTGAGATGCTGCGACAAAACAACCTGGCTTTGGGTGGCAGTCTCGATAATGCCATTGTGGTCGATGATGACAAGGTTATCAACGAAGACGGTCTACGTTATGCGGATGAATTTGTTAAACATAAAATTCTTGATGCGATAGGCGATTTATATCTGTTAGGGCACAGCTTAATAGGTGAATTTACCGGTTATAAATCGGGTCACGGGTTGAATAATAAATTACTTCGTGCTTTATTAAATGATAAAGATGCGTGGGAAATGGTTACCTTTGACGATGAAGAAAACGCCCCAATTTCTTTTATGCGTTCAGCGGAAACCCCTAGGCCAGAGGCATAATACACCGCTGGCAGTAGTCAGTATCTGCCTGAATATTAGGCGGGGGATTGCTGATTTGAAAGTTTTTCCAACGTTGTGCTTAGCCTCAGCAACGCGAGCTTCAATTGTTCATCCGAAACCGTAAGACTGTGGTTATGGATGAACGCTATTTTTTCTGCCGATGGAATGATCGGTGTCCTGCCCGGTAGCGATGTTGCAGACAATGTCTCTACCCGCACTTTAATCTGCATAATCGAGACCGATTCACGGGTTAGCGGGGCGATGGCTGCGAGAATTACGCTGTTATAAAAGCGCAGTTGCGATGCCCAAGCCGCCGTATCGGTATAAACCAGCAGTTTCTTGCCATTAATAACACAGTGCAGTGCATGTTTAGCTATCGCCGCCGGTAAAATGTCATGAATACGCCGTAGAACCTGTTTTTGTTGCTCAATCTGACTATAAAAATGAGCCATAGTGCGATTTGGGAACGACAAGGCCGCTTTAAATGAAGTTGGTTTTTTTGCCATGAGCGCTGGATGAGAAGTCCTGTTAGCTAATTATTGGATTATCTAAGAGAGTAAGATATAGTTAGTTTCTGTAAGGGATTCGCTATTTTAAAGTTTCAGTTCCTGCCCCTTATCGACATCTGACCTCCATGGATGGAGGGAATACAGAATGATTGCCCGGAGCAATCACTGCCATGTAGGCAATGTAATCATTCATTAGTATCATATCCACAAACATCCAGAAAGATAAAGCCGGGGAGATAAAGTGAGACAATTCGTTCAGGGTATCGTAGAAAATAATCATCAGGCAACACATTTGTTGCAAATTCTAAGGCAGATTCAATCCCGTTTTCATTATATCCCGGAAGAGGCGATAGAACAGCTGTCCGGCTTGCTGAACATTCCTCGAACGCAAATTATCAGCGTCATTGAATTCTACAGTTTTTTCCATCTGACCCGAAGAGGGCGATATGAGCTGTTGATCAGCGATTCGATAACCGATCATATGTTGGGTAAGAAAGACCTGCTCGGCTATCTGGAAAATAAATTGGCTGTTGCTGTTGGCGAAGTCAGGCCAGATGGCGTGGTTAGTCTGGATAATACTTCCTGTACCGGCATGTGCGACCAAGGCCCGGCCGGCTTGGTTAACGGCTATGCGTTGACTCACCTGGATCATTCTTCAATTGATAAAATCGCGGAGCTGATTAATCAACAAAAACCCCTGAGCGAATGGCCTAGCGAATTATTTCAGGTGGATGATAATATTCATAAATCCGGTTTATTGCTGAATCAGCAGCTTGAGCAAGGCGCGGCACTCAAAGCGGTGTTAACGCGAGGCATCAAGGAAACGCTGACTGAAATCGATAAATCAGGTTTGCGGGGTCGGGGCGGGGCCGGATTTAAAACGGCGATGAAGTGGCAGTTTTGTTCCGAAGAGCAACAGACTGAGCGTTATGTGGTATGCAATGCTGACGAAGGCGAACCGGGCACGTTTAAGGACAGGGTGCTGCTGAATACTTACGCAGATCAGGTTTTTGAAGGCATGACGGTGTGCGCGGCGATTATCGGAGCCAAACAGGGGTTTTTGTATTTGCGCGGCGAGTACTTGCATCTACACGATAAGCTGCAAAACATTTTGGAGCAGCGTCGCCGAAACGGTTTGCTGGGCACTAATATTCTGGACGCAGGATGGAATTTCGATATTGAAATCTGTCTGGGTGCAGGCGCTTATATTTGCGGCGAAGAATCCGCACTGATCGAATCACTGGAAGGCAAAGCCGGCATTCCGCGCAATCGTCCGCCTTATCCGGTCACCCAGGGCTATTTGGGCAAACCGACCGTGGTCAATAATGTAGAAACGTTTCTGGCGGCTGCCAGCATTGCGGTCAATGGTGGCGACTGGTTTGCCAGTATCGGCACCGAAAAATCGAAAGGCACCAAGATACTCAGTATCAGCGGCGATTGCGCACGTCCCGGCATCTATGAATACCCCTTTGGCGTAACGGTTCAGACTATTCTGCATGACTGTGGCGCGGACGATGTATTGGGCGTTCAGGTTGGCGGGCCGTCAGGCAGCTTCATTTCCGATCAAGAGTTCGAGCGCAAGCTGGCTTTTGAAGATTTAGCCACCGGCGGCTCATTCATTATTTTCAACACCAGTCGCAATATTCTCGACATGGTGCATAACTTCACGCACTTTTTTGCCCATGAAAGCTGTGGATTTTGTACACCATGCCGGGTCGGCACCTCTTTATTGCAGAAACAGATGGATAAAATTGTCGAAGGCCATGGTTCGGCGGGTGATGTTGTTGCGTTGGAAGAATTGTGTCAACTGGTCAAAAATTATAGCCATTGCGGCCTCGGGCAAACGGCGGCGAATCCGATCTTAACCACGCTGGAGCGCTATCCTGATTTGTATCAAAACCGATTAAAAGAAATCAGTTATGAACCGGGATTCGATTTGGATGGCGCACTGGAAACAGCGCGGCGCATGGCCAATCGTGATGATGCCGGTGCGCATTTGGCTCAAATAGAGGTGAACGAACATGAGTAAAACCATTACCATCGACGGCAAAACCATCCCTTTTGAAGACGGTCAGACCATTATGGATGCGGCGATGGCAGCCGACGTCTATATCCCACACTTATGCCATCAGCCGGAATTTACCCCGCACGGCAGTTGTAAACTGTGTACGGTCAATGTCAACGGACGCAACTGTTCGGCCTGCACCTTTCCGGCCATGGACGGGCAGGATGTGCTCAGTGAAACTAAAGAGCTGATTGACGACCGGAAGAAAATCACCCAAATGCTATTTGTGGAAGGCAATCATTTTTGCCCGTCCTGTGAAAAAACCGGTAACTGTCAGTTACAAGCCGTGGCCTATCATTTGAATATGCTCGACAACCATTTTCCGTTGTTTTATCCGGATCGCAACGTAGATGCTTCTCATGCCGAGGTGATGATTGACCATAATCGCTGTATTTTTTGCGCCTTGTGCGTTCGTGCCAGTCAGCAAACAGACGGTAAAAACGTATTTGCGCTCAGCGGGCGCGGCATCCACAAGCATTTGATCGTCAATGCTGAAAGCGGGTTACTGAAAGATACTGATGTGGATGTGAACGATCAGGCTGTCCACATTTGTCCTACCGGCGCGATTCTGGTTAAACGTACCGGTTATCAGGTGCCGATTGGCGAACGTATTTACGATCACCAACAAATTGATCAAGTGAGTTTGGCCGCATCCGGTTCCCGACCGGTTGCGACACTTCCGCCATCCCTGGCAGTCGGCAAGGAGCATCCTAAACATGGCAAATAAAATTAGAGTAGCAACAACATCGCTGGCAGGCTGTTTCGGCTGTCATATGTCTTTTTTGGATATAGACGAGCGCATGCTGCAACTGGTTGAAGTAGTCGAGTTTGACCGCTCGCCGCTCACCGACATAGAACATTGCACCCATTGCGATATAGGTCTGATTGAAGGCGGCGTGTGCAATTCCGAAAACGTCCACGTATTGCGGGAGTTTCGTAACAACTGCAAAATCCTGGTTGCGGTCGGCGCTTGCGCCATTAACGGTGGATTGCCGGCGATGCGCAATCATATCCCCCTCGAAGAATGCCTGAATGAGGCTTATCTCGACGGAATTGGCGTGGAAAATCCGCAGATTCCCAGCGATATAGAATTGCCATTGCTGTTGAATCAGGTTTATCCGATACATGAAGTCGTCAAAATAGATTATTTTCTGCCCGGCTGCCCGCCTTCAGCGGACGTGTTCTGGAAATTCCTGACCGATTTGATCGAAGGGCGTGAACCTTCATTGCCTTACGAGTTGGTTCATTACGATTGAGCGACCTACAAATACGAGGAAAATCATGTACGAACATTTAGAAACAGCTGAAAACCGGGACAGTTTAAAACGCGTTGTCGTCGATCCGGTGTCGCGCGTTGAAGGCCACGGCAAAGTCACGTTATTGCTGGATGCGGATAACAAAGTCCAGCAGGCCAGATTGCATATCGTTGAGTTTCGAGGCTTTGAGCGCTTCATTCAAGGCCGGCCCTATTGGGAACTGCCGGTTCTGGTGCAGCGCTTATGCGGCATCTGTCCGGTCAGCCATCATTTGGCCGCCGCCAAAGCCATAGATCAACTGGTCGGCATCGATCCTGAAAACTTGCCCGCTTCAGCGGACAAATTAAGACGTCTGCTGCATTTTGGGCAAGTGCTGCAATCCCATGCCCTGCATTTCTTTCATTTATCCAGCCCGGATTTATTGTTCGGTTTTGAAAGCGACATCAGCAAGCGTTCGATTGTCGCGGTATTGAGCGAATATCCCGAAATCGGCGTACAGGGCGTAAAACTGCGCAAATACGGCCAGGAAGTCATTCGCATGGTGTCGGGCAAACGCATACACGGCACCGGCGCGATTGCCGGGGGCATGAATAAATCATTGACCAAAGCCGAGCGCGACTACCTGCTCGAAGACATCGACCAGATGATAACCTGGGCGGCGGGTTCCGTTGCGCTGATCAAGAAAGTACACTGCTCCAATCTGCCCTATTACGATGAATTTGCCACGATACGTACCAATTATCTGGGTCTGACCAAGCCGGATGGTGCGCTGGAGCTTTATCACGGCGGTATCCGCGCCAAGAATGAGCACGGCGAAATCATTATGGATCAGGTCGATTATTGCCAATATAACGATTATATCCATGAAGAAGTCCGCTCCTGGACCTACATGAAATTTCCTTACCTGTTATCGCTGGGTCAGGAAAATGGCTGGTATCGGGTCGGGCCATTGGCGCGGGTCAATAACTGCGACTATATCGATACGCCGCTGGCCGAAGCCGCCCGCGTCGAGTTTAAGGCGCACAGTGGCGAAGCGATGGTACACAGCACCCTGGCATTTCACTGGACGCGTTTGATTGAAATCCTGCATTGCGCCGAAAGTATTAAACAGTTGCTGAATGACCCGGACATCATGGGCCATGATTTGGTCGCGCAAGGTGAAAAACGCTATGAAGGCGTGGGCGTGATTGAAGCGCCACGCGGTACCCTGTTCCATCACTATCAGGTCGATGAAAACGACATTGTCACCAAAGCCAACCTAATCGTTTCGACCACCAGCAACAACATGGCAATGAACGAATCGGTGCGGCAAGTGGCGGCGGAATATTTGTCCGGCCGGGAACTGACCGAACCTTTATTGAATAATCTGGAAGTGGCGATACGCGCTTACGATCCCTGTTTGTCCTGCGCGACCCATGCGGTAGGCAAAATGCCGCTGCAACTTGAGTTGGTCGATGTTGACGGCAAGCTGATCGATAAGCTGGTCAAACACAGTGACGGTCAGATTGAGCGGGAACATGGGTAAACCGGTGTTGCTGTTCGGCTATGGCAATCTCAGTCGCGGCGATGATGCGCTGGGGCCGTTATTGTTGGAATACGCCGAAACTCATTGCGACTTGGGCGCGATTGAAATATTGTCCGACTTCCAATTACAAATCGAACATGCGCTGGATCTGGAAAACAGGCGCTTAGTGTTATTTGTCGATGCCTCCGTAGCCAGCGTCGATGCGTTTGATTTTACCGTGCTGGAGCCAGCCAGGGATAAAAGCTACACGACGCATGCGATGAGTCCTGCGGCGGTTTTAGACGTGTATCAATCGATAAAAAAGCAAACGCCGCCGCCGTGTTTTTTGCTGAGCATCAAAGCCGAGAAATTTGAATTAGGCGAAGGCTTAAGTGCTAACGCTGAACATAATTTGGCAAAAGCGTGTTCATTCGCAAGGCAATTATTGGGCAATCCCGATGTTGATTTTTGGCTGAAACAGGCAAATGCTGCATAACATAAGCCTTGTAGGAGCGGGGCCATGCCCGCGACCGATGCGAGTCAAGACGCACAATTGTTGCCAAAATGTCGCGGGCATGGCCCGCTCCTACGAAGCACTTGCCTTTACGTCAACAGCATTGCATGGCACAGGAACAGCCATGCATGACAAATCTGCCGGGAGCAGATTTGCACTTGCCCGAAGGGTGCAGGGCAGGGACAGCCATGCATGAACTCTCCCTGCTGGAAAACGTCAGGGAAATTCTGGAAAACCATGCCGTGAGCCAAAAGTTCAGCAAGGTCACCAAAGTGACCCTGGAAATCGGCAAACTTTCCAGTATTGAGCCGGATGCGTTGCGCTTCGGTTTCGATGTGGTGATGAAAGACTCGCTGGCGGAAAATGCCGAATTGATCATTTCCGATATAGCCGGACTGGGAATTTGTCGGCAATGCGGACTTGAAGTTGAACTGGAAACTTCGCATGATCCATGCTCCCATTGCGGAAGTCCTAAGGTTAAAGTCATTCAGGGCGCGGACATGAAAATTAAAGACTTGATTGTTATTTAAGCAAACAGGTAAAACATAAAATACTTTTACTCTTACAGGCCACTATGTATGTGCGGAATATGCGGTTGCAGCCAACCAGGCAAAATTAACAAACTCCAGCCTGTAAACGGGCAAGTTCATCAGCATGACCACGGTCATCGCCATCATGATCACGAAACCGAGCGTCTGGTTAAAGTCGAGCAGGACTTGCTCAGTAAAAACAATGCCTATGCGGAGCAAAACAGGACTTACTTTCAGCAGCATCATATTTTCACGCTGAATCTGGTTTCCAGTCCCGGCGCGGGTAAAACCACCTTGCTGGTCGAGACGATTAAAGTCTTAAAAGACCGGTTTCCTATCGCCGTCATCGAAGGCGATCAGCAGACCGAGCATGACGCGGATCGAATCAGAGCCACCGGCGTACCTGCGTTGCAAATCAACACCGGTCGAGCCTGCCATCTCGATGCCCACGGCATTGGTCATGCGCTCCAGGCGCTGGGCATAAAAGACCACAGTTTTTTGGCCATAGAAAATGTCGGCAATCTGGTTTGCCCGTCTTCATTCGATTTGGGCGAAGCGCATAAAGTCGTGGTGCTGTCAGTGACTGAAGGCGACGATAAACCGCTCAAATATCCGGACATGTTTCATGCTGCAGATTTAATGATCATCAATAAAACCGACTTGCTGCCTTATGTCGATTTTGATGTACAGCGTTGTATTAACTTCGCCAGGCAGGTCAATCCAGACATACAAATCATCCAGTTGTCATCAACCAAGGGCGATAATTTTTCCGCCTGGACAGACTGGCTCGCCGGGAACGTTAAGATGGAAGCGTAGAGCGCGCAGTGCTTTGCTGTTCACTTTTTGTTTTTCTCGATTCATGTTCGACGCAGCTCTTATATTTCAGGTTACTTTAGAGTGTGTCCGGTTTAGTGTAGCCACAAATTTCGTGGGAGCGACGCCTGCGTAGCGACGAGGGCATCCTTCCACCACCGACTTTCATGTTCCTAGGTGGCTCAAAATGCCATAAAAACTTGCGCAACAATAGCGATTCCCCGGCTATTTGTTATTTTCCACCTTTCGCATAACCTCCTCAGCCAAGCCCGGAATAATTTTACTTTATTCAGTCCCGTCAAACAGTCTGTCGCCATTACACTGCAATAATTTGCAGTTTAAGCAACTGATCTTACAAGGTCAGCTTCTGGCGACAGAAGCTCAATATCTTATAATTAGATATTTTAATCTAATTATATCGTTTCATTAAAGCACTGATCTCCTCTACTATTGCACCTGAGCAACTTGTGTTGCTTATTTGGTAATCTTTTTATTCGCTATTAAATCTTAAGCTTATCGGTTTATTGAAGATAACGCCTGATTTAAGCGGCGCTTCAACATCAACGGTAAGTTTTGCAGGAGTGTTTTTATGGCATCTGATACGAGAAACCGCAGCAAAGAACAACAGATAACTGAAATCTCTGATCAGATTGCCAGTATTTTGCAAGAAATTAAGTTTGGTTCAATCGAAATTATCATTCATGACAACAAGGTGGTACAGATCGAACGTAAGGAGAAATTACGCTTTGATATATAAATAATAACTATAAATTTCTACCGTAAAAAAAGCGGCGAAAACAACACGACAACGTGAACATGAACCGACCGGATCACCGGAAGTTACTAATCAAAAAAAGATTTTTAAAAGAAGGTAAAGCTATGAAGCGTAATTTCGTCAATATTGCGACGGTAACCGGTACCTTGGGTCTGCTGCTGGCGTTGCCCAGTTTAGTAAATGCCGAGGATTATTACGTCAAAACCAAAGGTTATCGCGTCGAGCCGGACACGGATCCACCGGCTTATGTGCGTAATTTGAGCAAAACCCAATTCGAGCAGTTTCGCGATGTGGAATGGCTGGATGTCGGTCTGGATTTTCGCACCCGTTATGAGTACCGGGAAAACGATTTGCGGCGCAGAAATGATCCTACAACCAATGCTACGCTAAATACCTATCGCAACGACCCTGACAATCTATGGCTATTGAGAACTCGCGGCTATATCGGGGTAAAGGATATTCTCGACCCGCTACGCTTTGCGGTCGAATTTGAAGACGCCCGCAGTTACAACGGTCTGTATGAAAGAACCGAGGCTGACATCAACGAATTCGAACTGATTCAGGGTTACGCTGAGCTGTATTTTGATAATGCGCTCGGCCATAACCGGCCGTTAAGCATCCGCGCCGGCCGTCAGGCTTTGGAATTGCTGGATCGGCGTCTGGTGGGCAGCAATCAATTCCGCAACACCACCAACAATTTCGAGGGTTTTCGTGTCCAATTCGGCAAAAAGCAAAACGACTGGCATTTGGATACCTTTGCGTTTCATCCAGTTGAACGCTCCAAGTATGATTTTGACCGGGCTGACGAAGATACCTGGTTTTACGGCGGCGTGCTGAATCTGCGGCAGTGGTCGGAGTTTATCACCATCCAGCCCTACTTCCTGGGCCGTAAGCAAAATGGCGATCCAACCAATACCGTTGCGGCTAATCGTAAGCCCGATATGGATATTTATGCGCCGGGTTTACGGGTTTATGGACTTTTCGGCGATAGCGGCTTTGATTTTGACGCGGATATCAACAAACAGTTTGGCCGCTCCGGTTCGCTTTCGGGTACAACGCAGACCTTGCGCCAGCATGATGCTCTGGCGTACTCGCTGGAATCCGGTTATACCTTCGACCATGACTGGAAGCCTCGGGCCAGCCTGTATTACGGCTACGGCACCGGCGACAAAAATTCCAGTGACAACATCAATCAGAAATTTGATGCCTTTTACGGTTTCAACCAGCCGTGGTCGCGCAACGATTATTTCTCCTGGGATAACGTTCATGCCCCTAAAGCCCGACTGGAATTCACCCCGTATAAGAATGTGCGCATCGACACCGGTTATAACGCCTTCTGGCTGGAAAGCGAAACCGATGCCTGGAACCGCGCCAATCTGAGAGACAGGAGCGGTAAAAGCGGCAACTTCCTGGGGCATGAACTCGACATTCGTATGCGCCATAAACTCAATCCGTATGTCGATTGGAGCTTGAGCTATGCCCGCTTCGAACCGGGCAGCTTTACCCAGTCATTCGATAAGGGCAGCACGGCCAACGGCCCCTTCACGTCGGAGGCTAGTAATTTCTTCTACTTCGAAGTGTCGCTGAATGCGTTTGGCGACGGTACGATCAAGTAAATGAGTGCGATAACTGCGGGAGCTATACCGCTGCCGCAGTTATTATCTAATTTTTAGATAAGTAGTTCTAAATATATCGTTTTCATAAGTTAGCTAAGGTGTTTACCATGACCCTGGTTCCGGCACTATTGCGATAAAAACCTAAATCATTTTAATTTAAGGAAAAACCATGAAATTTACCCTTCCCTTAAAACTCGTGTTTTTCAGCCTGGCCTTATTGTCAAGCGGTGCGACCCTGGCAGACAGAACGCTGCTGAATGTGTCCTACGACCCGACCCGGGAGCTCTATCAGGACTTCAACAAAGAGTTCATCAGCTACTGGAAAGATAAAACCGGCGAAGACGTTAAGGTTCAGCAATCCCACGGCGGCGCAGGCAAACAGACCCGTGCGGTGATCGACGGGCTGGAAGCCGATGTGCTGACCTTGGCGCTGTCTTACGACATCGATCAAATCGTCAAAAAAGCGCGCATATTGCCCGAAAAGTGGCAAAGCCGATTGCCCAATAACAGCCTGCCTTACACCTCCACCATCGTGTTTTTAGTGCGCAAAGATAATCCCAAAGCGATTAAAAACTGGGACGATTTGGCCAAAGAAGGCGTTTCGGTCATTACGCCCAATCCAAAAACTTCAGGCGGAGCGCGTTACAACTATCTCGCCGCCTGGGCGTTTGGCGAACAGAATTACGGCAGCAAGGAAGCCGCCAAGGATTTTGTCAAAAAAGTCTACAAGAATGTGCCGGTGCTGGATTCCGGTGCGCGCGGTTCCACGACAACCTTTATCCAGCGCGGTATCGGCGATGTGCTGATCACCTGGGAAAACGAAGCGTTTTTGGCGCTTAAAGAGCAGGGTGCCGGCGAGTTTGAAATCATAGTGCCGCCGGTCAGCATCAAGGCCGAAACTCCGGTAACGCTGGTGGACAAGGTTGCCAAAAAGACCGGCAATCTGGATTTGGCTGAAGCCTATCTGCAGTACCTGTATTCACCGGTCGGGCAAAAATTGGCCGCGAAGCATTTTTATCGTCCTTACCAACCGGAACATGCCGATCCTGAAGACTTGAAACGCTTTCCGAAACTGGAACTGTTTACCGTCAACGAAAAATTCGGCGGCTGGGCGCAGGCTCAAAAAGAGCATTTCGATGACGGCGGTTATTTCGATCAAATTTACGCGCCATAAGAAATGCGGCCTTGGGTTAACGGTTTTTCCGTTAACCCAAGGCCATTAACCGGAGTGCAGGCTCCGCCTGCTGCGCAAGCAAAGCTTGCATTCCAATTTACCGCACCATTTGTTGGATGGGTTGCGAAACGATACAGATCAACACATAAAAGATTATTGATATGCCACAAAGTAACATCATGCCGGGATTTCGCCCGGCCATCAGTTTTACCCTGGTTTATCTGGCCTTGATCGTGCTGATTCCGCTGAGCGCGATGCTGCTGAAAACGTTTGAGCTCAGCCTCGACGAGTACTGGGCGATACTGACCAACCCGCGTGTGCAGGCCTCGTTCCGCATCAGCTTTGGCGCGGCGCTGATTGCCGCCTTTGTTGACGGGGTGTTCGGCTTTATCATCGCCTGGTCGCTGGTGCGCTATACCTTTCCCGGCAAACGCCTGTTCGACGCGTTGATCGATCTGCCGTTCGCCTTGCCGACCGCCGTGGCCGGTATCGTGCTGGCCGCAATCTACGAACCTCGCGGCTGGATCGGCAAGCTGGTGATGGATAGTCTTGATGTGCAAATTGCTTACAAGCCGCTGGGTATTGTCTTTGCTTTGATCTTTATCGGTTTGCCGTTTGTGGTACGCACCATTGAACCGGTGTTGCAGGAATTCGACACCGCGATGGAAGAAGCCGCCGCCAGTCTTGGCGCCACGCGCTTGCAAGCGTTTGTTAAAGTGATTCTGCCCAATATTCTGCCGGCGACCATTACCGGCGTTGCGCTGGCTTTTGCGCGCGGCGTCGGCGAGTACGGCTCGGTGATCTTTATTGCCGGCAATATGCCTTATATCTCGGAAATCGTGCCGCTGTTGATTATCACCAAACTGGAACAATACGATTACGCCGGGGCAACCGCGATTGGTTTGACCATGCTGATCCTGTCGTTTCTATTATTATTATTGATTAACGGGCTGCAATGGTGGGTACGCCGTCGATCAGGACAACTGTGAGAGATTCGTGATGAATACTGTTTCCGCTACCTCTTTTCTGGCTTCAAAAAAACTGACGCTGTCGGATCCCGACTGGGTTCGATACGCTTTGATCGGACTCTCCCTGAGCATTATCGGATTGTTTCTGATTTTGCCGCTGCTGACCGTACTCATTGAAGCCTTTGCCAAAGGCTGGACGGCCTACAGTGCCAGCCTGACGCATCCCGACGCGCTGGCAGCGATGCGCTTGACGCTGTTGGTTGCGGTAGTCACCGTGCCGCTGACCACCATGTTCGGCGTGTCCGCCGCCTGGGCGATAGCCCGTTTTGACTTTCGCGGAAAAAGCCTGCTGATTACCCTGATTGACCTGCCGTTTTCAGTGTCCCCGGTCATTGCCGGTTTGGTCTATGTGCTGATTTTCGGCGCTCAAGGCTGGCTGGGGCCCTGGTTTTCGGCGCATGACATCAAGATCATTTTCGCCGTGCCGGGCATTATTCTGGCGACCTTGTTCGTGACCTTTCCGTTCGTTGCCCGGGAACTGATTCCGCTGATGCAGGAAATCGGCCATGAAGAAGAGGAGGCCGCACTGTCGCTGGGCGCCAGCGGCTGGCAAACCTTTTTCAAAGTCACGATGCCGAACGTCAAATGGGGCCTGCTGAACGGCGTGCTGTTGTGCAACGCCAGAGCGATGGGCGAATTCGGCGCCGTCTCGGTGGTATCCGGTCATATCCGCGGACTCACCAATACGCTGCCGCTGCATGTCGAAGTCAGTTACAACGAATACGATTTCGTCGGTTCCTTCGCCGGTGCGTCGGTCTTAGCCGCCTTGGCCGTGGTGACGCTGGTGTTTAAGACCGTGCTGGAATGGAAGCAAAACCAGGAATTGAAAGCGACCCGGCAGGCGGTTGAGTAGTACATTTACCTCGTTCCCACGCGCCGCGTGGGAACGCAGTTTAGGCGCGCTGCGCCCCACGGAGTCCGTGGGAACCAGGAATACGTATTAAAGATTTATATCAGGAACCCATCATGAGCATTAGCGTAAACCATATCAGCAAACATTTCGGCGCCTTTACCGCGCTGGACAATATCAGCCTCGACATTCCCGAAGGCGAATTGGTTGCCTTACTGGGGCCTTCCGGCTGCGGTAAAACCACGTTGCTGCGCATCATTGCCGGTCTCGAACAAGCCGACCAGGGCGATGTTTTTTTGAAAGGCGACAAGGTTACCGATAAACCGGTCAAAAGCCGCCAAATCGGTTTTGTGTTCCAGCACTACGCGCTGTTCCGGCATATGACCGTATTTGATAATGTGGCTTTCGGCTTAAAGGTTAAGCCGCGCCGCGAACGGCTAAGCAATGAAGTGATTGCAAAAAAAGTCCATGCGCTGCTGGAGCTGGTGCAACTTGACTGGCTGCATGACCGCTATCCCGATCAACTCTCCGGTGGCCAGCGCCAGCGTATCGCGCTGGCTCGCGCCTTGGCCGTGGAGCCCTCGGTATTATTGCTGGATGAACCGTTCGGCGCGCTGGATGCCAGTGTGCGCAAGGATTTGCGCCAATGGCTGCGCAACCTGCATCACGATTTGAATGTCACCAGCATTTTTGTCACTCATGATCAGGAAGAGGCCATGGAAGTCGCCAGTCAGGTGGTGGTGCTCAATCATGGCCGCATCGAGCAGCAAGGCGCGCCCGGCGATATTTACGATCATCCGGCCAATGCGTTCGTGTCCCGGTTTATCGGACAAACCAATGTTTTCGATCTGGATGAACACGATGCCGATTGGCTGCAAACAGCCGGCTTATCCACCGCGCAGCAAAAAGGCAAAATTGCCCATGTGCGTCCGCATGATATTGTCATTGAAAAGTCGACTGCCGGTACCGATACATTTGTAACCCTGAAAGACTGGCAGCATTTGGGCTCCCTGATCCGCATTGAGTTGGTCAAGAGCGGCGCGAATGGACAGGTGGCAAGCGTTTATGCGGAAATGCCCAATGACCAGTTCAGACGCTTGCAGCTGAATAGAGGCGATAAGGTTGAGCTGCGGATACGCCACGCGCATTGGTTTCATTAGCAGAGGCTGTTATAGTAAACAAAAGATATTGTGGGGGCGACTTTAGTCGCTCTTTGTCATACATACTGGGCGACTTTAGTCGCCCTTTGTCATACATACTGGGCGACTAAAGTCGCCCCCACATGCTATATCGGATATTTTAAACCAGGAAACATCCCCAACAATGAATTTAAGCCAAATTGAATTGCTTCGCGTTCTTCAGGAAAATGATTTCAGCCTTTCAAAAGCGGCGGAAAAAATGCATATCGTGCAATCGGCGGTCAGTCGGCAATTGCAGCTTTTCGAAGCCGAACTGGGTTCCCCTTTGTATGAACGGCAGGGTAAAAGATTGATAGGCTTGACTTCCTTGGGTCGCCGCATCATGGAGGAGGTCGCAACCATTAACATGGCCAAAAACAATATCCAGACCATAGCGGCCGACTTTATCGACAGCAACCAAGGCGTTTTGCATATTGCGACCACCCACACCCAGGCCAGGTATTTTTTACCGAAACCTATCTTGCGCTTCAGGGAAAAATATCCGGGCGTCAGGATTTATATGGTGGAAGCGTCGCCCGAACAACTGATTAACAAACTGCATACCCGCAAAGCGGATATTGCGATCTGCACCGAGAAAGTCGGCGAAGATGCCGGTTTGGTCGTCAAGCCCTGCTACGAATGGCATCATGCGGTGGTGGTGCCGCAACATCATCCGCTGAGCGAGGATGAAATTTCGCTTGAGCGGCTCGCCTCTTTCCCCATTCTTACCTACAGTTTCGGTTTTACCGGACGCTCAAATATCGAGACCGCATTAAAAAACACCGGTATGGAGCTGGATATTATCCTGGCCGCCGCCGATACCGACGTGATCAAGACCTACGTTCGATTGGGGATGGGGGTCGGCATTATTGCCGGCATGGCTTATGATCCGGAGGTGGATCAGGATCTGGTTGTGCGGGATTTGTCGCATCTTATTCCCCGTTCAAAAACCAAGATCGCCTATCTGAAAAACAACTACCTGCCTGTGTACACGCAGCACTTTATCGACGAGTTGTTGATTGCAGCTAAAGAGCTTAATCTCCATTAACCGGAGTACAAATCTGATCGAAGGGAAACCGCATGAAACAACCACAACCCGTCAGCTTTAGCACAGCCTTCCGCTTCTGGCTCAAACTCGGCTTCATCAGTTTCGGCGGGCCTGCCGGGCAAATCGCCATCATGCATCAGGAACTGGTCGAGCGGCGGCGCTGGATTTCCGAAAAGCGTTTTCTGCATGCGCTGAATTACTGCATGTTATTGCCGGGGCCTGAAGCGCAGCAACTCGCGGTTTATCTTGGCTGGCTGATGCACCGCACCTGGGGCGGCGTAGTTGCGGGGCTTTTGTTTATTCTGCCGTCGCTGTTTCTGTTGATCCTGCTAAGCTGGATTTACCTGCGCTTCGGCCAGGTTCCGGCGGTGGCCGGTGTGCTTTACGGTATCAAGCCCGCCGTCACTGCCATCGTGCTGTTCGCGGCGTATCGCATCGGCTCGCGGGCTTTAAAAAACGGCGTACTCTGGACTTTGGCGGCATTGGCCTTTGTCGCTATTTTCGTATTGCACGCGCCGTTTCCGTTGATCGTATTGATTGCAGCCTGCCTCGGAGCCGTCGGCGGACGCATCGTTCCTGATAAATTTGCTGTTGGCGGAGGTCATGGCTCGGCCAAACAAAGCTACGGCCCCGCGCTGATCGATGACGATACGCCCATCCCCGAGCATGCCCGTTTTCGTTGGGCGCACTTGCTTAAAATCGTAGCGGCGGGATTGATATTGTGGGGCGGCATGATGGGATTCTTGTGGGGACACTACGGCTGGAACGGTGCGCTAACGCAAATGGGCTGGTTTTTCACCAAGGCGGCGCTGCTGACTTTCGGCGGTGCCTATGCGGTGTTGCCTTATGTGTATCAGGGTGCGGTCGAACATTACCACTGGCTGACTGCCACGCAAATGATCGACGGCCTGGCGCTGGGCGAAACCACGCCCGGTCCGCTGATTATGATCGTCACTTTCGTCGGATTCCTGGGAGGCTGGAGCCAGTTGCCTTTCGGCTCCGAGGCATTATTAATGGCCGGTGTGGTCGCGGCGGTGGTAGTGACTTATTTTACTTTTCTGCCCAGCTTCCTGTTTATCCTGGCGGGCGGCCCTTTGGTGGAGTCCACTCACGGCAACTTAAAATTCACCGCGCCGTTGTCGGCGATTACCGCTGCCGTGGTGGGCGTGATTCTCAACCTTGCGGTATTTTTTGCTTATCATGTATTCTGGCCGCAAGGTTTCACCGGACATTTCGACGGCATTGCCGCGTTGGTCGGGGCGAGTGCCTTGCTGGCATTGTTCCGTTACAAGGCGGGTGTTATTCCGGTTATCGGTGCTTGCGGTGTGGCGGGCCTGTTGCTGTTGTTCGTTAGACCCTGGCTTGCTGTGCAAGGAATTTTCTTATGAATATGTTGAGATTTTGTAGCAGCAAAGCAAAACCGCTCGGATTATCGGATAATATTAATTTATCAGATCGCATTGCAAAATGTTACGAAGTAGGTTGTTTAGGGAAGGAGGAGTACGTATATAGCCATTTAGCATGTAATAGCCTATCCTTATAGCGAATTATTAAGGGGTTAATAAATTGAATGCGTACATCGCTAAAAACAAACACTATTTTTTTATCCGATGGGTTTTACTCAGCGCGATAGTTTTGTTTGCCGGTTGTGCTGGCGTTCCGGAAATAAAACCTATTGCGAATTATTCGCCTATGGTCAGTTATGCGTTGAGCTTGCAGGGGGTGCCTTATCGCTACGGTAAAAGTTCACCCGAGGAAGGTTTCGATTGCAGCGGGTTTGTGCAGCATGTGTATGGGCGTCAGGGTATAGCGTTGCCACGTACGACTCAAAAGATAGCTCAATCGGCGGCGCTGACTCAAGTTCCAAAAAATGATCTTCATCCAGGCGACCTGCTTTTTTTTAATACCAACGGCAAGCCGTTCTCGCATGTCGGTATTTATGTCAGTAATGATAATTTTATTCATGCGCCTAGCCAACGCACCGGCAAGGTGCTGGTGTCCAGCCTTAAAAATCGCTACTGGGAGAATCGGTTTAGTTGCGCACGCCGCCCATAAGTAGTATTGCCAGGCTATAATGAGAAGAAACAGAGGCATCCGAAAAAGCTTAAGTAAATGCCATTCAGAATCGACCCCATTCTTCAGGTTTTGTAAATCGTCCACAATGTTTAAAATCAAACTTACATTCAACTCATAAGTGCAATCGCTGAGAATCGGACTTGAAGGGGGCTAGC
>JAQSDX010000110.1 GCA_029946125.1 Candidatus Methylobacter titanis
CGAACCAGATAGCTTATGAAGAGTTGCAAAAATTACTGGCTGCGTAACATCAGTTGATAATGCAATAGTAAAACCATGATTGCTCACCATTAGTCCTGCCAACAAACCAAGCGAAGCTTTATAAGCGGGTTGGGCATATTAACAAGAAAATCAGGAGTAACTGAATGCAATTGATGGTCAAGTAGTAGCCTTAATTTGCTGTAGAAACATGCCTTGTTTCAAGAAGGGTAGCTAATTCTGACACTTTCGAGTGCTCAAAAATAAATTCTTGAGATACGGAAACTAAAATATTTTTTCAACACGCCTCTTTTCTCCAATAGCCTGTTAAAGAGGCAGCTCCTTGTTCCTGTGTTCAAAATGCATAGTTGCAGGGCTAGGCCAATACGTACTGAGATTCAGCAATGAATATAAACAAAGAAAAAATACGGGTTCTTCATATCATTAGCGGCGAGTTTTTTTCCGGTGCTGAGCGTGTCCAGGACGTGCTAGCATTGCGGCTGCCTGATTACGACTACGATGTTGGATTTTCCTGTTTAAAGCAAGGCAAGTTCCCCGCATGCCGAGATTCCACCACACCTTTATTCGAGACACCTATGAAGTCGAAGTTAGACCTAGCACCTGCGTGGGAGATTGCGCGCATCATAAAGCGCGACGGCTATGCCTTATTGCATACCCATAGCCCGCGCGCAGCTATGATAGGACGAGTGGCGTCCTGGTTGACCGGCGTGCCTATGGTGCATCACATACACAGCCCTACGGCTCGAGACACAGAAAGAGCTTGGGGTAATCGAATGAATTCGGTCATCGAACGCTTGAGTCTAACCGGCGTTGCGCAGCTGATAGCGGTTTCACAAAGTCTTGGTGTATATCTAAGAAAGCAAGGCTGGCCACCGCAAAGGATTGCCATGGTAGCCAATGGGGTACCAACATTTGGACCCTTGCTCGTTCGACCCGTGCCCGGTCCGGAATGGGTGATTGGTTGTGTGGCATTGTTTCGACCACGCAAGGGAGTCGAGGTGTTGATAGAGGCATTAGCGAAATTGCGTCAAACCGGACGACTGGTGCGCCTGCATGCAGTTGGTCCTTTTGAGACGACCGAATATGAGTCTACTATCAAGGATCTAGCCGTGCGCTTGGGTGTAAATCTTGCAATCGACTGGATCGGCTTTACCCAGGACATAAACGCTGAGCTCACCAAAATGGATATATTTGTCCTACCCAGTCTTTTTGGAGAAGGCATGCCGATGGTGATACTGGAAGCCATGGCTTCCGGGGTTCCAGTGGTAGCGTCAGATGTGGAAGGTATTTCAGAAGTACTTGATCACGGACGCACCGGTTTGGTAGTGCCTGCTGGCGAGGTGGACAGCCTAATCGGTGCTCTGACCGATCTGATGGATGGCAAGTACGACTGGAGCAGTATGCGTGAGGATGCCTACAGAGTGCAAGTAGAGCATTTCTCGGATCGCAGCATGGCAGAGGGCGTAGCCCGTGTGTATGATGAGGTACTTGGCGTATGAATATTGCTAAATATCGTACGGGTATCGATTACATCACCTCCCTGTATATCAATCAAGAAGAAGGATATAAATCATGAAAAAGATATTAGCCGTTGCTTCTGGAGGCGGCCACTGGACCGAACTGATGCGACTGAAAGAAATATTTAATGGTCACGATGTTGTATTTGTTGGGGTAAAATCATTTTACCGCTCAGATGTTGATCCGCACAGATTCTATAGGGTGCTTGATGTGAGCCGCTTGTATAACAGAATATCGATTCCATTATTGATCGGTAAACTGCTGTTCATTTTGATCAAGGAAAGGCCAGCCATCGTGATAACAACCGGAGCTCTTCCCGGGATGCTTGCGCTACTCCTCGGTAAGATGCTCGGCACACAAACAGTTTGGATCGATAGCATCGCTAATGTAGAAGAGATGTCCCTTTCTGGAAGAATGGCTAAAAAATTCGCAGACCTCTGGCTGACTCAATGGCCCCATCTGGCTGATGCCAATGGACCTACCTATCTGGGGAGTGTCCTGTGAAGGTGTTTGTGACAGTAGGATCAATGTTGCCTTTTGATCGCCTGGTGTGTGCAATGGATGCCTGGGCAAAGGAGCATCCCGAGGCACAGGTCCATGCCCAGATTGGCGAAACTAGTTTGCGCCCCGCGAATATGGAGTACTACACGATGATTAACCCATCCGATTATCGTAATCACATCGCCGCTTGCGATGTGGTGATTTCGCATGTCGGAATAGGAACTATAGTTGCCGCTATGGAGTATAACAAACCGTTGGTTATGGTGCCGCGTCAACCAGAACTTCACGAAGTGACCAATAACCATCAATTCGCCACAGCCAAATGGCTGGAAGATCGCCCAGGGATTCACATTATCTATTCAGATCGCGAATTAGCAGAAGCAATATCTAAAAGCATTGGATCGGACGGGGGATCTATTATTGAGACAGGAACCCGGGGCAAACTAATCGACGCCCTACGCCAATTTATCTCCAACTAAAGCGGGTTCAACTTAAAGTGAAGAGTATAAATAATTTCGTGTACCGACATTCCGCACTCTTAAAAAATAAGCATTAAAAATCAATTAATTGAAAATTATATTGCTATTTAGCAAAAAATAATATTATTTAACTGATGTTACACAGGCAAACCAAAAATCAATAACTTACGAAGCAAAAAATGAGCGTAAGTTATTGATATACTCCAACCGGTCAAATTTGCGGAAAATTAAGAGGGATAATACCCAAATTTAAACACAAAACCTGACATGTTAAAGATCGACTTTACCGAAAAAGCCATTGACGAAGTGTATCAAGAATTCATGGAGCATCCATCAGGACTGACCAAGAAAAAGCTGCATGTCGTATACCTTAAAGCATTGGGCTTATCGCATAAGGAAATCGAACGCATTGCCCGCACCAGCGCTGACAGTGTGACGCGCTACCTAAAAGAGTATGACAAGGGCGGCTTAGTCGCCCTCAGTGTGTCGCGTGTTCAGCAACCATTTTCCTGTTTGGTGCCTGAGAAGGGCTGCCGTTGGCAGGGACGGGGAACCGCATTTAGCGGCAAGAAAACCCAATTGCGCTGCACACTGCTAGGTTACTGGGGCGAAGAACATCAAGATCCTTAGCTAGTGCTGACCAACCTGGCACCCGAATGTGCCGATGCCTGCTGGTACGGCTTGAGAGCAGCAATTCCCAATTTAAAACCCTGATAAAATAAAGGCAATTTTTAACATGAA
>JAQSDX010000111.1 GCA_029946125.1 Candidatus Methylobacter titanis
ACGGGAGAGATAAATTACCTGTTCAAACATAAGGCTTTAAATTGGGAATTGCTGCCCTTATAGCCTGATTTGCGTTTTTCGCTCATCTTGTCCAGCACTGCTACGTTACTATCAACATAGTCATAGATGCGAACTTCAGTTTTGGTATGATAAAGGCGATGTAGCCTGTCGGCATATTGTGCCAGGGTCCCTTTCCAGGAAACCTGGCATGACCAAGAATAAGATATCGAGTCTGGCATCTATAGTTAATGCTACGGCAGCGATTGAACTAAAAGTTGAAAAAATACCGCTCAGGAATATTGAGTTGTCATGCTATTACTTATCGCATAAAATTACCGATAGGTAATAATAATGGGTATGACAAATCATGAATTCAGAAAAACGACCGAACGGTAATATCAGCTCGGCAAAGGACGTAGGTCAGATCGTTACCGCCCATAGAAAAGCCCAAGCCCTCACCCAAGCCGATCTTGCCGGACTTGGACAAACCGGTATCCGTTTTATCAGTGACTTAGAAAATGGCAAGGGCACGGTGCAATTCGACAAGGTCGTGCATATCTTGGATTTACTCGGTCTCGATGTCGTGATCGTGGATCGTAACCGATGAAGCAACTCTCTGTTTATACCGGAGAACATTTAGTCGGTCATTTAAACGAAGGGGGTGCGAACGGCATGTCCTTTGTCTATTCCCCGAACTGGTTGGCAAACCCAGACGCAGTGCCATTATCTCCTGAACTGCCGCTTGCCGATCAGGTCTTTCACAGAGACCACGTTAGCTCATTTTTCGAAAATCTATTGCCAGAAGGCGATGTGCTCGAATTCATTAGCAAGGCCGCGCATATTTCATCCGGCAATGTGTTCGGCTTGCTGGAACGTTTTGGCGGCGATACTGCCGGGGCTTTTTCAATTCTGCCGGAAGGAATGCTGCCATCCGATCAGCCGCACTATTTACCGGTAACGTCGGAATCCATATTGCAATGGTTCGACCGCTCAAGAGGCATTCCCCTCAATCTCTCCGGCGAACAGGCCCGCATGTCGTTATCGGGCGCCCAAGACAAGATGACGGTGTTTATCGATGCCAACGGCGACATCTCAATTCCGTTAGGGGCTGCGCCATCCAGTCACATCATCAAGCCGTCCCTACAGCATCGCCATGACATCCCGAACACGGCCATTAATGAAGCGATGATCATGATGCTCGCGCATCATATCAAACTTGATGTTGCTGAAGTACGTTATGTTGCCGAACTGGGCGCCGTGGTCATCAGCCGCTATGATCGCGAAATCGGCGCTGATGGCCGACTCCATCGCTTACATCAAAACGATCTTTGTCAGGTGCTGGGAATTCCATCCGGTAAGAAATATGAATCCGAAGGTGGGCCTTCCTTAAAAACCTGCTTTCAAGCTGTGTTAGAACGTAGCGCTCAACCTGCACTAGATAAGAAGCGCCTGATCGAATGGGTGATATTCAATGTTCTGGTCGGCAATATGGATGGCCATGCTAAAAATTTATCGCTGATAACCCTCGGCAAACGAACCAGACTAGCCCCGTTTTACGACCTAGTTTGTACAACCGTGTATCCCCATTTAAGTCATAAATTGGCTTTTAAGATTGGCGGTGAAAACCGGCCACAATGGCTGATGCCCCGCCATTGGGATCGTTTCGCTGAAGACACCGCTACCAAACCGCAGTTTGTCCGTAAAGTCATGGCAGACATGATTCAGCGCGTCGAGTTGGCTTTACCGGGTGTTGTGGACATGCTTCGAACAGCAGTCTCAAAGCCCGACGAATTGCTGATGATTGAGGAAGTCAAAGCACGGGTACGGGCATCTGTCGCACAGATAAAAACCAGGCTGAACAATGCAGATTGATTACACGTCAATGGCAAAACCTCTTGATCAAAGTGTCTCTTTTAATTCTATCAGCCACTGGCTCACTAATTTTGTCGCTATTTCAGCGATGGTTATCGACGCATTGATTGCGACCATTTTTTTGCGGTATTTTTCACCCTGCTTTTGATCACACCCAGTCGGTATTCTCTTGATTAAAGCTTGGCGGTTGTTTCGAAAATTTCAGCAAAGTCAGATGAATCAAGGTATCGACGCGGAATATACCGTCATCACAGACAAGTGTAAAGAAACAAACCCAGGCAAGTAAAATAGTCTGCGTTTACGCCAATTCTTCGACGCTAGAAACATTGTCAGCTAACATAAAATATTTAGTAAAACATTGTTTTAACTTATAAATGTGAAATTATGAAAGCTTTGACTTACAACCCCATACATCAGTTGCATTAATTTTATTGCGGTCCTTTCAAACTGCTATACACTCTCTCATATAGAAAAGTAATCCCGTTCTCTTCCGTTTGGCTGACGTTAAGGGGGCGAAGAGACCTGAAAAGGTCAATCTATAAGGAGAAAGCCAATGTCGCAACTACCTCAACAGGGTGGAGCGTCCGTGCATGCGCGCGGCCAAATTCCATCCACTGATCTTGCTTCCCTGATTGATTTTTTGGTGAAAGCTTTCCCACCGAGTGGTGATGATCTTAATCATCCCTATGGCTGGTCTGTTCTAAAGTTTGATCCAGAAAAAAAGCGCCTAAGCATCAACACCTACGGAATACTTCGCCGTTTTCTCGCTCAAAAAGAAATGCGCGATGCTTTTCGTCAAACACCGACCAGTGGGTTTCTGCGTGACTTGGTAAGGCCTCAAAAGAATTTTACCGCAAAGCTAGGCGGCCGGATTTTCAATGACAACATTGCTGGACTCTCTCAGCACATTACCAAGTTAAAACACCTCATTGCAGACGACATCGAGAAATTTGGAGTGTCGTCTGACAACCTGCTCGTTAATGACCCTACATCGGCGCTTGCGTATTCTGTCGGGTGATTAATTTGAACACCTATTCTGGTCGAACTTGAACACCTAAAACCTAACGCATCGGTGGAAGTGGATTTTTACTC
>JAQSDX010000112.1 GCA_029946125.1 Candidatus Methylobacter titanis
CTTGTAATGACTTGTTCTGACCTCGATACAGGCAAGGAAAGGCTTGATAGAGTTTTTCTGTGTTTTCTGGGGTCATCTTTATTAATCTATCGTTACGATTATTGGTCTATTTGCCTGAGGTGATAGGATGCCTAACGTTACCATTTCATCAACCAAGCTGAGTGTTTTGTTGTAGCCAAGTTTAAGGCATCGCTGTAGCATGGAGACAGGCTGGCTAATCATGGCTGTCTGTTGGAATTTGCAGCGACGATGCAGAATATCGACGGCGTTGAGGAGTAGTGAATCATTGTGATAAGCCGTTGCAGTTAGTATGGCTGCTGCCCAGTCATCCATTGCTACACCTGGCATAAATAACCGCACATGAAATCCTTGAAGAAACCAGGCCAGTCGCACCATCGCCAAGGTATCAAGCTTGCAGTATTCGCGAAGTCCTTCGGTCAATTCTTGCTTGCGTACATCGGGCGTATCAGGATGCAAGATTTCTCTATAGGCATCTTGCGCAGCGCCACCATTGTCGACTGCAAGCTGGGTATAATCAAGGTCGGGCGCAATGGTGGGTAACACTGCCTTGATTGACCATGAGCCTTTCATGTCAGGGTGGTAGTAGTTCGTTCGTGCAATCGGCAACAAGTCAACAACGCGGTCGTTGATGGCGAGTAGTGCGGGTGCCAAGTCAGGAAATAATGCTGCCAATTCGGCTATGCGGCCTTTCTCGAACGCTTGGTAATAGACAAACACGGGGCCCTCATTTCCCAAAGCCGCAATCATTTGTTCTGCACACGCTCTGCGCGGGTCATTACCCGATACGTCAAGAAACATAAGGTGTTGCAACTGGCCGCGTATAGATTCGATATGGCATGACCATTGAAACGGCACTTGACTGCGGTATGGGCTGGTTTGTGCCCAGCGTGGCACGGCCAGATTAATTGTTTCAAAATCCAGGTAGTAACGCGGGTAAGGTAGATTGATCAATATTGGCAAGACATTGAGCGCCAGCTCTGCCACACCAGTCTGGCTGACACGTTGAATCCATTGCTGGGTTTCGTTCAGGAACTCTGTTGGAACCTGGAGAGCATTCTCAAAACCTTTACTGCGCAATTGTTCCTTGGTTGTCTCCTGCATCCGGTAAAGAATATCTAATGGAAACTCGGGCTGTTCCGGTGCCGCCATGTCTCGGGTGCAGTACGCTATGAATGGACATTCAAACGGGTCGGTACATTGTGCGCCGGGCTCGATCGCAGGTTCGTCGCCAGACAATGTGCTGCGCGCTTCGAGAATCCAGTCGGGCACGAGTTCGACCAAGGGGTAAACCAGTTCGTCCAGATTTTCGTGGTGAAATAACCCTTGGTAGTCGCCATTCCCTTGATAAACAAACGAAGTATCGATATGCGCCAGCTCAATTGAATACAGTGCAATGTCGTTTTGCTGAAGTACCCATGCTTGCACCGCACAGTCGTCAATATGGTAAGGCTTGACGCTGGCGCTGGATTTAACTTCAACCATTCGATAGCCTTTTGGCGTCGGCAATAACAGATCAGCGCGAACAAGAACCCCATCGTGCTGAAAAGTGGCCTCAAAGAGGGGACTGTCAGGATAGATTGTCATGGCTGTCTTGGTTGCGACAAGAGCGGCGGACAGATCGTCATCATCCTCAATGAGGATGCCAGTGGGAAAAAGACCTTGAGCTACATCGCCCACTTCATAGCCAATCTGGAAGCCACGTTCGGTTTCATCTGAAACGTCCAGCAAGTCACGCCGATGAATTTGTAGCCATAACCGCTTGGGGCATTGTTTCCATGCAATGATGCGGGATTTAGAAAGACCGTAGCCAGCCATGATTTTTTCCCTTTTTGGTTATCAGGTTGGTAGGATAATATAGATATGCGACAGAATGAGTCGCAATGAGTATACGCTTAACCGTCCACCCCGCAAATTGAATATGGCTTACGTGAATCATCTACGTTTTGCCGTCTGCAAATCAATAGATTTCTCTTTATAGGAACAGGAAAATTCCGCCTCTTTACGATAATTCGAACAACCCCAAAACTGACCATAAGATCCCTTGCGCAAACTGAGGGTGCCGCTACATTCTGGGCAGACGGGTTCAACAAAATCACAACGCGGATTTTCACAGACTCTGAAACGATCTTTGTTTGTCAAACCGCCACCACACCACTGACATGCGCGTTGTGTGTGATCACATAATGGATATTCGCTACAACCGAAAAAGCTTCCGAATTGGCTGTCTCTCGGAATCATATAACCGGTTTGACAACGGCTGCATGGAATGTTTGCCAGCTTGTCCTGAAAACCTTCGCCTTGGAATTCGTCGGTCAGAATGGGATAACGATTGTCGATCAATTCCCTGACAAACTGCGATGGGTTGTTGCCATCGGTAATCAAATAAATATGGTGTCTGGCTCGTGTTAGGGCAACATAAAACAAGCGACGTTCTTCGGCATATTCATAAGCTTCGGCTTTCGGTAATAATAACTCCAGCAATGGATGAGTCGCCTTTTCAGACGGAAAGCCATGTTTGCCTTTCTCCAGTCCGACTACCACCACATAATCAGCTTCTTTGCCTTTAGAGGCATGCACACTCATGAACTGAATCTTAAGGTGCGGATACTGGCGTTTTAAAGCAGCCATATCGGGCTTTTTAAAATGAAAACGAGCCAGCAACAAAATACTGGCCGCTTGAGTTGACTTAGCACTGATTGCTGATAATGCAGCATGAATACCGATAGCGTCCTGGCCGGTTTTAATCAGCGAAACTGCGGTATGCTCAACATTACGATGACTACTGATCTGCTTTTTGATTTGACTGGGGTTCTGCGTGACAAAGCGAGAAGCGACTTCGCCAATTTTGTTATTAACTGATGTTACGCACAAGCAGCCCTGAGTGCGTGTTTTAAAAGTAGCAAAAATTGCTAACATGTAAAAATAAGCATTT
>JAQSDX010000113.1 GCA_029946125.1 Candidatus Methylobacter titanis
CTGTTGTGTAAATCAACCATTATGCGCGGGCGGCGCAGAGAGGACACATGCAAAAACTCATCTTCGGATCATTATTACTCACGGGTTTTAATCCCCAGTTACATGCGCAGGAAACTCCGCAAAATCTTCCCAATCTAGTTGTTACGGCAACCCGAACAGAGACGGCTAAAAACCAGCTGGCGGCTGCGGCTACTGTCTATACCCGAAAAGACATTGAGCACCTACAGGCTAAAACCCTGCCGGAACTGTTACGTGGCACGACGGGAATCGACATAGCGCAAAGCGGCGGCTACGGGAAGGATACCAATATTTACATGCGTGGAACCAATTCCGACCACGTACTGGTGCTGATTGACGGCATTAAAGTCGGCTCTGTCACCTCAGGCACCACACCTTTTCAATTTATTCCGATCGATCAGGTCGAGCGGGTGGAAATTATTCGCGGGCCTCAATCGAGTCTTTACGGTTCGGAAGCAATAGGTGGGGTTATCCAGATTTTTACCCGCAAAGGCGGGCTAGAGGATAAGCCCAGCGTCACCCTGGATGCCGGCGGCGGTTCCTATGATACTTACCGCGCTTCCAGCACTGTCAGCGGTAAATGGAAAAACAGTTGGTATACCTTGGGTTCATCGCAGTTCGGTTCTCAGGGTTTTAATTCCCGACAGCCTATTCCGGGACGCTTCGGCGTTAATCAGCCGGACAAGGACGGTTACCTGAACACGGCTCTGAATGCCCGATTAGGTCATCGTTTTGACAACAATGCCAAAGTTGAGGCATTTTTTATGCGGGCTGAAGGAAAAGCTGAATTTGACGGCAATTTCCAAGAAAAAACCGAATTTGTTAACCAAGTTGTTGGCATCACCGGTAACATGGATATTGTTGACAACTGGCGTTCAATTCTGCGCTTTGGACAAAGCCGCGATGAAGGTGACAACTTTGCGCCTGGCGGAGCATTTTCCAGCCGATTTAACAGTACCCGGTGGAACGCCAGTTGGCTGAATGAAATCGCCTTGTCGGATACCCATCAATTAATTATCGGCTCCGATTACCGGCTAGATCAAGTAGACAGTTCATCTGCCTTCAACGAAGGTTCCCGCTATGATGTGGGTATTTTTACTGAATTGCACGGCCGTATTCTTGACGACCACTTTATCAATGCATCAGTACGCGGAGATAAAAACGAGGCATTCGGCGACCAGCTGACCGGTAATTTCGGCTGGCGTTATAATGGAAACTACGGCATTAGCCCGTTTGCCAGTTTTGGCAATGCATTTAAAGCGCCGTCATTTAATCAGCTTTATTTTCCGGAATTCGGCAATCCCTCGCTGAAAGCCGAAGAATCAACGTCTTTCGAAGCGGGTCTGATCGGTGAACATGATTGGCTGCAATGGGAGATGCGAGCTTACCATACCAATATCGATAACTTGATCGTGACAATAACGAACCCGACAACTTTTCTATCCAGCCCAGAAAATATCGGCAAGGCGCAAATTGACGGCATTGAAGCCGAAATCGGGATTCAGTTCATGCATTGGCATAATAAACTAAACATGAACCTGTTAAACTCTAAAAACAGGGAGACTAATGCGCGACTGCCGCGCCGGACTGAAAAAACCTTATCTTATGATTTATCGCGTTCATTCGGAAAATTTGATCTTGGTGCTAATGTACTGGCTCAAGCCGATCGTTTTGATGATGCACTGAACAAAACTAAGGTTGCCGGTTATGTCACCGTTGATTTACGTATTGCCTATCATTTAAATAAAAACTGGATGCTGAACGCAAAGCTGAATAACCTGTTTGATAAACAGTATCAAACCATCAATACCTACAATACTGCAGACCGTAACTTCTTTCTTTCAATACACTATAACAACTAACCTTCACTTTTGGAGATAACACCATGAAGATAAAACAATGGCTACACGTCGAGTATTTACCTATTCCCCTGATTGCGCTGATGGTGCTGACACGCTTTCATCATTTTGGCGACTTATTACATCTGCCCGATGCCTCGTTGGCCGTTTTTTTCTTTGCCGGTTTTTACCGCAAAAAAGCTTTGTTTGTCTTCTTGCTGATTATGGCGGGATTGATTGATTACATCGCTATCGCAAACGGAACCAGTAGCTGGTGTGTATCACCTGCTTATGCCTTCCTGATTCCTACTTATGCGGTTATGTGGTTTGCAGGCCGCTACTGTTCGATATTTAAATCTCTGAAAACGGCCGATCTGGCAATACAGCTTGGTCTCCTGATACTGGCAACATCGGCGGCCTTTGCCATTTCAAACGGCAGCTTCTATATGCTTTCTGGGCGTTATACGGACGTATCATGGACACAATATTTTGCACGCGTAGCCCAGTATTATCCGCCTTATGTTGGTTATGCCTTATGCTATACGGTTGCAGGTTTGTCAATTATTAAGCTATTCAATGCCCTGTTTGATGCGCGACTCAATTATGAAGAACTTGACAGAAGAAGTTGATTTTTATCGTGAAGATGGCTGGGTAGTTTACACAGCCGAATATCACTTGAAACGTGGTTATTGTTGCCATTCAGGTTGTCGTCATTGCCCTTACGGTTATGATAACGATACACAACAAAAGTCTGATATCACTAATAAATAAACAAAAATTAGCTCAATAGATTATCACTTGTGAGACGGTTGATAATCTGGGTGGCACAATCACTGATTGTGCCTACTTCGCGCTTTCCGAAGAAAATAAGAAAGAACTGTCGCAAAATCCGTTCTCGAAAAATGAGAATAAGATTGTCGTTGATCTCCGTGTTAAAGGTGCCCTTTTTAAAGTACGGTTTATGACATTAACTATAAAGATTCTATTATCAAATAATATAAATTTAAAAAGTATCCAATAATACTAACTGATGTTACGCAAAACCCAGCAAACCAGTTACCATTAAGATCTGAGTAAA
>JAQSDX010000114.1 GCA_029946125.1 Candidatus Methylobacter titanis
CGAGTCGATGGGAAGTTGGATCGACGAACATAAGAACGAGTTCTCAAAAGCAGAAAAAAGCGATTAAGAAAGCTGATCGATATAACACAAAACAGCTCTTTATTAACTATTGTAACCAATAGCGAAAAAGCAGACTCATTGGGGTTATATGGTCAAGTGAATAAGCGCATACGGTGGATGCCTAGGCAGTGAGAGGCGATGAAGGACGTTGTAGCATGCGATAAGTCTCGGGGAGTTTGCAAACTAACTTTGATCCGAGAATTTCCGAATGGGGAAACCCGGCTTGCATCAGCAAGTCATCTTGTAGTGAATACATAGCTACTTGAAGCGAACCTGGGGAACTGAAACATCTAAGTACCCAGAGGAAAAGAAATCAACCGAGATTCCCTTAGTAGCGGCGAGCGAACGGGGATTAGCCCTTAAGTTGTACAGTTGTTAGTGGAACAGTCTGGAAAGTCTGGCGATACAGGGTGATAGCCCCGTACACGAAAACGCTGTGCAGTGAAATCGAGTAGGTCGGAGCACGTGAAACTTTGACTGAACATGGGGGGACCATCCTCCAAGGCTAAATACTCCTTACTGACCGATAGTGAACCAGTACCGTGAGGGAAAGGCGAAAAGAACCCCGGAGAGGGGAGTGAAATAGATCCTGAAACCGTATGCGTACAAGCAGTGGGAGCATACTTGTTATGTGACTGCGTACCTTTTGTATAATGGGTCAGCGACTTAATCTCAGTGGCAAGCTTAACCGAATAGGGGAGGCGTAGCGAAAGCGAGTCTTAATAGGGCGTTTAGTCGCTGGGATTAGACCCGAAACCGGGCGATCTATCCATGGCCAGGCTGAAGGTGGGGTAATACTTACTGGAGGGCCGAACCCACTTATGTTGAAAAATGAGGGGATGAGCTGTGGATCGGAGTGAAAGGCTAATCAAGCTCGGAGATAGCTGGTTCTCCTCGAAAGCTATTTAGGTAGCGCCTCGTGTATAACTGTTGGGGGTAGAGCACTGTTTCGGCTAGGGGGTCATCTCGACTTACCAACCCGATGCAAACTCCGAATACCAACAAGTTTGAGCACGGGAGACACACGGCGGGTGATAAGGTCCGTCGTGGAAAGGGAAACAGCCCAGACCGTCAGCTAAGGTCCCAAAATCTATGCTCAGTGGGAAACGATGTGGAAAGGCACAGACAGCCAGGAGGTTGGCTTAGAAGCAGCCATCCTTTAAAGAAAGCGTAATAGCTCACTGGTCGAGTCGGTCTGCGCGGAAGATTTACCGGGGCTAAGCATAGTACCGAAGCTACGGGTCACACTTTTAGTGTGGCGGTAGAGGAGCGTTCTGTACGCCTGCGAAGGTTCATTGAGAAGTGGGCTGGAGGTATCAGAAGTGCGAATGCTGACATGAGTAACGATAATGGGGGTGAAAAACCCCCACGCCGAAAATCCAAGGTTTCCTGCGCAACGCTAATCGACGCAGGGTTAGTCGGTACCTAAGGCGAGGCCGAAAGGCGTAGTCGATGGAAAGCAGGTTAATATTCCTGCACCAGTGGTAACTGCGATGGGGTGACGGAGAAGGCTAGGTCAGCTGTCTGTTGGAATAGGCAGTTTAAGCGAGTAGGGAGGGTTCTTAGGCAAATCCGGGAACCTATATTCTGAGACGTGATGACGAGTTGTTCTTAGGAACGACGAAGTGATTGATGCCATGCTTCCAAGAAAAACCTCTAAGCTTCAGGTTACCAGTGGCCGTACCCCAAACCGACACAGGTGGATGGGATGAGAATTCTAAGGCGCTTGAGAGAACTCGGCTGAAGGAACTAGGCAAAATGGTACCGTAACTTCGGGAGAAGGTACACCCCAAGTAGGTGAAGCGATTTACTCGTGGAGCTGAACGGGGTTGCAATAAATTGGTGGCTGCGACTGTTTAGCAAAAACATAGCACTCTGCAAACTCGAAAGAGGAAGTATAGGGTGTGACGCCTGCCCGGTGCTGGAAGGTTAATTGATGGGGTCATCTTCGGAGAAGCTCTTGATCGAAGCCCCAGTAAACGGCGGCCGTAACTATAACGGTCCTAAGGTAGCGAAATTCCTTGTCGGGTAAGTTCCGACCTGCACGAATGGCGTAACGATGGCCACACTGTCTCCAGCCGAGACTCAGTGAAATTGAAATTGCGGTGAAGATGCCGTATACCCGCGGCTAGACGGAAAGACCCCGTGAACCTTTACTATAGCTTTGCACTGGACTTTGAACCTATTTGTGTAGGATAGGTGGGAGGCTTCGAAGCAGGAACGCCAGTTCTTGTGGAGCCAACCTTGAAATACCACCCTGGTATGTTCGAAGTTCTAACCTAGGTCCGTTATCCGGATTGGGGACAGTGTATGGTGGGTAGTTTGACTGGGGCGGTCTCCTCCTAAAGAGTAACGGAGGAGCACGAAGGTACCCTCAGCCTGGTCGGAAATCAGGCGATGAGTGCAATGGCATAAGGGTGCTTGACTGCGAGACGGACAAGTCGAGCAGGTACGAAAGTAGGTCATAGTGATCCGGTGGTTCTGTATGGAAGGGCCATCGCTCAACGGATAAAAGGTACTCCGGGGATAACAGGCTGATTCCTCCCAAGAGTTCATATCGACGGGGGAGTTTGGCACCTCGATGTCGGCTCATCACATCCTGGGGCTGTAGCCGGTCCCAAGGGTATGGCTGTTCGCCATTTAAAGTGGTACGTGAGCTGGGTTTAAAACGTCGTGAGACAGTTTGGTCCCTATCTGCCGTGGGCGCTGGAAATTTGAAGGGACCTGCTCCTAGTACGAGAGGACCGGAGTGGACGTATCTCTGGTGGACCGGTTATCATGCCAATGGTATAGCCGGGTAGCTA
>JAQSDX010000115.1 GCA_029946125.1 Candidatus Methylobacter titanis
TCAATGGCCTCAAGCGGCTCTATCACCGGGTACTCCGCCATCCGGTCGACAAACTTGGCGACGGTCGCAGCCTCGAACAGAATATTGACCGGCACCTCGATATTGAACAGCTCCTGCACTTTTGCCGTCACCTGCACGCCGGACAATGAATGGCCGCCCAGCTCGAAAAAGTCGTCATGAATGCTCAGTTGCTGAACACCCAGCACTTCCCGCCAAATGTCGGCCACCGCCTCTTCCGCCTCATCGCGCGGTGCAACATACGACGCTGTGTTGTCGGTTTGGGTTGCCGACTCAGGCAATGCGTTGCGATCCAGCTTGCCGTTGGCGTTCAACGGCATCGCGTCCAGCCATAGCCAGGCCGTGGGCAGCATGTACTCCGGCAAACAGTGTCTGATGTGCGCTTTTAAATCTTCCGTATCCGTCGTATTGCCGGATTCCGCGACCAGATAAGCGGTCAGGCGCTTATTGCCCGGCACCTCCTCGCGGACAAGGACGGCCGCCGCCTTTATCGACGGATGCCGCAGCAGACAGACTTCTATTTCGCCCAACTCTATCCGGTAACCCCTGATTTTGACCTGTTGATCGAGGCGGCCTAAAAATTCGATATTGCCGTCGGCCAGATAACGCGCCCGGTCGCCGGTTTTATACAATCTGCCGCCTGCCGCACCGAACGGATCGGGGATGAACTTTTCCGCCGTCAGCCCGGCTTGATAGAGATAACCGCGACTGACGCCTGCGCCGCCGACCAGCAATTCCCCGGCCACGCCGATCGGCAGCAGTTGCAGCGCATCGTCCACTACATAGACATGCATATTGCCGATCGGTTTGCCGATCGGTACGTTAGCCTCGCCTTGCGGTTGAATAACCGCGTAAACGCTGCTCCACACTGTGGCTTCGGTCGGGCCGTATTCGTTGAACAAAGCCGTATCCGGCAGGCGTTTGAAATGCAGTTCGGTGAGCGGGTTGGCGCAGGTTTCTCCGGCAACGACAACGCTGTTCAAGGTTTTCAGCGCGACCGTCGGCGCATGCTCCAGCAGCAGTTCATAAAGCGACGGCAGCGCCAGCAAATGCGTTACCCGCCGGTATTCGATCAGTGCGCCCAGAGCGGCCGGGTCCTTAACCTGGTTCTCCTCCGGCAAACACAAACAGCCGCCCTGGCTTAGCGTCCAGAAAATCCCCGCCACCGAACTGTCGAACGCGAATGACGACAGCAGCAGATAGCAGCCGACCGGTTCCCGGTAATAGGCAGTTCTGGCCCGGGTGGAATGCATCAGGTTGCCGTGGCTGACCACCACGCCTTTGGGCTTGCCGGTCGAACCCGAGGTGTAAATAACATAGGCCGCATGGTCTGCGTGCAGCGGTATTTCCGGGTTGTCGTTGCTACAATTGCCGTAAGCGTCAACATCGTCGACGCATATCGTCGCCATCGTGCCGCAGTCGAGACCGGGCAGCAACGCGGTGCCGGTCAACAGCCACTCGCAACCGGCATCCTGCAGCAAATAGGCCAGCCTCTCTTTGGGATAAGCGGGATCGACCGGCACATAAACCGCACCGGCTTTGAGTATCGCCAAAATCCCCACCACCAGTTCCGGACAGCGCGAAATGCACAGGGCGACGCGTTTTTCCGGCCCAGCGCCTTGCGCCCGTAAGCAATGCGCCAGACGGTTGGCCTGCGCATTCAGTTCGGCATAGCTAAGACTCCGCTGCCGATAAACCAGCGCGACGGCTTGCGGCTGTTGCCGGACAACGGCTTCGAAAACACCGTGTATCGTACCGCGCGGATAATCG
>JAQSDX010000116.1 GCA_029946125.1 Candidatus Methylobacter titanis
TAGGTTGTCGCCGTCCAGCGTATCGACGGCGACAACCTTAAGTTGCCGCTGCTCGAAAGCCTGCCGACAAGCCGAGCGCCTGATTTTGCCGCTGCTGGTTTTCAAGATAGCCCCCGGTTTCAACAGCATCACGGTATCGGCCTGTATGCCGCATTCCTCGGCCAGCCTGACGCGTATCGCGGCAAACTCGGCTTGGTAATCGGGCTGCCTTAAGCGATTGCGTTTCAGTTCGGCCAACACAACCAGCTTTTCGCCGTCGTTTCCGTTCACCGCAAAGGCGGCCGCACAGCCGGGGTTTAACGTATCGGTCGCCGCTTCGACTGCATATTCCAAGTCGTGAGGGTAGTAATTGCGGCCGCGGATGATGATCAGGTCTTTCAAGCGTCCTGAAACGAACAATTCGCCGCCCTCGATAAAGCCCAAATCGCCGGTGCGCAGCCAGCGGTGTTGTCCGTTTGCATCGCCGATAAACGCCTGCCCGGTGGCCGACGCATTTTGCCAATAACCTTGGCTGATACTGGGGCCGCCAAGTTGAATCTCGCCGATTTGATCGTCTCTACACGGCTCGCCGGTTTCGGGGTCGACGATACGAATCCGCTGCGCGGCGTCAACATCGATGCCGCCGCAGCCGACCAGCCGGCGGGTCTCGTCATCGCCGCTGATGGCAGGACGCACCTTGCCTTGTTCCAGACCGGCCTTATAAAAAGCCGCCACCGTAGGCTCCGCATTTTTATCGCCGCCGGTAGCCAGCAAGGTTGCTTCCGCCAAACCGTAACAGGGATAAAAAGCTTTACGGCTAAATCCGCAGGCTGCGAAAGCGGCAGCAAATCGGTTCATCGTGTCGGGGCTAATCGGTTCTGCGCCGTTGAAAGCCAGACGCCAGCTGCCAAGATCCAGCCCCGCTTTTTCATCGGCGGTTATTTTCCGTGCGCACAGCTCGAACGCAAAATTCGGCCCGCCGCTGTTATGGGCGCGGTAATCGCTGATGGCTTGCAGCCAGCGGACGGGTTTTTCAAGGAACGCCATCGGCGACATTAAAATGGCGCCGGCCCCGCAATACAAAGGCTGCATGACGTTGCCGATCAAGCCCATGTCATGGTACAGAGGCAACCAGCCGACCACTGTCGACTGGGCATTGTGGCCGAAGCGCCGCTTGATCAGCTGCTGATTCGCCATCAGATTGCCGTGGCTGATTATCACGCCCTTCGCGTTGCCGGTGGAACCCGAGGTGTATTGCAGAAAAGCCGGATCATGGTCATGCAAGGTCGGCAACCGCCAGGCGCTTGCGTCGACGGCGGCAAGATTGTCGGTAATCAGCCATCGTTTATCTAACAAACCGGCACTGTCGACCGCAAACTGGCGCACCGCATCGGCGACGCTCTGCGTGCTGAGGATCACCGCCGCCTGACTGTCATCGATGATCGCCTGCAACCGCGGCATGTGTCGGCCGTTGCTCGGCGGATACGCGGGCACCGCAATCAGGCCGCTATAAAGGCAGGCGAAAAACGCCACGATATAGTCCAATTCCGGCGGATACAGCAAAATAGCGCGCTCGCCCTGCAACCCCAGCGCCTGCAACTGCGCGGCCAGCTGTCTGGCCTGCAAGTCCAGCTCGCCGTAAGTCATCGACTGAATGGGTTGTTCGCCGTTTTCCAGGAACGTATAGGCCGTTCGATGCGCTTGCCGCTCCGCCCGCAACTGCAATAATTCAACCAGTGATGCGGCGTTGTCGATCAGGGTATCCTTACCGACACCGTCA
>JAQSDX010000117.1 GCA_029946125.1 Candidatus Methylobacter titanis
CTCGATACAGGCAAGGAAAGGCTTGATAGAGTTTTTCTGTGTTTTCTGGGGTCATTTTATCGATCTATCGTTACGATTATTGGTCTATTTACCTTAGGCGACAAGATACCCAGCCTTACCATTTCTTCAACCAAACTGAGCGTTTTGCTGTGGCCAAGTTTAAAGCGCCTCTGTAGCATGGAGACAGGCTGGCTAATCATAGCTGTCTGTTGGAATTTACAGCGACGATGCAGAATATCGACGGCGTTGAGGAGTAGTAAATCTTTGTGAGTTTCCGTTGCAGTTAGTATGGCTGCTGCCCAGTCATCCATTGCTATATCTGGCATAAATAACCGCACATGAAATCCTTGAAGAAACCAGGCAAGTCGCACCATCGCCAAGGTATCAAGCTTGCAGTATTCGCGCAGGCCTTCGGTCAATTCTTGCTTGCGCTTATCTGGCGTATCAGGATGCAAGATTTCTCTATAGGCATCTTGCGCAGCGCCACCATTGCCGACTGCAAGCCGGGTATAATCCAGTTCGGGCGCTATGGTGGGCAGCACTGCCTTGATTGACCATGAGCCTTTCATGTCAGGGTGGTAGTAGTTCGTTCGTGCAATCGGCAACAGATCAACAACGCGGTCGTTGATGGCGAGTAGTGCGGGTGCCAAGTCAGGAAATAATGCTGCCAATTCGGCTATGCGGCCTTTCTCGAACGCTTGGTAATAGACAAACACAGGCCCCTCATTTCCCAATGCCGCAATCATTTGTTCTGCACACGCTCTGCGCGGGTCATTGCCTGATACGTCCAGAAACATTTCATGTTGCAACGGGCCGCGTGAATATTCGATATGGCATGACCATTGAAATGGCACTTGGCTGCGGTATGGACTGGTTTGCGTCCAGCGTGGCACGGCCAGATTAATTGTTTCAAAATCCAGGTAGTAACGCGGGTAAGGCAGGTTGATCAATATTGGCAAGGCATTGAGCGCCAACTCTGCCACACCAGTTCGGCTGACGTGTTGAATCCATTGCTGGGTTTCGTTCAGGAATTCTGCTGGAACCTGGAGAGCATCCTCAAAACCTTTGCTGCGCAATTGTTCCTTGGCTGTCTCCTGCATCCGGTAAAGAATGTCTAATGGATACTCAGGCTGTTCCTGGGCCAACATGTCTCGGGTGCAGTACGCTATGAATGGACATTCAAACGGGTCGGTACATTGTGCGCCGGGCTCGATCGCCGGTTCGGCACCAGACAATATGCTGCGCGCTTCGAGAATCCAGTCGGGCACAAGTTCAATTAAGGGGTAAACCACTTCGTCCAGATTTTCGTGGTGAAATAAGCCTTGGTAGCCATTCCCTTGGTACACAAACGAGGTAGCGATATGCGCCAGCTCAATTGAACACAGTGCAATGTCGTTTTGCAAAAGCACCCATGCTTGCACCGCACAGTCATTAATATGGTAAGGCTTGACGCTGGCGCTGGATTTCACTTCAACCATTCGATAGCCTTTTGGCGTCGGCAATAACAGATCAGCGCGAACAAGAACCCCATCGTGCTGAAAAGTGGCCTCAAAGATTGGGCTGTCTGGATAGGTTGTCATGGCTGTCTTGGTTGCGACAAGAGCGGCGGACAGATCGTCATCATTGATCAAGATGCCATTGGGAAAAAGACCTTGAGCTACATCGCCCACTTCATAGCCAATCTGGAAGCCACG
>JAQSDX010000118.1 GCA_029946125.1 Candidatus Methylobacter titanis
AAATTTTATTCCAACCTAACTGAGTGAAAATCATCCATGTCATCTCCCAACCCAACAATCGCTATTCTCTATGCATTTGCTGCTAATTTAGGCATCGCAGCGGCGAAAACCGGTGCTGCTTTCTGGACGGGTTCAAGTTCTTTAGTAGCCGAAGCGATTCACTCGTATGCCGATTGTGGAAACCAGGTATTACTGTTTATCGGTATGAAACGATCTGAAAAAGAAGCGACCCGCAAACATCCCATGGGTTTTGGACGGGAATCTTATATCTGGTCCATGATGGTAGCTTTCATATTATTTTCCGTAGGTGGCGTGTTTTCCATTCATGAAGGATGGCAGCGATATACTCTCCCGCATACTGTTGAAAATGAGGGTGTCGCATTGCTTGTTTTGCTGATTGCGTTGGGTTTGGAATATTTTTCATTAAAAACGGCGTTGGCGGCAATCCAACAAGAGAAAGGCACGCACTCTCTGTGGCAATGGTTTAAAGAGACTCAGTCCAGCGAATTGATGGTGGTTACCGGTGAAGACCTGGCCGCCTTGGCAGGACTCGGTATTGCGCTGGTAATGCTGGGTCTGACGATGATTACCGGCAATACTGCCTATGATGCGGCAGGTTCGATTTTAATCGGGGTTTTATTGATTACCGTTGCCGTCGTGGTGGGTACAGAAGTGCATTCCTTGCTGCTCGGTGAGGCGGCTGAAGATATCAGCGATAACGTACAGCACTATCTGGAGAGTCAGCCCTGTGTGCTACAGGTGCTGAATGTGTGGGCGATCAATCACGGCAATAACGTCATGGTTACTATTAAAGCCGAGCTTCAACCGGATATGATAGTTATGAATGCAGTTGATGAAATCAATGCGATGGAACGGCAAATCAAGCAAACGCATGCGCGGGTTAAATGGATATTCTTTGAGATTGATAACGCTGATTAAGTTATTTACGTTTACTTGCCTGGCTTTCTTGTCCCATGATGTCCCAACAGGTAATGAATAAAGCGGCAATAATGGGGCCTAGTACAAATCCTGTTAAGGAAAACCAGGTTAATCCACCCAAAGTGGATACCAGTACCAGATAATCCGACATTTTACTGTCTTTACCTATCAGTCGTGGCCGCAGAAAATTATCAATCATACCGATGACTAAAATACCGACTGCCAAAACGATAATCGCATTTAACGTTTGACCTTGTAAAAATAGAATTATCGCAGCGGGACCCCAAATTAGCGTGCTGCCTATAGGTAATAAAGATAAAACTATCATTAGCATACCCCATAAAAAAGCAGCAGGAATGCCGACAAACCAAAATAAAAATCCCCCAATACTGCCTTGAATCACAGCAACGATTAACCCGCCTTTAACAGTCGCTCTGGCTACGCTGGTGAAACGCTCAAATAATTCTATTTCGATTCCGTCACCTATAGGGATTAGAGAGATGAGTTTTCTAATTAATTGACGACCATCTCGCAATAGAAAAAACAGAATGTAGAAGGCCAAGGCAAATTGAACGATAAGAGCTAACAGATTCTGTGTCAATACGGGGACTTGTTGTGCGATATATTTTACTGCTTGTGCAAAGGCATTCCCTGCGGAAGCGCTTATCTGGTCAACGCTTAATGCTTCCATATGTGAAAGCTTATTGAATTTTGGCAAAAGCAGCGCGAGAGTTTCTTGAAAATA
>JAQSDX010000119.1 GCA_029946125.1 Candidatus Methylobacter titanis
GCAGCGTTCGGGTTTGCATCTTTTTAGTCTTGCTGTCTTGGTAGCGGAACGTCACCTGGCCGTCCCGACAAGCCATAATATCCTTTTCCTGGATCACGCCTTTGTAAAGATAGCGCCCAAGATAAACCAGCGCTTTGTCGCCGCTACCGACGGACTTGACATCCACCACCCAGGTTTTCGGGTAGCAGGCCGGAAGCTCAAGACCTGCTACCCGAATGCCCGTAAGCAATTTAGCGCGGAACACTTTCGCCAAGGCTTTGTGGTTGAACAGGTAGGATTTGTTGGCTTTGCCGGTTTTCGTGCGCCACAGTCGTTCATCAGCATCGATAGCCGCCGCAGGCATGACCACATGCACATGCGGATGATAATCCAATCGGCGCGAATGGGTGTGCAACACCGTGATGGCACCGGCCTGTCCCTGCAATTGCGGATCGTTCTGCGCAAAGGTTTTGAGGGTCTCCCAGCTACAACGGATCATCAAGTCATAAAGTGTACGCTGATGTTGCCAGACCAGCGGACGCAGTTCTTCGGGCAACGTGAAGGTCAACAAAAAATACTCGGCCGGCACCTGTTTTTTGAGTTGCCGTTCCAGCCATTGCTGGCTTTCGTAGTGTTGGCAATGGGGGCAGTTGCGATGGCCGCAGGAATGGAAAGACGAATAGGGTCAGGTCTTGACTATTGACAGGCTCGCGACTATGCTAACGTTTTGACAATTACTGGGCATTTTTATTATGGCTCGTCCAATCCGAATTGAGTATGCAGGTGCGTTGTATCATATTACTTCTCGCGGTAACGCTCGCGAGGCTATTTTTTTTACGGATGAAGATCGTTTGTCATTTTTGAAAATACTACAAGACCAGTGCAGAACGATTAATTGGCTTTGTCACGCTTATTGTCTGATGGACAACCATTATCATTTATTAATTGAGACACCAGACGGAAACCTATCAAAGGGGATGCGGCAATTAAACGGAGTCTATACTCAAACTTTTAATCGACACCATAATAGAGTTGGGCATGTATTTCAGGGAAGGTATAAAGGGATATTAGTTGAAAAAGAAGCTTATTTGTTAGAGCTTTGTCGTTATATTGTTTTGAATCCAGTGCGTGCACAGATGGTTCGCTCGGCAAAAGAATGGCCTTGGAGTAGTTATTGTTCGACAGCGGGCTATGTAGAGCAGGATGAGTTGTTAACCAGTGATTGGATACTTGCAAGTTTTGCCAAAAATAAAACCGCAGCTCAGATTAAATACAGAGAATTTATTAGTCAAGGTAAAGGGCAGCCATCTCCATGGCAATCGCTAAAAAATCAAGTCTATTTGGGAAATGAACAATTCGTGAAAGAACATATTGATTCAATTACTGATAAAGATATTGAGTTAAGTGAGATTCCCAAATCACAACGAAAAGCGAAGCCAAAGACAATGGACTATTATTTAAAACAGGCAACTAATCGTGATGATGCCATACTGAGAGCCTGGAACAGTGGTGGTTATACGCAAAAAAACATTGCTGATTACTTTTCCATCCATTACAGTCGAGTTAGCAAAATAATTAAAAAGGCAAAAGACAAGACTTGACCCTAACCATTTTCCGGCTTCCTCAACGGTCACAATATCCGGCAAGCGCTGTGTCCTGGGCGGTTT
>JAQSDX010000011.1:0-15466 GCA_029946125.1 Candidatus Methylobacter titanis
GTTGAACCCCTGTATTTGCTTTGGTCATCATGAATCTCCGATTGATTTTGCGCGACGGCAACTTGCCGTCGCGACGCTGTGGATAATGAGTGCGTTGCTTTACTGGAAAAGCGCTCGTAAGTTCGAGGGCCGGTGTCGGCGGCGATTGTGGCTGCTTGCGTGGCGGTATAGGACCTGTTGAAATTGCATTACTAAGTCGTCACGGTTGAATCCATTAGTAGTTCGGGACTTTGCGTGCATCTTAGATGTAATAAAGCATCTTTTAATGGCTTGCCATAGCGCGACAGCTTGCCGCGCAATCCAGGCAAGCTTTTTCGCAATCAGTCATTCCCAAGGTGGCACAGCTTTTGGCGCAGGCTTCACACACTTCAGCACAAAGGCCGCAGTATTGAGCGACAAATTCCGAGCCGGACAATTGCAAGTCAGCCGAAGTCTGGCAAATCTGCGCACAGTTGATCATCAGCCGGAAATGACTCGGTTCAACATGCTTACCGCCGGTTTCAAGACAATGGTTCATGGCGGTCTGCAAGCAAGTCTGATAGCACTTCGTGCAGGCGTCAATGCAGGATTGCATAGTATTAGTGTTCATTATTTTTCTCCTGGTTAAGATTAAAAATAGTGATTGATTTATATTTGCTTCCCTTTTATTCCATTACGGAACGATTTTAGTTTCTTAGTTTTGACGGCTTAAGTCTGTGCGTTGTCGCACACTAAAGCCGCATCCTTGCCGGTTTTCCCGCTGCCGTCGAGAGTGATATTTGAACTCATATTTCCCCCCGCCAAGTCAAAGTTGAGCGGCAACAAGGACAACACACGATCTTGCAGATGTAAGTTTGTCGTCAGTTTGTTGATGGGCAATTCCATATTGCGAATAATCTTTTTGGCGCTAAATTTAATGTCGGCATCGATACTGGCCCAGCGTTCTGTCTTGAAGGGTTCGACCGGCAAACTTTGTCCCGGTTGGACGGCGGCTTCACCGCGCTTGGCCTTGCTGGAATTCGAGTCGGCACCGATCATGGGCGCCAGGTCGGAAAAATGCAATAAGCGCGACACGAGCGTTCCGGATAATAGGGCGCGTGGTTGTTTCGATTGATACTTGAGGCTGCCGGTAATATCGCTGGAGCCGACCTTACCGCTGAATTTTTCGTAAATCCAGCGGATCGCCCTGCGGGCTCAAGGTTCCGATCAAATGGCCTTCCGTCATAAACGGGCGGCGTCTCAGGCAAGACGATGCCAATGAGTGCATACAGCCGACCCATACTCACCCCTGACAGTTTCAAGCGCATGTCGAGTGCGGCCAGATCAGTCGGCTTGGTAAGCGTGCCCGCGACTTCGATCTCGGTTTGTCCCATGCACAGATTGACCATGATCGGGTAGGGTGCGGTTTGGTGTTGCAGCGATAACACAGCACCAGCTTTGCCGTTACCGCTGATTGTTTCGCTATTGAGCTTACCGTGTAAGCGCCATGTTACGCCATAAACCGGATCTGCGTTGATGGTATCGATATCGGCGGTCACCTCAGCATGCTTGATGGCATCGTTCAAATGAATGCTGCCTTTGGTAATGACGATACGTTCCAATGTTAGTTGCCAAGGCGATGGCTTATCGTCGTTCTTGAAGATCCAGTTGTTCTTACCATTGACGCCGCGCAGCAAGCTGACGACGGTCGATTCGAAATGCAGAGGGGATAGCGATTTGCTTTTTCAGCAACACCAATGGGTTCAGCGAAAAGGCGAACTGCTTGATGCTGGCTATTTCAGCAGGCATAAGCGCCTTCATGTTTGAAGGATTGCTGATGTGAATGTCTTGCGCGACCAAATACGGCCATGGAATTATGCTACCCCAACCTTCAACCCGATCGAACGCCCCTACCGCAGCGGGCTTTCCCAAGTCAGAGAGAGATCGCCATTGATCGCAAACGGACGGCCAAGCATTTCACTGGTGCGCGCATTGAGCCATGGCTTGGCGCGGTTCCAGTCGAAATTGAGCAGCACGACCAGCATCACTACAGGAATGCCGATTAGAGCGGCTGCGACGGCGAGTGCTACTTTCGTACGGCGCGGCTTATTCATCGCAGAAAGTTACCAGATCCCAACCATCCATACGATCGTCGAGAAACGATGCGGAATAATATTGCTGCTAGCGACGAGCTTACCCAAACTTCGTCACTTTGTGTCGTAACTAATTGATGTAATTCATAAAAATAATTAGATGGCACTGCAATCGACGAACTTGGGTTACGGTGAGGTTCATAGCGGCCCCCTTTCGGTGAGATGAAACAATGGAGCGAATGCAAGCTGCGTTGTGCCCTGCCTTGCACTGCATCAGATCAGTTGAGCTTTCTTCTGTACGCTGACGCACAGTACCCGATCTTGTCTGTCCACGTCGCGTTATGGCCGCGAGCAAAAAATTGCGCTTTGTACGACAGCGTACAGACCCTGCTAAAAATACGGATTATGTTGTCCTGCATTGAAGGTGAAGGATTACTTGATTAACAGTTTGCCGGAGAGAAATGATGACAAGCAAGAACAAACATCAAAACACGCCATGAGCAAGGCCGAAAAAAGTGCACCTGTTCTGAATGGCATCGAACGCCCCAGGGGCAAGCTAGCAAAGAAGGAATCATTATGAAAGGTTTTGTGCAAGATATCGAAGATCTCGCTGTCAAGAATGACGAGTTCCGTCGGGTAATTTACACGGCAAAGCACTGCCAGCTAGTCCTCATGGCGGGAGCGTTCTCAATCAAATTTAAACGAGTACTTCAAATGAAGTAATCTATTGCGTATTTGGTTTGAAAATCATGAGTCGTACTATTCTGAGAGATGATCAATGGGAGCGAATAAAAGATTTTTTGCCGGGTAAAGCCAGTGATTGCGGAGTGACAGCCAGCGATAACCGGCAATTCATTGAAGCCGTCTTATGGATTGCTCGAACGGGTTCACCTTGGCGAGATTTGCCGGAATCCTTCGGGAATTGGCATCGGGTTTATGTGCGTTATAACCGCTGGTCCCATAAAGGCACTTGGAGCAAGCTGTTTGCAGCCATTGCTGATGATCCTGACCTTGAATATTTAATGGTGGATGGCAGCATTGTGCGGGTTCATCAACATGGCGCGGCAAAAAGAACAACAAAATGAAGAGGTGATGGGTAAATCACGCGGCGGCTTGAGCACGAAGATTCATGCGGCCGTTGATGCGTTGGGTAATCCGGTTCGCTTACTGCTCACGGCAGGACAAACGTCCGAATAGACTCAAGCTGAAGTATTAATTGAAGGTTTTACGGCGGGCTATGTATTGGCTGACAAAGGCTATGATTCAGATCAGTTTGTATCCGCTATAGAAAACAGTCAGGCAGTACCAGTCATTCCCTCGAAAAAGAACCGGAAAATATCACGAGAGTGTGACCAAGCGCTTTATAAAGAACGAAATCTCGTTGAACGATTTTTTCAAAAAGTGAAGCGTTTTCGCCGAATTGCAACCCGATATGAGTGCTTAGCAAGATTATGCTCAGCCTCGTGTTTATTGTCATCTGGCTTAATTGAGAAAACTCCCTAGGTAATCATTCGTGAGCAAATGGGCACGCATTTAACGCATGTATTCACCTATCACAGCAACCCTGTGACCCAAGTGAATACCAAGGCATGGCGGCAGGCATTAGAACGGGCAGAGATTAAAGACTTCCGTTGGCATGATCTGCGGCATACCTGGGCAAGTTGGCATGTGCAGGCGGGTACACCGTTGCATGTGCTGCAAGAGTTGGGCGGGTGGGAGTCGGTGGAGATGGTGCGGCGTTATGCGCATCTATCCAGTGAGCATTTGGCCGGGTATGTAGATCGGTTGTCGGCGCTTCATGTGGTTGGGGATGAAGCTGATAGCTACGATTTAGCTACGGGCAATAAAAAAGGCCTAGGTGAAAAACACCTAAGCCTTTGAATTCTTTGGAGCTGGCGATGGGAATCGAACCCGCGACCGGCTGATTACAAATCAGCTGCTCTACCGACTGAGCTACACCAGCTAAGAAGCGAGTATTATACACAATAATTTTGCTTTGCCTAGTCCTTTTAAGGATTATTTTTGTTTTTTCCCGGTTTATTTTTGTTGATCGAATACGATTTACTTTTTCCCCCGCGATTATTGTCCAGTCCGGTGTATTTGGTTTTAAAGCGTTGAATCTTTTCAGGCATTTCTAGCGTGCCTTTGGGCTGAAAGGTGGGAATCAAATGCTGTTTGCCATTGCCGATTAAATCGCTGCGACCCATGTCTTTTAAAGCTTCGCGCAACAACGGCCAGTTCTTGGGGTCGTGATAACGCAGGAAGGCTTTGTGCAGACGGCGTTGCTTGAAGCTTTTGGGTATGGCGATGTCTTCAGCATTACGACTGACTTTACGCAAAGTGTCTTTGCCGGAGTGATACATGGCGGTGGCAATGGACATCGGTGAAGGCAAGAATGCCTGCACCTGGTCGGCTCTGAAACCATTACGCTTTAGCCATAACGCCAGATTAAGCATGTCGTTATCGGTAGTGCCGGGATGCGCGGCGATAAAGTAGGGGATCAGGTATTGTTCTTTGCCGGCTTCCTTGGAATACTGGTCAAACATTTCCTTGAAGCGGTCATAGGTACCCATGCCCGGCTTCATCATTTTGGATAGCACGCCTTGCTCGGTATGTTCCGGGGCGATTTTAAGATAGCCGCCGACATGATGGGTGACCAGTTCCTTGACATATTCCGGCGATTCTACGGCCAGATCGTAACGCAGGCCGGAGGCGATGAAGATTTTCTTGATGCCGGGCAAGGCTCGGGCTCTGCGGTAGAGTTTAATCAGTGGCGTATGATCGGTATTCAAATTAGGACAAATGCCGGGGTAAACGCAGGAGGGCAAACGGCAAGCGGCTTCGATTTTTGGATCTTTGCAGGCCAGTCGATACATGTTGGCGGTAGGTCCGCCTAAATCTGAAATATGGCCGGTAAAAGCGGGCGAGGTGTCGCGGATGGCTTCAATTTCCCTGATGATGGAATCTTCGGAACGGCTTTGAATAATGCGGCCTTCATGCTCGGTGATTGAGCAGAAGGTGCAGCCGCCAAAACAGCCGCGCATGATGTTGACCGAATGCTGGATCATTTCAAAGGCGGGCACGTTGGCGTTGCCGTATTCTTTGTGCGGCACCCGGGAATAGGGCAAGTCGAACACGCCGTCCATTTCTTTGGTGGTCAGCGGAATCGGGGGCGGATTAATCCACACCTGCCGGGTTCCGTGCAGTTGAATCAACGGGCGCGCATTGCCGGGGTTGGTTTCGCCGTGCATGACGCGCGAGGCGTGGGCATACAGTATCGGGTCGTCTTTTACCGTTTCGTAGGCAGGCAGACGGATAACGGTTTGTGAGCGCTGCTTTCTGAGCAACAATTTATCAAACTGAATGACTTTTTCGTTGGTCTCACTTTGTGCCGGTTTTTTATCGCACGCAGGCTGTTCCTGGTACGGGTCGACAGGCACCATCGCCGCGCCCGGTTTATCAATATCGGTGGAGTCTTTAACCGCCCAGCCTTCGGGTATTTGTTTGACGAAATGCACGGTGCCGCGTATGCCTTTTAGTTCTGATATAGCTTCGCCGTTAGCTAGGCGATGGGCAATTTCGACGACTTGGCGCTCGGCATTACCGTAAACCAGCAGGTCGGCTTTGGAATCCAGCAGCACCGATTTTCTAACCTTGTCCGACCAGTAATCATAATGCGCGATGCGGCGCAAACTGGCTTCGATGCCGCCGATGATGATAGGCGCGTCTTTGTAGGCTTCGCGGCAGCGGTGCGAGTACACGTTGACCGCACGGTCAGGACGTTTACCCGCCGCGCCGTCCGGCGTATAGGCATCGTTGGAGCGAATTTTTTTGTCCGAGGTATAACGGTTGACCATGGAATCCATGTTGCCGCCGGTCACGCCGAAAAACAGGTTCGGGCGGCCGAGCTTCATGAAATCCTTGGCGCTGGTCCAGTCGGGTTGGGAAATGATGCCCACCCTGAATCCCTGCGCTTCAAGCAGTCGTCCAATCAGCGCCATGCCGAAGCTGGGGTGATCGATGTAGGCATCGCCGGTCACCAGGATCACGTCGCAGGAATCCCAGCCGAGTTCGTCTATTTCGGTTTTGCTCATCGGCAAAACAGGGGCAATGCCGAAGCGTTGCGCCCAGTATTTGCGGTAGCTAAAAAGGTTGGGTTCGGTTGCTAAGGCGGTAGACATTATTTTTGTATCGAGTTGTTGATGACGCTGGAATTGTGTTTGGCGAGCTCTTTTAAATAAGCGATAAATTCAATCTGGTAAAGTTGCTCAAGAATGATGGCCCGGGTTCTTAAATCTTTCATGGAATAAAGTGGGGCCTCTTTGTTAAAGGCCAAACCAATAATATTACCTCGATCTTTGACCGGAAGAAATAGAATCCGCCAATCGAAAGTTTGTCCCAGCCACAGGGCAACTTGCCGGAATAAGGGTTTATTAACGCCGCCCCAAAGATTGATGACCAGCATGCCGTCTTTTTTTAATAAAGCTTTGCAGGCATCAAAAAACGCATGATTACAGATGGATGAGGCCATGCCGTCGTGGTCGAACGCATCGATAAACATCAGGCTGTATTGTTCGCTTTGGCTCTCGGTGCGTTGGCGGACATATTTTGCACCATCATCGATGATCACTTTCAGGCGCGGGTCGAGAGGCAGGCCAAAATGACTGCGCGCTATTTTAACCACGCTTGCCCGGTATTCTATAGCTTTTAAGCGGCATTCCGGGAAATGATGCAGCAGATGCTTGGTTAATGATCCGCCGCCCAAGCCGATAATCAAGGCGTCGTCATCAAGCGTGGGTTTGAATAATAGCCAGCTGGTCATGGCCTGCACATAATTCAGATGCAGTTTGTCTGGTTCAGCCAGCAGCATGCTGCTCTGCCGGGGGGGCGAGCCGAAGTGCAGCGACCTGACGCCATCCTGCTCGACAACCTCTAAAATGCCGTCATCATCGTGGCTTTCGTGGATAACTCGGCCCTCATATCTATACATAAAGTATGGTAGTTTCTCAAAAGATCAGTAAACCATTATACCGGAGAATAAGGCTTAACTGGTGTGTGTTGATTGGGGCGCTGAGAGGAATCAGCGAATATGGCGTGATGGAAGCAATTTATGGGTTGTAAAATTGGGTCGATTTTTAAGCTGGAATTGGGTAATAAGCGGAACGGATGTGGCTAATAAGGCGGCTTCTTTCGGAGCGTTTCACCGCCATAGACTTAGTTGGTCGTTGTTGTTAATAACTGATGTTACGCACCGACTACAAGCTATCAATAACTTACTCTCATTTTTTGCTTCGTAAGTTATTGATTTTTAGTTTTCCTGCGTAACATCAGTTAATAAGGCTGATGCTGTCTTGGATAAAAGCAGATAAGGTCGGGGTTCAAGAGATTGAACCCCGGCTTGAGGCTAAAACAATCCGGTGATTTTACCGTTATCATCAATATCGATTCTTTCCGCCGCAGGCACTTTGGGCAAGCCGGGCATCGTCATCATGTCGCCGGCAATCGCGACAATAAAGCCGGCGCCGTTTGCCAGACGAACATCGCTGATTTCAACGACATGGCCGGAAGGAGCGCCCTTGGCATTCGGGTTGGTTGAAAATGACATTTGGGTTTTTGCCATGCAAATGGGGAACTTGCCGTAATCCGCATTCCATGCCGCCAGTTGCGCTTTGACTTTAGGATTTGCGGTGACACTGCCGGCCCCGTACAGCTTGGTAGCGATGGCTTCGATTTTTTCCCAGAGACTCAGGTTTTCATCGTAGACATAATTAAATTCCGGTTCGCGGTTGTCGACGATGTCGCTGACCACTTCAGCCAGTTCTTCAGCACCAGCGCCGCCTTGCGCCCAATGTTTGGAAACTACGCATGTTGCGCCCAAGGCTGCGCATTTTTGTTGTAACAAGGCGATTTCTGCGTCGGTATCAAAGGTGAAATGATTGACGCACACCACACAAGGCAGCCCGTAATGGTGGGTGATGTTGTGATAATGACGTTCAAGGTTTTCAAAGCCCTGTTCCAGTGCCGTCAGATTCTCCTGATTTAATGCTTCTTTAGCCACGCCGCCGTGGAATTTAAGCGCCCTGACCGTAGCCACCAGCACCACGGCAGAGGGTTTAAGTCCTGACATACGGCATTTAATATCGATAAATTTTTCAGCGCCCAAATCGGCCCCGAAACCGGCTTCGGTCACCACATAATCGGCCAGTTTCAGCGCGGTTTTGGTGGCGGTTACGGTGTTGCAGCCGTGGGCGATATTGGCGAACGGACCGCCATGAATAATCGCGATATTGTTTTCCAGCGTTTGCACCAAGTTGGGTTTGATCGCATCTTTTAACAAGGCCGCCATCGAGCCTTGCGCATTCAGGTCGCGGGCGTAAACCGGCGTTACCCTGTCGGATTTATAGCCGATTACGATACGGCCGAGGCGTTCTTTAAGATCCGCACGGCTGGTCGCCAGACATAAAATCGCCATGACTTCGGAAGCGACCACGATGTCGTAGCCGTCCTCGCGCAAATAGCCGTTAGCCGGGCCGCCCATGCCGACCACGATGTTACGTAGCGCGCGGTCGTTCATATCGACGACGCGTTTCCATTGGATGCGCCGTGGGTCGATGTCCAGATCGTTGCCGTGATTGATATGGTTGTCGATCAACGCCGACAGCAGATTATGCGCCACACCGATCGCGTGAAAATCGCCGGTAAAATGCAGGTTGATGTCTTCCATCGGCACCACTTGCGAGTAACCGCCGCCCGCCGCGCCGCCCTTTACGCCAAAGCACGGTCCTAATGAAGGCTCGCGCAGGCACATCATGGTTTTTTTGCCTATGCGGTTCATTGCATCGCCGAGGCCCACGGTAGTCGTGGTCTTGCCTTCGCCGGCCGGAGTAGGGCTGATTGCTGTCACCAGAATCAGTTTGCCGTCTTCTTTATCGGACAGGCTGTTAACGTATTCCAGCGACATCTTGGCTTTGTAATGACCGTAAGGGTCAAGGTGTTCGGCGTCGATGCCGTATTGTTCTTTAACCAAACCGATGATCGGTTTCATATTGGCTTGTTGGGCAATTTCTATGTCTGACATGTTTATATTTCAAAAAAGGAGTTAGTTGAATTTTTGCTATTGGCCATTTTTGAGCATTTGTAAAATGGCGCTTATTACTTTTTCATGTGAAGCATTTGTAAGCGTGGCTACGTTTTTATTGATCAGCGCTATATTGGCAGTGAATAGTTTGCCGGGTCGAACAAAGCTGACCACGTTCAGGCCACCGTTTTTATAATCGGCCTCATCAATCCGTATAGCCTTGTCGTCGTTATATGAGTTACTGGTGATTTGACACAATATCCAATCGTTTCGTTGAGCATAGGCTAGCACTAACGCAGGTCTTAACTTCGCGTGGCTTAAATCCGAGAATGGGAATGGGAATGAGACAAAAACAATATCGGCTACTGATAACTCGACCATGCTTCATCCTCTTCAGGCCGATTCCAGTCAGTGGCTAATGCTTGCTCGCTTAACAAGGCAGATTCATACTTGGACTGCAATGCTTGGCGAGCAACTTTGGCCTGTATGAACTCAATAAAATCGAACACTTCTTGTTGCATAGGTTCAGGAAGTGCGCTAATTTTTGCGGTTATTTCTTGGATAGAATGTGTCATCAGTTTATCCCCCGTTTAAATCTTTGGACATGGAAGCTTAGGTTAGCGATTATTGGTTCAATAAACATAAACTTACACACCCTTGTTGGGGTTCGCAAGCTCAACTATAAACCGGAAACCGCACGCACAGATTGCTGACTTTTTCGCGCACTGCGGCGATTACGCTTTCGTCTTCCATGTTTTCCATCACATCGCACATCATATGTGCGATTTCGATCATTTCTGCTTCCTTGAAGCCGCGTGTAGTCGGAGCTGGCGTGCCGACACGGATGCCGCTGGTCACGAATGGCGATTGCGGGTCGTTAGGCACGGCGTTTTTGTTGACGGTGATATGCGCTTTGCCCAAAGCCGCATCGGCCGCTTTGCCGGTGATGCCTTTGGCGATCAAGGATACCAGCATCAAATGATCGTCGGTGCCGCCGGAAACCACGTCGAAACCGCGTTTCATAAACACTGCGGCCATGGCTTGGGCGTTTTTAATCACCTGTTGCTGATAAACGCGAAACTCCGGTTGCATGGCTTCTTTAAAGGCCACGGCTTTGGCCGCAATCACATGCATTAACGGACCACCCTGAATGCCTGGGAAAATGTTGGAGTCGAATTTTTTTTCCAGTTCCGGGTTGCTTTTGCACAAAATCAGGCCGCCGCGTGGGCCGCGTAAGGATTTGTGCGTGGTGCTGGTGACTACGTCCGCAATCGGCACGGGATTAGGGTATAAACCTGCGGCAACTAAACCGGCGACGTGCGCCATGTCGACAAACAGGTATGCGCCCACTTTGTCGGCGATGTCGCGGAAGCGTTGCCAATCCCAGATACGCGAGTAGGCGGAAAAACCGGCAACCAGCACTTTCGGTTTGTGTGCCAGCGCCAGCGCTTCAACTTGTTCATAATCGATTTCGCCGGTTTCAGGGTGCAGGCCGTATTGAATGGCGTGGTAGATTTTTCCCGAAAAGTTGGGCTTAGCGCCATGGGTTAAATGGCCGCCATCGGCAAGGCTTAGGCCCAGGATGGTGTCGCCCGGTTGAATCAGGGCCATGAATACCGCCATATTGGCTTGTGAGCCTGAATGCGGTTGGACGTTGGCGTAATCGGCGCCGAATAATTCTTTGGCTCGGTCGATGGCTAATTGCTCGGCTTTATCGACAAATTCACAGCCGCCGTAGTAACGTTTGCCGGGATAGCCTTCGGCATATTTGTTGGTTAACTGCGAGCCTTGCGCTTCCATGACCCGTGGGCTGCAATAGTTTTCGGAAGCGATCAGTTCGATGTGGTCTTCCTGGCGTTGACGCTCTTCTTCGAGGGCCTGGAATAATTCATCATCGAAGCCTTTGATAGTCATTGATTTTTTAAACATAGTGTTCTCCTGGATTAATATTTTTTGTTTAAGGTGCAGGCTGGATCAGCAGTATTTGCAGATCGGCGACATTGGTGCCTGTCGCGCCGGTATTCACTAGGTCGCCAGACGCTTTTAAAGCGGTATATGAGTCATTATTTTCAAGCAACTCGATTGGGTTTACGCCTGCTTGAACCATGCGTTTTATCGTGTTTCGGTCAACGATGCCGCCTGCCGCATCGGTGGGGCCGTCACGGCCGTCGGTGCCGCCGCTAAGGAATACCCAATTGCCGGTTAAACCGTGTTGTTCTACGGCAATTGCAAAAGCCAGCGCCATTTCCTGATTGCGGCCGCCGCGTCCCTTGCCTTTTAGGCTGACGGTGGTTTCGCCGCCTGCCAGCAAGGCTATGGCTTGGTTTTGTAGGGAGACTTCGCCTAAAGCGCCTATTTTTGGTAGTCGCCCTTCGACACATCGGGCGACTAAAGTCGCCCCCACAGTCCTGGCTTCGCCGCATAGATGATCGCTGTACAGCTCGGTCTCGTAGCCCAGATTCTTAGCCGCTTGCAGCATCGCATTGACGCTGATGGCATTGCTGCCGATCAGGGTATGTCCGGTATTTTTAAAAATATAATCGCCCGGCTTCGGTGTTTCGGCAATAGCGCCCAGCTTGCCTTGTTCCAGATGCTGGCGGACATTGATTGGCACTTGCTCCCAAACGCCTTTGACTTTAAAAACCTCAATTGCATCGGCGTAAGTGCTGTTGTCAGCAACAGTGGGGCCGCTGGCAATGGCGCTTAAATCGTCGCCCAATACATCGGATAAAATCAGCGCGTGCACATGAGCAGGAGCGGCTAGTCTAGCCAAGCCGCCGCCTTTGAGTTGCGACAAATGTTTGCGTACACAGTTAATCTGGTTGATGGTTGCGCCAGAGGCCAGCAGCAAATCGGTGGTGGCAATCTTTTCCTGCAAGGTAATCTGGCCCGCAGGGTAGGGAATCAGCGCCGAACCGCCGCCGCTCACCAGTACCAGCACCAGTTCATTTGCTTTAGCATCACGCACTCGATCCGCAATGAGCTGCGCAGCGTTAAGACCTGCGGCATCAGGCAGCGGATGCGCTGCGCCGATCACCTCGACATTATCGATACGGGTTACATTTTCATAATTGGTAACGGCTATGCCTTTACCGGCCAGTCTGTCGGCAGGAATAATTTCCTGTGCTGCCTGAGCCATTGCGCAGGCAGCCTTGCCGAAAGCGATAAGATGAACTTTTGAATAATTGCCAAGCAGTTCCGGGACAAGATAGCGTTTAACAGCCTGATAAGGATCAGCTGCGGTTATACCTGCCTGAAAAATGCTGACAGCATCTTGTCTCATTAATGCCGGATCGGGTAAAGGACTCATATTAGATTCTGTCGCTGTTTATGCCATGTCTTTAGCTAGCGCAAAGATATTTTCGGCATCGAAAATCTGCTTGTTGTCGTCAAATAGTTTTGCGATACAGGCGCGGTGTAAGGCCAGTTTTAGTGAGCCGAAACCGATAGCGCCCCAGATGATTTTGCCGTTGCGCAGGTCGCCTTTGTCCATCACATCAGTGCCGCCGATGCCAAGAGGTGGAGTGGCGTTGGCATCGGCTATCATTTCGATATGGGAGTTATGCTGCCATTGGTCTGTCGAAAGAAGCTCTACACCAGCGGCACCGGTTGCAAAAACGATGTTTGCATGTTCAATGGCTTTGGCTCTTGCAGCATTATCGAATGCTTCAACAGGCGTCAGGTTTACGCCAAAGCGTGCTTTCATGTTGTCGCAGGCGAGTGCGACACGCTCCATTTTACGACCGGTTATGGAAACATTCGCACCTTCCATAGCCAGCATCGCCGCAGCACGTTGTCCTACCGGGCCTGTACCTGCCAGTACCACCGCTTTTTTTCCGGCCAGGGTTCCACTGGTTGCAAGTTTGGCAACAGCGGCGGCGGCTGTGGTGTTGCTGCCGTTACTGTCGAGCATGACGGAAACCTGAAAGCCGGGGAAAAAGTGTTTTTGCACAGCAATAAATAATGCTTGACCGGCAATCATGTCGCTGCCGCCGACAAAAATGGCCGTATTTTTCTTGTCCTTGGGCGCACGAGTAAATATGGTGCCTTCTACCAGAGCCGTGATGTTTTCAGGCGTCAATCCTCCATGCCCGATGACATGATCTGCACCGCCATCATAGGCTACAACCGTATCGAAAACTGAAGGGTGAGTGTCGGTATCGAATTGGAATAACAGTTTTTTCATTAACTTGCCTGTAATAGGTTGGTCTGGTGTGCGTGAATACGATTATTAAACCGGCTTATTATACTCGATAAACAAAACACTGCCTTATTTAGCCCGATTCCCGCTTAGACACAGCTTGCAATCTGATGCGCGTTTTTTTGATATGCTTGCTAGGAGAGGCTTATCTTCGTTATTATCTGTAAAAAAGGAATTATGTTGTGGTTGTTAGGTGTGATCAGTACACCGCGAGACTGTTTCTGCTTAAACTGTTGGGGTGAGTGGAATGCAGTTGTTGGGAATGGGGGGTCGTTGCAATATTTTCAGGTTATCTTGACTAGCTTTATCGAAAAAAAATTATAAAAATCAAAGGAAAAACAGATGAAAACACCCGTTCACATTGCTGTAACAGGCGCCGCAGGACAAATTAGTTATTCTTTGCTGTTTCGATTGGCTGCTGGTGCGTTGTTAGGCCCCGACCAGCCGGTTGTGTTGCATCTGCTTGAAATAACCCCGGCAATGAATGCCTTGCAAGGCGTAGTCATGGAGTTAAAAGATTGCGCTTTTCCTTTGCTGCATCGCATTGAAGTCACAGACGATCCCAAAGTAGCCTTCAAAAATGTCGATTATGCCTTTTTGGTTGGCGCAAGGCCAAGAGGAACAGGCATGGAGCGCAAAGATTTATTGGAAGTGAATGCGGAAATTTTTGCGGTTCAAGGTAAAGCCTTGAATGAAGTCGCAAACAGAAAGATAAAGGTCTTGGTCACCGGTAATCCAGCCAACACCAATGCTCTGATTGCGTTGAATAATGCGCCGGACTTGAAGGCGGAAAATTTTTCTGCCATGTCGAGATTGGATCATAATCGGGCGTTAAGCCAATTAGCGGAGAAATGCGGCGTTTTACCGGCTGATGTAAAAAACATGACTGTCTGGGGTAATCACTCGACTACGCAGTATCCTGATATTCATTATGCTAGGGTCAAAGGGCAGAATGCCTTGTCTTTGGTTGATAATGATTGGTATGTCAATGAGTTTATTCCTATCGTTCAGCAGCGTGGGGCAGAAATTATTAAGGCAAGGGGACAATCCAGCGCTGCATCGGCTGCAAATGCAGCGATAGGCCAGATGAAAACTTGGGCTTTGGGTACCGAGCCAGGCGACTGGGTGAGCATGGGGGTAGTATCGGACGGCAATTATGGCATTGAATCCGGGTTGGTTTATTCTTTCCCGGTAACGGTAGTTAACGGCGAGTTTACTATAGTAAGAGGTCTGGATATTAACGAGTTTAGCCTGCACAGAATGCGGATTAGTGAAGCTGAATTAAAAGAAGAAAGAGACGCTGTGAAGCATTTGTTGAGATAAAAAGGATGGCTTAGCTCTCTATGTTGAAAGCTACGTTGTCATTTCTAACGGCCTGTAATGGAGTAGCGCTGCCGGTTTTTAGGTTTATTGACAATAGCCCGGTGAGCTGATACTTTGCCTCGCTGGCACTCGTCTTAGTGGAGTGCTAAATTTAGTCGCAGAGGTTAGTGTGGGTAATCAGGTTTTAAATGAGCGATCGCTACAGCTATTGAAAGCGTTGGTCGAGCGTTATATTAGTGATGGTCAGCCGGTGGGTTCACGGGTTTTATCAAAAGATTTGGGTGTAAAGTTAAGTCCGGCAACTATTCGCAATGTCATGGCCGATCTGGAAGATCTGGGGTTGTTGCATTCGCCGCATACGTCGGCGGGACGGGTGCCTACGGTTAGCGGTTATCGCTTGTTTGTCGATACCTTGTTGACGGTTAAACCGTTGGGAGCGAAAGATTTAACCCGGTTGTATCAAGGCTTGTCGGTAAGTGATGACAACAGTGATATGATCGGCGTCGCGTCACGTCTACTGTCAGAATTAACGCAGATGGCCGGGGTGGTGACTCTGCCCAAAAGAGAGAAGGTGTGTTTGCGGCATATCGAGTTCTTGTCTTTATCTAATACCCGTGTATTGGTCATTTTTGTGACCAATGAGCAGGAAGTTCATAATAAAATCATTCATACCTCTAAAGTATTTAGTCCTGCCGAATTACAGCAGGCAGCCAATTATTTAAATTCAATTTATTCCGGTCGCAGTTTGGATGCGGTGCGTAAAGCGGTTTTAAACGAGTTGCAGGAAGATCAGGAACGCATGACCAAGCTGTC
>JAQSDX010000011.1:15563-71654 GCA_029946125.1 Candidatus Methylobacter titanis
GTCTGGAACAGATTTGCATTTACCCGAAGGGTGTCGGGCAGGAAAGCCCGGCATGACAAATCTGTCTGGAACAGATTTGCATTTACCCGAAGGGTGTCGGGCAGGAAAGCCCGGCATGAATCAAGGTCTGCTGGATGCAGTCAAGATGGCACAACTGGCTTTCGATCAGGACAATGACAAAGACAAAGACGATTATGTGCTGACCGGCGAAACTAATTTGATGGGTTTTTCCGAGTTATCCGATATGGATAGACTAAAACAACTGTTTGAAGCGTTTAGTCAAAAGCAGGGCGTGATCCATTTGCTGGATCAGTGTATGAAAGCCGATGGTGTGCAAATCTTTATTGGCGAAGAATCCGGCTATCGGGCTTTTGATCATTGTAGTCTGGTGACGTCATCGTATTCGGTCGATGATCAAGTAGTCGGAGTGCTGGGCGTTATCGGACCGACGCGTATGGCCTACGAGAAAATCATCCCTTTTGTCGATGTGACGGCAAAATTGTTGGGTGCCGCCTTGAATCCAAAATCAAAGGCCCCACTATAAATAACATCTGTTTTTGTGCCGTGTGGCATGGATATTAATTTCAATGTTAAGGAGCTATAAATAATGAGTACTGATCAGGAAGCGCCTGAATCTCAGGTTGAAACTGAAACTGAAAGCGAAACGGTTGCAGAGCCGCATACTGAGTTAACCGAACATGAGTTTACGGTTGACGAGTTAAAGCAGGCCTTGGCCCAAGCTGAGCAAAAAGCTCAGGAAAACTGGGACAAAGCGGTTCGTATACAGGCGGAAATGGAAAACCTGAAAAGAAGAACCCAAAAGGATCTGGAAGATGCGCATAAATTTGCCTTAACCGGCTTTGCCAAAGAGTTATTGTCGGTATTAGATAGCTTGGTGTTGGGCTTGCAGGCTGCAACCGGCGATAGCGAAGACGTGAAAAAGTTCCGTGAAGGCAGCGAATTAACGATTAAGCAATTCGAATCAGCATTTGCAAAATTCAAAATTGAAGCGATTGATCCGATCGGTCAGCCGTTTAATGCCGAACTGCATCAGGCCATGGCGATGCAGGTTGTCGAAGACGCGGAGCCGAATACCGTGGTTAACGTTTTCCAAAAAGGTTATGTGTTGAACGGGCGCTTGCTTCGCCCCGCCATGGTTTTGGTTGCCAAAGCAGCCGAAAAAAAGCCGACGGATAGTCCTAGCATTGATGAGCAGGCTTGAAATCAAATAAAGCAACCTCATAGTTGTAACAACTTTTACTTTTTAAATATATTCAAGTCTGGAGAACTCAATGGCTAAAATAATCGGCATAGATTTAGGAACAACAAACTCGTGTGTTGCAGTATTGGAAAACGGCGTAGCAAGAGTGATTGAAAACAGCGAAGGTGCACGTACTACACCTTCCATTATCGCTTTTACCAGTGATGATGAAGTATTGGTTGGACAGTCGGCAAAACGTCAGGCGGTTACCAATCCAAAAAATACTGTATTTGCGATTAAGCGTTTGATCGGTCGTCGTTTTAAAGACGATGTTGTACAAAAAGACATCAAAATGGTGCCTTATAAAATCGTCGAAGCTGAGAATGGCGATGCGTGGGTTGAAGTCCACGGCAAAAAAATGGCGTCTCCCGAGATTTCAGCGCGTATTTTGATGAAGCTGAAAAAAGATGCTGAAGCTTATTTAGGCGAAGAAGTCACCGAAGCGGTTATTACCGTACCGGCTTATTTTAACGACTCACAACGTCAGGCCACTAAAGATGCCGGTCGTATTGCCGGTCTTGAAGTTAAACGTATTATCAATGAGCCGACTGCGTCTGCACTGGCTTTTGGTATGGATAAGCCTAAAGGCGACACCAAAATTGCGGTGTATGATCTGGGCGGCGGTACCTTTGATATTTCCATTATTGAAATTGCCGAGATAGAAGGCGAGCATCAGTTCGAAGTGTTATCAACTAACGGCGATACGTTTCTGGGCGGTGAGGATTTCGACTCAAGAATCATTGAATTTTTGGCCTCAGAATTCAAAAAAGAAAGCGGCGTTGATGTGCATAACGATCCATTAGCCTTGCAACGCTTGAAAGAAGCGGCGGAAAAAGCCAAGATTGAATTGTCTTCAAGCCAACAAACTGATGTGAATCTGCCTTACATTACCGCAGATGCCTCAGGTCCCAAGCATTTGAATGTTAAATTGACACGAGCCAAATTGGAATCGCTGGTTGAAGAGCTGATTAACCGGACTAAAGGCCCTTGCGAAATGGCGCTGAAAGACGCGAAGTTATCGGCATCGGATATTGACGACGTGATTTTGGTTGGCGGTCAAACCCGTATGCCGAAAGTACAGGAAATGGTAAAATCCATTTTCGGCAAAGAACCACGCAAAGACGTTAACCCAGATGAAGCGGTAGCCTTGGGTGCTGCGATCCAGGCGGGTGTTTTGGCCGGCGACGTTAAAGATGTGTTGCTGCTCGATGTTATCCCGTTATCGCTGGGTATCGAGACGATGGGCGGTGTCATGACCAAGCTGATTGAGAAAAACACCACGATCCCAACCAATGCATCGCAGGTTTTTTCTACCGCAGATGACAACCAAACGGCAGTGACCGTTCATGTATTGCAAGGTGAGCGCGAAGTCGCAGCGGCAAATAAATCGCTGGGGCGTTTTGATCTGGCCGATATTCCACCAGCGTCGCGCGGTGTTCCGCAAATTGAAGTCGCATTCGACATTGATGCTAACGGTATTTTGAATGTGTCAGCCAAAGACAAGGCGACCGGCAAAAAACAATCCATCGTGATTAAGGCTTCCAGCGGTTTGTCCGATGAGGAAGTTGATCGCATGGTTAAAGATGCCGAAGCCCATGCCGATGAAGATCGTAAACTGACCGAATTGGTTCACGCTCGCAACCATGCGGACGGTATGATTCATGCGACTGAAAAATCAGTGAAAGAATTGGGTGATCAAGTAGCCGATGATGAAAAAACCAGCATTGAACATGCGATTGAAGCATTGAAAACTGCGGCTAAAGGCGATGATAAAGCGGAAATCGAAGCCAAAACCAATGACTTAACCGAGTTATCAGGTAAGCTGGCTGAACGCGTTTACGCACAAAAATCGGCATCGGAAGAACACGCATCCGGTGCTCATGCTTCTTCAGAGCATCCTGCGGATGACGGTGTTGTTGATGCCGAGTTTGAAGAAGTTAAAGACGACGACAAGAAATAAAGTGTAGCTTGTGGGGCGTATTCCTTACCCCACATAGGCATTAACTTAAGGCATGAAACCACGAAGAACACGAAGCTCGCGAAGCAAAAACTTCGCGTCCCTTCGTGTTCTTTTTGTGGTTTAGTCATCAGTCTCTTATCCTCTTACGGGGTATCTCGGACAAAACCAGACGATGATAATCATCAAAATCCAACAATAGACTATTGAACCATGGCAAAAGAAGATTTTTACAAGCTTCTCGGTGTAGACAGAAACGCCAGTGATGCAGAGATTAAGAAAAGCTATCGCAGCAAGGCGATGAAGCATCATCCAGACAGGAACAAAGACAATCAGGTAGAAGCTGAGGCCAAGTTTAAGCAGATTAAAGAAGCTTACGAAGTTTTATCGGACCCTAAAAAACGCTCGGCTTATGATCAGTTTGGCCATGCCGGGATTGATCCTTCGATGGGCGGCGGGCGTTCCGGCGGTTTTGGCGGCGGCGAAAGTTTCAGTGATATTTTCGGCGACATTTTTGGCGGCGGAAGACAGCAACAGCAGCGGAGCAACGTTCAGCGCGGCTCGGACCTGCGCTACAACCTGGAATTATCGTTGGAAGAAGCCGTATTCGGTACTGATGCTAAAATTCGTGTACCGGTGTTGGTTGCCTGTGGGGTGTGTAACGGTTCCGGTGCTAAAAAAGGTTCTAGTCCTGTCACTTGCTCAACTTGTCACGGCCACGGTCAAGTCAGGATGCAACAAGGTTTCTTTTCAGTCCAACAAACTTGTCCAACCTGTCATGGTTCCGGCAAACAGATAAAAGATCCTTGCGGTTCATGCCATGGACAGGGTCGTGTCCAGGAAAATAAAACCTTGTCGGCAAAAATCCCGGCAGGCGTCGATACCGGTGATCGCATACGCTTGGCTGGAGAAGGTGAGGCCGGAGAATTTGGCGGCCCGGCCGGCGATCTTTATGTTCAGGTTCAGGTAAAAGAACATGCAATTTTTACTCGTGATGGTGCGAATTTATATTGTGAAGTGCCGATCAGTTTTCCTACCGCCTGTTTGGGCGGTGAACTGGAAGTGCCGACCTTGAATGGCAAAGTGCTGTTGAAAATTCCCGCTGAAACGCAAACCGGAAAATTATTCAGATTGCGCGGCAAAGGCGTAAAACCGGTCAGAGGCGGGCCGGTCGGCGATTTGTTATGCAAGGTACAGATCGAAACGCCCGTGCATCTGACCAAGGAACAAAAAGCCTTGGTTGAGCAGCTCAGCGAGTCCTTATCCGGCGGCGGTAAGCATCATAGTCCGCAGGAGTCTTCATGGACTGATGGCGTAAAAAGTTTTTTCGATAAACTAACAGGATAAGTCATGATGCGTATTGCTGTAGTAGGTGCGTCCGGCCGCATGGGGCTTTGCTTGATTAAAGCGGCGGCGCTGGCAAAAAATGCCGAATTGGCTGCTGCCGTGTCCCGTCCCGAGAGCCTTGCGATAGGTAGGGATGCCGGTGAATTGGCTGGCATCAGCGTGGTCGGTATTAAAGTCGTCGATGATTTGGCGTCGGTTGTCGATCAATTCGACGTATTGATCGATTTTACCCGTCCCGATGCCTCAATGGCTTTTATCGAGACCTGTCGGCAGGCCGGCAAAAAGCTGGTTATCGGCACCACCGGTTACAGCGATGCGCAAAAGGCGCTGATCAGCGAAGCGGCTAAAGACGTGGCGATAGTCATGGCGCCCAACATGAGTGTCGGCGTGAACCTGTCGCTTAAGTTGCTGGCTTTGGCCGCTAAAGTCATGGGCGATTATACCGACATTGAAGTGATCGAAGCCCATCACCGGCATAAAGTCGATGCGCCGTCCGGCACCGCATTGCGTATGGGTGAAGTGATCGCCGATGCCTTAGGTCGGGATTTAAAAGATTGTGCGATTTACGGCAGGGAAGGCAATACCGGCGAGCGGGACAGGAAAACCATCGGTTTTTCAACCATTAGAGCCGGTGATATCGTCGGCGAGCATACCGTGATGTTTGCCGACGACGGCGAGCGGGTCGAAATCACCCATAAAGCCAGCAGCCGCATGACCTTTGCCAATGGCGCGGTCAGGGCGGCGATTTGGTTGGCCGATAAGGACAGCGGTTTGTACGACATGCAGGATGTTTTGGGGCTTTCTTAAGTGATGGGGTGTTAGCATCTTAATGTCCGCTTTTATCAAGTACCCGATAGCGGTTCTTGCGCTGTTTTCCATGGTCATGACGGTGGACGCCAAGAACATCCAGCAAAACCCAACAACAGAGCAGCCACCTGCTGGGGTGTTATTTGATATTCCGAAGCTGGCGGGAAAAACCCAAGCGGAAGTTGAGGTGTTACTGGGTGAGCCTGTTTTCTGTGCCAAGTCAGAATCAGCGCTGAACTGCTCATTTCAGGAAGATGAAATTGAAATTGTCTTCATTGACGGAAAAGCAGACTGGATTACCGTAAACGGGACGTTTCGCAGTCCCGCCTACAGTCATAAGGTTGAAGGTAAAACCAAAGCGGAGGCATTAGCGTTACTGGGCGATCCCGCTTTCTGTGTCAAGGAACAATCCGCCTTGCACTGTTCATTCAAGGACGGTGATGTCAGTGTCAGTGTTGAATTTATCGACGGAAAGGTCAGTGAAACTACCGTAAAAGGGAGTCTGGCTAATGCGCCATACAGCAAAGATACTTTGGTAATGCTTGGGCTCCCTGTAAAGGATGCGAGCTTTAGTAATGAACATGTGATGCGCTGGGATAATATTCCAGGACTGCTGAGCGTCATGTTGCATTCCGAAGGCAAAACCGTGTCTGTTGCCACCATAAAGGTGAAAACCAAGTAAGGTCATAATTTGTAGGGTGGTTTTTCGTAACGCAAACCGTCAATCAACCACAACACCGATTACAGCCTGCCCGACGCGCGGTGGATTGTCATGCTGCGAATCTACCCTACAGGGCTTAATTATTATCCAGGCGCTTTACCATCCCAATGCCTAATAATAAAACCAACGCTCCCCATAATAAACCCGGCACCAGCCAGAACCAGTTCTGATAAAAGGTGGTTGGCGGGTTCTTCAGATAAGGCACGTCGTATAAGCCAGTCCAGGCTTGATGTATCGGCGAACGTTCCAGGATTTCTCCGGATGCCAGCGATACCGTGGAAATGCCGGTGTTGGTGACGCGTAATACCGGACGACGAAATTCCACTCCGCGTGCCAAGGTCATGTACATGTGCTGGTAGGGTTCCTGCCAGGTGCCGTACCAGGAATCATTGGTGACATTGACGATGAACTGGGCGCCAAGCTCCGCCAGTGAGCGAGTGAATCCGGGGAACAGGCTTTCGTAGCAGATTTGCGCACCCATTTTATAGCCGTTCCAGTTCAGCAAGTTAGTTGGGCCGTGGCCTCGGGCAAAATGCCCTGTGGTCGGCAGCCAGTTGCGGATTTCAGGAAAAAATTGTTCGCCGGGGATGTATTCGCCAAAAGCCAGCAAGATCGATTTGCTGTAATGCGGCGGCACGATCTCACCATCTTTATTCAACACAAATAACGAATTGGTAATCAGGCGGGATGGTTCATCGACGCTATAAGCGCCGGTAATCAGCGGCAGTTGTCGCTGATGAAGAAACTGCGCCAGCGCTACGGGATAGTCGTCGTCTTTAAATTGCTCGCCCAGCAAGGCCGGAAAGGCGGTTTCAGGCCACAGGGCGAAGTCGATTTTGGCGTCTTGATGGGCTTTGAGTGCGTTATCGGTCAGGGTGATATAGCGGTTGAATATTTCCTTGCCAAAGCCCTGGCCTAACTCTGCGGCCAGTTTTTCTGTATTGTCGATATAAGCCTGAACCAGCAGGGTTTTAAATGATGCGTCCGGTTGCGGCAGTCTGTTTTTAAGCCACAGGCCACCGATATTCAGTAGCACAAAACCGGTAACGACAGTCGCTAAGATCATCTTGCCGGTGTTTTGTGTGCGCTTTTCCCAGGCAATATAAAGCGGCAGATTGCACAGCAGGGTGGCGGCGCTGAGTCCGCTAAAGCCGATGATTTCCGCCCAATGGTAAACGGGAATGTTTGAACCATACCAGGAGTAGCCGAAGTTCCAGTCGAACAGGGTCAGCGAATAGGCTTCACACAGCGTGGTGATCAACGCCATCAGTCCCAGCGAGAGCCGCTTTGACCAGTTAAATTTTTGTTGCCCCCAAAACCACAGCACACCGGCCAGCGGCACAAACAAGTGGGCGATCAAGCCATAGACCACCATGCCGACGACTGCTACTGGCCAGTCCAGATGGGCAAACTCATGTAACAGGTAAGTGACCCAGTTAAAGCCGATCAGCGTAAACACGAATGAGGTAATCATGCCGCCGAGAAAAACGTTTTTTAAGCGGGTTTGCTGACTCCAGAAAATCCATAACGGTATAAAACAGAATAAAGAGGCCCAGGGCGGGAAGGGGATATAACTGGTACCGATCAGAATGCCGGACAGGATGGGGAGTAGCCAGGGTTTAAGGTTTGCTGGTGTGGGGGTGTTCATGGTGTTGGGGATGTGATGTGATTATGAGGTGATTAGTATGCTGCCAGAGACGCTCCGCGATTTTGGTAAGGATGCACGGGCCGCCTCCGCTCTGGCTTAAGTCTTACCTATTGAACACGGCCTTATTGCAGCTGGAGTGCAAGCTTTGCTTGCGCTTGCAGGCGAAGCCTGCACTCCAGCTATCTGCAACGTCCTTAAAAAACCTTTACCCGGGTTTCTTGTCCCTTGTCTGGGGATTTTGGCATCAGCGGAACGTGGGAGAATAACGATGAACGACGGTGCGTCCACAAATCAACTCCCGTGAAGCTCCGCATGTAACGCACGGTATTCGTCAGTCAATTTATGATTGGGTACATAATGCACCAGCGGTTTTGATTCTGAGTGCGATTCCCTGACCTTGACCGATGGCGAGATCATGGCAGCCAGTACCGGCAGTCCTTCGGCAATCAGTTCCTCGACTAATTGACGGGGCAGGTTAGCCTGTCGTTGAAACTGGTTGACGATAATACCTTCAATCTCAAGATTTTGATTATGGTCGGCCTTAATCTCAGCTACCACCTGCATCAGCGAATACAGGGCATCCCGGGCAAAGGTGTCGCAATCGAAAGGGATTAAGCATTTGTCGGCGGCGATTAAGGCGGACTGGCTGTAAAAGTTCAGGATAGGCGGGGTATCCATATAGATAGCATCGAAGCCCTCCAATTTTTCCAGCGCTTCTTTTAATTTAAAGATTTTCATCCGCGATTCCAAACGGCCTTGCAACGGTTCAAGCTCGGGGTGGGATGGAATCACAAACAGGTTGGGGAATGGAGTCTGATGAATAGCACTTTCAAGACCGGAACCTGATGAGCCGCCGCCAAACAGGGACAGGCTCAGGCAATCTTTAAAGAAGCGGGCAATCGTTTTATCGCTATCGCTGATTTTATTGCCGAGCAGGTATTGTGTTGAATTGCCCTGAACATCGAGATCGATCACTAAGGTGCGCTTGCCTTCAACAGCACTGATAGCGGCTAAATTGCACGTAATAGTAGATTTGCCGACGCCGCCTTTCTGGTTGAAAATGACTCTGCGCATGTTATTCCCGTTAAATCAAATAGTTAAGGTTCGCATTATAAGGCTTAGGCCGTTAATATCAAATGCGGATAAAGGTTTTACCATGGCATTGCGGACATTCGGGGATTTCACTGGGTGTTTTAAACGCAATTTCTTTGCCGCAGTCGTCACAGACAAAGGTTCCCGGTATGGTAATGTCGCCGCTGTGATAAGTGTGCGCTTCCGCTAATTGTTCAAGTTTTGCCAGTTCCAGACGGGTTTTATCGGCAAGACTTAAAAAAGCATCCAGAGCGAAGTTTTCAATCAATTCAATATCGAATTTAAACCACTCGGACAGGGAGTCGTTATCTTCTTTAGGTGACAAGCCGTGTGCTGCATGTTCAATATCACGTTGAACAAACTCTGAAACCTTGTCCAGTTCATCGCTGGTCAAGTCACTGTCTTTGCGAGTTTTTTCTTTTGATATTTCCAGCGCTTCGGCAAAAGAATGCAGCGTATCTTCCATGGTTTCATGGAGATGCTTCATAAAATCGGTATAGGCGGCGACTAGTTTGTTTTTATTCATAAGGTTCAACTCCTGAAAATGGCGCTTTAGATTTAAGTAACTGTACGGTATTCTAACGCTTTTGACTGGTAAAAGACGAGAAGGATGCAAGAAAATTATAAGCCGTTGGCAATCGAGCAAGAAGTACAGGCCGCCTGGGAAGTTTCAGGCGTATTTAATGTGTCGGAATCATCGACGCAACCTAAGTATTATTGCTTGGCCATGTTCCCTTATCCCAGCGGTAAATTACACATGGGGCATGTCCGTAATTATACTATTGGCGACGTTATCAGCCGCTATCAGCGTATGTTGGGCAAAAATGTTATGCAGCCTATGGGTTGGGATGCATTCGGTCTGCCGGCAGAAAATGCCGCAATGCAGCACGGCGTACATCCTGCCGACTGGACCTACAGCAACATCGACTATATGCGCGACCAGCTCAAACGGCTGGGTTTCGGCTATGACTGGAACCGCGAATTAGCCACTTGCGATCCGCAATATTACAAGTGGGAGCAATGGTTTTTTCTGAAGTTGCTGAACAAAGGTCTGGTTTATAAAAAAACCGCACCGGTCAACTGGTGTCCGCATGATAAAACCGTTCTGGCTAATGAGCAGGTCATTGATGGCTGTTGCTGGCGTTGCGATACCCCGGTCGAACGCAAAGAAATTGCCCAATGGTTTTTAAAAATCACTGCCTATGCGGATGAATTGCTCAGCTCCCTGGAAGCCTTGGATGGCTGGCCGGAACAGGTCAAAACCATGCAGGTTAACTGGATAGGTCGCTCTGAAGGCGTGGAGATGAATTTCCCTGTGCCTGATTCTGAGCCTGTCAGCATCTATACCACGCGTCCCGATACGCTGATGGGGGTGACCTATCTTGCCGTAGCAGCGGAACATCCTCTGGCGTTAAAAGCCGCAGCAAGCAATGCTGACATCAGCGCATTCATAGCCGATTGCAAGATGATGGAAACCTCGGAAGCGGCCATGGAAACCATGGAAAAACGCGGTATTGATTCCGGTATTAAAGCGCTGCATCCGATCACCGGTGAACCCGTTCCGGTATGGATTGCCAATTTCGTGTTGATGGGTTACGGCACCGGTGCGGTGATGTCTGTTCCTGCTCATGACCAACGCGATTTCGAGTTCGCGCTTAAGTACGGTATCGCGATCAAACAGGTGGTTTTTGCCAAAGACGGTGAAGTCGCCGACGATTGTTCAGAGCAGGCTTATACCGTAAAAGGCGTGTTAAAAAATTCAGGCGCGTTTGATGGTTTGACTTCCGAGCAGGCGTTTGCGGCTATTTCAGAAGCCCTGGAAAAAGATCATAAAGGTCAACGGAAAACCAATTTCCGCCTGCGCGACTGGGGCGTTTCCCGTCAGCGTTACTGGGGTGCGCCGATCCCGGTTATTTATTGCGACGACTGCGGTACGGTTGCTGTTCCTGAGCAAGACCTGCCGGTAGAGTTGCCTAAAGATGTGGTGCTGGACGGCTCGCAATCGCCGCTGGTCGGACATCCGACTTTTTCCCATGTGGCTTGTCCGTCATGCGGCAAAGATGCGCATCGGGAAACCGACACCTTCGATACCTTTATGGAGTCGTCCTGGTATTTCGCGCGTTTTGCCGGCAATAACCCGGATTCTATGCTCGATGAAAGCGCCAAATACTGGCTGCCGGTCGATCATTATATCGGCGGTATCGAACACGCTATTTTGCATTTGTTGTATGCGCGGTTTTATACCAAATTATTGCGCGATGAAGGCTTGCTGGTTTGTGACGAGCCGTTTAAAAAACTGCTGACGCAAGGCATGGTGCTCAAAGACGGCAGTAAAATGTCCAAATCCAAGGGCAATACTGTCGATCCGCAAGGCCTGATCGATCAATACGGCGCAGATACCGTGCGGCTGTTTATCATGTTTGCAGCGCCTCCGGAGCAATCGCTGGAATGGTCTGACAGTGGCGTAGAGGGCGCATTCAGATTCCTGAAGCGGCTGTGGAAACAGGCTTATCAGCATAGTGAGGCCGGTGGTTCTACGGTGCCGCTCGATAAACAGGCATTAACCGAACAGCAACAGACAGTACGTCGATCACTGCATCTGACTATCCAGAAAGTGACCGACGATTTTGGCCGACGCTATACCTTTAATACCGTTATTGCCTCGAATATGGAGCTGATCAACACCTTGGCTAAATTTGTCGATGACTCCGATAATGCCAAGGCGATTCGGCAGGAGGCATTGGAAGCCATTGTGTTGATGTTGTCGCCGATCGTGCCGCATATTTGCCATCAATTGTGGCTGGATTTGGGGCATCAGCAAGCCGTAGTTAGTGCATCATGGCCGGAAGTTGATATGACGGCTTTGGCGCAGGATACTTTGGAGTTGGTGCTGCAGGTTAACGGTAAATTGCGCAGCAAGATCAAGGTTTCGGTCACCGCGACTAAAGATGAAATAGAGGCAATGGCGTTGAATGATGAACAGGTTAAGCGCTTTATTGAAGGCAAGCCGGTTAGAAAGGTGATAGTGGTGCCTAATAAATTGGTCAATATTGTTGTTTAGGCAAAAGGCGAAGGGCGAAAAAACCTAAACTTCAGGTTCCGTCGCCTTTAGCCTTGAATCTTGTTCTATTCATCCACCGACCTCTATCCGTGGGCGGTTGTCACTCGATGGATGAGGTCGGGTGTGGATTGAAACATTTAAGGGGAAACCAGTGTTAACAAAAAAAGCAGTCATCTTAGGTTTAGCTTTGTTATTGAGCGCTTGCGGCTATCATTTGCGGGGCGCTTTTCAATTGCCTGAAAATATGAAAAATGTCTATGTAGAGGGCGGGTCCGGGCCGTTACATGAGCAATTTAGTCAGGTCATGAAGTCATCTTCCGGTCAGCTTGCCAGTTCTCGTCAGGGAGCGGGCATTGTTATCAAAATATTTAACGAAGAGTTTAATCGGCGCGTCTTATCGCTGAGTGCTCGCGGCAAGTCTAACGAGTTTGAGCTTAACTATCGCCTGGACTATGAATTGGCCAATGCCGGTGACGCGCTGTTAATGGAACGGCAGACGGTTGACATCAGGCGTGCATATTACAATGATCAGCAATTTGTTATTGCCAAAGATAATGAAGAAGCCATGATCCGTAATGAAATGTATCTGCAGGCAGTCAATACCATCGTTAATCGTGCTAGGGTCGTATTAGAGGCAGGCGCAAAATAATATGCGGCTCAAGCCAGATCAAATAGCGGCAGCTTTGCAAAAGGGCTTGTCGCCAATTTATTTTATTAGCGGCGATGAGCCTTTGCAGCTGGGCGAGATAGCCGATGCGATCAGGGCGGCGGCACGAAAAGCAGGTTACGATACCCGCGAGGTCCTGGTTGCGGATACCGGGTTTTTATGGCATGACTTAACCGAGTCGGCAGGTTCTTTATCCATTTTTGCCGATAAGAAAATCATCGATTTAAGGTTGCCCACCGGTACGCCGGGTACCGAGGGTTCTAAGGCTTTAATCGCTTATTGTGAACGCCTGCCGGAAGATGCGCTGCTGCTGATCACTGCCGCAAAGATGGCCGGTGCCTCATTAAAATCGCGCTGGTTTCAGGCTTTGGATAAGGCCGGGTGTGTTATTCAGGTCTGGCCGTTAGAAGGCCAGGACTTGATGCGCTGGTTGCAGCAAAGAATGCTGCGACGCGGGCTACAGGCTGAAGCAGAAGGCATCAAGATACTGGCTTCCCGAATTGAAGGCAATCTGTTGGCGGCCGCTCAGGAAATAGAAAAGCTTTACGTGTTGTACGGTGAAGGACACCTTAGCAAACAGCAAATTTTTGACGTGGTGGCCGACAGTTCCAGGTTCGATGTGTTTAAACTGATGGATAGCGTACTGGCAGCCAAAGTCGGGCGGATCTTAAAGATATTGTCCGGCTTGCAGGCGGAAGGCGTTGCGGCTCCGGTGGTATTGTGGGCCTTAACGCGGGAAGCTCGGGTATTTATCAGGATTAAACAGGCGTTAGCTCAGGGGCAAAATAAAGCGCTGGTTTTCAAAAATAACCAAATCTGGGACAAGCGCCAGCAGCTGGTCAGTGATGCGTTGAGCCGGTTGGGTGAACATGATCTCAACAGCATATTGCTGTTGAGTGCAAAGGCGGATCGGCAGATTAAAGGTCAGCAGCAAGGAGATTCCTGGGAAACGCTGCTAGCGGTTTGTCTGATGTTTGCCGCGAAAGGCGACGGAATTTGAAGTTTAGTTTTTTTCGCCCTTCGCCCTTCGCCTTTCGTCTTTATTAACCTATGGCAAATACAGTTTAAATCGGGCTCCGCCAAGCTGGCTATGGTTGTCGGTGGTAATAAATCCGCTATTGGGGCCTTTGACATGTAATTGTGCAATGGTCTCGGTAAAAAACAATCCTAATCCGGTGTTGCCATTAGCCAGATCAATCTGGGGGAGTTGTTGGTGCTCGGACGGCATCAGGTTTTCAGGGTAACCCTTGCCATCATCTTCTATGCAAAAAACAATATAATCATCTTCCTTGCTTACAGAAAGCAGGATTTTACTTTTGCAATAGCGTTGTGCGTTATTGACCAGTGTACAGAGGGCATTACTGATCAGGGTATTGTCGCAATAACACAACAGGTCGTCATCGCATTGGGTAATGAGTTGAATGTTGCCTAAGGATAATAAGGTGGATTGCTGGGCGACAACATCTTCCACTATGTCTGCGGCACTATGCTCGTCTATAGCCAGATTAAATTGGGATAAGTCAATTTTATAAAGCGTCAGTAACTGCATGAGGCTATTGTTCATGCGATTGGTTTCAAATTCTAATTGCTTAAATTCAGTAGGCTTCGGATCTTGATGGCTATTTTCTAGCTGGCCGATCAGTACCCGAAGAGTCGTCAGTGAATTCTTTATATCATGTACTGAAGAAGCCAGGATGGCGGGAAAACCGATTGCAAGTATAGGCGTATTGGACATTTTGGCGGGTTATGGATGAGTTTTATATTCAATGGTATTCAGTTCTGTCTGAAGTCCGCTGATTTGATTATGGGATATGCCTACTTGAATGGCCTTGTTGATATAGGACTGGGCGCTCATGATTTTTTCAGGGTCAGGTTTAGAGGTCTTAATATCATGAATAATGATTTTTATCATATTTAAAATAATCGTTTGATTATCAGGTATTTTTATTATGGCTTGTTCAAAAACCGCCAGAGCCCCCTTAATGTTACCTTCCTGAAACAGGCGGACGCCTTTATTGTTGATGTCGACCAATTCTTTTTTTATCTGTTGAAGCAGCGTTTCCGCATAGTTTTCGCCGATAATGGTGTCGCATAGAGTGACGATATTTTTGATAAAAAGATTATCATCAATATTGGTTTTAATTAAATCATTAAGGATTTCATCGCAAATCCCGTTGTTCCCGTTCAGATAAAAAGTTTTTGCCATTTCCAGACGCAATTCTTTGGATAGCTGTTTGTCAAACTGCTCGTTTAGTTTAAATGCTTTTCCATAGGCTTGCTGAGCCATGGTCTTGTTGCCTTTTGCCTGATGAATTTCGATTTCTAACAGGGCCGACCTAAGTTTAGCCTCAGGATCATCGCGAAACTGCTGGTTCAACTCATACAATATTTTTAGCGCTTCATTAGCAGCGTTACTTTTCAGGTAAATATTGGCCAAGCCTGAATAGTCGCTGGATGACCGGTGTATGGAGTTTTTTCCCAGTTTAATGGTGGCTGTGTAAGCTTTTTTTGCAACAGGGAGATTCTCAGTCCTTTCAGCTAGCAAGGCCAGTTTTTTTTGCCTTAAGATAGACAAAGGTGAAAGCGTAACGGCTGAATTAAGTGAAGATACGGCATGTTCATCATTACCCATCAATTCGTAGGTTTTTACCAACCAATCATAAGCCTCCATCATCACCGGATGCTGTTCGATCAGCGCCTGAAAAGTCTTAACAGCTTGATCATAATAGCCGAGAAAAAAAGCGGTAGATCCTAACCCCAGTCTGGCCCAGGGCAGTTCTCTTTCTTCCAGGATATCCTGATAAATGGCCTCGGCCGTCTTAAAGTCGCCAACCTTAAGGGCCAGTTCGGCATGCAGTTTTAATAATGGCAAACGCATTTTTTTATCATTCTGTTGGAGCAGCTGTTTGCAACATTGTATGGCTTGGTAAAGATTGCCGTTGTCCATTTCATTTTCTATGCCGGCCAAATATTGCTTGCGGGCATGGCATCTTTGAATGCGGCTTAATAATTGCTGTGGGTTAAAAGGTTTAATCAGATAGTCATCGGGTTTGTTGTCGATGGCGCTAAGCACCATCTGCTGGCTTTGTTCGCATGTGACCATGATAAAGATGGCATGAACCGGTAACAACTTAAGATATTTGGCCTCTTCAAGAACCTGCTGGCCGTTTTTCCCCCTGAGCAGATTGTAATCGCAGAGCACAATATCAAACCGGTCTATTCGCATAGCCGTTATTGCGCTGATACCGGATTCCGCCTCAACAATAAATCGGGCGCCAAATGAACCTAATATATGTTTAAAGGTTTCGCGCATGATCGCTTGATCGTCAACGACCAATATTTTTTTTGAAGCAAGGTTGATTGCCATAAGGGGTAAACCTTAACCTTATATTTTGGGCTTGAAAAAACCCAATGCGTCCCCACATCGGCGTTAATCTTATAATTAATCAGGATTAGTAAAAATGACTGTTGAAGCAAAAAAAGAAACCTTAGGCTTTGAAACTGAAGTAAAACACCTGCTGCATTTAATGATCCATTCATTATACAGCAACAAGGAAATCTTCTTACGGGAACTGATTTCCAATGCGTCGGATGCGGCAGACAAACTGCGCTTTGAGGCGCTGTCCAATGATGGCTTGTATGAGGGCGATAGCGAGCTGAAAATTCGTCTGGAATACGACAAAGAAAAACGCACCATTACCGTTATCGATAACGGTATCGGCATGACCCGGGCCGAAGTTCAGGAACATATCGGCACCATTGCCAAATCAGGCACCAAACAGTTTTTTCAGGCCTTAACCGGCGACCAGGCCAAAGACAGCGAATTGATCGGCCAGTTCGGCGTGGGTTTTTACTCGGCGTTTATCGTTGCCGATAAAGTAACCTTAACCACCCGCAAGGCCGGTGCCGACAACAGCGACGGCGTACGCTGGGAATCGGCTGGCGAAGGCGATTACACGTTGGAATCCGTAGAAAAATCCCAGCGCGGCACCGAAATCGTCCTGCATATGAAAGAGTCCGAAAGCGAATTCCTGGACGGCTATCGCATCCGCTCTATCGTCAGAAAATTCTCCGATCATATTTCCTTGCCTATCGTGATGGACAAAGAAGTCATGCCGTCTATGGGGACTGAAGAAGGCGAGGAAGAGGAAAAGCCGGTAGAAATCGTCGAAGAGACCGTTAACTCGGCGTCGGCCTTATGGACCAAAGCCCGTCAGGAGATTTCCGATGAGGCGTATAACGAATTTTACAAGCATGTAGGGCACGATTTTCAGGACCCGTTAACCCATGTGCACAGCAAAGTCGAAGGTTCCAATGAATACACCCTGCTGCTTTATGTGCCGTCACGTGCGCCGTTCGATATGTGGGACAGAGACACCAAACACGGGGTAAAACTGTACATACGCAAAGTGTTTATTACCGATGATGCCGAGCAGTTAATGCCGCGCTACCTGCGCTTTATCAGAGGGATTATCGACGCCAACTCCCTGCCGCTGAACGTATCGAGAGAAATTCTGCAGCAAAGCAAGCAGATCAGCACCATCAAATCGGGCGCGGTTAAAAAAGTTCTGGGTATGCTCGAAGACCTGGCCAAGACCGAGCCGGAAAAATACGAGACTTTCTGGGCTCAGTTTGGTCAAGTCATCAAAGAAGGCCCGATTGAAGATCATGGCAATAAAGCGCGCATCGCCAAATTGCTGCGTTTTGCTTCAACCCATGCTGATACCGACAAACAAGAAGTTTCGCTGGAAACTTATGTCAGTCGGATGAAAGAAGGCCAGGACAAGATTTATTATGTCACCGCAGACAGTTTCTCGGCGGCAAAAAACAGCCCGCACCTGGAAATCTTCCGCAAGAAAGGCATTGAAGTCCTATTGTTATCGGATCGTATCGACGAATGGCTTGTGTCTAATCTTGACGAATTTGACGAAAAGCATCTACAGTCTGTCGCTAAAGGCGATCTGGACTTGGGTGTTTTGGATGCCGAAGAAGACAAAGCGGCCCAGGAAGAAGTGAATAAGGACTTTGAAGCGGTACTCAAACAGATTAAAGACGTGCTGGCCGATAAAGTCAGCGAAGTGCGCTTGAGCCATCGTTTAACCGAATCGCCTGCCTGTCTGGTTGCCGATGTCTACGGCATGAGCCTGAATATGGAAAGAATCATGAAGGATGCCGGACAAGGTATGGGCATGGGAATGGGCAGAAAGCCGATTTTCGAGCTTAACCCGACCCACCCTTTAGTGGTTCGTATGAAAGAAGAGCAAGATGATGCGCGTTTTGCCGATCTGACCCATATCCTGTTCGATCAAGCCATCCTCAGTGAAGGCGGACAACTGGATGATCCAGCGGCCTTTGTGCATAAACTGAACGGCTTGCTGCAGGGTTTGCTGCACTAAGCGTTAACAAACGAAAAAGGCTGGATATTCTCCAGCCTTTTTTTGCGTGATGGTTTTGTTGGCCGCATTATGTGTGCGATTACCCCGCTCTCAATTGTTTTGTAAAACAAGCAAACGATTGTTGGCAGGCATGGCAATATCATTCATTAGGTTAAAGCCTCTGGATGTCGCTAAAAACAAGATATCTTCAAGATTTTTAATGCCGCTTAAGGTATTTCGGATTTTAAGCCATTGATCAAATTGGGCATTACTGGTACTGGTATAGGCGCCGTTATAGTTAAACGGGCCGTAAATACACACTAAGGCTTTGGGATTGAGGTACACCGCCAGGCGATCAAAGAATATATGCACCTCATCCCCGCTCATGATGTGCAGCGTATTAGCGGTAAATAATGCATCAATTGATTCACCTGGCCACACCGCATCGGTGACATTGAGCGGTAATGCCGGTTTCAAATTGGCTAGTTGCGTTTCTTGTTGCCACAAACAGATGCCGGGAATATTCTCAGGCTTATCGGTAGGCTGCCATTCAACATGCGGGAGGTTTTTGGCAAAATAACAGGCATGTTGCCCCGTACCGCTGCCGATTTCCCAAACAGTGGTTGGCTGACAAAAAACGGTGCTAATGGCCTGTAAAATGGGGTCTTTATTGTTTTCACAGGCTTGAGAAAAAGGTTTCTGGGTCATTGGTTTGATAGATTGATGATATTCTGTCGTTTTCACTGTACTGTTTTTAAAAATGGAAGTAAAACAAATCCATAGCATGGCTCAAGTTGATGGTGGGGACTGGAACCGCCTTGCCGGTGACGCTTATCCTTTTCTGCGTCATGAATTTTTATTGGCGCTGGAGCAAAGTGGTTCTGTCTGCGAACAAACAGGTTGGTTGCCGGCGCATTTGTTGGTAATGGATCAAGATAAACTGCTGGCTTTTATGCCGCTGTATCTTAAGCAGCATTCCTACGGTGAATATGTGTTTGATCATCAATGGGCCCAGGCTTATCAGCAACAGGGGATCGATTATTATCCAAAATGGTTGACCGCCATCCCGCTTACGCCTTGCCAGGGAACCCGTATTGTTATTCAAGCGGAAGGGATAGATCAGTTGGAAATTACTCAATTATTGCTGGCTTTTATTAAACAGCGTTCGGAGCAGTTGGGCATTTCTTCATGGCATTGTTTGTTTCCTGAGCTACAACAGGCAGAACTGTTACGCTCACTGGGCTTAAGTATTCGCGAAGGCGTGCAATTTCACTGGTTTAACCAGGGTTACCGTGATTTCAATGATTTTCTGCACACCTTGAATGCCAGTAAACGCAAAATGCTCAAGCGCGAACGCCGCCGGGTCAGCGAACAGGGTGTACATTTATTGCGGATTGCCGGGCCAGATGTCAGTGAACTGCAATGGCAGGTATTTTTTCAGTTTTACACGATGACCTATTTAAAAAAAGGCTCTCAGCCTTATCTGAATTTGGCGTTCTTTCACCAAATAGCCGCAACCATGGGTGAGCAATTACTGCTGGTGTTGGCGATTAAAGACGACATCGCTATTGCGGCGGCATTAAGTTTTGTAGGCGGCGATACCTTGTATGGTCGCTATTGGGGCTGTTATGAAGCATATAACAGCCTGCATTTTGAAACCTGTTATTACCAGGGACTGGACTATTGTATTGAACAGGACTTAAAGCGGTTTGATTCGGGCGCTCAAGGAGAGCATAAAATTTCGCGTGGTTTTGAGCCTGTCACCACGTATTCTGCGCACTGGATCAACGATGCCCGGTTTGCCAAAGCGATCGAACATTTTTTAGCCAGAGAACAACAAGCGGTGCAGCATTATAAACAGGATGCGGCCACTTATCTGCCATTCAAGCAGTAAACCGTTGATGGATTATAATTTTGATTAAGCGGTTATGATTGTGCGAGCATTAATAGCCGATTCTATAAAAATAGAGCGTTTAGGAATTATTTATGAAAATAAAGGTAATCATGTATATCTGTGTTTTGCTGTTAATTATTTCAGGATGTGACGATATGAAAATGGATCGAAAAGTAGCGCAACAAACCGCATCGTTACAGTAAAGCGGTAAGAGGAAAAGCATGATCGTCAGTTCGACGTTTCAGTTGGGCTGTACGGTTTTGTCTGCGGAAGATGGGCAGCATGGTTAAGAAATCGAGGCTCAATTGATGGTTATAAATCCTTTTTTGGGTCATTAAGAGAGTCAGCGCCCTGGGCCGGGTGAGAGCAAAAGTCTTTTATTCACATATACATTGATTTAAAAAGTCGGGATAATTCCCAGCCTTAATCAATGCACTCAAGTTTTTATGGACTTCAAATTAATCAATACGGACGGTCATGCGCGGCGTGGTCAACTTACCTTTGCCCGTGGCATCGTGGAAACGCCCATTTTTATGCCGGTCGGCACTTATGGGACAGTTAAAGCGCTGTCGCCCGAAGAACTGACCGGTATCGGCGCGCAAATTATTCTGGGCAATACCTTTCACTTGATGCTCAGGCCGGGTACCGGTGTCGTCAAGGCGCATGGCGATTTGCATGATTTTATGCATTGGGATAAGCCCATCCTGACCGATTCCGGCGGCTTTCAGGTATTCAGTCTGGGCGCGTTACGGAAAATCACCGAACAAGGCGTGACCTTCAAATCGCCCATCAACGGCAGTTCCATTTTTATGGGGCCGGAAGAATCAATGCAGGTGCAGCGCGATTTGGGTTCGGACATCGTGATGATTTTCGATGAATGTACCCCGTATCCGGCGACGGTACATGAGGCGGCCGAGTCGATGCGCTTATCGTTGCGTTGGGCGGAGCGCAGCAAGGCGGCTCACGAGGGCAATGCGTCGGCCTTGTTCGGCATTGTGCAAGGCGGCATGTATGAGCATTTGCGTCAGGAGTCGATAGCCGGTTTGGTGGATATTGGTTTTGACGGTTACGCGATCGGCGGCTTGTCGGTCGGCGAACCCAAAGAAGAAATGATGGCGACGCTGGATGTGGTGCATGCCAAGATGCCGGTCGATAAGCCGCGCTATTTGATGGGAGTGGGTACGCCGGAGGATTTGGTGGAGGGAGTCAGACGCGGTATCGATATGTTCGATTGTGTGATGCCGACCCGTAATGCCCGCAACGGCCATCTTTTTACCAGCTTCGGCGTAGTCAAAATCAGGAACAGTCAGTATGAGTTCGATACCGGGCCATTGGATGAGTCCTGTGGTTGTTACACCTGTCAGAATTATTCCAGAGCCTACCTGCGTCATCTGGATAAATGTAAGGAAATGTTAGGCTCCAGACTCAATACCATACACAATCTGTATTATTATCTGAGCCTGATGCAAAGCTTGCGCGACGCGATTGAAAGACGAGAGCTGGATATTTTTGTCAAGCAATTTTACCAACAACGAGGAAAAGTCATGCCGACTGTGGCATAATGACGGACTTTTTTTACCAAAGAGTCCGTAAAGCCCCTTCCTTTAGTAGGTGGGGGATATCAGGATGCTTTTGACTTTGGTTGTTCATCATTTATAATTTTTTCTGTTGGATGCGCTGTTGCTGCGTATCTCCTGCCATCAGGGTAACTGAGATGGCGTGAAGTAAGACGATTTTCAGAGTCGTCCCCTTCGGGCATGGAGGGCTGTACTAAGGAATCCTCTTGCTTTAGCGGGGGGTGGATGTCAAAACGCTTTAATTATAATAAATCACCGAGGATAACCATGAGTTTTTTAATTTCCGATGCTGTAGCCGCCGCTGCTCCCGCAGCCCAATCACCCGGCATTGAAGGCATGCTGTTTCCACTGGGTATATTGGTGTTTTTTTACTTTTTGTTTTTGCGTCCGCAATCCAAGCGAGCCAAAGAAAAGAAGGAAATGGTTGCTGCCATAAATAAAGGCTCTGAAGTGGTTACTTCGGGTGGTATTTTAGGAAAAGTTGTTGATCTTGATGATAATTTTGTCAAAATTGAAATCTGCGACAATACTTTTATTCAAGTGCAGCGTCACAGTATTGAAAGCATGATGCCGAAAGGAACTTACAAGGCGATCACTAAAAAAGTCGCTAAAGTTTAATGCTGTGGGCGCGAATTTATTCGCGCCTTTTAACCCTCTGCGCGAATAAGTTCGTGCCCGCAACGTCTCTACGACATAGTTGAATTGTTGGAATAGCATATGCAAAACAGTTTCCCACTTTGGAAAAATCTACTGGTTCTGATCGTTTTTTTGGTCGGGGTTATTTATACGTTGCCGAATTTGTACGGTGACGATCCTTCTGTTCAGGTGTCATCGACACGCCCGGCTAAACTAGGGCAGGAACAGGCTAATCAAATCGAGTCTGCGATTAAGGCGGCAGGATTTACTGCAAAGGCCTTTGAGTTTACAGACGGCCTGGTTTTAGCCCGGCTCAATAGTGCTGATGACCAGCTTAAAGTGGCGGATTTACTCAGAGATAAAATGGGCGACGATTATAACGTTGCCTTAAATCTGGCGCCTACCACACCTGTCTGGCTAAGATCTTTGGGCGCAGAGGCTATGTATCTGGGTCTGGACTTGCGCGGCGGGGTGCATTTTCTGCTGGAAGTGGACATGGATGCTGCCGTTAAGCAGGCGGACGACCGTTATAACGATGATGTGCGGCTGGCGCTAAGAAATGAAAAGTTACGTTATCAATCGGTGTCGAAAGACAGCGGATTCATTAAGGTTAAGCTGAACTCGGCGGATGACAAACCGGCAGTGTTGACGCTGCTGGGTAAAGATTTTCGCACTCTGGATGTTACCGAGCCGAACGAGCAGGATCAGATCTGGCTGAAGCTTTCCGAAAAAGAAGTGCAGGACATCAAAAAGTTTGCCGTCGCGCAGAACATGACCACCTTGCGTAATCGCGTCAACGAACTGGGTGTTGCGGAGCCGGTGATTCAGCAACAAGGTGAAAACCGTATCGTGATTCAGTTGCCTGGTGTACAGGACACTACCCGCGCCAAGGAAATTCTGGGCACCACGGCGACTTTGGAATACCGCCTGGTTGATGTGGAGCACGATGTGCAAAGAGCGGTTGAGGGGCATGTTCCGGTCGGCAGTCGCTTATATTATGAAAGAAACGGCAATCCTATCCTGCTGGATCGTCGGGTTATTGTCACCGGCGATCAAATCGTTGATGCTTCTTCCGGCGTTGATCAGGACGGCAGACCTTCGGTGAATATTTCCCTGAACGGCGTCGGTGCAAGTAAAATGGGTAAATTGACCCAGGCCAATGTCGGCAAGCCGATGGCGGTGGTGTTCATCGAATATAAAGTCGAAACCAAACTGGTTAATGGCCAAAAAATCCGCCATAAACAGAAAGTTGAAAAAGTCATTAATGTGGCAACCATTCAGGGCGTTTTTAGCAATCGATTCCAGACCACCGGCTTGGATAGTCCTCAGGAAGCGCGCAATCTGTCGTTGTTGCTAAGAGCCGGAGCACTTGCGGCACCGGTTGATATTGTTGAAGAACGCACCGTAGGGCCAAGCTTGGGGCAAGATAATATCAATAAAGGCATGTTGTCTTTTGTCGTGGGTTTTGCGCTGGTTGTGCTGTTTATGATGGCGTATTACCGGCTTTGCGGCGTCTTTGCCAATATTGCGCTGGTGTTTAACGTATTCATTATTCTGGCGGTTTTGTCGATGCTGCAAGCGACACTGACCTTGCCGGGTATTGCCGGGATCATCCTGACCGTGGGTATGTCGGTTGATGCTAACGTGTTGATTTTCGAGCGGATTAAAGAAGAAATCAGGAATGGCAATACGCCGCAATCGGCTATTTACATCGGTTTTGAAAAAGCCTTTGCGACCATTCTCGATTCCAACATCACCACACTGCTAGTGGCGGTCATGTTATTCGGTTTTGGTACCGGTTCGGTAAAAGGTTTTGCGGTGACGCTGATAATCGGCATTTTATCATCGATGTTTACCGCGATTACCGGCACACGGATGATTATGAACTGGGTATACGGTAACCGCAGGGTTGAAAAATTATCTATTTAGCCAATGCAATCCCCCACTTTTGGAAGATTAAATTATGTTTAAAACAAATATAAACTTTATCGGTAACCGGAACATAGCGCTGATATTTTCCGCCGTGCTGTCGATTATTGCGATAGGATCGCTGGCTACACGCGGCTTGGAGATGGGCATCGATTTTACCGGCGGTACCTTAATTGAAGTCGGTTATCAACAAGCTGCCGATTTGACGGAGCTGCGTAGCACATTGACGGCTGAAGGCTTTAGCGATGCTACGGTGCAGAATTTCGGTACTACCAAAGACGTGTTGATTCGTTTGAAGCCTCATGAAGGCGTTAGTAGCGCCGATTTAAGCGCCAAGGTGCTTGATGCGATTAACAAGACGACTAAAGAGCCGGCAATTATTCATCGTGTTGAATTTGTCGGACCCCAAGTGGGAGACGATCTGGCTGAGGATGGCTTTTTGGCGTTGTTGTACTCAACGATAGGCATACTGATTTATGTGGCTTGGCGTTTTGAGTGGAAGTTTTCTGTCGGCGCGGTCATAGCGACATTTCATGACGTGATTATCACGCTGGGACTGTTTTCCGTGTTAGGTCTGGAATTTGACCTGACGGTATTGGCGGCTATTTTGGCGCTGATCGGTTATTCCCTGAACGATACCATTGTAATTTATGACCGTATCCGCGAAGATTTTCGGCTATTGCGCAATAAATCGACTGAAGAAATTATGAATAGCGCGATTAATGTGACCTTAAGCCGGACTATTATTACCTCGCTGACAGTATTTCTGGCGCTGGTTTCGCTGTTTTTCCTGGGCGGGCAAATCATCCATAATTTTTCTATTGCGCTGTTATTCGGCGTGGTTTTTGGTACTTATTCTTCTATCTTTATCGCCAGTCCTGCGGTTTTGCTGCTGGGTATTAGCGCAGAAGATTTGATGGCTCCGGTAAAAGAAGGCTCAGAACTGATGGATGATAGACCTTAAGCGCATCAGGTATTTTCAAAATACAGCGGTTGATTCAGGTATAATCCGCCGCTTAACAATATTTATTTTTAATTTGGAGCTTTAAAAAATGGCGATAGAACGCACTTTCTCAATCATTAAACCTGACGCAGTAGCAAAAAATGTTATCGGCGAAATTTACAGTCGTTTTGAAAAGAACGATTTAAAGATCGTTGCCGCAAAAATGCTGCATTTGACTAAAGAACAAGCCGAAGGTTTTTACGCAGAACACAGCGAGCGCGGTTTCTTTAATGATTTGGTTGCTTTTATGATTTCAGGTCCTGTGATCATGCAAGTGCTGGAAGGCGAAAACGCGGTTCTTAAGCATCGCGACATCATGGGCGCTACCAACCCTAAAGAAGCGGCTGCGGGTACTATCCGCGCTGATTTCGCCAGCAGTATCGATGAAAACGCTGTACACGGATCCGATGCAGTCGAAACCGCCCAAAGGGAAATTGCTTACTTTTTCTCAGACAATGAAATCTGTGCTAGAACCCGTTAAGACAAAAACCATCAATTTGCTCGATTTCGACAGAAAAGGCCTTGCGGCCTTTTTTGTCGGCTTAGGCGAAAAACCGTTCCGGGCGACTCAATTGCTTAAATGGATCTATCAGGAAGGGGTCGAAGACTTCGAGCTGATGACCAATTTGAGCAAGTCGTTGCGTACTTATTTAAGCGAAAATTGTTATATTGCCACGCCGGAAATCGTGCTTGAAAAAATCGCCACAGACGGTACGCGTAAATGGGTGGTTCAAACCCATTGCGGCAACCGGATAGAAACGGTTTTTATTCCGGAAGAAGGACGCAGCACCTTATGCGTATCCTCGCAAATCGGTTGTGCATTGGCTTGTACCTTTTGTTCTACGGCTCAGCAAGGCTTTAATCGTAATCTGAGCACATCAGAAATTATCGGGCAGTTAATCGTTGCGCAAAAACGTTTGGGCGCAGAAAAACGGATCACTAATGTGGTTATGATGGGCATGGGCGAACCGCTGCTTAATTTTAACAATGCAGTCGCGGCGATGAATCTGATGATGGATGATTTTACCTTCGGATTGTCCAAGCGCCGGGTGACCGTCAGCACCTCGGGCGTAGTGCCTGCCATGTACCGGTTAACTCAGGAATGCGATGTCAGCCTTGCGGTGTCGTTACATGCAGTGACCGATGAATTAAGGGATGAGCTGGTTCCTATCAATAAAAAATACCCATTGAAGGAATTAATGGAGGCATGCCGGGATAACGCCAAGATAGCGCCGCGCCGCACCGTCACCTTTGAATACGTGATGCTGGATGGCATTAATGACTCGCTGCAGGATGCACGGGGATTGATCAAACTGTTAAAAACGGTGCCGTCAAAAGTCAATTTAATACCGTTTAACCCGTTTCCCTCATCGTCTTACCGCTGTTCAAACAGTGAAACGATCAACCGGTTTAAAACGCTGTTAACTGACGCCGGTATAATCACCACGGTCAGAAAAACGCGAGGCGAAGATATTGATGCGGCCTGCGGTCAGCTGGTAGGGCAAGTTCAGGATAAAAGTCGGAGGCACTTAAAACTCCATGCGGCAGGTTCCGAACGTGCAGGTGCAGCTTGAGGCATCAAAAAAGTTGAATCGATTTACACCGGTCCTGCTTGCTGTGATGTTGGTTGCCTGTGGTTCAGCGAGCAACGCTAAGTACGATGATGCCGGCGATATACATTTGCAGCTGGGGGTGCGTTATCTCAGCATGAATAAGCTGGAGCTGGCTAAGGAAAATTTGCTGCTTGCATTAAAAAATAACTCGGATAATGCACCGGCGCATAATGCCCTGGCTTTTTTGTATGAAAAATTAAATCAACCCGATAAAGCCAAAGATCATTATGAGACGGCCCTGAATTTGACGCCTGATGACTTGGCGGTGAAAAATAATTTGGGTCGTTTTCTCTGTGAACATGGTGAGCTTGAAGACGGCATGGCGTTATTGTCTGAGGCGGGTTCAAATCCACTAAACGATAGACAATGGTTAGCATTAACCAATGCCGGACGTTGCCAACTGGGCATGGGGCAAAAACAGCAAGCCGAGAATTATTTGAGGCAAGCATTGCAATTTAATAAAACCTACGCGCCGGCATTAGCGGAAATGCAGAAAATGGCTTATGAAAAAAGCGATTTTTGGGCGGCAAAAGGTTTTTTGCAGCGCTATTTGGGTGTTGCGGAACATACCTCGGAAACCTTATGGTTTGCTGCGCAAGCCGAGCGGGCACTGGGCAATAAAGAGCTGTCCAAGCAATATAAAAACTTGTTACTGGAAAAATTTCCGCTTTCAACCGAAGCAAAGAAAATTTTAGAGCTTAACGGTTTTTAATTAAAAGACGAAAGACGAAAGACGAAAGACGAAAGGCAAGGGGCGAAGGCTGTGTTTTTTTGCCTTTCGTCTTTTGCCTTGTTTTGTTTTTTGTAGGTTTACCCCTTATTAATGAGAAGTTATTTAAATCCGTGACATCAACCCTATTTAAATATGGCTAATAATATTCAAGCAATTCGTGGGATGCACGATGTGCTTCCTGAACAGACACCACTCTGGCAATATATAGAACTTTGCATCAGAGACATACTCGGCGCTTATGGTTACAGTGAAATACGGCTGCCTATCGTCGAAAAAACTGAACTTTTCAAGCGTTCAATCGGCGAAGTAACCGACATCGTCGAAAAAGAAATGTATACCTTTGATGATCGGAACGGCGACTCCTTGACCTTGCGGCCCGAAGGTACTGCCGGTTGTCTTAGGGCCTGTCTTGAACATGGTTTGTTACACAATCAGGTACACCGGTTATGGTATTACGGCCCAATGTATCGACATGAGCGCCCGCAAAAAGGCCGTTATCGCCAGTTTTTTCAACTCGGCGTCGAAACCTACGGCATGGCAGGTCCCGATATTGATGCGGAATTGATTTTGCTGATGGATCGGCTGTGGAAAAAGCTGGGCATTCGCGATAAGGTGCGTCTACAGCTTAATTCCTTGGGCACTATGCCTGAGCGCATGGTATATCGCGAAACTCTGGTCAATTATTTTCAAGGCCATTTGGAACAGTTGGATGAAGACAGTTTGCGTCGACTAAAGACGAATCCGCTGCGAATTTTGGATACCAAAAATCCGGCGATGCAGCAGGTTGTCGCCAACGCACCGGAATTGACCGATTATCTGGGCGATGACAGCCGCCAGCATTTTAACGCGATCACCACGATATTGGATGATTTGGGCATAAGCTACGAGCTTAACTCCCGATTAGTACGCGGCCTGGATTATTACAGCAAGACTGTTTTTGAATGGGTCACCGACGAACTGGGATCTCAAGGCACTGTCTGCGCCGGCGGGCGTTATGACGGACTGATAGAACAACTGGGCGGCAAGCCGAATCATGCGGTCGGTTTTGCGATGGGTATTGAGCGCTTATTGGCGTTGATGGAAACATTGGCTAATGTGCAGCTTGCAAGCCCCGTCGATGTGTATATGATCCGTGTCGGCGAAGCCGCTGAACAAGAAGGCATGCGTTTTGCCGAGGCTATCAGGGATGAAATACCCGGTTTGAAATTGCAGGTGAATTGCGGCGGAGGCAGTTTTAAAAGTCAGTTTAAAAAAGCCGACAAAAGCGGTGCCGAATTTGCGATCATTCTTGGCGACGATGAAGTCAGCCGCGGTGAGGTCAGCGTCAAACCGCTACGTAATAATGAGCAAGAACAGCAGAATATGACTCAGCAGCAGGCGGTTGAGTTTTTGATAGAACACCGATAACATGGGTTTAAAAGGCGAAAAGCAAAGGGCAAAAAATGGTACCTTTCGCCCTTTGCTTTTCGCCTTTCGCCATTTTTAAACATCAAACAAGAGAAAAACAAGTGGAAATGTACGATACAGAAGAAGAACAGGTTGAAGCCTTAAAAAGATGGTGGAAAGAAAACTCAATCTCTATCATCGTCGGTTTGGTTATGGGTATTGTCATTATTCTGGGTTGGAATTATTGGCAGGATCATAAAAAAGAGCAGGCGGCGCAAGCTTCCGTAGCTTATAGTCAATTACTAAAAGCACTGGACGAGGGTAAAAAAGACACAGTGGACAAACTGGCTGAACATATGCGGGAGCAATTTAAAGGTTTCGAATATGCGGCATTCAGTAGTTTATTGCAGGCCAAATTAAAGTCCGAGCAAGGTGATTTCGCCGCAGCAAAGCAAATTTTGAAAACGGTTGCGGCAGAGTCGAATAAACATCTGAGTAATATCGCCAAGATAAGGCTGGTACGTCTAATGCTTGCTACCGGTGAATATGAACAGGGTTTACAAATAATTAACGATGTCGATGCCAAAACGGCAGTTAGCTACTCAGCTAATTATGATGAATTAGTCGGTGATTTGTACGTAGCTCTGGATCGCTTGGATGAGGCGCGCACTTCGTATCAGAATGCCTTAAGAGCTGGCCAACAGTCACCGTTGTTACAGTTCAAAATCGATGATCTGACCGCTCAAGAAAAGCTATAAACTTAAAAATAATGAGTAACTATTCAAGCTATGTGAGTCAGGCGAAAGGCAAAAGGCGCAAGACGAAAGGTTTTTTCGCCTTTTGCTTTCTGCCCTGTGCCTTCGTTGCTATCACCCTATTAACTGGCTGTACGGCTATTGATACCCTGGGTGAATCTATTTCCGGCATTACCGATTACTTTAGCGGCGGTGAAGATAATACGGCGCCTCCGAGTCTCCTGGTGGAGTACACCCCTGAAATTCAGATCGATGTCATCTGGAAGGAATCGGTGGGGGTAGGTGCTGACGAGCAATCGTTAAAATTGATACCCGTCATCGGCAGTGGAAAAATACTGGCGGCGGATCGTGAGGGCGTGGTGCAAGCCAGAAGCCTGACGACCGGTGATTTGCTTTGGGAGACTGAAACCGAGGTGCCTTTTTCCGGTGGACCGGGACTGGGCGAAGGCACCGTGATTGTGGGCTCCAGCGATGCCGAAGTCGCTGCCTTAAATATTGAAACCGGAGCGGTATTGTGGAAAGTCGCAGTATCCAGCGAAGTGCTTTCGGTGCCGGTTATCGCCAATCATATTGTTATAGTGCGCACCACGGATGGCGCGGTGATCGCTCTTGATGAAAAGGCCGGCGGCAAGCTGTGGAGTTATGAGCACGCCGTACCTGCATTAAGTGTACGCGGAACTGGATCGCCGTTAATTGTTGAAGGTAAGGTAATCGGCGGTTACGACAGCGGAAAACTCATGGCCTTGCGCCTGATTGACGGCAAATATGCGTGGGAAACCAGCATTGCCATTCCCAAGGGGCGGTCTGAGATTGAACGGCTGGTTGATCTGGATGTCGATCCTATCGCCATTAACGGGGTGATTTACGTTGCCAGTTATCAGGGCGGCATAGCCGCTATTTCGGAAGTGGATGGCGATGTGTTGTGGCGCAATGAAAGCATTTCGTCGCATTCCGGTTTGAGTAACGACTATCGGTACTTGTATCTGGCAGATTCCCAAAGCCATGTCATGCAACTGGATCAGCGTAGCGGTGCGTCCTTGTGGAAACAAAAGGATTTACATCAAAGAAGATTAACCGCTCCCGGCGTCTATGAAAATTATGTGGTAGTGGGCGATCTTGAAGGCTATGTGCATTGGTTGTCCAGTACCGATGGCAGGCAACTAGGTCGTGTACAAGTGACCGACGGCCCAATTGATGCCCAGCCAATCGTGGTAGATAATACTGTTTATGTTTATGCAAAAGACGGCACCCTGGCCGCTTTAAAAGTCCGATAAAAAAATACCAATTTTATACTGGAACGCGGATGATACGGATTTAAACGGATAAAAAAGGCGAAGGGCAAAGGGCGAAAAAACCATCTTTCGCCCTTTGCCCTTCGCATTGTTCCGCTGTGTTATTTCTATTTTATCTGTGTTTATCCTATTCATCTGCGTCATCCACGTTCAATTTTTTAACTTTTGAGTTGATATGTTACCTGTAATAGCCCTAGTAGGGCGACCCAATGTGGGCAAGTCCACATTATTTAATTATTTAACGCGCAGCCGCGATGCTCTGGTTGCGGATTTTTCAGGATTAACCCGAGACAGGCAATACGGTCGGGTAAAGCTGGGCGATCGTCCCTGTCTAGTCGTCGATACCGGTGGTATAGCCGATGACGCCGAAGGCATAGAAAGCTTTGCCAGAAAACAGGTGCAGGTCGCGCTGGAAGAGGCGGACATTGTATTCTTTATGGTTGACGCACGAGAAGGGCTGAGCGCTTCCGACAAGGTCATTGCCGATACCCTGAGAAAGCTGCAAAAGCCGATTATATTGGTCACCAACAAGGTTGACGGCCTTGATGCCAGTCTCGCTAGCACCGATTTTTATTCGCTGGCGTTGGGCGAACCGGTGCAGATCGCCGCCTCCCACGGCAGAGGCATACCTGAATTACTGCAAAAAGTTAACGAACTGTTGCCGCCGGACGCTAGTGACGAGGAAGAGCAACATGGCGGAATCGGCATCGCTGTGGTCGGAAGACCTAATGTCGGCAAATCAACCCTGGTCAACCGCCTGTTGGGCGAAGAACGGGTTATCGTCTATGATGAACCGGGCACGACGCGCGACAGTATCTACATCCCTTTTGAGCGCAATGGCAAGCTGTTCACCTTGGTCGATACCGCCGGAATGCGCAGAAGATCCAAAATATCCGAGACTATTGAAAAATTCAGCGTCATTAAATCGCTGCAGGCGATTGAAAAATCCAATGTCGTCATCTACCTGATTGATGCCCAAGAAGGCATCACCGATCAGGATGCGCATTTATTAGGTCTGGTATTGGAAGCCGGAAGAGCCTTGATTATCGGTTTGAACAAATGGGACGGCATCACTGCCGAGCAAAAAGTCACCATTAACCGGCAACTCGATATCAAACTGTCTTTTCTTGAGTTTGCGGAAAAACACCCGATTTCTGCGTTGCATGGCAGTGGTGTCGGCAAAATGTTTGATGTCGTGCAGCAATTGTATGCAGCGGCAATGCTCGATATGTCTACGCCGGTGTTGACCCGAATCTTAAAAGAAGCGACAACCGCGCATCAACCGCCGATAGTGAATACGCGGCGTATTAAGCTAAAATACGCCCATCAGGGCGGCAGAAATCCGCCTGTTGTGGTGATTCATGGCGTACAAACCGATGTCCTGCCCGAGTCTTACAAACGCTATTTAATGAACTACTACCGGGACAAAATGAGTTTGGTCGGCACGCCGATACGCTTAGTGTTCAAATCGCCGGTTAATCCCTTTCACGGGCAAAAGAGAAAAATGACCGAATGGCAGGTAAAGAAGCGTGAGCGCTTGATGAAGCGGGCAAAAAGTAAGAAGAAGGATTAAAATGCAAGGTAAAGGGTGAGGGCTGTGTTTTTTGCCTTTCGTCCTTTGCCTTTTGCCTGTTATTAAGGTATTAAACCAAGACTATAGGAAATCACCATGACTACCATTACATTTCAAGGTAAACCGCTAAATACATCCGCAGAATTACCCGCGGTAGGCAGCGATGCACCCGCATTCTCTCTGACCAGTCGCGAGTTAGTCGATGTCACCTTGGCAAGCTATGCCGGGAAAAGAAAAGTACTGAATATTGTCCCCAGTCTGGACACGCCAACTTGCGCCGCATCAACACGTAAATTCAACCAGAAAGCCTCGCATCTGGACAACACCGTGGTGTTAGCCGTTTCTGCCGACCTGCCTTTTGCCCAAAGCCGTTTTTGCGAATCGGAAGGCTTAACAGACGTTATTCCCCTGTCTACCTTCCGCTCCAGTTTCGCCGATGATTACGGCGTAACTATTGTTGATACCTTCCTTCGCGGTTTGACCGCCCGTGCCATCGTCATTATCGATGAGCATGACAAAGTGATATACACGCAATTGGTTGGTGAAATCGCTAACGAACCTGATTATGAAAGCGCATTGGCGGTGTTGTAAAACGGATTTTCACTTGGCCACGCGGAACCTGTTCAGTTGTCCTGCCCAAGTTGTATTAGTCAACAGTCCATTGCACTAGGCCGCTGTATGATGTGGCAATAACAATCAAGCCAAAGGCTATGCGGTACCAGGCGAAAACAATGAAGTCATGATGACTGATATAGCGCAATAACGCCTTGATGGCCAATAGCGCACTGAGGAATGCGGTGATCAGGCCAGCGATAAAATAGGGTGCGTCGACTGCCAACTCTAATAAATCGCGATGTTTATACAAATCATAAATGCTGGCTGCAATCAGCGTGGGAATCGCTAAAAAAAACGAAAATTCAGTTGCGGCTTTGCGCGACAGGCCGAATAACAAACCGCCGATGATGGTTGAGCCGGATCGTGACGCTCCAGGAATCAGAGCGACAGCCTGCGCGATGCCGAGTTTTAATGCATCCAGTGGGCTCAAATCTTCGATTTCGTGAATGCGGATTTTATGTTCCCTTTTCTCTGCCCAGATAATCACGAAAGCGCCGATAATAAACGCCAGAGCCACCGGAATGGGCTTGAACAATACGGCTTTAATGTATTTTCCGAACAATAAGCCCAAGATCGCTAACGGCATGAATGCAATCATCAGGTTAATGACGAATTTTCGCGCTTGCGTCGAGTTGGGCAAGCCTCTGATAACTTCGGCGATTTTGGCGCGATATTCCCAGCACACTGCCAGGATAGCGCCGACCTGAATAACAATTGAAAACAACTTGCCCTTGTCATCATTAAAATCCAGCAAGTCGCCAACCAGGATTAAATGTCCGGTACTGGAAATCGGTAAAAATTCGGTCAGGCCTTCAACAATGCCCAGAATAATAGCTTTAAGCGTTAATATTAAGTCCATGATTTATTAGTAAGATGAGTGATGGTGGGTGAAGAATTCGTCTGCCCTGATCGTAGGGTAACTTGGTCTATGATAAACCGTCATGTCGTAAAAAAACAAACATCCGGCCATTCGAAACTCGAATGGGTCGTCTTGTTTCAGTATCGAAATGACTAAAACGGGTGCATTGTCCCCTCTGCATTGTTTATACTGTGCGCAATAAATAGAGCGTTTCTGGCCTTATTTTTACTATTTCAGTAAAATGCCGGGTTACTTTACGTTCTTGCGCCCTTTAGGTAAAACTAACTCACAATTTTTAATCCATGCATACCCGTCGTAACAGGATCAATCAATGACCAACAGTTTAATCTCAAAAATCACCGGACAGAATGACATCGATCCAGCAGAAACCAGGGAGTGGGTTGAAGCGTTGCAAGCCGTGTTGGAACACGACGGCAGCGAACGTGTACACTTCCTGATTGAGCGGTTGGTTGAGGTTACTCGACATGCGGGCTTCGATATTCCTTTCAGCGCCAATACCGCCTATATCAATACGATTCCTGTTGCACAACAGGCGCAGTTTCCCGGCGACGTTAATATAGAACACAAAATTCGCGCTTATGTGCGCTGGAATGCGATGATGATGGTGTTAAGGGCGAATAAGCACACCAATGTTGGTGGGCATATTGCCAGTTTTGCATCGGCAGCTACTCTATATGACGTAGGTTACAATCATTTCTGGCATGCGCCTTCAGATCAACATGGCGGTGATTTAATTTTTACTCAAGGTCACTTAACGCCGGGCGATTATGCCCGTGCGTTTCTGCTGGGGCGATTATCGCTGGAACAGATGGATAACTTTCGCCAGGAAGTGAACGGCAACGGTTTGCCGTCTTATCCTCATCCCTGGCTGATGCCGGATTTCTGGCAATTTCCCACGGTTTCTATGGGTCTTGGCCCGATTATGGCTATTTATCAGGCACGATTTATGCGCTATTTGCAGGATCGGGGTTTTGCCGATACTTCAGAGCGTAAAGTTTGGAGCTTTCTGGGTGACGGAGAAACTGATGAGCCGGAATCATTAGGCGCCATCGGTATGGCTGGACGGGAAAAGCTGGATAATCTTATTTTTGTGATCAACTGCAATCTGCAACGTCTGGATGGACCGGTGCGCGGTAATGGCAAGATTATTCAAGAACTGGAAAGCGAGTTTCGCGGCGCCGGTTGGAATGTCATCAAGCTGGTTTGGGGGCAGCGCTGGGATGCCTTGCTGGCACGCGATAAAGACGGATTGCTGGCGGCGCGAATGATGTCCTGTGTCGATGGCGATTATCAAACCTTTAAGGCTAAAGACGGTGCCTACGTGCGCGAACATTTCTTTAATACCCCGGAATTAAAAGCCATGGTTTCCGACTGGTCGGATCGCGATATCTATGAGCTTAATCGCGGCGGACATGATCCGGTTAAAGTTTTTGCCGCTTTCCATACGGCGGTAAACCATAAAGGCCAGCCCACAGTCATTCTGGCTAAAACCATTAAAGGTTATGGCATGGGCGAATCAGGAGAAGCTCAAAATATCTCTCATCAACAGAAAAAAATGAGCCCCAGTTCGTTAAGCAACTTCCGGAGCCGTTATGCGTTGCCGGTGACTGACGAAGAGCTGCACGAGTTGCCTTATCTGAGCTTTGCCGAAGGCTCAAAAGAACTGGCCTACATGAAGAAACGCCGCAACGAACTGGGCGGTCATTTGCCGGCCAGAAGGGTGAAATCTTATGCCTTGGATGTGCCGGTATTGAGCGATTTCAAGCCATTGCTGGAAGCCAGCGGTGAAGGTCGTGAAACTTCTACGACCATGGCTTTCGTGCGTCTGCTTAATATTCTGACCAAAGATAAAAATATCGGCAAACGCGTCGTGCCGATTGTTCCTGACGAATCCAGAACGTTTGGCATGGAAGGCATGTTCCGGCAGTTGGGCATCTGGTCGCAGGTCGGCCAGTTGTATACTCCGCAGGATGCCGATCAGCTGATGTTCTACAAGGAAGACAAACACGGACAGGTGTTGCAGGAAGGCATCAATGAAGCGGGCGGTTTGTGCGATTGGATTGCGGCGGGTACTTCGTATTCGACCCATAACGTGCCGATGATTCCGTTCTTTATTTATTATTCGATGTTCGGTTTTCAGCGAGTCGGCGATTTAATCTGGGCGGCCGCCGACCAACGCACCCGTGGTTTTTTAATGGGTGGCACCGCAGGCAGAACCACGCTGAACGGCGAAGGTCTGCAACATGAAGACGGACACAGTCATTTGATGGCGGCAACCGTACCCAACTGCGTGTCTTACGATCCGACTTATGCCTATGAAGTAGCGGTGATTATTCAAGACGGTTTACGACGCATGTATGTCGATCAGGAAGATGTTTTTTATTACATCACCGTGATGAACGAAAATTACGCCCATCCGGCAATGCCTAAAGGCGTGGAATTGGACATACTCAAAGGTATGTATAGCTTTAAGAAAGGGGCTAATGCCGAGGCTGTTCCCGACAGCTCTGCGGCATACACGCCATCCCTGGAGATAAGGAAAGCCCCTAGAGTTCAATTGCTGGGCTCAGGCACGATTTTCCGCGAAGTCGAAGCGGCGGCTGAATTATTAAGCAACGATTGGGGCGTTGACGCCGATTTATGGAGTTGCACCAGCTTTACCGAACTGGCCAGAAATGGCCAATCCTGTGAGCGCTGGAATCGCCTCCATCCTACCGAAACGCCTAAGCAATCTCATGTCGCGAGTTGTCTAGCCAGTGCGCAAGGCCCGGTGATCGCCGCTAGCGATTACACCCGCGCCTTTGCCGAACAGATTCGCAGCCTTATTTCCGCGCCTTATACCGTGCTGGGCACCGATGGTTTTGGCCGTTCCGATACCCGCGAAAACCTGCGCCGGTTTTTTGAGGTAGACCGTTACCACGTCACCATTGCGGCACTAAAAAGCTTGGTAGACCTGGGGCAGTTCGATGCCGCTAAGGTGGATGTGGCTATTGCCAAATACGGCATAAACCCTGATGTAACATCTCCCTGGCTAATTTAACGGAAGGAATTGAACATGGCTGCTCTAATTGAAATTAAGGTTCCTGATGTCGGCAATGTCGCTGATATTGATGTCGTCGACGTATTGGTTAAGCCCGGTGACACGGTAAAGCTGGAACAAACCCTGGCGATACTTGAAACCGACAAGGCCAGCATGGATTTACCGGCCAGTGCAGCCGGTATTGTGCAGGAGGTTTTCATCAAATCCGGCGATAAAGTCTCCGAAGGGACGCTGGTAGTGACGCTATTACCAAGTACCGAAGCAGTGACTCCGAGCGTAGTCGAAGAAGAGGTTAGTATTGCGCCACAGGAACAACCGGTACAGCAAGCAGTTGCAGCTGCAGTTGCACCGGTTGAAGCTGTCGTTGTCAAGCCTGAATCCTTGGCTGGCATAGATGCCGCAAGAGCGGCTCATGCTACACCGGCGGTTCGGCTTTTTGCCCGCGAATTGGGCGTCGATATACAAAAAATAACCTCCGGTAGCGGCCGCAAAGGACGCATCTTAAAAGACGATGTGAAAAATTTCGTCAAGAAGGCCATGACCGAAGCTGTCGTACAAAACGGCAGTGGAATTCCGGCAATGCCGAGTATCGATTTTTCCAAATTTGGCGAGATAGAAGAACAAAAGCTGAGTAAAATTAAACGACTAACTGGACAGAATTTGAATCGCGTGTGGCTGAATCTGCCTATGGTCACCTATCACGACGAAGCCGATATTACCGAAATGGAAGCATTCCGCATTGCGCTGAATGCCGAAAAATCCAAGGATGACATTAAAATCACCGGCCTGCTATTTATCATCAAGGCGCTGGTAGCGGCTATGGAACAGTTTCCGCAATTTAACTCATCATTGTCTGCCGATGGCGAAAAACTGATATTCAAGAAATATTTAAATATCGGTATCGCGGTCGATACGCCCAACGGTTTAGTGGTTCCGGTGTTACGCGATGTCAACCGTAAAGGCATCAACGAATTGTCCGCCGAATTGGCTGAGAAAAGTAATAAAGCCCGATTGGGTAAGCTGATGCCTGCCGATATGCAAGGCGGTTGCATCACTATTTCCAGTCTTGGCGGTATCGGCGGCACCGCTTTTACGCCTATCGTCAATGCTCCGGAAGTGGCGATACTCGGCGTTACCCGCGCTAAAATGCAACCGGTCTGGAATGGCAAGGAATTTTTGCCGCGTCTGATGTTGCCGCTCGACCTGACTTACGATCATCGCGTGATTGATGGAGCGGAAGGCGCGCGTTTCATGGCTGCCGTCAAACAGTATTTGGGCGATATTCGCCGCTTATTACTTTAAGTGTTTAATCAGGGGAATAATATGGATGCTAATCCAGCGGTTAATGAGTCGGTGTTGCATGCTGAAGTTCTGGTATTGGGCGGCGGTCCTGGCGGTTACACGGCAGCATTTCGCGCTGCCGATTTAGGCAAGCAAGTGGTATTGATTGAGCGCTATTCGGTTCTTGGCGGCGTGTGTCTTAATGTCGGCTGCATTCCGTCTAAAGCTCTGTTGCATACAGCACAGGTCATTCATGAAGCGGATGAGTTTGAGCAACACGGCGTCATTTTTGGCAAGCCAACGCTCGATATAGATAAGATTCGCTTATGGAAACAAAGCGTTAGCGCAGGCTTGAATGACGGGCTTGCCCGTTTGGTAAAGCAGCGCAAAATAACGTTAATTCAAGGTACAGGGCGTTTTACTTCATCGAATACAGTCGAAGTGCAAACCGAAACGGGGGTAACTACCGTCAGTTTCGAGCAGGCGGTTATTGCGGCAGGATCGCATCCCACTAAAATACCCAGTTTTCCGCATGACGATCCGCGTTTATGGGATTCGACCGACGCACTGGAATTAACAGAGATTCCGAAAAAACTATTGATCGTCGGCGGCGGCATTATCGGTTTGGAAATGGCTACGGTTTATCATGCGCTCGGTTCCGAAATCAGCGTAGTCGAACTGATGGATCAGATCATTCCCGGTTGCGATAACGATTTGGTGACGCCGCTGTATCGGCGCATTAAAAAGCAGTACAAAAACATCTGGCTGAATACACGGGTCAACTCGATTGAAGCCGACAACGAAGGCTTGAAAGTCACATTCGGCCGTGCCGACTCCCAGCCGGCTGACGGCATACACACGATCCCTGGCGATAACGGTAAAGGCGCACCGGAATCGGAATTGTTCGATGCGGTTTTAGTCGCTGTAGGACGTAGACCTAACGGTAAGCTGATCGGTGCGGAGTTGGCAGGGGTTAATGTCGATGAACTCGGTTTCATCGCAGCCGACAAGCAGCAGCGTACCAATGTCCCGCATATCTTTGCGATAGGCGATATCGTCGGTAATCCGATGCTGGCGCACAAAGCGGTACATGAAGGCAAGGTGGCCGCCGAGGTGGCAGCCGGACATAAGGCCGGTTTTGATGCTTTAACCATTCCTTCGGTTGCCTATACCGATCCCGAAATAGCATGGATGGGGCTGACTGAAAACCAAGCCAAGCAACAGGGCATAGACTATGACAAAGCGGCTTTTCCGTGGGCGGCCAGCGGACGCTCATTGAGTATTGGCCGCAAAGAAGGCTTGACCAAAATACTCTGCGACAAACAGACCGGCAGGATACTCGGCGCGGGCATGGTCGGCACCAATGCCGGTGAATTAATTGCCGAGGCGGTACTGGCGCTGGAAATGGGTGCTGATGCAGAAGATATCGGTTTGACTATCCATCCGCATCCGACGCTGTCAGAGACCTTTGGTTTTGCCGCTGAAATGATCACCGGCTCAATTACCGATCTTTATATAAAAAAATAGTACTCAAACGCTATTCATTCATGTATATAGCTACAGAAATATAGGTAATAAGCTGTTGCTTTAAATGCACAATCAAACAAATATTTTTCTCAGTTCAGCGGAATACTCGAGCAACTAAATGAAAACCAAGATAGTTACTGTCATTGCACTCGCACTACTCGTCTTTATTAATTTCAGCATTTGGAGTTATGTTAATAACCCCCTGCAATTGCAACCTTGGACTAAAACCACAATGGGCGTCACTTTCGACCCCATGAGAAAGCAGGATACACAAACAAGCAATACTTATCCCAGCGAAGCCGATATTGATCGCGACTTGAGTTTGCTAGCCAATAAAGTCCACGCCGTTCGTACTTACAGTGTACTTAAAGGTCTGGACAAGATTCCTGAGTTGGCCGCCAAGCATAATCTGAATACCACGGTGGGCGCCTGGATTGATGGCAATCTGGAAAAGAATCGGCAAGAAATCGAAACCTTAATTAATGTCAGCCGACAGAATAATCCGAACATCGTTCGTATTATGGTGGGCAACGAGGTTTTACTCCGTGCCGATATGACTTCGGAACAACTGATCGAATATATCCGCGAAGTCAAAAAAAATACCTGGCGGCCGGTAAGCACTTCGGAAACCTGGGATGTCTGGCTTAAACATCCTGAACTGGTTGCAGAAGTCGATTTTATAGGCGTCCATATTCTGCCTTATTGGGAAGGTATTGCGGCGGAAGATGCCGTCGATTATGTTTTCGACCGTTATCATGCTGTGCAACAGGCTTATCCTAATAAACCTATTGTCATTACCGAGGTCGGTTGGCCTTCAGACGGACAACCGTTTAAACATGCGACGGCATCGGTGTCCAATCAGGCAAAGTTCCTGCGCAACTTCCTCAATCGAGCCGATACTGAAAAAGTTAATTATTATATTGTAGAGGCGTTCGATCAGCCTTGGAAAATGTCGTTGGAAGGCTCGGCGGGTGCTTATTGGGGTATTTTTAATGCGGATCGGCAACCCAAATATCCTATGGATAGCGATGTTATTGCGATGCCTAACTGGGAGCATTGGGCAGTCGGGGCGGCTATTTTCAGCGTCGTTTTAATGGTTTTGTTTTTATTTACCCGTAGCAGCTTAAAGCTGCCTGGTTTGTTGTTTTTCGGGCTGATAGCCAATCTTGCCGCATCAACAATTTTCTGGTCTGTATCGATAGGCGCTCAGCAATACCAAACCAATATTACCATGGTGTTTTGGGCTATTCTTATCTTGATGCAGGTGATGGCTGCAGTCATCCTGTTAATAGAAAGTCTGGAAATAGCCGAAGTCGTCTGGCACCGAAACACGGCCAGGACTTTTCAGCCGCTTAAGCCGTCCCCTGAGTTTAAATATCCCAAGGTATCGTTGCATTTACCTATTCATAATGAGCCGCCCGATATGGTACGCATGACCTTGGAGGCTCTGGACAAGGTTGATTATCCCAATATGGAAGTGTTGGTGATGGACAACAATACCAAAGACCCTGCGGTCTGGGAGCCGGTGCGTGACGATTGCGAACGTCTGGGGCCGAAATTTAGGTTTTTCCATCTGGAAAACTGGCCGGGCTTTAAAGCCGGTGCAATTAATCATGCGCTTGAACAAACGGCTCCCGATGCCGAGATTATCGCGGTTATCGATAGCGATTATATCTTGTCGCCGGATTGGCTTAATGCCATGGTGCCTTATTTCGATAATGAAAATGTCGGATTTATCCAATCGCCTCAGGATTATCGCGATCGCGACCAAAGCGCCTTTAAATCTTTTTGTTACTGGGAATATGCCGGATTTTTCAATATCGGCATGGTGCAAAGAAACGAATACAACGCCATTATTCAGCACGGCACCATGACGATGATCAGAAAGTCTGCGTTGCTGGAGGTGGGCAAATGGTCGGAATGGTGTATCTGTGAAGACAGTGAGTTGGGTTTGCGTCTGTATGAGGCGGGTTATGATTCGGTTTACGTCAAGGATTCATTCGGCAAAGGTGTTATGCCCGATACCATGTCCGGCTACATGACCCAACGTTATCGCTGGGTTTATGGCGCGATGCAAATTATCAAGGCGCATTGGCGCAGTTTTTTGCCCGCTAAAGAACCCAAGCTGACACCCGCCCAGAAGTATTATTTTATTGCCGGTTGGCTGCCGTGGTTTTCGGATGCGCTGGCGTTGGTCTTTACCATGACCAGCTTGATCCTAACTGCAGTGATTCTTTACGATCCGATACACAGCGAGCTTCCGGCCAATGCCTTTTTATTGCCGACTGTGGGAATATTCAGCTTTAAAATTATCCGTGGCTTATGGCTGTATCAGGCTCGTGTTCCGTGTTCCATCTGGCAATCATTGGGCGCATCACTGTCAGGATTGGCCTTAACCCATACCGTCGCCAAGGGTACCATGCAGGGCTTGTTTACCTCGGGCAAACCGTTTATGCGCACCCCCAAGTTTGAAAAACATAGTCCTTTATTGGCCGGCTTGGTCACCATACGGGAAGAGTTGTTTTTGTTGATATTGTTGAGCGTGGCTATCGGGATGATGGCTTCTCTGGAGCATTTTGATAATTTTAGCGGTAAGCTATGGATAGCCATTCTTTCGGTACAGGCAGTTCCTTATCTTGCAGCCTTGTTAACCTTATTGATCAGCATAGCGCCGGATTATAAACCTGATTTGGTTGTAGAAACGCCGGCTACTAAGCCTGCGTCCAAAAAGAAAAAGTAGGCGGGAATAAGCCTGTTCGAGTGCAAGCGAGAACAGGCGTTTACGGCGCTGCTATTTTAAACAACTTTCATCGTTATGCAGCGGATTGTTGACCCGTGCGTTGATCGGAGTAACCAGCATGCTGCGGTAGGCGTCGGCGGCTAAAAAATCAGCCATCTCGACAGTTGTGGTTTTTTTGGCCAGCCAGCGATGGTAATCACCCGGTGCGATAATAACGGGCATTCGCTGATGAATGGGCGCTATTTTGTCGTTGGCAACGGTGGTAATAATCGTGCATGAATAAACCGTTTCCTGGTCGTGTTCCCAATGTTCCCATAATCCAGCCATAGCGAACAAGGCATGATCCGGTTGGTGTATATGGTAGGGGCTTTTACCAGCATCGGTAGCCTGCCACTCAAAAAAACCGGTAGCGGGAATCAAACAACGTCGATGCTGGTAAGCATTTTTAAATGACGGTTTTTCAGTCAGGGTTTCCGCCCTGGCATTGATCAAGTGACTGGAAATTGCTCGGTCCTTTGACCATGATGGAATCAATCCCCAGTGCAAATTAACGGCTCTGTTGCTGCCGTCTTCCAGTTCGACGATGGCGAGAATTTTTTGCCCCGGCGGAATGTTGTAGTCAGGACGGTGCGCGGGTAAACTCAGCAGACTGAAACAATCCATAATCTGCTGCCCGGTTGCGATCAAGTTATAACGTCCACACATACATGCACCCCGAACTGATAAAGCTGGAAAAAACTTTCAAGTCATCGATTCTAACAAAGATTGATGATCCGATGCTTGCGCAATATCAAATCGAGTTGTGGATGAAACGTGACGATTTGCTGCATCCGGTGATTTCCGGTAACAAATGGCGCAAACTTAAATACAGTCTTGATCATGCCTTGTCTTTAGGTACGGATACTATCATCAGTATGGGCGGCGCTTATTCTAATCATTTGCATGCTTTGGCTTATGTGGGTAAGGTGTTAGGATTGAAAACTATCGGGCTTGTTCGCGGTGAGCAACCGGTAACACTGACGCCGACGTTGTCGGACATCAATGACTGGGGTATGGAGCTGAGGTTTGTATCTCGTGCCGATTACCGATTGCTCAGGCAATACAAAAACCATCAGGCGTTGCCTGGGTTGCAGCCGGGGCAATACTGGTTGACAGAGGGCGGGGCGCACGCATTGGCGTTGAAAGGTGTGGCCGAGCTGGTTAACGAGATAGAAATTCCATACGACACACTTTGCGTACCTTGTGGAACCGGGACGACTTTGGCGGGTATTATTGATGCAGCTCAGGAACAGGTGTCGGTACTAGGGTTTGCGGCATTAAAAAACGCAGGTTTTTTAACGGCGGAGGTTGAGGCTATGTTGTCACAATCACGCAATAACTGGCAGATAAACTTGGGTTATCATTTTGGCGGTTTTGCCAAAATCAATGCGGAATTAAGCGCATTTACCGATGACTTCGAGTTGAAAACCGGCATTCCTCTTGAGCCTGTCTATACCGGAAAAATGATGTATGCGGTCTACGATTTAATCAAAAAACACTACTTCAAGCCTGGTGAGCGCATTATTGCATTACATACCGGCGGCTTGCAGGGAAAAAGGCACTAGGTTAAAGATGACAGGCGAAGGGCGAAAAAAACTTGCATTGAGGTTTAAGATTTTTTTTTCAATGTTTAGCCTTTAGCCTAAAATAATACCAACCGATTTTAAATCTGAGCGCAACATGGACATAAACGAAATAGAAGAAATTATCGATCTTCAAAAACCGGAACTTTATATTAATCGGGAGTTGAGTTTACTGGAGTTCAATAAGCGAGTTTTGGCGCAGGCGAAAGATGAAAAAGTGCCGCTGCTTGAACGGCTTAATTATTTATGCATCTCTTGTTCCAATCTTGATGAGTTTTTCGAGGTTCGTGTGGCCAGTGTTATCCAGATGGCGGCTATCGATCCTAAAGCTATTGGTCAAGACGGTTTAACACCTAGCGAGCAGCTGGATCTGATTGCTATTCATGCGCACCAGCTGGTTGACGAGCAATATCAAGTTCTTAACGAGATTCTGATTCCCAAGCTGGCTGAGGAAAATATTCGTTTTATTCGCCGTAAGGAATGGACTGAAGCGCAGCTTAAATGGCTGGAAGCCTATTTTAATGATGAATTGTTGCCGATTTTAACGCCGGTTGGGCTGGATTCTGCGCACCCTTTTCCGCGCATACTCAACAAGAGTTTGAATTTTATTATTTCCCTGACCGGAAAAGATGCCTTCGGCAGAAACAGCGGTCGGGCTATTTTACAAGCACCAAGAGCCTTGCCGCGCATCATTCAATTACCTGCCGAGGATACCGCTAGCGGAGCGGCGGATTTTGTATTTTTATCGTCGATTATTCATGCATTTGTCGATCAGTTATTTAACGGTATGAATGTTAAAGGCTGCTATCAATTCAGAGTCACCCGAAATAGTGATTTTTTTGTCGATGACGATGCCATTGATGACTTATTGCTTGCCGTGGAAGGTGAGTTGGCTATGCGTAATTATGGGGATGAAGTTCGTTTGGAGGTTGACGCCAAATGCCCGGACGAAACCGTAACATTTCTGCTGGATCGTTTTGAAATGACCAGGGGGCGTTTGTTTTTGGTTGACGGGCCGGTTAATCTCAACAGAATTCAGGAGATTAATGATTTGGTCGGTCGACCCGATCTTAAGTTTCCACCATTCAAGCCGGCGGTTCCACAACAACTGGAACGTAGCAAAGATATCTTTGCGGCGATTAAGCGCCACGATATTTTACTACATCACCCATTTGAGTCTTTTTCGCCGGTTGTTGAATTTATTCGTCAGGCGGCGGTTTCCCCTGACGTGCTGGCTATCAAGCAAACGCTGTATCGTACCGGAGCCGATTCGCCTATCGTCAGCGCCTTAATCACGGCGGCGAAAGCCGGTAAGGTCGTGACGGTGGTTATCGAGTTGAGGGCGCGGTTTGATGAAAAGGCCAATATCGATTTGGCCGCCAAACTGCAAGAGGCTGCCGTGCACGTGGTTTATGGCGTGGTAGGCTATAAAACTCACGCCAAAATGTGTCTGGTATTAAGAAGGGAAGGCAAGCAATTGCGTAATTATGTGCATTTGGGTACCGGGAATTATCATCCGAAAACGGCGCAGATTTACACCGATTATGGCTTGTTTTCCTGCGATAAGGAATTGGGTGAAGATGTCCGGCGGGTATTTGCCCAGCTGACCAGTTTGGGTAAAGTAACTCGCTTGAATAAGCTGTTGCAGTCGCCGTTCACCTTGCATAGTGGCTTGATGGATAAAATTGAACGGGAAATACGCCATGCCAAAAACGGAAAACCGGCAAAAATAATTATTCAAGTGAATGCTGTTGTTGAAGAGCAGTCTATTCGGGCGCTTTACCGCGCAGCACAGGCCGGGGTTGAGGTTAAATTGATTGTCAGGGGTGTGTGCTGTTTGCGGCCAGGCGTTCCGGGTGTCTCTGAGAATATAGAAGTGCGTTCTATTATCGGGCGATTTTTGGAACATGCCCGGGTTTATGCGTTTGCAAATGACGGCGACTGGGAGGTTTACGCCTCTAGTGCTGATTTAATGAATCGCAATATGTTCCGGCGCGTTGAAATTTGTTTTCCGGTCGAAAATAAAAAATTGCAAGGCCGAATTTTGCAGGATATGAATTTGTACTTAAACGATAATACTCAAGCGTGGATATTACAGTCTGACGGCAGTTATCAACGGTTGCAAAAAGCCGACGATGAAGAACCGATTCAGGCACAGGCCGTGCTTATGCATGATTTGCAATGACAAGGGTGTGTGAAATTGCCCAGTTAGGCGATCCGGTGCTCAGACAAAAAGCCCAGATTGTTGCCGATGTACATGATGGTGAAATTTTACAGATCATCAAGGCGATGCAGGCTACCTTGGCGGCGACTCCAGGCGTAGGTATTGCAGCGCCACAGATCAGTCAATCAAAACAGATTATCATTATGGCCTCACGACCTACGCCTCGTTATCCGTCGGCGCCATTGATGGCGCCGACGGTAATGATTAATCCTCGCTTTGATGTCTTGTCGGAAATACAAGAAAAAGACTGGGAGGGTTGTTTGAGTATTCCTGGAATACGCGCCTTAGTGCCGAGGTATCGAGACATCATGATCCGCTATACCGATCAACAGGGCGGCTTGGTGGAGGCTAAGCTAAGCGGGTTTGTGGCAAGAATATTTCAACATGAAGTTGACCACTTGGAGGGTAAAACTTATCTGGATAGGGTGGAGAATAATGCAGATATTTTCGCAGAAAGTGAATTTGTTAAGTTGATTGGTAGCACAGGTTAATAGGCCGTTAAGAAAACAAATGTACTGTTGTTAAAAATGCGTTTATGTTATTATTGGCGGTTTTAAATACCCAGGATTATTATAAATGGCCAAAGAAGATCAAATTGAAATGGAAGGGAAGGTGATTGACACGCTTCCTAATACCATGTTTCGCGTCGAACTGGAAAACGGTCATGTTGTGACTGCGCATATCTCAGGGAAAATGCGTAAGCATTACATCCGTATTCTTACCGGGGACAGCGTTAAAGTTGAAATGACTCCCTATGATTTAAGTAAAGGTCGTATCACTTTCCGTATGCGTTAATCCTGTTATCAACAGGATTCACGTCAGGCTATCCTGCCTGACGCCCTTCGGGTAAAGGCAAATTTGTTCCAGACAAATTTGTAACGCAAGTTTACTGAATAATTATACGGATAGATCACCGTATTAAAAACCAGTTTCGGCTCGACCGCCGTATTAAAACCAGTTGCGGATGCGGCCGCCGTATTAAAAATTGGCTTCAGGAACAATCAACTGAGCGCTTTCTATAGCGAAGTTCAGATCATTATCCTTCACGTAAATTCGCACATGCCCACCGTGCGCCAACTCGCCAAACAGCAAATCATTAGCCAGAGGTTTCTTGATTTTCTCTTGAATTAGTCGCGCCATCGGTCTGGCTCCCATTTTTGGGTCGCAGCCGTGTTCAGCCAACCATAAGCGGGCATCGCTATCCAATGCCAGCGTTACGTGCTTGTCTGTCAGCAAGGCTTCCAATTCAAAGATGAATTTATCAACCACATGTCCGATAATCGAAATATCCAAGGGTTTAAATTGAATGATGGCATCCAGACGGTTACGAAATTCTGGCGAGAAGCCTTTTTCGATAACCTTTAAGCTGTCGGTAGCATGATCCTGATGGGTAAAGCCGATAGAGGCACGGCTGCTTTCTTCCGCTCCTGCGTTGGTGGTCATCACTAGAATGATGTTGCGGAAATCGGCCTTGCGTCCGTTATTGTCGGTCAATGAGCCGTGATCCATTACTTGCAATAACAGATTAAAAACATCAGGATGGGCTTTTTCCAATTCGTCCAACAGTAATACCGCATGAGGATGCTTGTTAACCTGTTCGGTTAATAAGCCGCCCTGGTCAAAGCCTACATAGCCTGGAGGCGCACCTATCAGCCTGGAAACGGCATGCCGCTCCATGTATTCGGACATGTCAAAGCGAATCAATTCTACGCCCAGCACCTTAGCCAGCTGCCGCGTCACTTCGGTTTTACCTACGCCTGTAGGTCCGGCAAACAGAAATGAACCGATAGTTTTCTGGGTGTCCCTAAGTCCTGCGCGGGATAATTTTATCGCCGATGCCAGCTCGGAAATTGCCTCATCTTGACCAAAGACCAGCATTTTCAGGTTTTTTTCCAGATTACTCAGCTTGTCGATATCATTGGATGATACTGATTTTGCGGGCACTCTGGCTATTTTGGAAACAATGTCTTCTATTTCGGCAACGTCAATAAGCTGTTTGCGGTCAGCCTCGGCCGTCATACGCTGTTTTGCACCGGCTTCATCGATAACATCGATGGCTTTATCGGGCAAATGCCGGTCGGTAATATAGCGATCCGATAATTCCGCCGCGACACGTAACGCTTCAGCGGAATATTTAACGTTATGATGTTCTTCAAAGCGTGATTTAAGTCCTTTTAAAATCAGGATAGTGTCTTCAACGGAAGGTTCAAGTACATCAACTTTTTGGAATCTTCTCGCTAGGGCATGATCTTTTTCAAAAATGCTGCGATACTCTTGATAGGTGGTAGAACCTATGCAACGCAACTGGCCGGAAGCCAGAGCCGGTTTAATCAAATTGGACGCATCCATCACTCCGCCGGAAGCCGAACCTGCGCCGATAATGGTGTGAATTTCATCAATAAACAGAATCGAATCAGGCTCTTTGTTGAGTTGATTTAACAGCGCTTTAAGCCGTTTTTCAAAGTCCCCCCGGTATTTGGTGCCGGCAACCAGAGCGCCCAAATCCAGCGAATAAATCACACTGTTCATCAGAACGTCAGGCACTTGCTCCTCAACAATTCGTTTCGCCAAGCCTTCTGCGATAGCCGTTTTTCCTACACCGGCTTCGCCGACCAGCAAAGGATTGTTTTTGCGACGGCGGCAAAGCGTTTGAATAGTGCGTTCAACCTCCGCTTCTCTGCCGATTAAAGGGTCAATTCGACCTTTTAGCGCTTCTTCGTTGAGATTGGTGGCGTACTTGTCCAACGGGCTGCCCGAAGTTTCGGCATCGGGATTGCCGGATTCCTGAGAAGGGATATTTGGCGAGTCATTCTCAGGGTCAATTTTTGAAATGCCGTGAGCCAGATAATTAACCACATCCAGCCGTGAAATATCCTGTTTATTTAACAGATAAACCGCGTGGGAATCCTGTTCGCTGAATAAGGCCACAAATAAATTGGCACCGGAAACTTCCTTCTTGTCAGATGCCTGCACATGAAAAACAGCACGTTGCAACACGCGCTGAAATCCCAAGGTAGGCTGGGTTTCCCGCTGGATACCGACCGGAATTAGCGATGTGGTTTCATCAATAAACTGGGTCAACTGGTTGCGTAGCGCCTTAATATCGCAGCCGCAGGCGATTAAAATTGGTTGTGCCGATGCATTTTCGAGCAATGCCAACAGCAAATGTTCAACCGTGATAAATTCATGACGTTTATCATGCGCATTTTTAAAGGCATTATTCAACGTAATTTCAAGTTCTTTACTTAACATAAGCTCTCCAACCTACACTTCTTCCATCGAACACATCAACGGATGGTGATGCTCTCGGGAATAGTCGTTAACTACATAGACTTTGGTTTCTGCAACATCTTTAGAATACGTACCGCACACACCAACCCCTTGCGTATGTACTTGCAGCATTACCTGAGTTGCTTTTTCTTCAGGCATGGCAAAAAAATCCATCAAAATTTCAATGACAAAATCCATGGGCGTAAAATCATCATTTAACAAGATAACCTTATATAAAGGCGGTCTTTTTAACTTGGGCTTGGCTTCCTGAATAGCCAAGTCGCCATCTTTATCTTTGTACGGATCAAAATCGGACATAATTGAAATAGTAAAATATTACAAGTTACTAACATAGTGCTAATTCTGGCGAATTTCAACTCTTAATATTTGCAACAAAATTAACAAGGCCTGTTATGAAGGGTTGGTATCATTACCCGGGAATCTTTTTTACCAGCATAATATCTCCAGATCTAGTAAAATGTAAGCTTTTATAGCCCGGAATTTTGCAATGGTTTGGAAGCCGCACGTTACAGTTGCCGCAGTTATTGAGCAAGACCAACGCTTTTTGCTCGTAGAAGAAGAAACCACTAGCGGGCTCCAATTCAATCAACCTGCCGGGCATCTTGAAGCAGGCGAGGATCTGATTACCGCAGTAAAGCGCGAAGTACTGGAAGAAACTGCCTGGCAATTTGAACCTGAGCACATTATATCTATCCAGCTTTGGCGAAAAAATCCCGATTTTCCGAGCTTTGTCAGAGTGTGCTTTTCAGGCAGCTGTCATTCACATAACCCGGCACAAGCACTGGATGACGGCATAATTGCCACACACTGGTTGACGCGCGATCAAGTCGAAGCCGAACGGCATCGTTTACGTAGTCCGTTAGTGCTTGTCAGTATAGACGAATATCTCAGCGGGCAACGCCACCCCTTATCCTTGCTTAAATCATTTATCGATCTTGACCATGAGTAAAAAAATAATCGTCGGCATGTCCGGCGGTGTCGATTCTTCGGTAACCGCTTTGCTGCTGTTAGAACAAGGCCATCAAGTCACCGGTTTGTTTATGAAAAACTGGGAAGAGGATGATGGCACCGAACAATGTACTGCGATGGAAGATCTGGCTGACGCCCAACAGGTTTGCGATAAATTGGGCATCGAATTAAAAACCGTCAATTTTGCCGCCGAATATTGGGATGAGGTATTTGAAGTATTCCTGGCCGAATTTAAAGCAGGTCGTACGCCAAACCCGGATATTCTGTGCAACAAACATGTTAAATTCAAAGCCTTTTTAAATTATGCGATAGAAGATTTGGGGGCGGAATATATTGCTACCGGGCACTATGCGCAAGTAGCCGAGAACGACGGTGAGTTCTTTTTATTAAAAGGCCTGGACCCCAATAAAGAGCAAAGTTATTTTCTGTACACGCTGGGCCAAAAACAATTATCGCGCACCCTGTTTCCGATAGGTCATCTGCATAAACCCGAAATCCGGGCTATGGCCGATAAAGCCGGTTTTGCCAACAGCCGCAAGAAAGACAGCACCGGCATTTGTTTTATCGGCGAGCGCAAATTCACCGAATTTTTGCAACGCTATCTGCCGACCCAGCCCGGCGAAATGCGCACCCCGGAAGGGCAGTATATCGGCAAGCATCATGGCCTGATGTATTACACCTTCGGCCAACGCCAGGGCTTAGGCATAGGCGGCGTTAAAAATGCACCGGATGAGCCGTGGTATGTACTGGAAAAAGATTTGGAACACAATATCCTGATCGTCGGCCAGGGCCACGATCATCCGTTGATGTTGCATAACACGTTGGAGGCCAGTCAACTGGATTGGTGCAGCAACCGGCCGTTGACAGAAGCCCTGCGTTGTACCGCTAAAACCCGCTATCGTCAGGCAGATCAGGCTTGTTATTTGGAACCGATCGGCGACGACCGATGCAAGGCTACCTTCGACCAGCCGCAAAGAGCCATTACACCCGGGCAATCCGTCGTTTTTTACGATGGCGACATATGCCTCGGCGGCGGGATTATTGAATCCAAATATAACGAATAACAACATACCCTTAAATACTCGGATAATCCTATGACCAATTTCGCCCTCACCGCTATTTCCCCTATCGACGGCCGCTACGCCGACAAGGTTGCAGAACTGCGGCCTATTTTCAGTGAATACGGTCTGATTCGTTTTCGAGTCCTCGTGGAAGTGCGCTGGCTGCAAGCCTTGGCTGAACATCCGCTGATTACCGAAGTCAGTCCGTTCAGCGACGCGGCAGCGCAGCTGTTAAATAACATCGTCGATAATTTTTCAGCGGCCGACGCGCAACGCGTTAAAGACATCGAAAAAACTACCAATCACGATGTCAAAGCTGTTGAATACCTGCTGAAAGAAAAAATAGCGGGTTGCGCAGAACTGGAAAAAGTCAGCGAATTCATTCATTTTTCCTGCACCTCGGAAGACATCAATAATCTGTCTTACGCGTTAATGCTCAAAGAAGGCCGCGAAGTGATCCTGGCGCAAATTGGCGACTGCATCGCGGCGCTAAAAACTATTGCCGTGGAAACCGCCGACCAGCCGATGTTGTCGCGCACCCACGGACAATCGGCGACGCCGACCACCACGGGCAAAGAGTTTGCCAACGTTGTCGCGCGACTGCAACGTCAGCAAGATCAACTGCAAGCCGTAGAATTATTAGGCAAAATAAACGGCGCCGTGGGTAATTATAATGCGCACTGTGTGGCTTATCCCGATGTGGATTGGGCGGAATTTGCCCAAAACTTTGTCGAATCTTTAGGCCTGCAATTCAACCCCTACACCATCCAGATTGAACCGCACGATTATATTGCCGAATATTTTCATGCACTGTCCCGTTTCAACACCATTTTGCTGGATTTCGACCGCGATATCTGGGGCTATATTTCGCTGGGTTATTTCAAACAAAGAACCATTGCCGGAGAAATCGGCTCCTCGACGATGCCGCACAAAGTCAACCCGATCGATTTTGAAAACTCGGAAGGCAATTTAGGCTTAGCCAACGCGATATTCGGTTTTCTGGCCGAAAAACTGCCGGTATCACGCTGGCAGCGGGATTTGACCGATTCAACCGTGTTGAGAAATATCGGCGTCGGCATCGCCCATACGTCTATTGCCATTCAGGCCAGCTTAAAAGGCATATCCAAATTACAGATCAATGTCGATGCGATTGAGGCTGATCTCAATGCCAACTGGGAAGTGTTGGCGGAACCGATACAAACCGTAATGCGTCGCTACGGCATTGAAAAACCTTATGAAAAATTAAAGGAACTCACCCGAGGCCAGCGCATTACTCCCGAACAAATGCAGGCGTTTATTGAGAAACTGGACATTCCGGCTGAAGCAAAAACCATTTTGCTGGAATTGACGCCGCGCAATTACACCGGTTACGCTGAAAAACTCGCTAAAGGAATTTAGGGCGTCTGTAGGCGTAGCGACTTCACCTGCCGAAGCATCCTGAGCCTATTAAATAACACCGCTACAGCTTCGGCTTTGGCTAAAAAAGGGGGGATATTTCCACCCCTTTTTTAAGCACCGATTACAGGCCAGTACTCAGTCAACTTTATTCTGATGGTTAAACAAACTGGATGTGGGGGCGACTTCAGTCGCCACTGGGCGGCTAAAGCCGCCCCCACAGTTACAGAAATCCGTCATTTCTAAATTGACTAAGTACCAGGATAAAATTCATTTCCTCAAGATCACGCGACAAAGATTTACTGGTCATTTTTCCAGTCTGATTGATATACTCAGCGCACATCAAAATTCGGCAGTTGGGTGATAGGGACGTTGGTTTCTAAGCGGCGCGGCTAATTTTACGCTGAGCTAAAACCGGGTTTTCAAGCGCAAAGGGTATAGGTCTATGCACTCAAAACTATTACGGTTTTATCCCGATCCTTGTAAAAAAGTCTTCCTTAAAGGTCTTTATCTTAACCATCAATTACATGAACTGGGAACGGCCGCATGTCCGTTTGTTTATGCCAATTTCCTGTCGAGCCTGGACGGACGCATTGCGTTGGAAGATACCGCTCATCAAGGCATCTATATCCCCAAACATATAACAACCGCTTCCGACTTTGGCCTGTTTATGGAACTGCATGCTCAGGCGGATTGCCTTATTACCCATGGCGGTTATATGCGGGCCTTGGGCGAAGGACGGTTAGGCAATATTTTGCAGGTCAGGAACAAGGATCTTGTTGAATGGCGCCGGAACCATGGTTTACAGCCTCAGCCTGCCGTGATCATCGCCAGCGCCAGCCTGAATTTTCCGTTGCACGACAGTCTCAAAGAACATGGGCAAGACGTTTATATAGCCACCGGAAGAAATGCCGCACCTGATAGCATCCGTTACTGGCAGGACTTGGGGTATCCCCTACTTTTTACCGGAGAAGACAACATGGTTCACGGCGCGCCTTTGATCGATGCGTTAAGCGGACTGGGTTACCAATCTATTTACCTTATTGCCGGACCGCAAATGCTGGACACTGTCATCCGGGACAAGCAGTTATCAAGGTTATACCTGACCATGACCCACCAGCTAATAGGCGGCAAAGACTTCCGTACCTTATTGACCGGGTCTATGTTGGGACCGGAAGGCAACCTGATACTCGAAGCACTGTACTACGAACAGGACTCGCCGCCCGGATCCGGCCAGTTTTTCATGCAATTCGGCGTAGAGCGATTCACTGACACAGACATCTAAACTTAATTTTTTAAGGGGAAGCACATGAAACAATGGGTCTGCAAAACCTGCGGCTACAACATGATCGGCGATCCCCCGGATGTCTGTCCCTTTTGCGGAGCCCATCGTGATAAATTCCTCGGTTGGGAAGAAGCCGAAAAAATCTATCGCGTCACCGCCACTCAAATCAATGACAGCGTTACCCAGCTGGTTTCGGTGCCCAAACTGGGACTGGAACATGCGGCCTACCGGATTGAAACGGAACATGAGGCTGTCTGGATCGACTGCCCTTCCGTATTCAATCGCACACTGGAACCGGTGAGGAAAATATTCTTTACTCACCCGCACTTTATGGGTGCATCCAATCAATACCGCGAGCTCTGGAACGCAAAAGTCTATCTGCATGCCTTGGATGCAGACCATCCTTTAATCAAATCATTTCCTGTCGATGAGCGCTTCAGCAATGACTTTGCGATTGATGACATAGCAGCGTATCACATAGGCGGTCATACGCCGGGCTATACGCTTTATATTTATCAGGACGTGTTGTTTATCTGCGATTATGCATTTCCACCCGGCCCGAAAATGCGTGTAAACCCCTTCGGCCCGAAGACCGAAACCTTACACAGAGCCGAGCGGATATTGACCATCATTAACCGCAACTCTTTAAAAACCGTCTGCGGCTATAACTATGTCTGCGATTTCAAAGACTGGTTGCCCGATTTTGAACGTGCCATTAAACATTAAAACCTCCAGCCACTTAACCGATTGCGGATAATGAAAATTCTTACCGTTACCGACATCCGGGAACTGATACAGATCATTGGTCTGGAAAATTTCTTTAAGCATGTTATTGCGGCGTTAGAAGAAGATTTCGGCCGTTGGAACGAGTTTATTTTATCGCCGCGTCACGGAACCTATTATCCTGATGGCGTCATTGAATTGATGCCCTGTGCAGACCGGCAGTACTATGCATTCAAATATGTCAACGGTCATCCCGGCAATCCGCATAAAGGCAAGCTCAATGTTGTGGCCATAGGACTGTTAAGCGATGTCGGTAGCGGTTATCCATTGATGATCAGCGAAATGACCTTGTTGACCGCATTCAGGACAGCGGCAACGGGCGTTCTGGCGGCAAAATATCTCGCTCGCAAAGATTCAAAATCATTGGCCATTATCGGCACCGGAGCACAGGCGGAATTTCAGGTACTGGCATTCGCCGGGTTTTTTCAACTGGAAGAAGTCCGTTTTTTTGATACCGATTCGCAGGCTATGGTTAAATTCTCAAAAAATCTAACTAGGCAAAAATTCAGGTTAATTCCTTGCGGGAGCATCGTCGAAGCCGTGCGTCATGCCGATATTGTGATAACGGCGACCGCCGCAAAAAAACGGCAGTCCTTGTTTGAATTCGCGGATCTTTCACCGGGCGCATTTATACATGCAATGGGCGGCGACTGTCCGGGGAAAACCGAGCTATCCGCCGAATTCCTGCATCAGGTCAAACTGGTGGTTGAATACAAACCGCAAAGTCTGGTAGAAGGGGAGACGCAGCAATGCGCAGCCGATCTTATCTATGCCGAATTGTGGGAACTGGTCTGCAAACATAAGCCCGGAAGGCAGAATAATGACGAGATTACGCTCTTTGATTCAGTCGGTTTTGCTTTGGAGGATTACTCCATACTCCGGGTTGTCTATGAACTGGCAAAAGAACATCAACTGGGCACAGAGTCGGCTTTAATACCCGAACTCAATGATCCTAAAAACTTGTTTGGCTTACTGAGTCTTTGAAATATAGTTGTTTGGATGTTTCCGAGAGCTTGTAGGGCGTGGGGTGCGCGCCTTGGAAGCTAAGGCG
>JAQSDX010000120.1 GCA_029946125.1 Candidatus Methylobacter titanis
GGCAGGCCTCCAGCACCTTGCCGATTTCCCTGATATAGGCGTCGTCGTCTTCCGGCTCCAGAGCCATGAAATATTGCAGCCACGGTTCGCGGCCTATCGCATAGATATAAACCCGCTCGGTTTTAACCGCGTCCAGCAGGTTCATAGCCGCATCGGCATCGCTGCCTTTCGAGCGCCGCGACTGGCAATGCTTGTGCTCGGGCAGTTTCGGCAGCAGCGGCCCGTACACCCAGGACAATGGCGCGCCTATGCATTCCATGCCCAGAAATACGGTCTGGATGGGACCGTACTCGGCGCACAGATTCTCGTACATGCGCCGGTCCAGGCAGTTGGAATCGGCGGCAAACAGCAGGCGCTGCTCACCGGCGCTGATCAGGTAAGCGCTTTTGGCAAACGGCAGGTCGTTATGCTCGCCGAGAAACGGCGCGGCAACGAAAGCACCGCCGGGAAACGGGGTAGTATCCAGCGGATCGACTTCGATCACCTGGGTAAAACCCAGTTCGCGGGCCAGAAGTTTCATCGAAATGTCGCCGTAGAATATGCCCGAGCTTTTCGGCACCACCAGGCAGGCAACCGATTTTGTGCCGAAGCCGCAGCAATGTCTCAAACACGTAGTGATCGTGATGGACATGGGTGATCAGCACATAATCGATACGCGGCGGCAAATCCTGGAAGCTGTACCGGTCGATGCCGCCCTGGCTGGGCTGTACCGCGATGAACGGGTCGATCAGAATCGCAATACCGTTATATTCGACCAACACGCTGGCATGCCCGAGATAGCGCACCCGAACGCCGCTGCCCTGCCAGGCTTCGGCCGCGCGCGGCGGCTGGTCGGTCAGCAGATTGATCAGTTTTTTGTCGCCGGCGGCATCGAGCCCCAACACCTCGCGGATGTAGCTCAAAGGTTGCGGCTGGCTGTCCAGCTTGAACAGTTCGTCGATTTGCGCTTGGGCAAACGGTATGGTCCATTCGATGCTGTCGTGTTCCGGCAGGCGCGGCGTACTCATGTAATAAGGCCGGGCGCGGTCATGAGTCTGGGTAAACAGGCGTAGCGATTGCAGGTGGTTTTTGTAATGCGGACTTTTGTAGAACAGGCTTTCGATGCAGCGCACGATAGGCCGGTTGTTGTAGTCGTACAGCAATTCGACACAGCCGCGCAAGGACTCCGGCAGCATCGCGTAATACGGTTCCAGGCTTTGCCCCGCGGCTTCCCTATCCAGCAGATTCTGGAAATCGATCAAATCCTGAGCCATTTGCAGGTTGCCTCCGTGTTCGCTGTCCATCCGTTCCAGCAACCCCGCGACATCCGCCGTGCGCTCGACCGGAATATTGACAAACGGCCCGCCCAGCAACTTGGGGTTGGCGCTGGATTTGACATGAATCTCGGGATTTTGCAGGTACGAGCTCAGATTTTTCTTCTGATAGTTCAGCATGTGCAGGCTGTAAGGCACCGGCGAAAAGGTATGCGGCCAAGCCACCCAGTTGTCGACCAGCGCCTCCACCGCAGTGGAGTCGGCAAGGCGGTACAGGGTTTTATCGATCATGATGTTGTTCTCCAATTATTGCGATTATGT
>JAQSDX010000121.1 GCA_029946125.1 Candidatus Methylobacter titanis
GATGATCGTGGCTAAAGCCACTCCCACAGCATACTGAATTCCACTAACTTAATGGCAGTGAAGCTGGAGCTTGGGAACGAGCGGAATTTTTCCGATAACGGCTACGGAAATTATCTGCTACGCAAGGCTGGGATAGTTTGAAATGTTCCTGTAAAAAATTCCTTATCATAGGTAATAATTGGCATTGCTTCCAATTCAGCTTGCGCCATTAACATCCTGTCAAAGGGGTCACGATGATTAATATCCAGGCTTCCAGCTTTTAATGCGTGTGCAGGAGTAATGGATAACGTTAGGAATCTCATTTGTTCCAGTATTTCGGGGTAGTTTTCCATTAGGGTCTTAGCTTCCGGCATCTTACCTATACGGTACTTGGTAGCAATTTCCCAAGCGGATGCACTGCTGACAAAAATTTGATGCTCCGGGTTTTTAATAATTGCCCGACTTTCAGCACACAATTTAGGATCATCAAATACCCACCACAATAAAACATGGGTATCGAGTAAATAATTCATTCCCATGCGTTTAATTCCGTATCGGGCAATGGCTCAAAAAATGCGTCACCTAACTGGCCTTTTAAAAATCCAGGTTTACGTTCTACATCTGTTGACTCCGGCTCAAGTGCCATAAAAATAACTTCAGTACGGCGGTGACGAAATTCAGGCGGAATCGCAATCACATCTTGTGGGTCTTCAATAATCTGGCGGATGGCAAGCATATTTTATACTCCTGTTTATTTGAAATTTCTTACGTCGATTTTTCCGGTAACGGCGGCAGAGATTAGGGCTGTGCGGCGTTCTTGAAGTAATTCAATTTGACGCTCAGAAATGATAACCAATTTATCAAATGTAAGGTTTATCGCAACAATTGAATTCAAAATTGTTTCTATTTCGTCATCTGGAGGAACTGGTACGTAAATATTTTTGAACTCATCCCAATATAAACGAAGTCTAAAATCGGTTATTCCTCTGGAATACCTTTTAAGTTCAGTTACAGCATTTGGTGTTCGAAGGGTTAATTCAAAGTAATATGAATTGAGTAATGTTTTCGGCTGGCATACAACATAGGCCGGACTAACAAGGCCTGACAACTTAGAAGCGCCAAAGCCTCCTTGCCACGCACGCATCATGTTATATGCAAGATCGTTGGTGTGAACAATCTTGTAAAGTGACTTATCTTCACTTCTAGTAACTTTCCTATCTAACTCCTCTTCGTTTAATTCTTTAGAGGTTACGCATTGACGGCAAAGACAGATTATGATGACTCACGTCAGCCTCTAATAATCGACTCTAATTGTGATAAGAAAAATAACCCGCCCCACGACAGCCCGTTGCGACTTACCCCTGTATGTAGGATTTTTGTTGAGTGAACCCAAGCATGTAAGTTGTCGCAGATTAGGAGAAATTATGAACATTTCGCACGATAGCGTTAATC
>JAQSDX010000122.1 GCA_029946125.1 Candidatus Methylobacter titanis
AACAGGCTGATATCAATGGCGATCACTACGTTACTAAAAGTGAATTGAAGAATTTTCCTTATTTACTTCAAGTATTCGACAAAGTGGATGCAGGTCATGACGGTAAGTTGGAACAACATGAATACCAAAATCTGGAAATGGAAACCAAACGGGAAGGGGAAATCAAGTAAATGGGGTATAGGCCCAAATTGTCGAGGCATTTGAGGTTCGGCGCCGACATCACCGCAGGAGGCTATGGAGAACGGTTAAATATGAAGAAGTCTATTTGAAACAGCATCACAGCGTACAGAGCTTGCTACTGGGATTGACTGACTATTTCGTTTTTTATAACCAAGAGCGGTGCCACCAATCATTGGGTTACAAAACACCCAGCGTGGTCTACCAAACTGCCACGGAAGGCGGTGCAAAAATTGTGGATAAATTTATCGGGGGCGACAGAAATATCAGTTCCCGTGTAAAAAATGGGACAGCGCCATTCAGCTGGAGTGTGAACAGGGCTCTATCTTAAATAGAGGTATTATTTGTCTGGACAATGGGGTCCGCTTTAGTCGATTTACGTAAGCCCGTCATACCCGCCGGGAAGCGGGTATCCAGTGCCATGGATGGTAAGCTAAATCCATCTATGGAACCTGGATTCCGGCACAAATCTGTCTGGAACAGATTTGCATTTACCCGAAGGGCGTCAGGCAGGATAGCCTGACGTGAATCCCTGCCGGAATGACGATTTTGGGTATTGTGTGTTCATTAAATCTGACAAAGTAGAATTACACGGTAATAGCTTACTAATCTCTAAAGAAAAATATCCATAAAACTATACAAATTCCTCCTGGAACACCGAGCATCCATAATAGCAACGGTGGTAGTACCCTTCCTTCTACCTTGCGACTAAAAGTCATAGACTTACTGGTTAATTGTCTTAATTTTTTCATGGCTTTCTCCAAAATTTAATGTTTATGCTATTGATGACAATCTATATTTGTTTATGACCCGATAGCCATAAACAGTAACTCGAATGCGATACCCAGTATTTGTTTGCAATCATACGCACCAAAAAACTGTTGGTCTGTACGGTATCGAACCTTAATCAAGGATTTTCAGCATCGTATGCCTTTGTATGAAATAAATAAGCAAATATGAAAGAAGCATCAAATGGAAGACGCTGGCTATATCGCAGAGTGATATTATTAATTCATCATTAGCCGCCCAGACGCTTTGGGGCCAGTAATAACGCTCATCCAAAGCAGGCAAGTAACACGATATTCTTGTTGAAACCATTTTCAAGATAAAACCGGATCTACTTAAACTCTAACCCTGTGAGACCATTATGAAAACCAGAAAAACTATTCGCGAAATATCCCATAACCCCAACCAGTTTTTTAAAATTATTAAGGTAGCTGTTGTTATGAGTATCGGCCTTGGCTCTGTTACCC
>JAQSDX010000123.1 GCA_029946125.1 Candidatus Methylobacter titanis
TCAACCGCTTTTACAAACGTCCCGATCGCGATGCCAGCTATCTGCCGTTGCCCAGTCCACTGGCCTACCTGGGGGATGCGTGACATGAACCGACCATCAGTCCGCGTGGCGGAAGCCGCGCAGCGTGCCTGCACCGATGAGCCGCTATGCGCCTATATCTACGACCTGGGAGCACTGGATAGCCATGCCGCCGGTTTGGCCGCTACGCTGCCGGACAACTGCGAACTCTTTTATGCGGTCAAGGCCAATTCCGACCTGCCGATTCTGCAAACCCTGGCACCTCATGTGCGCGGTTTCGAGGTTGCATCCGGCGGCGAACTGGCCTGGGTGCGCAGCCATTTCCCTGACACACCGGTGATTTTCGGCGGGCCCGGCAAGCTGGATACGGAGCTGGCCACAGCCTTGGAGCTCGACGTGGAATTGCTGCACGTAGAAAGCCTGGGCGAGTTGCGGCGGCTCGCCTGGCTGGCCCGAAATAGGAACCGGCAAGCCGACGTGCTGCTGCGTATCAATCTGGCCCTGGACGGCGTACCGACCACCACCTTGACCATGGGCGGCCGGGCCACCCCGTTCGGCATCGATTCAGACCAACTGCCCGAATGCCTGGCATGGCTGGCGCGGCACCCGGAAGTCCGTTTACACGGTTTCCACTTCCACCTGATGTCCCACCAGTTGGATGCCGACGCCCATCTGGCCTTGCTTGCGCGTTACTTCCGTCAGGCGCGGCAATGGCGGGAACATTTCGGGCTAGCCATTAACCACCTGAACGTGGGCGGCGGTATCGGCATCAATTATCGCGAACCCGACCGGCAATTCGATTGGCCGACGTTCAGCACCGGCTTGGCGGCATTGGTAAACAGCGAAAACATGCAGGACTGGCGCATCCGCTTCGAACCGGGCCGCTACCTGACGGCGGCCTGCGGCCATTACGTGATGCAGGTGCTGGATATCAAGCAATGCTTCGGCCGCCATTTTGCGGTCGGCCGCGGCGGCACCCACCATTTCCGCACACCTTACGCCCAAGGGCACAGCCATCCGTTTTTCGTAGTGCCGCAAGAACACTGGCCCTACCCGTTTCCCCGGCCCGGCGTGGAACAGGCCGAAATCACCGTGGTCGGCCAGCTCTGCACACCCAAGGACATTTTAGCCACTGACGCACCGGTGGAACGGTTGCGGGTCGGCGACCTGCTGGTGTTTCCTTATGCCGGTGCCTACGCCTGGCATATCTCGCACCACGATTTTCTGCGCCACCCGCACCCGCAGCACATCTATCTATCAGCGCAGGAGCCGGCCCATGCTGCAGACCAATAAGCTGAAACACGCCCTGCGCAACGGCAAGGCGGTGTACGGGCTGCTGAATTCCGTGCCGGCGCCG
>JAQSDX010000124.1 GCA_029946125.1 Candidatus Methylobacter titanis
TAACTCTCTCGCCCAGTAATGTGCGCTGCTACAGGCTTCCATACCGATCAAGCAGTGCGGCAATTTTGTAAAATACCCCAGCATTTGGGTTCTGCGTAACTGCTTGCGTAGTACGATTTTTTCTTGGCTATCAACGCCATGTACTTGGAATACTTGCTTTGCCAAATCGATGCCTATTCGTTTAATACTCATGTCGGACTCCTCCGCTAGTTTGACTGATATGCCAATCATATCAGCCTGGCACGTTGATGCCGATAGGTGGGAGGAGTCCATCCCATTGCTTTAAATAAAATTCAGACTGATTCCAGCTCTATTCTTACTTTTTTTCCAAGAGCGGCGGCGGCACTCACTAAGGTTGTAAGGGTTAAACTGGTGTCTTCTTCATCCAACAACCTATTAAGCGATGCTCTGCTGGTACGCATTTTTTTTGCCATTGCCGTTTTACTCAGCTTAAGCGAAGACATACCTTCTGAAATTTGCCAGGCAATAACACGTTTTGTTGCGACGGCAGTGACTTCTTCGAGAATCGCTTCTTCGGTAAGAAAATCGTCAAAGCTGCTACCAATATGAAGGTTTTCTTTGTGTTGATTATTCATCTTTTCCCCCGCAAGGTCTTCAATCTTTGTTTTGCCAAATCAAGCTCTGGCTTCGGTGTTTTTTGATCTTTCTTGATAAAGCCATGCAGCAGAATCATTGTTTTGTTGACGATTACAAACAGAACTCGCGCTATCCGATTATCAAGCTTAATTCTGACTTCCCAAATGTCGCCTTCAATGTGATCGACTAACGGCATACCAAGAGGCCAACCGAATTGCACCGTTTTAATATCTTCGCCAATAGTTTTTCTATCTTGAGCAGATAAATCTTTTAACCATTCTCTAACGGGTTCGCTACCTGCTTCAGTTGCAAAAAAATTAACAGAAAGTATTGGCGTCATATTTATAGTGTATCAAAAAAGATACGCAAAGAATAGCATGTAAATAGGAATAGTATTGTCACTTTTCAAAGCCAGTGTCAGCAGTGTTCAAATCTGAGTCGCAAAAAGGGGCTTTGACAGACAATACCTTCGCCAAAAATCACGCTGCTTTTGCATGAATTCTACCGATTTCTGCG
>JAQSDX010000125.1 GCA_029946125.1 Candidatus Methylobacter titanis
TTTGTCACGGAACCGGAGTTCGAGCGTAGTGATGACAAATAGCTTCCCAGAAGCGCATAGCTATCTACACAAGTTTTCCTGCATTATGCCGTTCCCACGCCCCCACAACCCTGTCCATGTGTTTTCACGGTGCGTTTTTTGCGTAACGAAAATGTAGGCTTTTCGAAATCGCGTTGCCTACACGGATGAAGGTACTTAGTGTGAGCAGGATGCGGAAGCTGCGAGTCATTGGGATAATATTTATCGGCTGTGAACGAGAAATTCAGGACGACTGGGGTAGTCGCAGGCATTGATAGTGGTGTAATTGTTGCCGCCTTCTTTTGGACTGAGACGCTAAAAATAGTGACTCCCTGTAGTCAAAAATGCCCTCTCTTTTACTTGCCGAACATCGAATGTTAGCTGAACGGAATACTGGCATAGATGCGCCCCTTATCGCAAACTGACTTATTTAATGTAATAGCTAGAATATTAGTAAGAGCGTGAGCTTTTATAACAACAAACCCAGTATTTATAATTGAAATAAAAGTGATATCTGTCGTTTATGCCACTTACAACAAACAGCTCAATAGATAGTAAGATTGAAAATTTTTTCTTTGATTTCATGGTCTTAAATTCTTATAGTTAATAAGAAATGAAAATTTAATCTCGGCGTATTACTAGGTCAATAAGGATAGAAGCATATGCCATCCATCAGACAATCCAATTTGTTAAGCGGCCATTAAGGTTAAATCGAATAATATAGCTCAAAGTTTATCACTGGATAATTCATGTCTGTACGAAATCAATATACAGCCCTAATTATTTAAGAAAGATAATAATGAAAAAGTCGTTTTTTAAATTCAATTAACTACCGTTGTAATTTTGTTTTCACCGCTATTTTATGCTGATAAATCGAAACACCATGGCCACAGCTGGCACTACTACCATACCCACTTTGGCGAACCAGGAGACACTGTCTTGACTAATTTCGAAACATCATATTTAACCATGCTAATGAGCAGCTCTTTTTTTATAACGATAGCTGCAATGATAT
>JAQSDX010000126.1 GCA_029946125.1 Candidatus Methylobacter titanis
TTATGAATAGCTTTACCATTGTCTTTTTAATCGCGCTAACCCTTTCTTTTTCAGTCCAGTTTTGGCTGGCTCAACGACACGCCGCTTACGTTGCCAAGCACCGCTTTGCCGTGCCTGAAGCCTTTAAAAACACCGTCTCGCTGGAAGCTCACCAAAAAGCGGCCGACTACACGCTGGAAAAAAGCAAGCTGGGCAATGTAGACAGCATCGTCGGCGTTATTTTTCTGTTACTGCTTACCCTCGGCGGTGGCATTAATTTGGCTTTCGAATTTTGGTCGTCCTCCATTGCTAACCCCTTGCTAGCAGGATTGGCCGCAGTAGCCAGCGTTTTTTTATTTATGACCCTGGTTGAAATCCCCACCAGTGTTTACCAAACCTTTGTGATCGAAGAAAAATTCGGTTTTAACAAAAGCACTCCGCAACGTTTCATCAAGGATCAGCTGCTGCAACTGGCTCTAGTTGCCGCTATCGGCATGCCGTTACTGGCTTTAATCCTGTGGGTCATGGACAGCATAGGTTCGCTGTGGTGGTTATGGGCCTGGGGCATACTGATCAGTTTTTCGCTGCTGATGAGCTGGCTGTTCCCTACCGTGATCGCGCCGTTATTCAATAAATTCACCCCAATGGAAGACGGCTCGTTAAAAGAGCGGATACAGGGCTTGCTTGCCCGTTGCGGCTTTAACAGCAACGGCATCTTCATCATGGACGGCTCCAAACGCTCGGGTCACGGCAATGCCTATTTCACCGGTCTTGGCAGCAACAAGCGCATCGTATTTTATGATACCTTAATCAGCTCTTTGGACGACGAGGAACTGGAAGCGATACTGGCTCACGAACTGGGACATTTCAAATGCAAACACACGATCAAGATGATGGTTGCCACCGCGATTATGAGCCTGATCAGTTTTGCAATTTTAGGCTGGCTGATTGATCAGTCATGGTTCTACAACGGACTCGGCGTAGCACAGCCGTCACATGCCGCCGCCCTGTT
>JAQSDX010000127.1 GCA_029946125.1 Candidatus Methylobacter titanis
ATCCGCAATCAATACCCCGACAACCCGACCTTCGAGTGTATCCTTCATCTTACCGATAAGCTGCAGCGCCGGGGACAGGTCTAACTCCTGTACTGCAACAGCAGCAGCGGGCGCTTGTGGCAGTTCGCTCATACCGAGGCCAAAGGCGACCCGTTGTGCGAGGTCCTCTTCGATATGGCGCAAGTGACCGACCATGGCTTCTCGGATATGCGGATGCTCGACCTTCGAGAGCTCAAATACCAAAGCGGAGGCAAGATGCGCCTGTTCGAAGGCGTTTTGGCTGCGATAAAACTGCCGAGCCTGACTGTAATGATCGGCAAAGCTCTCCGCCCGAATCCGGCCCTTTACGCCAGTCTCGTCAACCGCCGCGCTGTAAAAGCCGGTCTCCGGTTGTTCGCGTGGGGAATCCGCTGCCAGGGTATTGGGTTCGTAGGACACGCGTCCGGTCGGTTGCGCCATTTGCATATGGCCGTCGCGCTGATGATTGGCGAACGGGCACTGCGGTGCATTGACGGGTATCTGGTGAAAATTCGACGAGCCCAGGCGGGATAACTGCGTGTCCAAATACGAGAACAGGCGCCCTTGCAATAATGGATCGTTCGAGAAATCGATGCCGGGCACGACATGGGACGGACAGAACGCCACTTGTTCAGTCTCCGCAAAAAAATTGTCCGGCCAGCGGTTGAGTACCATGCGTCCAATAACTTGCAACGGCACCCATTCTTCAGGTATCAATTTGGTCGGATCGAGATGATCGAACGGGAAGGCATCGGCTTCCTCCTGGGAGAACAGCTGCACAGCCAATTCCCATTCCGGGAAATCGCCGGCGCTGATCGCATCGAACAGGTCACGGCGATGGAAGTCGGAATCGGCGCCGGCAATCTTGACCGCCTCGTCCCAGAGGGTCGATTGTAAACCGAGTTTCGGCCGCCAGTGGAATTTCACGAAGGTCGATTCACCCGC
>JAQSDX010000128.1 GCA_029946125.1 Candidatus Methylobacter titanis
TACCCAAATCCAGATGTAATGAATGCTTGCAAAACGGGAGGAGTCCATATACGCCCGCGGTGTAGGTAAGTCGAAGGGTCGTTTATTGCCAGTTGATTGAGAAAATATCGGCCAATTGATGTCATTAATGGCGCATCATGATAGACGCTAACACGGTTTTTCGTTCCATTGCGCCTCAAACCCCAAAATCGAGCAGCGGACGTACAATTTCAGCACGACGATGCGCCTCATCCCATTCCTGCTCTGCGATTTGAGAAAGGTCAATCATAGTGCCCTCTTTGCGACGTGCTGACATCCACTTCGACAATTTGCAACGTGCTGACATCGGTTATGAACGCTGCTGACATCGACTATGACATTTTAATTTACGGATATCAAGATAATACGCATGGTGTACCTAATTGCTGCTGACACTGACTTAGAAAAGTCACATGTATCAATAGGGTTCGATTTAGAATTTTGATGCATTTCAACTTGAAAGCCTAGACCCTAATGAGACGAAATAGAGTTCATCCAACAGTTGCAATTAAAGTGAGCCCACGGAAATGAAATGCAAGCCGGCACGGATAAATGCAAGCTCATTTGCAGATAATGTGAGCCAAAGGGCTTTTTCATTGGCAATTAATTTGAGCTCAAAACTGCGTTGATTGCAAGCCCGACAGGTTTCAAACGCGAGCCGTTACACCTATGGTGCGTTACGTACCTTTTGCAGAATAACCCAAAGTAAGAAAAAGCCACCAAGACAAAAAACTGTGTGACTATTTCGCCTGAATATTTTTAGCTACTATAGTGGACCCCATTGTCCAGACAAATAATGCCTTAATTTAAGATAGAGCCCTGTTCATACTCCAGCTGAATGGCGCTGTCCCAATTTTTTTATACGAGAACTGATGTTTCTGT
>JAQSDX010000129.1 GCA_029946125.1 Candidatus Methylobacter titanis
TTCTAACTCAAGCCGGTTTGCCCTCCGGCAGGAAATCGGTTTGCTTGGTTAACAGCGCCCACACTATGCGCGCATTTTTGTTAGCCAAGGCAACAGCCGCAATATTCTTATTACGTCTATTACATAAGTTTTGTAACCAGCGGCTGCGCGGATCGTCTTTGTCGCCTGCGACTCTGAGTACAGCTCGGGCGCCATGAATCAGCAGGGTGCGTAAGTAGGCATCGCCACGTTTGCTGATACCCAACAAGCGATCTTTGCCGCCGCTACTGTGTTGCCTTGGCGTGAGGCCCAGCCAAGCTGCCATATCTCGCCCGCGCTTAAATTGTTTACCATCACCGATAGCGCAAATCAACGCTGTGGCAGTAATCGGACCTATGCCTGGAACTTGTTGCAAGCGTTTGGCATCATCGTTGTTACTGGCCAGTGTTTTGATGTTTTTATCCATATCATCAACGCGCTCATTCAGCTTGATGAGGTCTTGCTGTAGACCTTCAAGCAGATATCTAAACTCAGGCGTTAAACCATTTTCGGCATCTTCAAGCAATAAAGGTAAAGCTTTACGAAGCACATCAACACGCCGCTCAACGACGATGCCATATTCACCTAGCAAGCCTCTTATTTGATTAGCTTTGGCCGTGCGCTGATGCACCAGTTCGCTACGGATGCGATGTATCGCCTGTATGTCTTGTTGGGCGATGGTTTTAATGGCAACAAAGCGCATAGTCGGACGTGCAACCGCTTCGCATATCGCTTCTGCATCGTTGGCATCGTTTTTGTTGCTTTTAACATAAGGCTTTACAAACTGCGGTGCCATTAGTTTGACGGTATGACCGAGTTTATGTAACTCTCTCGCCCAGTAATGTGCGCTGCTACAGGCTTCCATACCGATCAAGCAG
>JAQSDX010000012.1 GCA_029946125.1 Candidatus Methylobacter titanis
GGTTAGCGTTTCATGTGCCGCAGCCGAATCCTCAGGCTTTACGATTTGTACGATCTCGACTTTTTCGAACTGATGCTGACGGATCATACCTCTGACATCGCGACCGTAAGCGCCAGCCTCGCTACGGAAACAGGGACTGTGACAGACGAATTTAAGCGGCAGGTCTTTGGCCTCGATAATCACGTCTCTGACGATGTTGGTGACCGGCACTTCGGCGGTCGGAATCAGATATAAGGCAGGATCGTCATTGGCCTTGAACAGATCGGCTTCAAACTTGGGCAACTGCCCGGTGCCGCGTAAGCTGTCGGCATTGACTAAAAACGGCACGTAAGTTTCGCTGTAACCGTGTTCGGCGGTATGGGTGTCGAGCATCAGCTGAATAATGGCCCGTTGCAAGCGTGCCAGCGGCCCGTTTAATACCACAAACCGGGCGCTGGCGATTTTTGCACCCAGCTCGAAATCCATGCCTTTGTTGATTGCGCCTAAATCGACATGGTCTTTGGGCTCAAAATCAAAAGTCGGAATGTCGCCCCAGCGGCTGATTTCGAGATTGTCGTCTTCATTCCTGCCGTTCGGCACGGACTCATCAAGGATGTTGGGGATGCCTTCCATCAAGGCGGTCATTTTTGCCTGGATGTCGGACAATTCGGTTTCCGCCGCTTTCAGCTCGTCGCCCAGATGCTGAACCTGATCCAACAGCGGTTGCACGTCTTCGCCTTTAGTCTTGGCAATACCTATGGCTTTTGAGCTGCTGTTGCGTTCGTTCTGTAATTCCTGGGTTTTAACCTGGATGTCTTTGCGCCGGGCTTCCAACTCGGAATAATATTCAGGGTTAAAATCGAATGAGCGTCTGTTTAATTGTTCTTTAACAAAATCAAGATCAGTTCTGAATAATCGGGGGTCTAGCATGACGGGGTTTTACCTTTGTAAAAAATATATTCCATGTAGGAATGTTGAATGTAGAGACGCGATTTATCTCGTCTTTAAAAAAATTAAGCAGTTGAATCGACATGGCTCATCGCCGACCAGCTAATGATGTGTTTAAGATCAAGTCTGGATTTTAGCACTTGTATGGCTTTTTCTACTTTTTCAGGCTTATCGTAAAACTCTATAATTAATGGCAATTCCAGCGATAATGTTAGCAGAGACGAAGTATGTACCTCGCGGTTTTCACCAAACCCGGCAATGCCCCGTATAATAGTGACGCCAAATATTTCTTCTTCATCACGCAGAATATCTAAAGCCTGATTTAACTGGTCATGCCCTTCAAGCGTATAGATTCTGGCAATAGTAACTTCTTTTGAACTCATATCTGCTTACCCACTAATAAACCCAGCCAAATTACTAAAAGACAGCTCAAACCATTGCCAACAAAAATACCCAGCATTAAATTGGTATGGGACTCGAATGAATAACCGTGTTCTATCAAAAACAGGATTAAATATAATCCGGATAAGGTTAAATAAGTACCCACCATAATCACCATAATAGCGGCGCGATATTCGACCGATAACGCCACTTTCTGCAACAAAATAGTGGCAACAATGCCGATTAAAAAAGCACCTATGGTATTTACTATCATCAATGCGTAAGGAATTGCCCCCCCGCTCCATTGAATAATACCACCCGAATAGAAAAATAAAGATCTACCGCAAAGTAACCCGATCCAGACGGCAAATAGACAACCAACCACACTGATCACTATATTTAAAGCCGCTTTGGTTAAACTACCCTGCTCTATCAGATATAAAGTTTCCAAGGAAAACGTGGAGAAGGTCGTAAACGCGCCAATAAAGCCAACCAGGATGGCCGCTCTATATTCTAGGGTAATCGCGGCACGTTGCAGAATCAGTGCTTCGGTCAGCAAACCGATTAAAAACGAACCGATAACATTAACGACCAGAGTGCCGTAAGGGAAACCACGCCCCAGCCATTGATAAAGCCCCGAAGATACTAAAAATCGGACCACTGCACCACATGACCCCCCTAATGCAACAGCTATCAATTGATTCATAAACTAAAACTTGATGAAGTGCTCACGGTAATAACGCAGCTCTTCAATGGATTCGATAATATCGTCCAAGGCCTGATGCGTGGACTGTTTTTTAAAGCCGTCTTTGACTTCGGGCGCCCATCTGGCCGCCAACTCTTTAAGCGTTGATACATCGATATTACGATAATGAAAATACGCTTCCAGTTTGGGCATATAGCGATACAAAAAGCGTCTATCCTGGCCGATGCTGTTACCGCAAATCGGCGAAGTATTTTCCGGCACCCACTGCTTTAAAAATTCAATCGTTTGACGTTCGGCTTCTGCTGTATCGATAGCGGAAGCCTTGACGCGCTCGATCAAGCCGGATTGCCCGTGGTGGTGCTGATTCCAGTCATCCATGGCGGCCAATGCCGCATCGGACTGATGCACGGCCAACGCCGGACCTTGGGTCAGAATATTCAAATTATTGTCGGTGACAATCGTAGCAATCTCGATGATCAAATCGCTGTCGGGATTAAGCCCGGTCATTTCAAGGTCTATCCAGATAAGATGCGATGGGTCCTGCGCCATTTATTGATTCCGTTGTATATAAGAGAGCGGTTAGTGTAGCATTGGCTAATCTGTACGTCTAACTCTTAAACTTTGAAGAAATTCCGCTTATGAATAGCTTTACCATTGTCTTTTTAATCGCGCTAACCCTTTCTTTTTCAGTGCAGTTTTGGCTGGCTCAACGGCACGCCGCTTACGTTGCCAAGCATCGCTTTGCCGTGCCTGAAGCCTTTAAAAATACCGTCTCGCTGGAAGCTCACCAAAAAGCGGCCGACTATACACTGGAAAAAAGCAAGCTGGGCAATATAGACAGCATCGTCGGCATTATTTTTCTATTGCTGCTGACCCTCGGCGGCGGCATTAATTTAGCTTTCGAATTTTGGGCATCCTCCATTGCCAACCCATTGCTAGCGGGATTGGCCGCAGTAGCCAGCGTTTTTCTGTTTATGACCCTGGTTGAAATCCCTACCAGTGTCTACCAAACCTTTGTGATTGAAGAAAAGTTTGGCTTTAACAAAAGCACCCCGCAACGCTTCATCAAGGATCAACTGTTGCAACTGGCTCTAGTTGCCGCTATCGGCATGCCGTTACTGGCTTTAATCCTATGGGTCATGGACAGTATAGGTTCGCTGTGGTGGTTATGGGCCTGGGGCATACTGATCAGTTTCTCGCTGCTGATGAGCTGGCTATTTCCTACCGTGATCGCGCCGTTATTCAATAAATTTACCCCGATGGAAGACGGCTCGTTAAAAGACCGGATTCAGGGCTTGCTTAGCCGTTGCGGCTTTAACAGCAACGGCATCTTCATTATGGATGGCTCCAAGCGCTCGGGTCACGGCAACGCCTATTTCACCGGCCTTGGCAACAACAAGCGCATCGTCTTTTTCGACACTTTGATCAGCTCGTTGGACGATGAAGAACTGGAAGCGATACTGGCCCACGAACTGGGACATTTCAAGTGCAAACACACGATCAAAATGATGGTTGCCACTGCGATTATGAGCCTGATCAGTTTTGCGATTTTAGGTTGGCTGATCGATCAGCCATGGTTCTACAACGGACTCGGCGTAGCACAGCCGTCACATGCCGCCGCCCTGTTGTTATTCATGCTGGTGTCATCGTCGTTTACCTTTTTTATGCAGCCGATCAGCGCCTATTTTCAACGCAAATTTGAATTCGAAGCCGATGATTTTGCCTCCAGCCATGCCAAGGCCGAAAAACTGATCAGCTCGCTGGTTAAGTTGTACGAAGAAAATGCCAGCACTTTGACGCCAGACCCTTTGTATTCAGCGTTCCATTACAGCCACCCGCCGGCGGCTATTCGTATTGCCAATTTAGAATCTAAAATACGTGCCTGAGTTAATGGAAGGCCTGGTTATTTCCCATTTAGGTCAGGGTATTGCAGTTGAACATGACGGCAAGATTATGCTGTGCCAAACCCTGAGGAAGCTTGAAACCGTCGCCGTGGGCGACCGGGTTTTATGGACGCAATCCTCGCCCGATCAAGGCCGCATAGAAGAAATCCTGCCCCGGCGTTCGTTATTGATGCGTCCGTCCAGAAACGACAAAACCCGTCCGGTTGCGGCCAATATCGACACCGTGTTTGTGGTCTTTGCGATCGAGCCTTTCTGCGATTTTTTGCTGATAGACCAGTATCTGGCGATTTGCGAGAATCGCAATATCGATGCGGCACTGGTGTTGAATAAAACCGATCTGCCGCAATCTGCCGACATTGAAAAAGAACTGATGGCCTACAAAGATCTAGGCTATGCGCTGTACCGGGTCAGCGCCACAGCGGCGTCGGGTCTGGATGAACTCAAACTGGCGCTAAAAGATCAAGTCAGTATTTTAGCGGGACAATCCGGCGTCGGTAAATCATCGCTAACCAACGCCATCATTCCCGACAAGGAGCTAAAAACCAACACGGTTTCGGCAACCACCAAACACGGACGACATACCACCACGGCGGCGACGCTGTATCACATGGCCCAAGGCGGCGATTTAATCGACAGCCCCGGCGTTGCCATTTTCGGACTGGCCGGTCTATCCGAACAACAATTAGCTTACGGTTACCGTGAATTTCAGCCGTTGATTGAGCAATGCCAGTTTAAGAACTGCCGTCATCTGGTTGATAAGGGTTGCGCAGTGCGTCCAGCTGCCGAAAACGGCGATATTTCGATGACCCGGTATCAGCGGTTTTTAAAACTTAGAGAAAAAATGCCAACAACCTATGTCTAAAGCGTCATTGGCAAAAAGAGTGACTGGTAGACTCTGAACTTATTACAGCTCGCCATAACAAAGATTATCGGTGGCAAACAAAGTCATATCTACTTACAATACGCGGTTGAATTTTGTCTTTTATGAAATACATCCCTGTATGTCACCCTTCGAGCCAGCCGTTGACTGTGCAAATTCGCTCCAGACGAATTTGTCGGTAACCATTTAAGCACAGATAAAGCCTGTTTTTTATGCTGGCGGTATGAACAATCGAACTAATCAAACACGAGAACTATGGAACAGAACAACCTTACACTTGGCATTCCCGGCTTTAACTACCCCGATTTATACGATTCTGCGCGTCTGAAAGAGTTGCTGGAGGTGTTTGATGCGTCGGTTGAACGCCATGATTCGCAGCTGCATAATGAATTCAAGGCTTACCGCCAGAATCAGGGTATAGATTTGTCACCTGAAACGGTTTCCGATCTGCTGGTGCGTATGGGGCCTTATGTCGGTCAGTTTGTCGCCAAGATTTTTAATGTTTCCGAACAGCATCAGGCTCAGTCCGCAACCATCAAGGACGAGATCGACAGCATTTTTACCTATAAAAATGAAATAGTCGACAAACTGGCTTTCACCTTTAAAGGACAGGATGCCAGCGATTGGGCAATTCCTGCCATCCTGAACCGCTTTGATCTGCTGATCGATGCGGGCTTTCCCGAGGCCAATCAGGATGATGATCCCGAACACCGCGTAGCACGAGTTGGCGCGGCTATCGGATTGCTGTACAGCCATTACAAGCTGATTGCCAAAGGCAAAGACAGCGATTACGAAAATGCCGATTGGGTTGCAGAGACATTGCGCGCCAAACTCACCGCACATGAAGAAGCAGCAACCGAATTTAACGACATCCTCAGCCTGCAAGATCCCGCCGAATTTATCAACGGCCTGATAGACATCGTTCAGCGCTGGAGTTTTGTCGCCCAACAAGATAACGATGTGGTTGCGAACTGGCCGAGTTTTAAACTCCCGCAAAAACGCGATTTCGATAATCTGGTTGCCCATGAATGGGTCGATCGCGGCGAATTTAAAGCATGGATGGGCGAGCAGGAACACCGCCGCCGCCGGGACGGTTTCAAGCTAACCGACCCGCGTTTTAATCAACGCCAGGTATTGTCCGAAGTCAATCACTGCATTTACTGCCACGAGCGTGATACCGATTCCTGCTCCAAGGGCATGCGCAACAAAAAAACCAATACCTTCAAGGTTGATCCATTGGGCGTGACCACCATCGGCTGCCCGCTGGATGAAAAAATATCGGAAATGCATCTGGTTAAACGCGGCGGCGACAATATCGGCGCACTGGCGATGATTATCATCGACAACCCAATGTGTCCGGGCACCGGGCATCGTATTTGCAACGAGTGCATGAAAGGCTGTATCTATCAGAAAACCGATCCGGTCGATATTCCGCAAATTGAAACCAATGTACTGACCGATGTCTTGTTCATGCCTTACGGCTTTGAGATATACAGCTTACTGACCCGCTGGAATCCGCTAAACGTCAAGCGTCCGTATATGCTGCCTTACAACGGCAAAAACGCGCTGGTCGTGGGTTTAGGCCCCGCCGGTTATACGATGAGCCATTATTTATTGAATGAAGGTTTCGGTGTCGCCGGAATCGACGGCTTAAAACTGGAGCCGTTGCCGGTGGCATTGACCGGCGACAGCGACAACCTGCCCGCGCCGATTGAGCATTTCCAAGACCTGTACGAAGATCTGGACCAGCGTATCCTGGCCGGTTTCGGCGGCGTCGCCGAATACGGCATCACCGTGCGCTGGGACAAGAACTTCCTGAAAGTCATTTACCTGACCTTGCAACGACGCGAGGCGTTTCGCGCTTACGGCGGCGTACGTTTTGGCGGCACCATCACTATTGAAGACGCGTGGACCATGGGCTTTGACCATATCTGCATCGCCTCGGGCGCCGGTAAACCGACGGTTATCGACATGAAGAACAACCTGATGCGCGGCATACGCAAAGCCTCGGATTTCTTGATGGCCTTGCAATTGACCGGAGCCGCCAAGGCTTCTTCGCTGGCAAATTTGCAGGTGCGTTTACCGGCAGGCGTTATCGGCGGCGGCTTGACCGCGATGGATACCGCAACCGAATTGATGGCGTATTATCCGGTACAGGTGGAAAAAACCCTGCATCGCTATGAAACGCTGGTTAACGTCTATGGCGAGCAAAGCGTTCGCGGTCGTTACGATCAGGAAGAAACCATCATCCTCGATGAATTCCTGGCGCACGGCAAAGCCATCGTCGCCGAACGCCAACGCGCCGAAGCAGAGGAAGAACTGCCGGATTTTCAACCACTGGTCGAATCGTGGGGCGGCGTCACCCTGTTTTATCGCAAAGGCATAAGCGATGCGCCCGCGTACCGCCAAAATCACGAAGAAATCGCCAAAGCGTTGGAAGAAGGCATTGCTTTGGCTGAAGGCATGAGTCCAATCGCCGCCCTTGCCGACCAATACGGACATTTAAACGCCGTTGAGTTTGACAAACTGGTGCTGGAAGAGGGTCGCTGGAACAACTCGGGGCAGCCAGTCAAGGTGCCGTTGCGCAGCTTATACGTTGCCGCCGGCACCTCGCCGAACACCATTTATCAAAGCGAATATCCCGACACCTTTGTGATGGACAAATGGTTCTTTCAACGCTATCAGCCTGAATGGAGCAACGACTCGGTCGAATTAGTGCCGATGCACGATGAAGCCATGCCCAAGCTCGGCAAACCCGCGCCGCTGACCTCGTATCAAAAAGACGGCAAATTTATCAGCTTTTACGGCGACAACCATCCGGTTTACGCCGGCAACGTGGTTAAAGCCATGGCCAGCGCCAAAAACGGCTACCCTTACGTGGTCAAACTGTTTGAACAGGAATTGGCACACTTAAATCCCGCGCAACAGCCGGAACGCGATGCGGCGTTAAAAGCCTTGTTCGCCCAGCTGGATGAATCATTTAAAGCCACTATCGTCGCCATTAACCGCCTGACACCGACGATTATTGAAGTTGTGGTCAAAGCGCCGATGGCGGCGGAAAAATTCCATCCGGGACAATTCTATCGCGTACAAAACTATGAAGCCTTTGCGCCAGTGGTCGAAGGCACGGTGCTGGCTGCCGAAGGCTTAGCGCTGACCGGCGCCGAAGTCGATAAGGAAAACGGCACGATTTCGCTGATTGCTCTGGAAATGGGCTCATCATCACGTCTGTGCGCCACCTGGAAAGTCGGCGATCCACTGGTGATCATGGGCGTAACCGGCACGCCGACCGACATACCGACCGGAAAAACCGTGTTGTTGCTCGGTGGCGGCTTGGGTAATGCGGTGCTGTTCTCCATCGGCAAGGCCTTAAGAGCGGCGGGCAACAAGGTGATTTATTTTGCCGGCTACAAATACGCGCAAGACCGCTTTAAAGTCGAGGATGTTGAAGCCGCCGCCGATATCATTATTTGGACAGTCGATAAAGGCGAAGGTGTTGAAGCCTTTACCCCAACACGCCCTCAAGACAAAACTTTTGTCGGTAATATCCTGGAATGTATGTTGGCTTACGCCCAAGGCGAGTTAGGTGAACAGCCGATTTCGCTGGCCGATGTCGACCACCTGATCGTGATCGGCTCGGATCGCATGATGGCGGCGGTAAAAAGCGCACGTTTCGATGTGTTAAAGCCTTATTTAAACAAAGCGCATCGCGCGATCGGCTCGATCAACTCGCCGATGCAGTGCATGATGAAAGGCATTTGCGCCCAGTGTTTATGCAAACATATCGATGCCGATACCGGTAAGGAATACTTTGTGTATTCCTGCTACGACCAGGATCAGGATTTGGATAAGGTTGATTTCCCTCACTTGAATGCCAGGTTGCGACAAAATACCGTGCAGGAAAAACTGTCTAATCTTTGGCTGGATTATTTGTTAGAAAAACAGCAGCAGAAGTAAAGACAATATCAATATACCACCCAAAGCCGGACGGGCATTATAGGCACCGTCCGGCGCGGTGCGCCTGATAGGGTAGTCAGCTAGTGGGTGAAAGTCGAGTCATCGCCCGATGACAAGAAAAAACGCAGGCGAAAGCAAGAATACACATATAAGCAACTGCCCAGAGTCGCAATCAGAGCCATAGCGACTCCGATTCGTTATTAATCTCTTACCGGTGCAGGCGCCAGCACGACTCTTGAACCATTGCTTTCTGGGGAACTGACAACGCCGGCCGCTTCCATATCTTCAATCATGGTTGCGGCACGGTTATAGCCGACTTTAAAGCGTCTTTGCACGCTGGATATTGAGGCTTTGCGAGTTTCTGTGACAAATTGCACTGCGTCATCATATAAGGCATCGCTTTCGGAATCGCCGCCATTGCCACCGCTCATGCTATAGCCATCATTTGAATCAGACGATTCCCGGGTGATGTCTTCCAGATAATTGGGCGGCGCGGTTTGTTTTAAAAATTCAACCACGCGATGCACTTCATGATCATCGACAAATGCACCGTGAGCACGTATCGGAATACTGGTGCCTGAGGGTAAAAACAGCATATCGCCATTGCCTAGCAAAGTTTCCGCACCGCCTTGATCGAGTATAGTGCGCGAATCGATGCGTGATGACACCTGGAATGAAATCCGGGTCGGTACGTTGGCTTTGATTAGACCGGTTAATACATCTACCGAGGGACGCTGCGTGGCCAGGACTAAATGGATACCGGCCGCTCGGGCTTTTTGCGCCAGACGGGCGATCAGTTCTTCGACTTTTTTACCGACGATCATCATCATGTCGGCTAATTCATCGATAACAATGACGATGCTGGGCAAGGTGTTTAAGCTGGGATAGTCTTCGCCTTCTTCCAGCGGGTTGATCATTTGAAACATCGGATCCCTGACGCTCTCGCCTCTTGCGGTCGCGTCTTCTATCAGCTGATTAAATCCGGCGAGATTTCTGACGCCCATTTTGGACATTAACTTATAGCGCCTTTCCATTTCAGCAACCGCCCAGCGTAGTGCGTTGCTGGCTTCTTTCATATCGGTAACGACCGGGGTCAATAAATGCGGAATGCCTTCATAAACCGATAATTCCAACATCTTCGGATCGATCATGATCAAACGCACCTGTTCCGGCGTGGCCTTATAAAGCAGACTGAGAATCATGGTATTGATGGCAACCGACTTACCGGAGCCGGTAGTGCCTGCGACCAGTGCATGAGGCATTTTGCCCAGATCGGCAACCATCGGTGTGCCGGAAATATCCTTGCCCATCGCCAGGGTCAGCATGGATTTGGATTTCTCGAACGGCGCTGACACCAATAACTCGCGCAAGGTCACCATTTCCCGTTCCCGATTGGGAATTTCAAGACCGACTACCGATTTACCGGGGATAATTTCAACGATACGAACACTGGTAACCGACAACGCTCTGGCCAAATCCTTGGACAGGGTGCTGATACGACTGACCTTAACGCCTGCTGCAGGTTGTAACTCAAAACGAGTAATAACCGGGCCTGGGTGAAAGCCGACCACGGTAACGGCAACGTTAAAATCGGCCAGAATATCTTCTACCAAGCGCGACATTTCTTCCAAATCGGTTTGCGAATAACCGATAACGCGGGTATCACGAAGATCGAGCAAATCCAGAGACGGTAAAACACCTTTGCTGGAATCATATTTAATAGCCGGCTGTTTTTTGAGTGGACGACTGTTTTTTGCCGGATTTTCTACCCGCTTTTCGATATTGGCTACAGGTATAGCTTTAGCACTGACTTTTCTTTTAAACACCGACTTTTCGGGATTATTAACCCGCGTTTCGATAGGTTTAACCGAATGTCCCTGCAACAAAGTCAGAATACTGCGTCTAAGAAATCGACAGATAGACACGGTATATTTACCGATAAAATCCAGCAACGCTACCCACGACAATCCGGTAACCAAGGTAACCCCGGCCAATAAAACCACTAACAACAGCAATGTCGCTCCCGAATTGCCTAGCATTCGCAACAATACATTGCCGGTTTCCTGACCTAAAATACCTCCGGTATTGCTGGGCAATTCAATACCTATTCTTAGCAGATACAAATTCAATAGCGCAGCGCTCGAAATAATGGTCGCTATTGATCCTATCCATTGCAGCGCGATAATCATTTTTTCGCGGTCATGTCTGCCGCGAGTGTAGAGCAAATAACCTTGCCAGAAAATAATAACGGGGAATAAATAAGCAACCAAACCAAAACAGCTGAGCATGATATCAGAGAGCCACGCACCAAAAATACCGCAAGCGTTAGAGATGGTTTGCACTGACCCACTATGCGTCCAACCCGCATCTTCGTTACTAAAGGTGATCAACGAAATTAAAAAAAATAATGCGACTGCGATGAAACCTAATAAAGCGATTTCACGTAAACCACGAAAAGTTTTCTCTTCCATTACTGCAGCCATATTCAACAACTCGTCACATAAATTACTAACAAAACATAATTATAGATCAATAATGAGATGTTTTACATTAATAATGCCCCAGATAAACTCCGGCACACACGTCTACAATCATTCACCGGCCATGCCGATAAAACAGTTTACGAAACACGTTTTCGTCTTCATAATTAATTTTTTTCCCGCCTTTCCCCTACACAGGATTTTTAATGAGTGATTCCAAACATTGCCGCCTTTTGATTCTCGGCTCCGGCCCCGCCGGTTATACCGCTGCAATCTATGCCGCACGCGCCAACCTGAAGCCGGTTATCATTACGGGCATGCAACAAGGCGGTCAGTTAACGACGACAACCGAAGTTGATAACTGGCCGGGCGACGTTGAAGGCTTGCAAGGGCCGGAACTGATGGAAAGAATGCTTAAACACGCCGAACGCTTTGCTACTGAGATTATTTTCGATCACATACACACGGCTGACTTATCCGCCAGACCTTTTACCTTAACCGGCGATTCCGGCACTTACACCTGTGATGCGCTGATTATTTCGACCGGTGCTTCAGCGCGATATTTGGGCCTGGAATCTGAAGAAGCCTTCAAAGGCAAAGGTGTTTCAGCTTGCGCCACCTGCGACGGTTTTTTCTACAAAAACAAACCTGTTGCGGTCATTGGTGGCGGCAATACCGCCGTTGAAGAGGCGCTTTATTTGTCCAATATTGCATCCAAAGTCATTGTGGTACACCGCCGCGACAAATTTCGCTCCGAAAAAATCCTCTCTGACAAGCTGATTGAAAAGTCGAAAAACGGCAATGTCATTATCGAATGGAATTATCAGCTTGATGAGGTACTGGGCGACGACATGGGCGTTACCGGTCTTAGAATTAAAAATACCCTGGACGGCTCGACCAAAGATCTGGAGGCGCATGGCGTATTCATAGCCATTGGTCACACCCCCAACACCGGTATTTTTGAGGGTCAACTGGATATGGATCACGGCTATATTAAAGTCAAAAGCGGCATCCACGGAAACGCCACCGCAACCAGCGTTGAAGGCGTATTTGCTGCAGGCGATGTGATGGATTCCGTGTATAAACAGGCTATTACTTCAGCTGGTGCAGGTTGTATGGCAGCGCTGGATGCAGAAAAATTCCTTGATGAATTGGCTTAAAATCAGGCCAAAGGCTCAAGGCGAAAAAACCAGACCCTAAATCAAGCTGGGTTTAGCCTTAATATATTCCCGTTCCTAAATGCGACTAACTGTTCTCGACCCGAACAACCCTGACCAGGATTTTCCCTTGGTAAGCAAAGCCCTCCGCGAACCGGACGGCTTACTTGCAGTCGGTGGCTGTCTGTCCCAACATCGACTGTTAACTGCCTATCGGCATGGCATATTTCCCTGGTATAACCCCGGCGAACCTATCCTGTGGTGGTCGCCGAACCCGCGCTTAGTTTTATTTCCCGATAAACTGGTCATTTCCCGTAGCTTGCACAAAACTCTGCGGAAAAATATCTTTTCAGTCACCTTTGACCGAGCTTTTAATGACGTTATTGCGGCCTGCGCAGATCCCCGTAAAGACGCTGCCGGCACCTGGATAACAGACGAAATCAATGCAGCGTACAATCAACTGCACCAAGCCGGATTTGCCCATTCGGTTGAAGCCTGGCTAGACGATGAACTGGTTGGAGGATTATATGGCGTCGCTATCGGACAAGTTTTTTTCGGCGAGTCGATGTTTCACACCAGAACCGATGCCTCCAAAGTGGCCTTCGCCAGCCTAGTTAAACAGCTTAACGCCTGGGGCTACCGGTTGATAGACTGTCAAGTACGCACCAATCATTTGGAAAGCTTGGGTGCCGAGGAAATTAGTCGAGATTCTTTTACCACATTACTCGATCAGCATTGTGATGCCCCTGTCCTGTCATCGGCCTGGCAAGCCCAATAACTGTGCGCCATTAATCGCGCTGTAATCGATAAAGTGTCAGACCTATGTTTGCCTGTTGAGTAAAATATTTAAAGCCATTGAAATCTTCGTCGTTTAACGGTTCTCTACTCAACCCGCGATCCGCATAAATCAAACCAATCGGTATTTTATTGAAAAAAATAGGCATCATAAAACATTCGTTTTTTCCAACCACATTCATATCCCGTAGCGTGTACATCTTGACATTAACCGAAGGTTTAGCCCAGAAAGCTTGGGTGCCAGACAAAGTGTGAAAAAAAATATTGGCAGGTGTTTCCATGACATGAAAAATGACCTTGTGCTCATAGCTGTCTTTGCGCCAGCCCAATGACAGTTTTTCTTTAAGGGACTGCTTATCGGCAACTAACAGCGAAAAAATGGTTCGATCCATACCGACACCCCGATGAATCCCTTCAAGCACCGTCTCCAGTAACAAGTTAATATCAAACCGATCACTTATTATTGACGTTATATCCTGTGAAATCTGAAATTGCAGTTGTTTTTTATCAATAACCGGCGATGATTCTTCAAAATCGATAGCTTGATTGAGGCGACTTTGAATAAGCATCGCCGCGTCAGTGGCCCCAAATTGGCAGGCAATATCGAACGCAGTACTGGTATTATTTCGAAGCTTTTCAGTAATAACTTTTTGCGATTGATGGGTAAGCACTTCAATTTTTCTGATACAAGCCTCATATTTTTTTGAACCGGTACCCTCTTTTAACGCCTCGGTAATTTCATAACCTAATTGAACCAAGCCGACACGGGGATTTTTGTTCAATGCCTTTGACTTGATCGATTCTTCAACCAAATTGCCTAATTTCCAAGCTTTACTTAAAGAAGCGCCCAAGTCTATTAACTTAAAGCCCAGCACTTTTTTCTCGGCTTCTTCGCGGCTGTAATTTTCGTCTTTTATCAGTGCTTGAATGCGCTCTCCCTGTTCACCGCAAAAACACCAAAAAGAAATACTACCAATATGGTTAAGTAACGTGGCAATAAATACTTCTTCCGGCGATGCATCATTAGTCGCAATCGCTATGGCTTTTGCGTGTACTGCGGCGTGAATGGCTTGAGCTATTTCTTCATTAGCCTGTTGTTTGTTGGTCGAGGATAAAATACTTTCCAAAAAAGAGCACACCAACGTTAATTCACGAATAACCTCAGAACCAATCATAATAATGGCCCGCGACACCGTAACCATTTTCTGACGAGAGGGATTGTAATGGGGGGTGTTGCTGATTTTTAATAACTTAACCGTCAGATTCGGATCCTGCAAAATAACAGCGGCCAATTCCATAGCGCCTTTTCTATCATCACTCAAAATGTCATGAATACTTAACGCCGTATTAGAAAATATCGGCATTTCCTCATTACATAGCACATGTGTCCATCCATTAAGAGAAAGAGGCTCCGCTATGATTTTAGGAGAAGCAACGTCCATTTCCATTATATTGAGACTAAGAGGCTCGTTTTTCGATGTCATTTATTTTTTACCGGTCATACCGTAGGTCTTGCCAAAGCATCTATCTTTGCGGGCATCTCGCGCAAATCATGTTTTACTATAAAGGATATTCGTCACTACTCAGCCGTTAGAAAAATCAACCGCAGATGACGCTGAATTTAAAACCTTGAATAAGTCACGATCTGAAATACCCCCGACAAAAGTTTTGTCGGATTCGTCTTCAACCAACAAATGATGAAAATAGACATGATCGAAAATTTCCTTTACCCACTATAGCTCCGTATCCATGTTAATCGTAACTGGATTGGCGCTCATAATATCAGCGACAATCATAATCTGAAACTCTCCCGGTTTTGAATCGCACATATTATCCCAACAGGTCAGTCAATATAGCGGCTTTTTACGACTTAAGGCTTGGCCTTATTCACTATACCAACGCCAAATGACGCAATAGATTAAGCCATTTTAGCGTTACTACAAATAACGCATGGGTTTTCTATGTTTTTACAAAGTTTTTAGGTTAAAATAGCCGACTTTCGAAGCGGGACGAGTGAGTAGCGATGGTGACCCAAATAAACGCACCCCACTCGGCTTTGAGCTACCTGCCTGTATCCGACGCATTTCATCCACTCCGATGGCTATAGCCACCGCAGTCTTTAGGCTGAGTGACTGCGGTTATGGCATGTAGTCCACCGCCCGGTACGAGCACTCAATAAGCACTCAATATTTTGAATGCTTATTGAGTGAGGTCACCAAAAAAGTTTTTTATGCCCAACTTTAGAGTAAAAACATGACAGATTTAGCGCATTACAGAAACATCGGCATCTTCGCTCACGTCGATGCCGGTAAAACAACGACTACCGAGCGGATTTTAAAGCTTACCGGTAAAATCCACAAAATCGGTGAAGTTCACGATGGCGCGGCAACTACCGACTTTATGGAACAGGAGCAGGAGCGCGGTATCACCATTCAGTCTGCTGCGACTACCTGTTTCTGGAAAGACTATCGTTTTAATATTATCGACACCCCGGGACACGTTGACTTTACTATCGAAGTTTATCGTTCACTGAAAGTTCTTGATGGCGGTATCGGTGTTTTCTGCGGCTCAGGTGGTGTAGAACCCCAATCAGAAACCAACTGGCGTTATGCGAATGACTCTGAAGTTGCCCGGGTTATCTATATCAACAAGTTGGATCGCATCGGCGCTGACTTCTACCGCGTAGTTAAGCAAGTTGAAGAAGTACTGGGTGCTCACCCACTGGTCATGACTTTGCCTATCGGTACCGAAGACCAGTTCTCCGGCGTAGTAGACGTGTTAACGCGCAAGGCATGGATATGGGATGATTCCGGCGACCCATTAAACTACACTGTCCAGGATGTTCCTGCCGACATGGTAGCTGATACCGAAAAATGGCGTGAAAAATTGATCGACGAAGTTGCCGATCAGTATGACGACGTGATGGAAAAATATCTGGAAGGCGAAGAACCCGATATCGACACCATCAAACGTTGTATCCGTAAAGGTACGATTAATCTGGATTTCTTCCCGACTTTCTGCGGTTCGTCTTTCAAAAACAAAGGCGTACAGTTGGTACTGGACGGCGTTATCGATTACCTGCCTTGCCCAACAGAAGTTAAACCACAGCCTGAAGTCGATCTGGAAGGCGTTCCAACCGGCACCTTTGCTATCGTCGATGAGAACAAACCGCTACGCGCTTTAGCATTCAAAATCATGGATGACCGTTTCGGCGCGTTGACCTTCCTGCGCATCTACTCCGGCAAACTGGAAAAAGGCACGTCGGTACTGAATACCTTCACCGGCAAAACCGAGCGTATCGGCCGTATTGTGGAAATGCATGCCGACATGCGTGCAGAGCTTGATTCTGCCCAAGCGGGTGATATTGTTGCGGTACTGGGCATGAAGAACGTGCAAACCGGCCATACCCTGTGTGACCCGAAATTCCCGGCCACCTTGGAGCCGATGGTTTTCCCTGATCCCGTTATCTCACTCGCGATTTCACCGAAAGATAAAGCCGCTTCCGAAAAAATGGGTATCGCACTGGGTAAAATGATCCAGGAAGATCCTTCTTTCCACGTTGAGACTGATGAAGACAGTGGCGAAACTATTCTTAAAGGTATGGGCGAGTTGCATCTTGATATTAAAGTCGACATTTTAAGACGTACTCATGGCGTTGACGTTGTCGTCGGTAAACCTCAAGTGGCCTACCGCGAAACCATTACCAAATCGGTTGAAGACGAATATACCCACAAGAAGCAATCAGGTGGTTCAGGTCAATACGGCAAGATCAACTACATCATCGAGCCAGGCGAGCCAGGTTCCGGCTTTGTCTTTCAATCAGCGGTTACCGGCGGTAACGTACCCCGCGAATACTGGCCTGCGGTTGAAAAAGGCTTTAAAAGCATGCTGGATAAAGGTGTTCTGGCCGGATTCCCTTGCTTGGACTTTAAAGTTATTCTGACTGACGGCGGTTTCCACGCGGTTGACTCCTCGGCGATTGCGTTCGAAATTGCTGCGAAAGCGGCGTTCCGTCAATCAATCCCCAAAGCAGGGCCGCAACTGATCGAACCGATCATGAAAGTGGATACCTTTACGCCATCCGATCATGTCGGTGATGTTATCGGCGACCTTAACCGTCGTCGCGGCATGATCAAATCTCAAGACGCTGCGGCAACAGGTGTTCGTATCAAGTCAGATGTACCGCTGAGCGAAATGTTCGGTTACATCGGTGACTTGCGCACCATGACTTCCGGTCGCGGTCAGTTCTCCATGGAATTCTCGCACTATTTACCGTGCCCGAAAAACGTGGCGGATGAAGTTATCAAAGAAGTGAACGAACGCAACAAAAAGAAATAAGCTGTAAATCCGGTAGGTTGGGTTGCCTGTTTTGGCAACCCAACCCATTGACAGACGATTGTCTAGCGACTCGCTCAACAACAGCGGCTCCATGCCCTGCCCCCCCCTCTCGTGCATACACATCGTGTTCGTATCGACTGCAGTACCTTCGTTCAGATCACAAACCAAAACATAGCGTAAAGGCCCCGTCGTTTTCGGCAACCGCTCCTGCGTCGCCTAAAGCGCCTGTTTTGGGTACTCTAGCGGCTGAAAACCCTTACCAGAAAAGCCCGTAAAGCTCCTTCCTTCAGGCATAGCTATCAAGGATTCATCAGCCAATAGGCGGTGACTACGTCTACCTGAGATTCATCTAAGGGCGGATTGGTAGCGGCGACACCACCATATTGCCAGGTATTGTCTTTACTCCATTCCGCCGCTACAGGACTCACTGCTGCGGCGATGGTAGATTGTCGAAATGAGCCAAACTGCGCATCAGAACTGCCGTCTATCATGCTATCGAGCATCCTCGCCAAATCCGGCGTCAGCCGATCAATAATCATCACGTTCTTCAGTTGCTGCACATAAACACCCGGCGCGGCACCGTTGACAGTCCAGCTCACGTTCTGAAAACAGACCGAGCTATCCTGAGGATTGCCATTACTGTCCAAATAAGAGTAATGATCTTCGTAGCCGTTGGCCCGACCATTGGGCATTTGAACCCCGGCCGCCATCATCGCGGTACGCAATGCAGTCCCGCACATCGCCGTCGTGTTGCCGTTAACTTTGGTGGTCGGGGTTGTTGCGCTATCGCCAATGACAATGCCGGTACCGTTAAAATGAGCCAGATAAGCCAATTCCCAGGCCCGCACAAACGATGACGCAAGTTTTTGATAGGACGCGCTACGTTGCAAATTGCTGCCAACGCTGGTTGCCGAGATCAGAATGCCGATGGCGATAATGACCAGCGTCAGTTCCAGCAGGCTAAAGCCCTGTTGTTTTAAAGGAGTAGACATAAATTTATTCCGTTGTTTATCGTTCATAAATACCCGCCTGATCAGCTGCCTTGACATTGGCTTCCACCGAAGTATCCAGTGTGGTTAAAATAGGAATTACCACCTCAATTAAAGTAACCATTTTTTCAGTCAGCGGAATCAAATTTACATTCAAATAACCCACACCTAACGCGGCAGCGGTCACTCCAAGAACATTAACGGCAATCGCCGCAACCGCTAACCCTACCGCTGCAGGCCCCGTCACATAAGGCCCCACCGGCACCATGAGCAACGTGGTCGCGGTGCCCGCCGGAAGTAAAGACGACGCGGTCGCCAGCCCTGCGGAGGCTTGCAAGAGCTGCGCCGCCGCCGTAGCGTTACTGGCCTTGGCAAATTCAACCGCCAGTTGTAGTTGCACTTTATAGTCCACCAATGCCTGCTTATAAATGGCCGTCGTGCTTTTTACGTTGGGATGCGCATGGACAACAGCAGACAAAATCCCGCTACAGCTCATCCATTCCCATATTTCATCAAAATACACCGCGTGAACCTGATCGTCGTAGTGGGCGGAAATTCCGCGACTCGGCAATCCAAATTTAACTCCGGCCATATTATAACCATCAAACAGATTGCCATCCTGATCGGCATCAATCGCGCCGGGATCCGCCAGAACGTAAGCGATATGGCGCAAGGTGCTGCCATCGCTGGTATGCACATAAGTCGCATCCGCCGTAGCATCCCAGCCATTCGACAGCGCCCGGCACAAGTCCATATCGCTGGCATTAGCCAAGTTTTTCGATGTTGACGATAAGGGCGTGGCGGTGGCATAAAAAGGCTGAATACGGTCCAATTTCCGGTTTAATTGCGCATCCATGGTTGTCGCTCCGGTTTTGGCGTATACCGCGTAACGGAACTCCAGTCCCTCCTGATTGCGCAGCTGCGCCGCCATGCCTAGTGCCTGATAAGGCAATACGCCATTGGTTAAGCCGCAATCTTCAACACCCGCTACGCCTGCCGCTGCCGGACAGGGCAAGCGCCCATTCGCATAAATGAATCCACTCAAGGCGTTATCGGCGCGCTGAAACAAGGCTTGCGCTTCTACGCTATCGGACATTTTTTGGGTATCGCGTATCACCGTGGTTGCGGCAATGACCAATAAACCGAGTACCACAATCACCAGAGCAAGTTCCGGCAAAGAATAACCGGATTGAACTTGTCGACGAATACTCATTGAAACCACCCCCGGTTATCGCTGGCGATTGCTGTCGTTAATTGCGTCTCGGCAAATAAGCGCATCGATTCCTCTCTGCTAGCGGCGTTCTGTACCTGTATCCAGGCGGCTGTCAATTGTTTTTGCAGCAACGCCTTCTCCGTTTCAGCTGCGGCCAACTGCTGTGCAGCAGTCACGGTACTGTATATGCCAATCGCAACACCAATCACCACTGAGGCACCAATGCCGGAGAAACTGCCCGCAGCCAACGCCAAATCAGTCGCCAATTGGCCGGCGGTAATGGCTAGGCCGACAGTGCTAAAGACAAAGTGAAACTCATTAATTTGCACATTGGTTTGCCTGACGATGTACATAAAGTCGCGTAAATAGGCATAAAAAACCGCCGCCCGGTACTCGTCGTAAGCGGCCCAGGCATCGCGTGCTGCCGCATTAACATTAGCCACTGCTACCGGACAGCCTAAGGCACCAGCCAGCTCGGCAAAGCCCATAACCAGGACTTTGTCGTCATAGGCATCCGACAACGGAATGTCTGGCGAGGCGAATGTCTGGGTCAAGGGGGAATTAACCCCATCAAACAGGTTGCCGTCCTGATCTTTATCAGCCGCGCCGGGATCGGCCACAACAAAAGCAGCATTTAATCCCGCATTGACTTTTGTCAGGCCTGCTGCCGACTGGGTAGCGTTACGCAATGCATGGCAAAAATCCAGACCGTTACTGTGGTTGGCTAAAGCTTCCGCATTAGGCCCCGTCAACACGGCGGGCGTAGTCGGCAATTGCGGCATACTACCGCTTATCGGCAAATAAATATTCGGCGGAGAAGGCGGCGTAGAGTGACTAACAGCAACTTTCACCGTCGGCGGCAAATACGGCTCAAAACGATTGGCGAGCACCGCGAGATCAGCATCTTGCTTGAGAATGACATTACTGTGCCGGTACACGCCGTAACGAAAGTCCAGTCCATAGGCATTGCGCATCGGCCCTGAAAGCCCAACAGTACGCCAGGGCAGCAAACCTATATCATTAGCTGCACCACAATCTTCCAGTCCATCGCTGCCGGTATCAGGACAGGGCAAACGATTATGCACCATGATAAAACCCATCAACGCATCGCTTGCGTCCTGTACACCCACGCTTTGCTGGCCTGACAGCATTTGCCTGACCTGCGGTATCAGCGGCGGCAAGGCAAACACCAATACGCCTAAAATTGCCAATGACACGGCCAGCTCGGTCAAACTAAAACCATGATGACGTTTTTTAAGTTGACTGCCCCGAGGACTCATTGCGTCGCTCCCAATTTATCCGCCTGATCAAGAATAGGCCGCGCTCCAGGGGTAATGCTGATTAACGTGCCGCTGCCTCCGGCGATATCCGAGCAACTGCCCAACCAGCTGTAGGCCGCTCCAGAACCTGCGCGCGTATAAACAGGCGGATTCGCCGGCACCGTTCCTGTTTCCGGTGCGGTGGCCGCAATTTTATTTAGCATTAACGGCGGCGCTACCGTCGGCCATTCAGGCACCACGGCAAGACGCGTGTCGGTCAGAATTCCGGCAGCGGTCACATAGGTTTTTTTAGTCTGGGCGCACACCGTTTGCTCTACCATAGCGACCGCGCTTTTCCAGTTATTGTATTTTTGAGTGACCGATGATTCCAAACGTGTGGCTTCGCGTTCTTTAGCCAGATATTGTTGCTTAAGACTCAGCGTAGTCTGAAATTGCCCGGCTAATGTACACGCACCGTTAATGGTATAAGTCGGCCACCAATCGCGAAGATAAGGTGGCGGAGCGGCAATAGTATATGTGTCGCCGTTTATCACCACCGAAGTGGGCTGGGCAATTAACACAGGATCCGAATTACACCTAGCTGCATCATTACCGCCATAAGCATCAACATCCCAGTCCTGTGCTGCCTGAACCGCGACATCCCATTGATTAACCGCATTGGTTTTTGCGGTATTCAGCGACGTTAGCGTATTAAAGGCTGTCGTTTGGGCAGTCTGCCAGGCGATGTATTTTGCATGGCTTGTCGGGCTTGTCGTATAAGTTGTTGCGTACGGAGAGGTAGATGCCGTAGTAGAACAAGCGGAATCTTGGATACATTGCAGTTTTTTATCATCCGCCGCCGCTTGCAGACTTACCCAATTGGCATAAGCCGTTTCATAAGCATTCAGAGCTGTTATCGCCGTATCCAGCGTGGTTTTAACCGTTGAATAGGCAGCATTAGCCGCAGTAATATCAGCATTAGCCGCCGTAGTGGCGGTAGCGGCGTATCCGGTAATCGCCGTATTAGCCGCATTAATATTGGTAATGGCGGCACTCACCGTTGCGGGTGTGGCTGAATTCAAGTCAGCTCTATAACCGGCAATCGCCGTTGTTTTTGTGGCGATATCGTTATTGGCCGTGGTAATAGTCGCTTTATTCGGCGTAGTAATACCAGAATAAGCGGTAATACTGGCATTATTAGCCGCAATAATTGCGTTATTGGCGTTGGTAATCGCCGTAATTTGTGCCGCTGTTACCGTGGTACCCGGAATGGTGGTGTTCGATAAGCTGGTGATCGACGCCATAGATGCTACCGTGGTATTGGCCGCATTAACAATTGCTGTTCTGATCGAGTCGCCGGTTGTCGTTATAGCTGCGTCGTAAGCCGAGGTCGCCTGGGTTGCCAAATTATTGGCTTCAGTACGCGCAAGGTTGGCCGCATTCTGTTCGCTTAAATAACCTTCGTAAGAGTCATCCCTATTATCAACAGCACTGGCCAACTGCATCTGTTGAGAAGCGATTAAAGAAGGACTGGTAGCGCCGATTACCGCGTCCGCTTTTTGGGCAACCTGGTCAAACATAATAGCCGCTGCAATTTGCGCCGCCATTGCAGCGGTATTCAGCGCGACGGCAGTATAAGCCAAACCTAATGCGGTGCCCGCAGAAGCCAGCGCCGCCGCCGCTAATGGAATCGCCGCGCAAGACACCACGTTCAACCCCAGGGTCGCGGCGCAAAGACCGGTATGCAGAGCAAGCGCCACGGAGGCGGCGGTTGACAATTCCGTGGCCTCCACTACGGCGGCAATCGCCAGCGCCACCGAAAGACCGGCTGAGATCGCGCCCATAATGGAGTCTTGTACCGCCTGCTCAGCCTGAGCTTTCATGGCCTGCTGCTGCGCCTTGACTTCATCGTCTACCGCAACCGTGTCGGCCAATATATGCAAACTCCGCATGGCGACTTCGCACCGCAAATGCTGAAATACCTCGGCAAAACTGCGCGCCAGGGTCTGGTCATCATAGGTGGTTTGCGCAGGCGTGGCAGGACTGTTGAAACCGAACGAAGAGGAATTGTTTACATCGTCAAACACACCGTTCGCTCCCGCTGCCGCCAGCGCGTAGGCGACCGGATTGTCGGCACCGGCACCGGCAGGCGGCTGGGTAAAGGTATGCAAGGTGCTTGCCGCGTGGGTGCTGCCGTTTTTTAACGCCAGACATAAGTCCAGGGTGCCGTGCCGCAATAAACCCGCGTCTTGATAATTATTTGATTTCACCCCCGGACACACCGGCGTGGCGCTATCGGTGACGATCACCTTGTCATTATTGATATCGTAGGAACAGTTATCGCTGCTGGTCGGCTCGAAGCGGTTTTTATTGCCCGGCGCGGCCAAATCGGCATCTTTACTGACGGCGGCATCCTGGCTGGCAACGCTATTATCGGCTTTACGGTACACGCCATAACGCAACGGAATTTCTCCGGCCGCATAAGCTTTGGCAATCAAGCCGATCGTCAGATAAGGCAAACTGCCTTTAGCGCTGCCGCCACAATCTTCCAGGCCATCGTTAGTGCTATCGGGACAAGGCAAGCGCCCATGAATGGCGGCATAATGCAACAGCTGCCGATCGGCAACGGCCAGGGCATCGGCATTTCTTTGCCGTTGAAGCTGCGTAAAATGGTTGGTGGTTACTGAAAACAAGGCAACGCCTAAGCCCGCTGCCACGGTTAGCACTATGGCCAGTTCAAACAAGGAGAAACCCTGTTGTTTGGTTGTCAGCGGTGGTTTTTTCATCGGGCTGAGACCTGCTTAATTAAATCGTAAATCGGCAGTAAAAATACCACTACCATAAAAATAAAAAATGCACCAGCAATCAAGATCACCAGCGGTTTGACGATTTCAGTAATGGTGCTGATAGTGTAATTAAAGCGTCTGCCGAATTCTTCAGCGAGTACCCGTAATTGATAATCCAGGTTACCGCTTTGCTCGCCGACTTTGACTAGGCGCACCACCAGACCGGGGAACACGCCGGATTCACGCAAGCCATTGCTTAGGGTGTTGCCGCGCAGTACCCCGGCACGAATGTCTTTTATTTTTTGCCGGTACATCCGGTTTTCCAGCGATTGCGCCATGATCTCCAGGCACTCCGCCAGATTAATGCCGGACGCGATCAGCAAGCTCAAATATTCGGTGATAAATGCCATGGCCGAGGCGCGAACCAGGATTTTGGTTACCGGCGCATGGTAGGCCAACCGGTACAAGTTGTAACGCAACCATTCGCTTTGTCTGACCGTCAGCACGGTTAGCAAGACGATAAAAAGAATTAACTCGGTGTACAGCGTTGCATGTTGGTTATAGACGTGTATTGCCTTCATCACCGCTACGGTAGTTGCTGGCAATTGGACATGCATCTGCCGGAACATATCAAACACATTGGGCAACACATACACGGCCCAAAACCAGGCGGTAGCAGCCGTAGTGGCGATAATAAATGCCGGATAGATCATCACTTTATAAGTATCCTGCTTTAACAGCACGATACGCTTTAAGTGCGCCGCCGAGTCCAACAGGGTGCGATCCAGGGTGCCGGAGCTTTCGCCAATTTTGATTAAATAACGCACCGTAGGCGGAATATTTTTACCGTACCGGTCTATCGTTTCGGTTACGCTCATGCCGGAACGGATAGAGTCGCGTAAATCCAAGGCTAAAAGGCTGCCTGCATTCAGACCGCCATCGTCAGCCAGTTCGGTCAATGCTTCGATAATGGGCAAGCCGCTTTTTAACATGAGCCCTAAACTGTGCAACAGTTCGGCAAGGTCTTCATCTTGCAGTTGCCGACCTCTGATCCATTCGATAGCGTTGTACAAATAGAGTATCCACAAGGGCAACTGGATGACCTCAATAGCCGCGCCGGTAAAACGTTGTTCAAGATAAGCGCGCGCTGAATATTTGCTTGCATAAGGTAGCTTGATAAAGGCACGGCCATGCCTGCGCGCATTTTCTATGGCGCTGTAGTAAAACAAATTCATCACCGGCTTAGCCGTTGCCATCAGTTAGTCTCCATTGCCTTAGCGCCAAGAACCGTGGCCCATGACCCGCACCAGTTCAGCAACGGTGGTTTCGCCGTGAATTAAACGCTTTTTGGCAACATCTTCCATCGCGACATAACCGCATTCGCGGGCCGCCGCGGTCAATTCGCTCAAGGTACCCTCCCGAGCAATGGCATCGGCAAAGCGGCTATCAACCAGCAGTATTTCGTAGATAGGCACGCGACCGTGGTAACCCGTCCAACGGCAGTGCTGGCAACCGGCACCCCGGTAAAAAGTGATGCCTTCGGTCATGTCCAGCCATTGCGGAAGGTCTATCCCGGTATCGTCGGGTTGTTTGCACTGGGTACACACGGTGCGCACCAAACGCTGATTGATCACGCCGATTAACGCTCCCGCAATGATGCGCGACGACACCTCCAGGCCATTAAGCCTTGGCAGCACACCAAAAGCGCTGTTCGCGTGCAGCGTGGACAATACCAGATGCCCGGTTTCGGCGGCTTGAATCGCTGCCCTTGCGGTTTCGGAATCGCGTATTTCGCCGACTAAAATGACATCGGGATCGTGCCGCAAAAAGTGGATGATGGCTTTATCGAACTGAAAGTCAGCCTTGCGGTTGACCTGTGTTTGTACGATAACCGGCATTTCATACTCTATCGGGTCTTCTATCGATAAAATATTTTTGCCGCCTAAAGCCTGTTTCTTAATACCGGCAAACATGCTGGTGGTTTTGCCTGAGCCGGTCGGGCCGACAAACAAAACAATGCCGTGAGGCTGGGCAAAAAAGTAATTTAATTTGTCCAGGTCTTCTGCCAAAAAACCGAGTTCCAGAAATGATTTAACATGAGAACCGCTGGGCAACAGCCGCATCACCACATTTTCGCCGAAGCGGGTGATGGTGGTGGATACCCGAATATCGTATTGGGCTTGCTGCAACTGTAACGAAAAACGGCCATCCTGAGGCCTGAGATTGTCGGAAATATCCATATTGGAACGGACTTTGATGGACACTATCAGGCGGCGTAATTGTTTTTCTAAAGCCAAAACAGGGCGCAAGACGCTATCGACGCGAAAACTGATATGTATGGTTTTATGGTCAGGCTGTAAATGAACGTCGGTTGCTCTTTCCGAGATCGCCAACATCAGGATGCAACGCAGCAACTCATCATTGGATAAAACCTGATCGGTGTCTGCGGTGAGTTTTTGGATTTCCTTGTCCAGCAATGCCTCAAGCTGTATAGGTTCATGACGGTATGCGCTTCTGATCTCATCGAGCACAGCGCTGAACCCGGCTTGAATAGGCATCAGCTCAAGTCCGCAGCTACGGTGTATGGTTTTTCTGACCAGTCCGAGATTGGCATTGCCAACCAGCGCTTCAATGTAATGGCCGTTCCGACGTAACGGCAAAAACGCTTGCCGACGGCACAGCTCATGGCTAAATTGAGCCAGCACCTCCAGATCAGGACTTAGCTCAAGACCTGGGCGATGATAGTCAATGCCGTAATGATCGGCCAGCGCCTGAGCAATGACTGCCTCAGAAACCACACCCAAACGGATCAACAATTCACCTAAATGCTCCTCGGTGACTTTTTGTTTTTGCAAGGCATAATCAAGCTGCAAACGGGTAATCGCTTTGGATGCCAGCAAATGATCGCCCAAACGCAAGTTATGACTCATAAATCATCCGGCCTGCTTGCGCACGACAAATCATAAGCAGTGCCGTCGTCCATCTGTCCGGTCATCACCCGACCTGAGCGTTGTTGAAACGCACTTAGCGCCTGCTGCGTCCATTGACCCATGATGCCATCGGCAGCCGTTGCTGCCAGCAAGCCTTCAGCGACCAAGACATGCTGAACGATGCGGGTGTCTTCGGATGGCGTGGAAAAGGCCAATGGGCTGCCACTGATAGGCGAACGATAGAGCACCAGCTTCAGGCCATCGCGCCATTCAAACACCGGCAGACCGGCACAGGTTGTCGCGGCAGCGGTACTGATCAAAGCCAGCTTAATGTCTGTTTCTTGCAATAATCTATGGCGCAACCGGTTGATGGCATCGACATTGGGTAGCGGAAATGCCTGCAGATAATGATCCAAACCGTAAGCGGCGAGAAACCGCTGCCATTTTTGACTCGGCGCAGAAGCAGGAGCAGGTTCGGCAACGGCGGTAATAAGAACGCGCTTAGCTAACATCGTTGATAAGGTCGGCAGCAACAGATAACCGCCTAATAACAGCCCGCAGAGCGCGATAACCGAGGTGATCTTTACTCTATTGCGCTTCTTTTGGGGCAATAAACTCAGGTCTTTAGCCGCTTCCCGGACCAAACTGGCACTGATAGTTCGGCGCTTGTAGGCTAACAAGCCATACAAACAGCGATCCATCAATAAATTGATGATACGCGGATAGCCGCCGCTGTATTGGGTAATCAGACGAAGGGCGGCGCCGGTTAATTGAATACCAACCGGTTGGCCGGTAACCGTTAAACAACGATCAATATAGTCACTGACTTCCTGCTGAGAGAAAGGCTTTAATTTGCAGTGCAAGGCAATTCGACTTCTTAATTGCCTGATTTCAGGTCTTGCCAGGGTGGTTAAAATTTCGGGCTGAGCCACCAGAAGAATTTGTATCAGCTTATCCTCGTTGGTTTCGAGGTTAGAAAGCTGACGCACTAACTCGAGACTCTCAATGGAAAGGTTTTGCGCATCATCAATGATAATGATGCAATTTTTGCCCTTGGAAAACTCCGCCAACAGAAAATTATTCAGCGCTTCCAGCTGATGAATCAAACCGGGTTTTTTTGACTGAATCCCCAAGTCTTGATTGATGCTTTCAATCAATGCCGAACCTTGTAAGAACGTATTAAACAATAAAGCTATGCTGACTTTACTATGATCTAACTCTTTGATTATTTTTCGTACTAACGTGGTCTTACCGATGCCGACATCGCCGGTGACCAGCAAAAAACCCTTGCGGATTTCAAGGAAATGCAAAATCTCGTCAACATGCGCTAACAATCGTAGCGGGGCGTAATAACGCTCCGGGTTTGGCGTGACTGGAAACGGAATTTTATCGAATCCGAGTGACTCCATGTAAAGCGGTTGATAACGAGATGTTACTGCAATAGCCATGTCATTTATTGATTGATTTTGCTAATTTATCAACAGCGCCTGACTGAGGGAATTGCTCTTTTAAAAAACGCACCCGATTTTTCGCCTGTTCCAAGCGACCCAGCTGAGATTCAAGTAAGGCCAGGTTATAACCCGCTTCCAAATCGTTGGGCGCCATTGCGATAATATTTTGGTAAGCGGTAGCGGCGGCTTCCCTATCGCCTATTACGCTTAAGTAATAAGCGGATAATCTTTTGTAAACCATGCTTTCAGTACCGGCAATATCGCCGAGTGACTGTAATTTGATTTCAGCCGTGGTGAAATCCTTGCTTCGAATAGCCTGCTTTGCGCTTGAGATAATATGCTCAAGAGCGGCATGTCTCTGGGGTTTATTGGCGCTAACCGAGCCACCATTGTCGGACAAATTAACGTCATACGGCTGTTTGGTGTGTATAGCAGCTTGTGATCGTTGCGACCGCCTGTCGTTTGCAACGATGGTTTTAGCAAAACGTTTAGGCTGATTTTCGGACTGCACCCGGGTATCAATGGTTACCTGCTCGCGCGGCGTTGCCGATAACACCGCAGTCGTCGGCAATTGGACTGATTTTGCTTCGGCCAAAGGGACAGCAAACGTGATTTTAGGCGATTTAGCGGCAGGCTTATCATTAAGCTGGGATACTGCAGGCTTATCGATCTGAGCCACGGTGACCGGCATAGTGGCGACCACTTCAGTGGAGCGGGCCAAGGCTTTAGGCACAAAGGTTGGCTCAAACGGTTTGTCAACGGCAACGCTGGCTGCCGGTGCCTTGATCTCAGCGACGCTTGGCGCAACCGCTAAAACAGGCGGAGCTGTCACCTCTGCGGCAGCGCCATCAATCACTGCTGACATATCCGCCGGTGTGGGTACGGGTTTTACCTTAACATGGGTTTGGCTAGACGCAACACGCTCATTTATCCCAAATTGTCCTGCGTTTGCCAGCATTAAGCCGCCACCGACAGTTAATGCGGTGACGCCCCAAATCCATTTCATCTTGGCGTTAAGCCGAGACGGGCTTTGTTTTTCAGTATGACCTTCCAGTCCCGGTTCTTTAGCCGCCAATTGCGCATTTTTGCTTTTGGCATTTTCCAAGGCTTTATAGACTAGACTCATATTTGACGCACCCGCAATATCAAGACAAATTCACGCGCATGCGCCGTATGTCCGCGCCCGCCAAATAAAGCGCCCAGATACGGAATATCCGATAAAAGTGGAATGCCATGACCACTGTCGCCATAACTTTCGCTAATCAGCCCCCCTAATATCACTACGTCGCCATCACCGATACTTAACGATGTTGTTAAACCTTTAAAGTCAGTTTTGGGCAGGGATACCAAAATAGGATTTTCACTGCCGCCTACATTGATCGGGGTGGTACTGCCGGGCAGTACCTTGGTTTGCATCGGATTAATCGTTAAATTGATCGTTTTATGATTGGTCACAAACGGAATAACGCCCAGGACAATACCATCAAAGATATTGCCGGTTATCACGTTAGACGATACCGTTGATTGACCGCCGCCAGCGTTGGAGACGTTGGACATGGTTTGCGATATATAGCGTTCAGTTCGACCTACGCTGACGATAGCCGGTTGTGAGTTTTTCACCCGTATTGACGGATTCGACAGCACTTTTATCGTGCCAAATGTTTTCATGATGTCAACTGCAGCGGCTACAGGGCCCGCTATATAAGCTGCGCCTAAACCGATCGGTCCGCCTATTGCGGCGGCAGGAATGGTTAATGTGCGTCCACCGTCAAAACTGGAACCGGGAAACGTGGTGTTGCCTGACGACAAGTCCAGACCTACGCCACTGCCACTTGAGGCCGCCAGGCGATTTTTTAGCAAAGTCCAGTCAACTCCAAGTTGAAAATCATCGTTAAGCTGAATATCAATAATCTGCGCTTCAATGATCACTTGCCTCTCTTGCACTTCCTTATAGTGCTCAACCAGTTGACTGATCACCGTCATCTGAGAGGGTCTGGCGCGAACAAATAAGGTGCCGGTCGATTTATTAAGCACATAAACAGGATTGGCTGAAATTTTGTCTGCTATTTTGTTCTGGCCAGTGCCGCTGTCCGTGATCTCGCTCGATGCTGTTTTTTCAGAGCCCGTTTCTACTTTAAGATTATCCCCTCCGGTGATGGTTTTAAACATCTCCTCGATTTCTTTATAAGGGTCATCTTCGCTGATATTTTTACCTTTCAAATTAAAGGCGCTTTGCATACCGTTATTGGAGCTACCGCCACCGCCGCCACTGCTACCGCCGCCGCCCATACCACCACCACCCATACCACCGCCGCCACCGACACCGCCACCACCTGCACCGCCGCCGCCACTGCCGGAAGAGCTCATACCGGAACCAAAAACGTCGCCACCCGCTCTAAAATCAACCGAGGTCATGGTTTGTAAAAACTCAAGATCAAACACCTGTTCTTTAAGCGGTCGCACCATCATCACATTGTCTTTGATTTCACCGTCCATATCGAGCATGCGCAGCACTTGATAAAACACCTGATTGGCCGGTAGATCTTTTAGATGCAGGGTAATTCTTTGCTTCATTTCAGCTAACTCAGGCGCAAGAATGACATTCATTTTGGCCTGATCGGCAATCACATAAAAAATATTCTGCGCATCTTCGTTATCGACATCAACGGACACAGTGATGGCTTCCAAAGGATCGAAAGAAGGCTCCATTGGCATTAATTCGGCAGCCGGGTTTATTTTTTCCACTCGACGGGTTAACTCATCCTGTTCCTCTGCGTATTTATTCGATTCAGCGGCAACGCTTTTACCGATAAGAGGCAGCGACTGTTGGTTGGTTTGTTCAATGTTGCGTTTATTAGGCAGTGAAGGATCAAGGCTGCAAGAAACAGCAAGCGAACCCATCATGGCAACCTTAAATAAGCCTTGAAATTTTTTTGAAAAAGGTGGTTTCATCATTATTTTTTGTCTGCGGTAAAAAGGTTAAAACGCGGGTTGATCTGAATTTTTAGCTATTGTTTCAGGAAAGAAATCAATTGTTCAAAGGTCGTTACAATGACCTTATCATCGTAGTTCGACGACGCCGACAAGGTCGGCGGAGCAAAACATTTAACACTGCTGCCGGTCGGCAAGCTCACACCGTTATGAGGGCCGTCAAAAATCGAATTGTTTTTATCGCTATCAACACTGCCTCCGGAAATTAGCGCAAAGGCGACATTAGCGACCGTGTTAGTTGCACAATTGCTGGCTCCTGTCGCTGCGCCATCGCCAGTCATATTCAAATAAGATGAACTGACCGCTGCCGATGCCGCTGAAACCAAGGCAATCATTAAATCGTCGCTATTCCGATAATTGTTAGCTGCCGGTAAATCATCATTTCTTTCGATCAGACTGGCCAAGTCTGCATTGGGACTGGCTGCACTATTACGATACACCGCATAAATAAGATCGGCACCGGCGCCGGTACCCAATACCGCCGGTGGCGTCACGCCCAAAGTGACATAAGGCACGCCGCCCGACACATAACTACCGGCCGTGCAAACTCCCGCACTGCCTTCAATACCGTCGGCATTATCGTCAGCGCAAGGCAAACGGTGGTTACGTTGGGCAAAAGCAATAATCGCCTCGTTTACCTTGATCATTTCTCCGGTTTTTGAAGCCGCATCGCTAGCGCCGACAGTGGGACGATAAGCCGACATGGCCGCTGCGGTAATGATGCCGGTGGTGACAACAACAACAGCCATTTCCACCATTGAATAACCGCGTTCGCGCCTGAATGCTTGCATCGTCCTATCTCAATGAGGCGGAATGACAACGACCGGCGACTTTATCTGTGCTTGTAATTTATTGAGCCGGTCAAGCGCAGCATTCAGCTTTTTGCCATCGACCGGGCTGTGCTTGCTCAGCGCTTGAATTTCCTCACTGACGGTTTGAAGCTGTTTAGCCACCTCAAGATTTTTTTGCGCTATCGAAAAATCCATTCCCTGAAAATTAACCCCGCTTTGCTCCATGCCTTGTAATTCAGCCAATAGTTTGGCGACTTCGTCTATATTGGCTGCTTTACCGGTTGCCATCAGTCCCAGCAAGCGCTGTTGAATATCTTGAAGTTTTTTTATATTTTCCGGTTGCAAGTTGGCCGGCAAGGGCGGCGTTTGCATCTGCAGCTGAGGCGTCGGTTGGCTTGCAGGCGCCGGCATCGGTTTAGCATTTAACTCGATTTGGCTTGGACTGCTTTCGATAGCATCACTGTCAGTGTACTCACCGCTAGTATGTTTAGACGGAGGCGCAGACTCATTTTTTATTGGCGCGGGCGTTGGTTGCTGACGCGCAATATCCCGCATCATGTCGTATTTATTCAGCAATTGCGCTTTTTCCGATTCGGATTGCGCCCAAAGCAACATAAAGGTCAGCGCGGCAATGGCCGCCGCCGCTAAAGCTACATAAATTAATCTCATGTCCGATCCTGATTAATGATTAACAACAGGCGTTAAGGCGCCGTCTTTGCCGTATTTATTTAAGGTAAGCTGGTGCAAGTTTTTTGCTTTGCGCAAAAACACCGATGATTCACTGATTCGATAGACACTGATGCCGTCGCCTAAGCCGTAACCCTCAACGACGAAGGCTCCGTTAATAACGGCACGTTTCGCTCCAGGCCCATGAAACACCATCGTTAACACATAATCCTGCCACCAGTTCGGATCGACTTTAACGTGGATTTTTTTAGGTCTAGGCTTGGGCACTTGCACGACTTCAGGGGGCGGTACGTTATTACACTCGGCAACAATGCTTTGTCCGGCGTTGTCTTTAGGCAGGCTGTCGCAGCGTTGCAACTCGAAATCCGGCCACTTGTCAGCCTTAATTTTTATATTTTGCGGCTGGGCATTAGCCGTATTGTTGTAAGACTGCTGGCTGAAAACCGGCTGTACCTGGGCGTTGGTGAGCGTTGCAACAACCCGTTGCGTGTTCACTTGCTGAGGCGAGGGGTCAATAATAAATTTTCCGGGAATTCCGGCTTTGGCATCCTGACTTTCCTGATACCGGGGAACTTGCGCCAATAGCCAATGAATGCTTTGCTGCTCAGTCATTGCCGTCTGATTAGCATTATTGAGACGCGACTGTAAGTTAAATAACTCGGTGCCGACTGCGCTACGCTGAAGACTTGTCTTAGTGTTCATTGTTGCGCTCAAACGCCATGCGACAACGGCTGAAAACACAAACAGTAACGCCATAATAGTGCCCAGCGCCTTCATCAATTTTCCCGCCATTTCAGTAAGAAGCTGAAGGCGTTATCATTTTTTTTAATTTCAAGGCTCCGCTTATTGACTTCATAACCTTTACTGCGCAAGGCCTCGCTTAATAACTCTTCGCCACGCACCGCACCGGGAAACTCAACGCCTTTACCCTCGACAAGAATAGAGGGGCTTTCGCCTTCGCTGTTTATCACTTCAACACGCCTGATCATGACCAGGTCGGACAAAGACGCCCTGATATCCATCATCACCCGGCGCACATCCCGAACTCGGGTTTTCTGCAGCTCAGCAGCAAACTTGGCAGACTCTGTAATCATCGGTGAGCGCTCCGCTTCAGCGGTGAGCATGGCCTGGTGCAATTGTCCGATCTTGGTAAATTCAGCACTGCCTTCTAATTGACTCACGGTTTGTTTTACCGAACTGAGTTGAAAATAAGCCACTACATTCCATACCAATAATACCGCGCAAGCGGTTGCCGCCAATCCTGTCAGCCAGGGCATAACACTGTCGGCTATCAGGGTCAGGCGCTGATCGGTTTTATTGCTGAGTACATCCTTGACTGTCAGCGCGTTAAACAGCTGATCGCCCGAACTTATCCCTACCGTTTCGTTACCATAAAAGGGCAGATCGGCCGCTAGTTCCGCCGAACAAAAGGTGGCGCGGTGTTTGAATTCAGCAAACCATGATTCAGCCTCTAGCGAGGCTGAATCATGCACCAGCCAGACGACCTTTGCCGGTAACTCTGCACCGCGTTTTTCCACGGCGGCAAAGGCTTGCAGCAATTGCACGACCATTTTGTCGCCATCGTCGTCTCTGGCGTAAACCAGCAGACGTTCCGCAGCCACGGCATTACCGTTATTGACCAAAACAAAATCGACGCAGCGTCCATGTTGCAGCACTACCGCAGTACTTTCGCCTGTTATCGACAACGCATAACGATATAAACAGTGCGCCAATGCAATCGGATGACAAGGTTCTTTATGCGCTTGACAGCTCCGGCCATAAGTCAAAAAAGTATCGACCGACACCGCCGTATATAAGGCGACGCTGAGTCCGGCAATGCGACTCACCTGATGAATGATGACCTCGCTAAAACCATCAATCAGTCCGTTGTCACGCAATTTTTTTTCCAGAACGATGCTGACCTGGTCTAAGCTCGCGTTTAAAGCCTCAACCCCAAAAGCGCTGCCGGCATAATCGGTAATCATGCGTACCGGAGCAGGAACATCATCCAGACCAGGCAAGACTAAGGCGCCGACATCCGTCAATGTTGACAATTCACCATTTAAATCAAGCAGCCTGACATACATTACTGGGGCTTCCTGGCGTAATAACGCCCTAAAATGGTCACAAAAACAGCATCTCTGCTTCCTTGTCGCCAGCGGAATAAATCGTCTTTTGAATCGGCCACTTTAGCTTCGAAGCGTTCCGGGATGAAATACACGGTAGGTGATTGCGCAATACTGTCCAGGTACACCTCAGCTTCGGCACGCGTAGCTTCCAGTTTGCTTAATTTGATCTGGCGCATAGTCCAATCTGCGGGTACTAAACCACGCTGCTCAATGTCTGAAGACAACTGCTTCAGTTCGGCGTTGTGCTCAACAAAAACCGAGTACAGCCGTTCAACATCAACCAGTTGACTTAAACTGAGCTGTATCGCGTTAAGGGTTTTTTCGCGCTCGGCTTGCTGCTGATGGCTTTGATTAAGCGACACCCATAGCAGCGGAAATAACACCGCACTGCATACGCCGACAGAAAAAACCGCTAGACGCTGCCTGGCGGTTTTTTGGCATGACAAGACAAACTGTTGTTGAACCTGAGCTCGCATAGGGCTTATTGGTCCATGATCCAGTGCGCAGTCAATAATATGACGCGATTTTCATCCTGGCTTTCACCCAGGCTAAACGCAGTAGGCACTTGATTACCCATGGCATAGGTGTTGTTTGCCAACCATTCATGACCGGGTCTTTGCCGACTTTGCTCTCTGTCGTTATTGTCATTATTCTGCTGCCGGAACCGACCTTCTAATGCATCGGGCTTGCCGTCAACAAACTGATCCAGCATTCGCGCCATATCCGGCGTCAATCCGCGCAATACCATGACGTTGCCGGAACCGCTGACAGTACGATCGGGATTCCACTGGAAACAAATCTGCATCTCCGCCGGATTGCCATTGCTGTCTTCATAAACGTAGCGATCTTCTTTATCTTCGGCTCGCCCCGGAGGCATTCTGATGCCAACCCGATCAAGCAACCAATGCAAATCCTGATTAGCCAAGGTTCTATCGCCAATACCTACAGAGCCTTGCGGATAGCCTTGACCATGACAAATGCGCCGACCGGTCTGCAAATAATTTTGCGGTATACCGGCAACCGAGCCGTCGTCATAGCTTAAATAGGCTTCGGCTCCGGCAACCATGTAAGTAGGGGCAACCTGATTGTCGCCGAGCATAACCCCGGTACGTTGATAGTACTGGTCGTAGGCCTGCTTCCACGGCAGCACAAATTTCTGCGTCAGCTTATGGTGTTCAGCCTGCTGAATCACGTCCTTACCCACCGAAACCGAACCTACCAGCAAGCCCATCACCGCCAGTACTATGGATATTTCAACCAGACTATAGCCGTGCTGGGAGGATAAAAAGCGCTTGCTCATAAGCCTGCTCCGGTTACTGATTCATTTTGTAGTGGGCGACGACGGTGATAACTTGATTTTCGTCCAGGTTGGGGCCTACAGTCGTACCGACACCGGCAGTTGAGACTGTTCCACCATAAATCTCGGTATTATTTGCCCCCCATTCAACGCCTGGGGCGCCTGGTGTAGCTTCAGCGATACCTTCCTGCCTAAAAACCCCTTCCCGTGCATCGGGTTTGCCGTCGATCATCTGATCCAGTTCTCGGGCCAACTCAGGCGTTAACCCGCCAATCACCATTACATTACCGGAACCGGACGGTGTCGTTGGTTTATTCCATTGGAAACAAACCTGAACTTCCTGTGGGTTGCCGTTGGAATCCAAATACAAATAACGGTCTTCCGAGCCTTCGGCACGTCCGGGCGGCATGCGTATGCCCAGTCTGTCCATCAGGGTATGTAATATAAGGCCATTAGTTACTCCTGCTGTTCCGGCCATACGAGGCTCTTTGGCGGCTTGACAAATTAATCCTGGGGAAGTGATTCCGCTCATGTCTAGCCCTGAAATAGCTGTTGTAACAGACGCGTAAGCAGTACCGTTCACCATGAACCTGGGCGCGGTCTGGCTATCCCCCAAGACCACGCCGGCACGGGCATAATGTTCGTTGTAGGCGGTCGCCCACTGATCAATAAACTTCTGCTTGAGTTTGGTATATTCGGCATTCCGCTGCACATCTTTACCGATCGACACCGCTCCTAAGATCAGGCCAATAACGACCAATACCACCGACATTTCAACCAGGGTAAAACCTGTTTGCGATTTTTTATTTATGAGTTGATTCACTTAAAATCTCCTGTGTAAATCATTGCAAAGCGCTAAAGCCATTGACGACCGATAAAAAACCAACGACTACATTTATGTTGAGTACTAAGTATTTCTACGTAATACTATATACGAGAGATTTGTGATAAAGCGCACATTAATTCTTATCGAATTCTGTTAAATACTACCCTGGACCATATCCTGAAACGACGACCATAAACAATAGAACTTAAGGGCTTACCCATTTATTTTTATAATTTTTCTATTAAATCAGCCGCTAGTATGCAGACAAGACTAAGATTAACCATTTTTAAAAAAACACACAGCAAGACTTTTGCAGGAATATCTCGCTAAGGAACGCGCACAAAATAACTTGAGCAAGTTGCCAATAGCTGGAGTGCAGGCTTCGCCTGCAAGCGCAAGCACCAAAAGTAGGCGCTTGCAGGCGAAGCTTGCACTCCCGCTGAAAACTTACGCCGCGAGTTATTCAAATTGTTTCATGTGCATTCCTAAGCATAGGATTTTTTTATATAAACATGCGCGCCATTACCCAACGCCTAAACACGATAAAACCCATGATGAAATTACAGCCTGACTCTATGGCGACGAAAAACATCCATATTGCCGTCGTCGAAGACGACCTGCGCTTATGTAACGATCTTGTTGAATTTCTAAATCTGCGCAACTTCTCAGCTCAAGGTTTTAACTCGGCGGCCAAGCTTTATCAGGGGCTCTTAGACACTGACTTCGATTTATTTTTATTGGATATTACCCTACCGGACGAGAGCGGCATTGAAGTGATGACTTGGATGCGTACGCGCAGCGAAGCCGGTATCATCATCATAACGGCGTTAACCGATAACGACACCCAGCTTACTTGCCTAAATGCAGGCGCAGATGCTTATTTAACCAAGAACGCCACCTTGGAAATTATTGAAGCAACCTGCCACGGCGTCCTGCGCAGGATAAAACCCAGTTTAGAACTCATTCGGATTGCCGAACCTATTCGACTATCGGAATTAAAATCGCAAGCCTGGCTGTTACACAAGACAACCTGGCATCTGGAAACACCTAACGGTTATCAACTGTCGGTTAACCAAACTGAAATGATTTTTCTTGAAACATTATTTCAATTTACCAGTACGCCGGTTAGCCGTGCCAACTTATTAGTGCGCATCGGCAAGCCTGATACGCTGTCAAACCTGCGTAATTTGGATAACTGCATCAGCCGCCTACGCAAAAAGATTTTGCACTTATCTGCTTTAGAAATTCCGATTCGTACCAATTACGGAGTTGGCTATCTCTTTGCAGGCAATAGCAGCATCATTGATCATCAGTAGTCATGCTGAAAAAATCGGTAGCGGCTTTCCTGTTGTGGATGCTGATGACCGCAGCCTATGCACAGCAAAATCCTCCCTTGTCGGTCAATATGAATGCGCAGCATTTGTCACTGGCCGGACATGTCAACTTTTATAGCGATAAAAGTGCTGCGGCAACCTTTGAGCAAGCCAGACTAGCCGACTATCAACCGGTAGATGGGTTTCCTGGAGGCATTTATTCCCCTGATGCGCACTGGTATTATTTTACCTTGGTCAGAACCGGGAATACGCCAAGGGATTGGATACTGGCCCTGGGCGCCCCTTTTTTGGATGACGTACAAGTCTGGCTGGAACAAGCCGACGGGCATTTTGAGCACTATCAATTAGGCGATCATACGCCTTTTTTGCAGCGCCCCTTACCCTCGCGCCTAAATGCACTGCCCGTTGTCTTAACCGATGACCGACCGGTACAGGTCTATGTGCGCATACACTCCATCAGCTCCCTGGTTTTCAACGCCGCCCTATGGCAACGGGATGCTTTTTGGGTCAATCAAGCTCAGTATAATTTCTTCCATGGCCTGTATTTTGGCATGCTTATCATTGTTATTTTGATTCATGTCTGTTTCGGTCTTTGGCTGGGCCAAACCGCTATGCTGGCTTATGCCGGCTATGTCGCCGCATTACTGGCTCTGTATCTGGGGATAAACGGTTATGGCGCGATCTTAGTGACTCCAAAAGCCATCTGGATAAATGATGCGATAACCGGCATTGGCGCCATTGGCTCAGTATGTTCTACTGTATTCATGTGGGATCAACTGCTGCGGCTAAAACAGCATTTCCCTCGGATTCATCAATTTTACCTGGCTAGCAGCCTAATCACAGCAAGTGCCTTACTCTGGGTGACGACCCCGTTTTACCAAATATTAGCGTTAATTTTATCTCAATTCGGCTTAGCGATCAGTTTTTTCAGTTTAAGCCTGCTGATAGTGCTGTGGTTAAAATACAAACAGACTGAATTATTGTTTTATTTACTGGCTTTTGTCATTACTACCTTTGGCGCTATCGCACAAATCTCAATCAATATCGGCTGGTTGCCGCAAAATCTTGTTACCAGCAATATTTACCAGGCGGCTTCACTCATTCATATCTTAATAATGGGCCTGGGACTGACTTGGCGGATATATCAACTGAAACAGCAAAAAAACGTCGCTGAGCATCAGTCGGTAATCCTTAAACAACGCTCCATCGAGCAACGGCGCTTTGTGGCGATGCTTTCCCACGAATTTGCTACCCCCTTGGCCTCAATAGACCGCACCGCAAATCTGCTTCAGGCGAAATATTCGTCATTATCGCAACAAGAAGCCGCGAGATTGGCCGATATCCGAGCTTCAGTGACCCATTTAACCTCGTTTGTTAATAGTTTCTTATTGTCGGAAGCGTTAGATCATCAGGCTCTAACGCCAAATCGCGAACTCTGCCCGGTAAAACCATTTATGCTGGAGGTCATCACCAGTCTGGGCTACGAAGCCAAAGCGCGGGTGAATTTAACAGTAACGCCGCCTGCGGGTGCATTTGAGTTGGACAAAAGGCTTATCAATATAGCCATCTGCAACCTTATTGCCAACGCACTGAAGTACTCTACTAACGGAACAAAAGTCGGTCTTGCGGTTACCATCACCGCAGATACACTTGACTTGCGCGTTAGTAATCAAACTAAAGCGCTGAGCGAAGAAGAACTGGCTCTTCTGGGAACCCCTTATTTTAGGGCCAGCACCTCAGTTGAAACAAAAGGCGTAGGACTTGGTTTTCATTTTTCTCGAGAAATCATAAGGGCGCATGGGGGTACTTTAACGCCTTTTAACTGTCTAAGCGGTGAATTTACCGCCCAAGTATTACTACCGAAACTTGAGTCCAATACGGAAAGCTAGTATTGAGTCAATTTAGACATGATGGGTGCCTGTAACTGTGGTGGCGACTGAAGTCGCTCCCACATCCGGTTGCTTAACCGTCAGAATAAAGTTGACCCAGTCCTGGTACCCGCTCAGCCTTGGTGCAAGAACTTATAAATACCGGCGCCAATCACCACTAACGCTACGGTTGCCCAGCCCAGCCTATCCATATATTCACGCAATTTCACTTCGAGCTTTTTCCCACCGGCAGCGAGTAACATGGCCACCAGAAAAAACCGTCCGCCCCGACCAATGATTGAGGCTAACACAAAAGGCAAAAACGCCATACTCAGTGCACCGGCGGCAATGGTAAAAACCTTATAAGGAATCGGCGAAAAACCGGCCACAAACACCGCCAAAAAGCCCCATTGTTCAAACCAGCTTTTTGCTATTAAGTAACTTTCCCAATAATGGGTAGTCTGTAGCCACGGTGAAATGCTGTCAAACATAAAAAAACCGATCAAATAACCCAGCATCCCGCCCAAGACTGAGGCCACGGTGGTCAATAGCGCAAAGCGCATGGCTTTATCGGGCTGGGACAAGGCCATCGGTGCCAGCATCACATCCGGCGGTATCGGAAAAAATGAGGATTCGGCAAAACTTAGCGCACACAAATATTTAGCCGCATGCCGGTGTTTAGACCACTGCAAGGCTTTGTCATACAACTTTTGAAACATGTTTATTTCCTTCCTGATAAAAAAGGCACAAAAACAACCGGCTCGAGCTTTTCAATGTCATAGCCGCTTTCTGTACGCGTGACTCTCTGTAATTGCTGTTTGTCGTCCTTGCCGATCGGAATCAGCATCACGCCGCCGACTGCCATTTGTTGCAACAACATTTCCGGTATTTCAGGCGGCGCGGCCGCCACTAAAATACCATCGTACGGCGCATGATCCGGCCAACCCCAGCCGCCATCACTGTGCAAATAACTGACATTTTTAAGCTTTAAATCCCATAGACGATCTTTGGCTTTTTTCTGCAACGGCGCGATTCTTTCAACAGAATAGACATGATCGGCCAGCTGCGCCAAAATTGCCGTCTGATAACCGCAACCTGTACCTATCTCCAACACGCAGGTTAATCGAGCCGATGCCGCCAACAGCAGTTCGGTCATTTTTGCGACGATATAAGGCTGGGAAATCGTCTGGTTGTAACCAATCGGCAGGGCGGTATCTTCATAAGCCCGATGGGCCAAGGCCTCATCCATAAAAATATGCCGGGGCGTATTACGCATCACATCCAGAATTTTATGACTGCAAATACCCTGCTGTATTAACCGGTTGATCATCCGCTCACGGGTGCGCGCCGAGGTCATACCTATTCCTTGCAGGCTTTGAATCATAAATCGCACTCCCTGGGCAGCCAATCGTTTAAATCATTGATCCGGTCATACCGGGTCAAATCCACTTGTAACGGAGTCACCGACACGAACCCGGTATTGACGGCATAGAAATCAGTGCCGGGGCCTGCATCCTGTTCCGCTCCCGGCGGCCCGACCCAGTAGATAATGCGTCCGCGAGGGTCTTTACTCTTAATGACCGGCTCGGATTTATGCCGCTGCCCCAATCGGGTTGCCCGATAACCTTTTAAGTCCTTAATAGCGACATCCGGCACATTGACATTCAGAATGGTATCTTGCGGCAACGGCTTGTTAATCAATTGCTGCAACAACGTCACTGCAACATGCGCAGCGGTGTCAAAATGACTGGGATTACTGCCCACCAACGAAATAGCGACAGCGGGCAAACCTAAAAAACGTCCTTCAGTTGCTGCGGCAACCGTACCGGAATAGAGCACATCATCACCTAAATTAGAGCCATGATTAATCCCGGCAAAAACCATATCCGGCTCTGCTTCCAATAAACCGGTTACCGCCAAATGTACGCAGTCGGTGGGGGTGCCATCAACTTTAATAAAACCGTTTTCCATGGCATACGCGCGTAAAGGCATTTCCAGCGTTAAAGAATTACTCGCCGCACTGCGGTTTCTATCCGGAGCCACCACCGATATTTCGGCATGCAAGCTCAATGCTTTGGCCAATGCAATCAGCCCTTCAGCCAAGTAGCCATCATCATTACTCAACAAAATATGCATTATCAATCGCCCTGAAGCCGATTAAGCTATAAAATCAACCATATTAGCAACAATACCCAACAAAATCAGCTTTCGTGGCAAAAAAAAACCTCACTTCCGAAGACAGTAATTTGTTTCGTCAATCTATCGGTAAAGTACACGCCGTGAAAAGCGATAAAGTGCTATTAAAGGAGGGCAACAAACCCAAACCCTATCCAAAAACTCAGATCGTTAACGTGGACGAGCATTTAAGCGCCAAAATTGATGTTGATATTGAAAAAGTAGGCATTGAAGACTCGCTGAGTTATACGGCACCGGGGCTACAGCATAATGTGCTAAAAAAACTGCGCAAAGGGCATTTTGGTCTGGATGCGGAAATTGACCTGCACGGACTGAATAGCAACGATGCAAAGCAGCAGCTGCTGCATTTCCTGCACGACAGTGTAGAACAAGGCTGCCGCTGCGTACACATCGTCCACGGCAAAGGCTATCGTTCGGCCGACAACCATCCCGTACTCAAAAACAACCTCAACTTATGGCTGAGACAACACCAGGACGTTCAGGCTTTTTGTTCTACGCCGCCTAAAGACGGCGGGACCGGAGCGGTTTTTGTATTGTTGCAATTGTCTGAAAAATATAACGACTAATAATGCGGCGGCACTTCCTCAACGCTTTCGCCGCCGCCACTTTCGGAAGACAGGCTTTTAATGCGCTCGTTAAGCATTTTACAAGTCGCTTCCAGGCGGTCTATCTGTTGCTGTTGCTGCCCGACGATCTGGTTCAACGCTTGCAGCAAATCTTCCTGATAAGCGGTTTTTATTTCCAGTTCGATGATTCGATCATCATTCATAGATCACCTAAATTACTTTTGAAAACTGCTGCTGTTTTTGCGCCAGATACTTGTCGAACACCATGCAGATGTTGCGGATCAACAATCGGCCAGCGGATAATACCCTGATGCCTTCAACAGATAAAACCAGCAAACCATCGGCTTGCATCGGCACCAAGACTTGGAGCTCCCTGACAAAATAATCGGCAAAGTTAATCGAAAATTGCTTTTCAATGACGGCAAAGCTCAAATCAAAATGACAAATCAGTTGGGTAATCACCGCACGGCGCAGTTTGTCGTCGTCATCCAGTTCTACGCCTTTAAATACCGGTAATTTTCCCTGATTGATCAGCCGGTCGTACTCGTCCAGCTCTTTGACATTCTGGATATAGGCATCGCCTACCCTACCGATGGAAGTAATACCCAAGCCCACCAGGTCGCAATCCGAATGCGTAGAGTAGCCTTGAAAATTGCGATATAAATGCCCCTCGCGCTGCGCGACGGCAAGCTCGTCATCGGGTTTGGCGAAATGATCCATGCCGATATAGACATAACCGGCTTCAGTCAGCCGTTGACCTACCCTTTGCAAAATGGCCAGCTTCACCTCGGGCGTCGGTAGTTCGACATCGTTAATCTGGCGCTGGGTTTTAAAGCGTGCCGGCATGTGCGCGTAATTGAAGATCGAGAACCGATCCGGAGCTACCGCGAGAATTTTATCCAGGGTTCGGGCGAAGGTTTCCACCGTTTGCAGCGGCAAGCCGTAAATCAAATCGATATTGGTCGAGCGAAAACCCTCGGCACGAGCGGCAGCTAAAACGCTGAAAGTCTGCTCTTCGCTTTGCACGCGATTGACGGCTTTTTGTACCGCCGGATCAAAATCCTGCAAGCCTAAACTGACCCGGTTAAAACCCAGTTCGCGCAGTTGCTTCATGGTTTGATCATCGGTTTCCCGTGGATCGACTTCTATCGAATATTCGCCCTGGTCGTCATCCCGCAAGTGAAAATGCTCGCGGGTCACGTCCATCAAGGTTTTCATCTGCTCGTAACTTAAAAAAGTCGGCGTGCCCCCGCCCCAGTGCAATTGATTGACGACCCGGCTGGAGTCGAACAAAGCGCCCTGCAGCGCAATTTCTTTGCACAGATTCGCCAAATACGGCTCCGCATGTTTGCGGTTTTTGGTGACGATCTTATTGCAGGCGCAATAAAAACACACGGTATCGCAAAAAGGGATATGAAAATACAGCGACAGCGGCCCGCCAGCGGCATTCGATTTGGCGATATGCGCACGATATTCCTTGTCGCCGAAACCTTCGTGCAACTCCAGGGCGGTAGGGTAAGAGGTATAACGCGGACCGGCCTTATCGTAACGGTTGATCAGGTCTACATCGAATTTTATAGATTGATCCATCACTTTATTGAATTGTTGACGACTATTTTTTTAAGGCTTTTATCGGCTAATGTTGCCTGCTCGATAACGCCGATCAAATCACCGGACTGTTGCATCGCATCGCCGGATTTGGAAATGCGCGCCAGCAGTTTAACCTGTTCGAAATTCGATAACTTCATGGTCGGCATCATCGCCATCGCATCGGTTAACTCGACGGTTAGCGGCAAATCGGAAACCTGTTTACGCACGATAGCCAGCGGCATTTTTGGACCGGATAAGGCCTGAGCATAAATAAAAACGGTGTCAGTTGGGCTCGCCGATTTTTGCAATTCCGGCGCCAAACTCACCTGGATATTAATACTGACCGCATTAGCCGGTTGCGCAGGCGGTGCTTTTGCTTGCACTGGCTTTGATTCCGCCTGCGCCGCGCCTTCCGGTATTTGGGTTGCCAGCTTAGCCAGCAGAACTTGTATTTCCTGCTGGGCTTCCGATCCTGGAGGCAACAAAGCTTCAAGTTTTTTCCACAAATCCATTGCTGCGGTAAAATCGCCTGTTTGCGCCTTTGCCATGCCGCCCAGCCATAAGCCGGTTACATTATCCGGCTCCATCGCCAAGGCTTTAAATACCAATTCAGAGGGCTTTCCGGCCAGTTGTTCATTGTTGGCAAAGGCCAAGGCATCGGCATAAAGCAGCATGATCTCCGGCTGATCGCCTAGCAATTTGTAAGCGTGTTCAAAGGCGTCGACCGCTTTATCATTTTGCTGCAAGTATTTGTAGGATCGGCCTAACATCGTCCAGCCCAGCGCATCATCCGGTTGTTTTTCCAGGCGCTCCGCGAGCCCCGCAACCATGCTGATCATTTTTTCCCGTTCAGGCGTTGCCTGATTTGCTGCGGCTGTTTGTGGAACCCGGCTTAAAGACTGATAGTTACCCAATGTCCAATAAAGCAAGCCCGCTACGGAGGGAATCGCCAAAATCAGCACCCACGCCATCCACCGACCTTCGACTGCATGGATGCAGGAGGTAGAGCAACGCAGGGAGCGGTTGCCGAGCGACGATGATGTTTTTACATGGCTGTGTATATCGAGATCATCGCTTAAAGCCTGTTCAAGCTCGACAAGCTGCTCCTCATAAAGTGCCTGACCCAATGCACCGTTTTGCAGCTGCTCCTTGAGTTCAGTCAGTCGTTGCCGGGCTATGGCGATATTACGTTGATCCTGATCCGCTGCTGCAACCGGATGTTTTCGCCACAACGGCGGCAACACAATCAGAAAAGCAGCTAAGGTCATTACGCTGACGATCAGCAAAAATAGCATATTCAAGAGGGGTCACCTTTTTCTAACAAGCTGCGGATTTTTGCCAATTTTTCAGCATTTTCGTTCCCATGCTCTGCGTGAGCATGCATAGTTGATTCAGCCTTTTTACGCCGCACAAACAAAAAAACGACGACCAAACCGATCAATAAGAACGCTACCGGCCCTAGCCACAACACGCCGGTTTTAAGCTTAAACGGCGGATTGTATAAAACAAAGTCGCCGTATCGATCGGTCATAAACTGGGCTATGTCCTGCTTTGATTTTCCCTGTTGCAGCATTTCGTATACTTGCCGGCGCAAATCTGCGGCCAGTTCCGCATTGGAATCGGCGATGGTCTGGTTTTGACAAACCAGACAGCGTAATTCCGAAGTCAGGGTTTCGTAAGCTTCTTGTTGCTCAGGGTTGGCAAACTGCGGAGATACGCCGGCTGCATAAGCGCTGCCGGACAGCACCAGTAGGAAAATAATCGATAAATACTTCATTAATTTTCAGCTTGTAACGTGGTGATCAAAGGCAGGAATACTTGCTGCACATCGTCAGGGGTAACGGGGCCGGTGTGCTTGTAGCGGACTACGCCCTGTTTATCGATGATGAAAGTTTCCGGCACTCCGTAAACGCCCCAGTCGATGCCGATGCGGCCGTCCTGATCCATGATACTGACATCGTAAGGGTTGCCCAATTGAGCCAGCCAGCCTAAGGCCGCTTCCGGTTCGTCCTTGTAATTCAAGCCGACGATAATGGCGGCTTTTTGTCGGGCCAATTGGTTCAGTATCGGATGCTCGGAGCGGCACGAGGCACACCACGATGCCCACACATTAAACAGCCAGACTTTGCCTTTTAAATCGGCCGTCGATAATTTTTCTTCGGGTGTTCGCATCGGTTCCCGATCGATTGCGACACTTCCGTCATCCCTGGCAGTCGCTTGCAGCTTGGGCGCAGAAAATGCCGGAGCCGGTTTGCCTATCAACGGCGACGGAATCTCGCTGGGATGAAGGTTTAAACCCAGCGCCAGAAACACCGCCAGCACGCTAAATAAGACTAAGGGGAGAATGTATTTAAGCATCGGCGGCGGCCTTCACCGGTGGTATTTTATAGCGTCTGTCGCAAGCCGCAATCAATCCGCCCGCCGCCATGAACAAAGCGCCCAGCCAAATCCAGCGAATGAACGACTTGTAATAAACCCTCATGCTCCACGCACCTTGATCGCCCAGCGGTTCGCCTATCGCCACAAACAAATCCCGGAACAAACCGGCATCGATAGCCGCTTCAGTCATCGGCATTTTTTGCACCTGATAAACCCGTTTTTGCGGTTCGAGTTTGGCGACCTGCTTGCCTTCGTAACTGACAGTGACAAAAGCCTGCTCTGCAATATAGTTAGGTCCTTGGGTTTGTTTGACGCCGTGAAATTCAAAAATATAGCCGGACATATCCAAAGCATCACCGGGCGCCATACGGACATCTTTTTCGACGCTGTAAACCGAGGTCAGGGTAATGCCGACCACGAATACGGCAATGCCCAGATGCGCCACGGTCATGCCGTAAAAACCAGCCGGTACGGTGTGCAGTCGTTGCAGTGAAAATCCCTGCACCCCCATCCGATCAATAAAAGACAGCGCAGTAATGGCAACCGTCCACAACGCCAAGGTTAAGCCCAATACTGCACCCCAGGAATAAAACGGCATAGCCAACGGAATCAGTAGTCCGCCCGCAACACAGGCCAAAACAATCCAGCGCACCCGCAAGGCAATCACGTTGATATTATCTCTTTTCCAGCGCAATAACATGCCCAAGCCCACAGCAATCGCCAGCGGCGCCATCAGCGGAATGAACACCGCGTTAAAGTACGGCGGGCCGACTGAAATCTTGCCTAAACCCAACGCGTCAATCACCAAAGGATACAAGGTGCCCAACAAGATACTGGAAGCGGTCACCACTAACAGCACATTGTTCAGCAATATCGCCGACTCTTTGGACACCAGTTCAAAGGTCGCGCTGCTTTTGACGTAAGGCGCTCTTATCGCATACAGCAATAATGACCCGCCTACCACAACGGCTAAGAAAATCAGGATGAACAAACCTCTGGCAGGATCGCTGGCAAACGCATGTACCGAGGTTAATACCCCGGAACGCACCAGAAATGTGCCGAGCAAGCTCAAGGAAAATGCAAAAATTGCCAGCAATACCGTCCAGGTTTTAAATACGCCGCGTTTTTCGGTGGCGGCTAACGAATGAATCAGCGCCGTACCAACCAGCCAGGGCATGAAGGAAGCGTTTTCGACAGGGTCCCAGAACCACCAGCCGCCCCAGCCCAGTTCGTAATAAGCCCACCAGCTGCCCAAGGCAATGCCGATGGTTAAAAACATCCAGGCGATATTGGTCCAAGGTCTTGACCATCGCGCCCAGGCAGCATCCACCCTGCCTTCGAGCAACGCGGCAATCGCAAAAGCAAAGGCGACCGAAAAGCCGACATAGCCCATATACAGCATCGGCGGATGTATTGCCAAACCAGGATCCTGCAACAACGGGTTTAAGTCTCGCCCTTCCAGAGGTGCCGGAAACAGGCGTTCAAACGGATTGGACGTCAGCAATAAAAACAGGATAAAACCGATAGAGACCAGTCCCATTACGCCTAACACTCGCGCCACGGTAGCCTCAGGAATAGTTTTGCTAAACTGTGCCACTAAAGCCGTCCACACCGACAACACCAAGCCCCATAATAATAAGGAACCTTCATGCGCACCCCAGACACCGGAAACCAAATACAAAGTCGGCAAGGCGGTATTGGAGTTAGTGGCAATGTATTTAACCGAGAAATCATGGGTCAAAAAGCCATAGGTCAGGCAAGCGTAAGACAAGACCATGAATAACAGTTGGCCATACGCGGCGGGTCTTGCGACGCTAGTCCAGCCGGATATGGATCGGGAGGCGCCGATAATCGGCAGCATTCCTAAAACAACAGCCATGCACAAGGCCAGTATCAGCGAAAAATGCCCCAGTTCTGCAATCATTATTTTTGACCTGTAACGAGTGGTGCTGGCTGATTTTTCAAACTGTCTTTCACTTCCGGCGGCATATAATTTTCATCATGTTTGGCTAACACTTCTTCAGCGATAAATACGCCCTGTGCATTTAACTTACCGTGCGCAACGATGCCCTGCCCTTCTCTGAATAAATCCGGCAGGATGCCGGTATATTCCACGGTTACATCCTTGCTGTAATCGGTCAGTTTAAAACGCACCATCAAGCCGTCATTCGGTCTTTCTACGGAGCCTTTAATCACCATGCCGCCCAGGCGAAATAAAGTGTCTTTGGGAGCCTTGCCTTCGATAACGTCGGTGGTCGAAAAAAAGTACATCAAATTTTCATTAAAGGACTTAAGCGCGAATGCGGTGGCAAGCCCGGCTCCGATGACCATTAGGCCGATAAGCATTAAACGCTGTTTTCTGGCTGGTTTCATGATTTATTGCCGTTTTTGCTTGAGCGCCAGAGCGCGTAAAAACTGTCTGCGTTGCGCCACCGGGATAATAATATTGGCGAGCAGCACGATTAAGGTCAGGCCGTAGGAGGTCCAGACATAAAAGCCATAGCCGCCCATGGCAAAAAATTCCTGCATCGTCATTACTTCGACTCCGAGACCATGTTCTTAACCCATTGCGCGTTGCGTTCACGTAGTAACAATTCAGTACGCGCCCGCTGCAACATCGCAATCAGATAATAAAATTTAAACGATACCGCCATCAGCAACAGCGGTATCAACATGCTGACATGAATGGACGGTTTATCCATTTTGGTGACGGTCGGCCCTTGATGCAGCGTGTTCCACCACTCGACAGAGTAATGAATGATCGGGATATTGACCACGCCGACCAGAGCCAAAATAGCCACGGCCCTGGACGCAGTGCGCTTATCGTCTATCGCGCCGTAAAGTCCGATAACGCCAAGATACAAAAACAGCAATATCAATTCGGATGTTAAGCGCGCATCCCAGACCCACCAAGTCCCCCACATCGGCTTGCCCCACAAGGAACCGGTCACCAGTGCGATAAAGGTAAAGCTGGCACCGATCGGCGCACTGCTGATCGCCACTATCTCGGCCAGCTTGATCCGCCAAATCAAGCCTATGGCGCCGGCAACCGCCATGACCACATAAATGAATAACGACATCCAGGCGCTGGGCACATGGATATAGATAATGCGATAGCTGTCGCCCTGCTGATAATCGGCTGGCGCCAGATACAGGCCGCCGTATAGTCCGACTGCTGTTACCAGTAGAAAAACAACCACCAGCCACGGCATCAATCGCCCGGTAAAAGCGTAAAAATGCGGCGGGGAGGCCATGCGGTGGAAGAAGCGAACGACGGGATCTGGAATTAAAAACATAGGCAATCAGAAAAATGGTTTAAAACTAACATGCAGGAACGATCTGTTTTTAAGCTTTGCAGTATGAAGGAATCCAGCTGCGTTCAATCATATACTCAGGCAAGTCATTAAAATCAAAAGCGATGCCGTCTTTAATCATCTGCTCAACATTAAACAATTGCCCGACTTCAGGAATATCCTTAAAGAACAATGTATAAAAAGGCTTAACCAGCGCTTTTGAAACTTTCACGCCTATCGGACCGATAAAATTCCTTCGCTGCCCGACATGCGCCACTTCATCGATGGTAATCTCATCCAGCAATTCTTTTAAACGGGCGCGTACTTCCGGTTCATCAGCCAGGACTTCATCAAACAGAGGATATAAATGACAATAAAAAGTCACCCCCATAAGCTCTGTTACAAAAGCCGGCGTGTCCATTAAAAAACCGGGTAATTTGGGAAACTGCTCGTAGATTTTTTCTTTAACCGGACCTAAAGGCACCCACTCCACTTTGTCCAAACCGCAAGTTTTCAGCATTTCATCAAACAGGCGCACATGGCAAAATTCTTCAGCCAAATGCACGCGACTGATTTTATCTTCCAGGGCATGTGAGTTGGCCATATCGGGCACCACATCCCATGCACCTTTAATACCTACCCATTCATGTCGGGCAAACTTGTATATGCCTGTCAGCATCAAGGTCATGCGATCCAGCGATTTAGGGTCATCTTGCATGTCGACATAATTACGATAAAAAGCTTCAGGATCAGCCAGTGGCTTCCGTAATTTAACCGGGTTATCCTGAAAATGCTTCAGTCGATCACGTTTTTTAGCTAAATCCTTATCGTGTTCCAACAACTCCCCGCCATGCTGCTGGGTAAACTCCCAGTAACTATCAAAATTTTCTTTTCGTTGTTGCTCGGTAGCCGGTGAAAAAACAGACAAATATTTAGTTGATACCATAATCATTTATTCCTGATCGTCAATATGATTGATTATTCTACGAGATATTATCAATGAATACTCATTTTTAATGCCGCCGCTACCGGCAAAGGCGCCAATACCAAAGCCATCAATAAAATGGCAATCAATATATTAATTTGCGCGTCAACCGGCAAGCCGCTGCCTGCCATTTGCACCGCGTTACCGGCAAAAATCAACACCGGAACATACAAGGGTAAAACCAGCAGCGACAAAATCATGCCGCCCCGACGCAGTCCCACGGTCAGTGCCACACCAACAGCTCCAATCAGACTTAACACCGGAGTTCCCAGCAGCAAGGTCAGCAACAAGGTTCCCAGAGAATGATTGGGCATGCCTAAAAAAACCGCCAGCAGCGGCGCGACAATCAACAGCGGCAATCCGGTCACCAACCAGTGGGCGATGATTTTAGCCAATACTAATACCGTGGTCGGGTGGGGGCTTAATAGCATCTGCTCCAGCGAACCGTCATCAAAATCCGAACGAAACAGACTGTCCAGGGACAGCATCGCTGCCAGCAATGCGGAAACCCAGATAATACCCGGCGCAATGGCTTGCAATAAATGCGGCTGAGCACCGATGCCCAAAGGGAACAGGGTTATCACCAGGATGAAAAACAGCAGCGGATTGGCTATTTCGGAACGACGCCGTAAAGCCAAAACCAGATCGCGCCGAATAACGGCAAAGAATGCACGGGATAAAGACATCAGGATAAATGAATACGCAGGACATCGACATCAGGCAGGTCTATGTCATGATGCGAGGTGAGGACAATCATGCCGCCGTTAGCGCAATGTTCGGTCATTAAGGTTTCGATCAGGGCAATGCCCTGCTTGTCTAATGAGGTGAAAGGCTCGTCCAGAATCCACAACACATTTTCGGTAATCAGCAACCGGGCTAACGACAGCCGTCTTTTCTGACCTGCCGATAAAGCCTGCACTAGGATGTCGTCATAACCTTGCAGATGAACTTTGCTTAAAGCCTCATGAATGGAATACCGGCCGGAATTGCTTAAGGCTACCGACATCCTTAAGTTTTCCAATACGGTCAGTTCTTTTTTAATGCCGTCCAAGTGGCCGACATAAGCCATCTGCGCATGAAACTGACTGTCTTTTACGTGGTCGCCGCACCAGTTAATTTGGCCGGAATCGGGCTCCCGGAATCCGCATAAAATACGCAATAACGAAGTCTTACCGCTGCCGTTTTTGCCTTCCAGCAATAAAATCTGTCCTGAAACCAGCTCAAAAGCCAGTTCTTCGAATAACACCCGGTCATCGCGAATGCAGCTTAAACCGGTGCCCTCGAGAGAGTATGTTGATTTTGTTCGCATTGATCAAACAGCAACTAACCGCTGCCGCACAGTTTCATAAAGCAGCACACCGGTCGCTACCGACAAATTAAGACTGTCTACCTGCCCCAGCATCGGCAACTTAACCAATATATCGCATTGCTCTTTGGTCAAGCGTCTTAAGCCTTTACCCTCGGCACCCACGACCACAGCCAGCGGCACGGTGAAATCGGTTTGATAGGCAGTCTGAGTGGCTTCTCCCGCCGCGCCCATGACCCATATCCCCTGATCTTTAAGCCAGCGCAAGGTTCTGGCCAAATTGGTCACCTGATAAACCGGCACCGTTTCAGCAGCCCCGCTAGCGACTTTACAGACCGTCGGAGTAATCCCGGTAGCGTTATCTTTGGTAATAATGACGCCATGCACACCGGTAGCATCAGCAGTTCTAAGGCATGCGCCGAAATTATGCGGATCCTGCACATTATCCAGCACCAGGAATAAAGGCGTTCCTGATAAGGTTAATACCGCATCCTTTAGGTCGGTTTCCGATAACTCGGCCGGCATTTCAACTTCGATAACGATGCTTTGATGATTATTGCTATCGGCCAGTTTATCCAGCTTTTTCCGGTCGACTTTTTCCGGCTCTATGCCCAGATCCAATAAATCATCAATCAACTGCGTCAAACGCTTGTCTTGCCGTTGGCTGTCAACCCAGGCTTTACCGATTTTTTTAGGGGAATAATCTAAAGCCGACTGTACCGAATGTATGCCGTATATTTTGCTTAATTTCATTTTTTACGACGTCTTTTTTTAGGTTTGGTATCCATCGCGACTTGTTTTTCCGCCAGTTCAAAATCCATTTTCTTTTCGTCCAGATCAACACGGACGACTCTGATATTGACGCTATCGCCCAGCCGGTAATTAATGCCGGTACGTTCGCCTCTTAACTGGTGACTGGTCGCATCGAAATGAAAATAATCCTGAGCCAGATTGCTGATATGAACCAAGCCTTCAACATAAATTTCGGCAAGCTCGACAAAAAAACCAAACGAGGTGACCGCTGAAATAATGCCGGGGAATTCCTCGCCAACCTTATCCATCATATATTCGCATTTGAGCCAGCTCACCACATCCCGCGTGGCATCATCGGCGCGGCGCTCATGGGCTGAACATTGTTCGCCCAAAACAACCATATCGGGAACGCCATAGAAAAAGCTTTCCACCGGCTTGCCCTGCAAACAATGCCTGATTGCACGATGCACCAACAAATCGGGATAACGGCGAATAGGCGAGGTAAAATGCGCGTAAGCCTCCAGCGCCAGACCGAAATGGCCTTTTAACTCGGGACTGTAGACCGCCTGCGACATCGAACGCAACAATACGGTCTGAATCAAATGCGCATCAGGCCTATCTTTGATTGACTCCATCAGATGCATATAATCCAGCGGCGTTGGCTTATCCCCGCCGCCTAAACTCAAGCCCAGTTCGCCAATAAAGGTTTTCAGATTAAGCAGCTTATCGGCACTCGGACCTTCGTGTATCCGCAACAACTTGGGCATTTTTTTACTATTTAAAAACCGCGCCGCCGCCATGTTCGCGGTGATCATAAATTCTTCGATCAATTTGTGCGCATCGTTACGCACCACCGGCACTATCTTTTCGATTTTACGCTCTGTACCGAAAACAATCCGGGTTTCCTGCGTGTCGAAATCCATTGCGCCACGTTGTTCTCGGCTCACCCGCATCACCTTGTACAGCGCGTATAGCTCCTGTAAATGCGGCATTACGGCTTTATATTTTTCGGCTAAGGCCTGCGCCGAGCCAGCTCCCGACTGGCTTTCGGCATACACACCATCCCTGGCGATATCGCCATCAACCAGCATTGCTGCGACTTCATTGTAGGTCAGTCGGGCATGAGAACTCATCACCGCGTCAAAAAAACGTGACCGAACAACCTGGCCCTGTTGGTCTATGTATAGCTCGCACACCATACATAGCCGATCCACATGGGGATTAAGCGAACACAAGCCATTGGACAAAATCTCCGGCAACATCGGTATGACCTGTTCAGGAAAATAGACCGACGTACTGCGTTTTTGAGCTTCCTTATCTAATTCCGAATTAATCTGCACATAATGCGAAACATCGGCGATCGCAACCAATAACTTCCAACCCTTAGGGGTTTTCTGGCAATAAACCGCATCGTCAAAATCACGGGCATCTTCACCATCAATCGTGACCAAGGGAATGTCCCTTAAATCAACCCGGCCTTCTTTTGCCGACTCCGGCACATCCTTACTAAGCGGTTTAATTGCTTCCAGCAATTCATCAGGCCATTGATTAGGCAGCTCATGGGAACGAATCGCCATTTCGATTTCCATTCCCGGCGCCATGTGTTCGCCCATGACCTCAACAATGCGCCCAATAGGCTGCCGAAGCTTAGTCGGCTGCTCAACGATTTCGGCAACGACAATCTGTCCTTGTTTTGCCTTGCCGGTGCCGCCTTTTTGAACCAGAATGGTTTGCGCTATATTTTTATTATCCGGCACCACGTAAGTAAAACCGTCTTCTTTATAGAGACGCCCAACAACATGGTGCGTATTTCTCTGAAGAATTTCAACAACAGCCCCTTCCCTGCGGCCTTTTTTATCGACCCCGGCAATACGTACCAGCGCCCGATCATTGTGCAGCAAAGGATTCATTTCTCGTGGCGATAAGAATAGGTCGTCCGAGCCATCATCCGGCTTAATAAAGCCAAATCCGTCCGCATGACCGATAATGCGCCCGGCAATTAAATCCTCATTATTAACCAGGCAATATTTCTTGCCCCGATTAAATAATAATTGCCCGTCCCTTTCCATTGCCCGTAAACGGCGGCGTAAAGCCTCTAGCTGATCTTCGGTTTCAAGGGTAAATGCTTCAGCGAGTTCTTCACGACGCAAAGGTTTTCCAGCATGCTCGATGAATTGAAGAATTAATTCGCGGCTGGGAATGGGATTCTCATATTTCTCAGCTTCACGCTGAGCATATGGATCTTTTGTTGAATTAAAATCAACGTCTTTTTTAGACTTCAATGTCATTTAAATAATAAAATAAAAAAGGTGGATACGATAAACATAGTCTTAAGTATATAGGTTTAGTATATCGATTAGAATTGAAAGAGAAAAGTTTTTGGCCTTTATGCAAAAAAACTTTTTTCTCCGCGGGTTTAAAGTAACGTCATCCTGTCTAACTCACTTTAAGATAAAACATCACACCTAATTGACAAAATCAAAATGGATGGGTATAGTGCGCGCTCACTTTAGCTTTTACAGCTAGCCTCTGCCGAGGTGGTGAAATTGGTAGACACGCCAGCTTCAGGTGCTGGTGGGGGCAACCCCATGGAGGTTCAAGTCCTCTCCTCGGCACCATCAGTGATCACAAAATATAGCAGTTCTTGCTAGACATCATCCCACACCTTTGATTCATCGGGAAAATTTCAAAAAACTGCCTGCAGTTTACATGAAAAGCGCTTTTTCGATACTATTATTATGACGGCCAATCAAGCCAGTCGCGCGTACAAAAGCGTTAAAAAGCAACATCCCGATCCAATTTTGATTTTACCGGATTTAGCTTCTATAGGATAAATCCGAAAACGCCATTGCCTATCTTTTCAGCAATTAACGGCAACAAAAGCCCATCCACCGGCAATTTCTTGCCACCTTGTCATGTCAATCTTATGACAGCAATAAGCCAAAAATAAAATATCCTTACCATCATACTGATTATGGGCTATTTTTATGAATTGGCACATTCCTCGCTTTAGTTATTGCAAAGCAACAGTCTCAATCCACGAGGAAGCGATCATGGCCGGCAAATCAGCAAACTTAGCGGTTATCAACAATCACACTTTTGAAGCAACAAAAGCCGTTAACCTTCATAATTATGACATCAGCAGCGCTTTACAAACAACATTGAAGTTTACTGAGCTGATCGCAATTTTCTGTAGCAAAATCGCCAATAAGATTCCTCATAGCGCTTATGTTTATATTAATAAAGAATTCGATCTGGAAGTAAAAAGCGGGGTGTTTACCCGGCATTCCTGTAATTACGCACTTAAAGTTGAGCAGCAACAACTGGGCGAATTAAAACTGATGAGCAACCATAGGTTCAGCGATGCCGACCTCCAGTTGCTGGAAGCGATGCTTTGCTGTTTGATTTATCCCTTGAGAAATGCAACCTTATTTCACCAAGCTTTAAAAATGGCTTATACCGATCCACTCACCCAAGCCAACAACAGATCGTCATTTAATGATTGCATAAATAGGGAAATAAGTCTTGCTACGCGCAATGCCAAAAAATTATCACTCATTTTCTTTGACATCGATCATTTTAAAGCCATCAATGATACCTACGGTCACGATTGCGGCGACATCACCTTGGCTTCTAGTGCAAAATGGATTAAAGAAAACCTAAGAGACAGTGATATTATTTTCCGTTATGGCGGCGAAGAATTCGTCATTTTATTAAGCGACACAGACACCAACGGCGCAAAATTGCTGGCAGAACGGATTCGCGCCTCAATTGAGCGGCACACCATAGCCTACGGCATGGACACCATCAAGATCACCGCAAGCCTTGGCGTTAGCACCTTAGGTGACAACGATACTCGCGAATCTTTCGTCAAACGCGCTGATGAAGCCATGTACACCGCCAAACACAACGGCAGAAACCAGGTTGTCTCGGCTAACTAAATCAACGGCAATGTCGGGTCGCCTCGGCAATTGCTCCTGCATTGCTCTCGGCAGCCGCTCCATGCGTTGCTCTACCTCCCCCATCCTTAGGGTCGTACCTCTTGCATGATCCACATGGATGCGGTGAATACAGATATTGTATAACGCCATGGATGGCGTGTAGTAGAGTCATGCAGGAGCAATTACCGAGGAGCAAATATCTGTCCATGCAGTCGTAAAGCACCTGCTGTTTGCGAAATACGCATAAGCTTTGCCCCCGGCTAACGCTTTCCAGATTTATAGGCCTTAAATTCGGGCTTGTTGCTGTACACCGGTTTTTCGCCTGGCATCCCCGCAAATTCAAACAGCAATTCCAGTTCTTTATCGGTCAACTCATAAAACGAACCGGCTTTCAAACGCTCCGGCAACACCACAGGTCCATAGCGCACCCGCATTAAGCGGCTGACGGTCACTTCCTGCGATTCCCACAAACGTCTTACCAGCCTGTTGCGACCTTCGGCAACGATAACGTTGTACCACTTATTGGCACCTTCACCGCCGAAAAATTTAATCTCGTCAAACTTGGCTTTGCCGTCTTCAAGTTCTACACCCTGCTTGAGTTTTGCCAGGGTAGCATCGGAAACCTCACCTAAAATACGTACTGCATATTCGCGCTCGACTTGCGTAGACGGATGCATTAATCGATTAGCCAGCTCACCATTATTGGTGACCAACAATAACCCCGAAGTATTGATGTCCAGACGACCAACCGCTATCCAGCGACTAATAGCCAGTTTCGGTAATTGGGTAAACACCACCGGACGACCTTGCGGATCACGACGCGTAACCACTTCACCGACGGGTTTATGATAAAGCAGCACTTGAGTAGGCTGTTCGACAAACTTTTCCCAATGCACCACTCGATCATTGATCAGCAGGTGATCCCCGTCTTTCAGACGATCACCCAAGCCAACAGGCTTACCGTTAATCTTCAAGCGCCCCTCGTCTATCCAACGCTCAATTTCGCGCCTTGAACCGACACCGCCGCGCGCCAGCACTTTCTGAATGCGCTCGCCATCGGCTGATTGACTCCCGGCAAAGCCCTTTTGCGAAGGAAGGGATTGCTTCGCAGGATTATTCAGTTGTTGTGCTGAGCCTTGCGATGGCTTTAGTGGCCTGCCCGATAGTTTCGGCGCTCTGCTCGGCAACTGCTCCCTGCGTTGCTTTACCTCCTGCGTCCTTGCAGTCTTCGGTGGTTTCTTGCTGTTCGATTGTTTTTTGATCTTCACTCTTTGCCTGCATAGGTTGTTGCTGTGTTTCTAACAAAGGATCATCTAATGATATGCCAAGCTCCTGAATCTCTTGCAATGTCGGCAGCTCACTTAATGATGTAATATTAAAATAATCCAAAAATTGTTTGGTCGTACCGTATAAAGCCGGTCTGCCCGGCACCTCTTTGTGCGCCACCACTCGAATCCACTCACGTTCAAGTAGCGTATGAATGATGCTTGAACTGACGCCAACCCCTCGAATATCCTCAATATCGCCGCGTGTTGCCGGTTGACGATAGGCAATAATGGCCAGCGTTTCCAATAATGCTCGGGAATATTTTGGCGGCTTTTCTTCAAACAACCGCGATACCCAGCGCGATAGCTCCTTTCTCACTTGAAAACGATAACCGCTGGCTACCTGTTTTAGTTCAACCGGCCTGAAGCGGTAATCTTCTGTGACCGCATCAATTGCCACCTGTATTTCCTGTATGTCCGGCTGCTCAATTTCAGGGAAAACCTGTTGCACCTGTTTACAGGTCATAGGACGATTTGCAGCAAATAAAATTGCTTCAACTACACGTTTAATTTCCACGTTAATTTCAGGTTGTTCAGTGACGGAAGGAGGTGACGTAGGTTCAACTATTGGCTTTGGCTTGGGTTCCGTCGGCGCAGGTTTCGCTAAAGGCTTCGGCGGTTCTAACTCGGATTTCGGCAAAGGGTTCTGACTGGATAATATCGATGAGTCGTTCTTTGCTGAGTTCGAGTATGGCCAAAAACGAGACAACGACTCCGTGTCGACCTTCTTTTCGGCTAAATAGTTGCGAGAAAAGGAGACTATCCGCTCCGTTAAGGTTTTCCAAAATGGCTGACATGCGTTCACGGACAGATAAGGGCTCCTTGGTAATTTGATGATGACTGAGCTGCTCAACTCTTTTAAGTACATCCTGAAATGCCAGCAGCATTTCTTTTAACTGGATATCCGGTAAATTTTGTTCGACACTTTTTAGCGCCGAAACATCGACGCTGATTTCAAATATATCACGTTCAATTCTAGGCAACTGATCAATTTCTTCAGCCGCATTTTTAATCAGCTCATATTCCTGCAACCGGCGAATCAATGTTGCTCGCGGATCTTCCTCGTCCGCTTCAGTATCCGACTGCCTGGGCAACAGCATTCTTGACTTGATTTCCGCCAGCAGCGCCGCCATCACCAGATATTCTGCGGCCAACTCCAGATTCAATACCCCCATTATCTGAATATAAGCGATATATTGATGGGTAATCTTGGCTATCGGAATGTTAACCACATCCAGATTCTGCCTGCGTATCAAATACAGCAATAAATCCAGTGGTCCTTCAAAGGTGTCCAGCAGCACTTCCAGCGCATCGGGAGGAATATAAAGATCGTCCGGCAGCTTATTAAACGGTGCGCCGTTAACCATCGCGAGGACTGGCGATGACTCTAAAATTTCAGCCGTATTTTGATTCATCAGGGCTACAAAATTTAAGCCGGGGCAAGTACGGAGTACAGGCTTCGCCTGTTTGCAAGCAAAGCTCGCACTCCGCCTGTCGCAGCCTATTAACACGGTACTGTCTTAAGTCGGCAGCAAAAAACAAGCTATAACCCGGCAATTGAAAAAAACACTTGCTGTGCAAAATACAAAGGATATTCCAAAATCAAATTTAAAACCCGCGTGTATAACAGCACCAATAAAATAATAAAGCCGAAGCGCTCCAGGCGATTATATTGCCACGCCCAATAACGCGGCAAAATACCCGTCAAAATGCGGCTGCCGTCCAACGGCGGAATAGGTAATAAATTAAGCAATGCCAACACCAGATTAATAGAAATCCCGGCAATCCCGGTATAAATCAACGGCAAGGAAACAGCTTCCGATTGAGAATGCATCGCCACCCCTAACCGGGCTATTAATGCCCAAGCGACAGCCATCAACAAATTAGCAACGGGACCCGCCAAAGCCACTATCGCCATATCACGCAGTGGATTTTTAAAATTCCGCGCGTCGACAGGCACTGGTTTTGCCCAGCCGAAAATAAAACCGGTGCCGGAGATTAATAGCAAGCCGGGGATAATAATAGTTCCGAACATATCGATATGCTTGACCGGATTTAAGGTTAACCGACCTAACATCGCGGCGGTGTTATCGCCGTATTTTTTTGCCACCCAGCCATGCGCCACTTCATGCACGGTAATCGCAAAAATCACCGGCAAAATCCAGACCACTATGCGTTGCAGCAGCGTCAATTCATCCATCATAGTGACATCCTCATCAATCCAACATCGGTGCCAGACCCTTGCCCTGTCTGATAATCTCAGTGCCATTATCGGAAAATTCGATAATAGTCGTTTGTTCAAACTCGATAATACCGCCGTCAATCACCAAATCCAGTTCGCGTTCGAGCTTGTCCCTGATCTCATAAGGATCGGTCAAGGCCTCGTTCTCGCCCGGCAATATCAACGTAGAACTAAACAAGGGCTCACCCAGTTCCTGAACCAGCAATTGGGTAATAGGGTGATCTGGGATACGAATACCGATGGTTTTTTTCTTGGGGTGTTGCATCCGACGAGGCACTTCACGGGTAGCTTCTAAAATAAAAGTAAAAGCACCGGGTGTTAATGCCTTAATCAAGCGATAAGCATCATTACTGATTTTGGTAAACATGGACACTTGAGCCAGATCTGTGCACACCAGTGTAAAATTGTGTTTATCGTCCAACTGCCTGATACGACGGATTTTATCCATCGCCTGCTTATCGCCTATCAGACAGGCAATCGCATAAGAGGAGTCGGTCGGGTAAACAATAACACCACCCTTACGGAGTATTTCCACGGCGCGATGAATCAAGCGCAGTTGCGGACTCTCCGGGTGTATTTCAAAAAATTGAGCCATTAGAGGGATGTTGAATAGTGGAATTTGGCGCAATTATACCGTACATCGCCATAAGCTTGCAGCTGAAAACCACACAACGGCTACACGGCACCCAAAAATTTCACATCGAACGGAACTGTATCATTAAATCACAACCCACTGATTTTATTAAAAAGTGATTATATTATGTCGTGTAAGTTTTATTATGGCACTGAATTTGCTGATCTGTAGATCAACTCAGGCGCTAGCTGCAACTATTAAAGCCTCGGATTCGGTAGCTTTTATCAGTTTGTCCGTAAAACCCCTTCCTTCAGGTCGGGATGTAAGGATGCTCTTGATTTTTATTTTTCAGAGTTATATGCTCATTTCGTGCTGATGGCGCTAGTCGCCCTAAGTTAGCATGACACTTCCATAGCGGCGGGAATCGCCGGTACTGCTAACTGAGGCACTGCTAGCCAAGTCAGGGGACTTAAATCCTCTGTTCTTGCTCGCGCCATTGACGTTAGAAGCCCCGTCTTTTAGGTCGGAGTAATTCACAACAATACGATTATTAAGGGTTACTTTCGGTTATTTCGCTAGAAGCAACACGACGCCCTATTTTAACCCACTGAATCTATTAAACTTAAAAAATGAGAAAACCGTTAGTTAAAAACCTTTGCGCATAAAAAAGCCGACTCAATGGTCGGCTTTTTTAAATATATTCATGGTGCCCAGGGGCGGAATCGAACCGTCGACACGAGGATTTTCAGCCCAAAGCACAGAAGCCCGACCTTGCCGGTTTAAGCATTACTTGACTATCTCCAGGTGAGTAAGTTTTTGCAAATTCCAAAAACTGAGTTGGAATTTCCTGTAATGAACCGGAAGAAGAGTGACGCCAAACTCCCCAGCATAGCCCCAGCAGATAAATTTAGATGTTTTCTTTCGCTGTCATGAATTCAATAACGAATTAAGATAATTTGGTTACCATCAGAATACAATTTAATAGGCACTTCAATTAATGAGTGTGCTTAGGCACCTTGATTCCAGATCAATTAATCAGACAAGGTCAGCTGCTAAACAAACCCGATTCCGCCCTTGCTCTTTGGCTTGATAAAGCGCTTGATCAGCCTGATGGAAAACACTTGCAGCTGCTAATTCACTCAGCTTTGCAACATCTTTGCCCTGCTCTATCATTGCTGTTAAATTAGCGGGCAAATCATTTGGAAAAACCGCCAAACCTATACTTGCTGTAACCGGCACAACTTTGTCATGCTGATTTTTCAATGTTTTTTGTTCAATTTGTCGGCGAATCCGGTTAGCGATAATAACTGCTTCCGGTAGTTTGGTATTAGGTAGTAAGACACAAAACTCCTCACCTCCATGACGCGCCGCTTCATCGTATTCACGAATGCAGTCAGCAACCTGTAAAAGCACTATGTCACCAAAATCATGACCATTAAGATCATTGACCTGCTTGAAGTGATCCAGATCAAGAATCAACATAGCAAAAGACATCTGCTTATCACGCAGGCAGCGTTGAATTTCACGCTTCAAACAGCGTTTGAATTCAGTTGCTGTCAACAAATTGGTTCGCGTATCGAGCCGCGCTTGCTCCATCACTAAGCGTAAAGCATTCGGCTTCAATACTTGTGCTTTATGACTAAATCCTCTAATCCATTGCCGTAAACGTTCTCCGTCAACCACTTCCCGAGCTTCAAGCAAGAAATAACCGTCATGATGATATTCAGCCGGTGAAATAATATGAACGTGTTCTGCTTCAAGGGCATGATCACTGATGTAGCTATACATGTCTTCAGAGAACTCAATTTGCAAGCAAGGAATCTTCTCTTGGGAATGAGGAAAATTCAATTGCCTGTTCAGAAAAGCTTGTAAGTCAAAATCTTCTGCTGGTTGGATAGCGGGTTGATCTGTCAGCTCAATTGCTAGTATTTTTCGCAAAGCCAGCACAAACGGGTCACTATTTTGCCAGTAAGATCCCACCACCATTAAGCTCTGATCACGCTTAATAAGCCCAAAAGGATTGAACTGAAATGGTTTGTCTTTGCCTTGGTAATGGATAGTGACCTGATGATTGTGCAATAAAGCGGTAGAGAGTTTCGCTGCAATATCGACTGATTCGGAATTGCTCGATAACACTCCATCCCAATGAGATAACCACAATACCCGCTGACTCCAAGCCAATGCTTCTGGATGGCTCTTGATCTGCTGTTCTGCTTCCATAAAGCGATCTTGCAATTCGACCAGATACTCCGAGGGCAAAAATGGTCGCAGGTAGCGGTTTGCTAGGTGGTAAAGAAGTGTTTCTGCTCGACTATAGAACATGGGATTTACTAGTTAAAATTTCTGTAAAATCAGCACTATAAAAATAATTATTAGAATGAATTTAATTGGATTTTTGAATATCCATGAGATTATTTTAATTCCTCCTGTGCTTTGTTTTATTTTTCCAGCAACACCAAGTCCTTGTACGAACTCATCAGCAAATGGGATAGTATCTGGAATGACACAATTAAGTGCAAACAGAATAATACTCAACCAAAGCGGTGCGCCGAGTGATAGTAGTACTATAAAAATTGTGAAAACAGTTAGAGCCATAAATCATATAATGGGGTTAAATTAATAAAAATTCAGGTTTTTTACTTAATTCAGGCTTACTCTCTAAAACTGTCTAATTAGTGAATTGCTATTAACAGCATACGTCCATCAACCGTACCTGGGTAATAATTAATTAAAGCACCTTGATCCAGTGGCGATGTGGCGCTAATTAAACTATGCCGGTTATTGTGTCAAAAAGCTGGGATTTTGGTTGACGGTACTTAATGATGCAAAAACAATCTCTCCTGACAGAAAATGGGTTGCGATTAAGTCTAATACACCGCTTTTCTCTAGTTAAATTCTAGTAAATACAAATCTGCTCTAAACGAATTGCAATTAATTGCAATTCAGCATGATCCTTTTCTACTACAGTTGCATTCTCATTTAATTGCATCAGTTTATCTTTGTATTGTTGAATAGGATCGTCAAAGACCTTGCCTACAATGTTTTCAATTTCACTAACAAAACTGTGTATTAAATCATTTGAGATGGCTTCAATTATTTGATAGAGTTGCATACTCTTACTTTTTTGTTGCTGATTGCTTTTATCTTCTTGCTTTCCTGATTGATAGGCTTCAAATACTGTTGCAATAATTGTTACAACAGGCCCTAGTTTTTCTGCCCATTTTCCAAATGTTTTTACCCATACACCCTTAAAAGCAATTTTGTTTGACCTTAATAATTTCAATGACCCGACTATACTATCTTTTACCAGATTCTCATTTTTAAGTAAGTCAACGGTCATTGATGATATTTTGTTAAACACATGACTACCCTCTTCATTTTCTGAAAAAAAAGCATCATTAGTTATTATTCGTTCGCTATATATTACTTCTTGCATCTGCTCACTTTCCTGTATAAACCAATTATTAAAGTCTAGTTCAATATCATTAACATACTTCTCAATAGCTAAATTAAATTCAATTTCGTCTCTAATTTCAGATAATGTAATTAAAAGAGTTTTCTTTTTTGATAATACAATTTCTCTTAATTTGCTAGTGGCATTGCCAGTTATTGTGATTTTTTGTATTTCTAATTGACGAATAGCACGAGATAAATGTTGCAGATCAGAAGACACTGATCTTTTTGTATCTAAAACTTCTTGGATAGGATTAATCAAAGTCTTCTTTAAATAATTTTTTACCGCTTCAACAAAATGATGCTCACTATCATAGGATTTAACCCATTCACAAAATTGAATAATAAAACTATTGTAACCAGAAGATTCTAGCAGCAATGCTTTTTTTTCTAAGCGACCTCTAAGTGCGCTATTAAGATTTATAGCTAAAACCGATATATTTTCATTTAACGTAGATTCAAAATGACGTTTTTCGGCCTCTGCCAACAAAATTATATTAATTTGATTAACTAGCAGTTCAACACTACCCTCACCTACCGCATTAGGGTCGAGTCCATTATAATTTAGTACAATAAAAACGTGCTTTTTTTCTGCAATGCAATCAAAAATTCTATCGTAAATATCTTTAACATCTTGGTCATCTTGCCTAATAACAAAGACAACTAAATCAGATTTTTTTAATCTATCAAGTGTGATTTTTTCGTGTTCAATGGGGGCATTGACTCCAGGTGAATCGAGTAATTTGTAGCCAGTCCAATTAAACTCCTCCACATGATCTGTAGTGGGTATTTCACCGACCACCGCTGCATTCATGCCAAGTAATACATTAATTAATGTGCTTTTTCCTGCATTATAAGCACCATATAACTGAATACTGAGTGTGCGTTCGTCAATTTTTTGTCTTGATAAATAAACCCCATCATTGTCCGGCAAATAAACTTCCCGTAAGGGTTCTATTTCATCAACAATTTGATGAAATAGACTAAAAACTGAACTCATGAGTAATCTCCTTTTCGTTTGAATTGTTCAATCTCTTGATTCGACTGTTTAATAAGGTCTTCTAAAGGTTTAAATTGAATTAATAATGCACCAATTGAATCACTTACGAGTTTTGGTATAATCTCTTGCAACTTGCTATTTAATTCAGCTTCCACTTTGGTAGCATCAATACCAATAATGTTAGTAATGGTTTCAGTTTCAATAAAATATTCACCTGCTTTACTGCCTGCTAACCCACCTAAAGCAGCGCCAAGGAGGCCACCAATAGCAGCACCCACTGGCCCCAAAAAACTCCCCAACGCCGCCCCAGCCACTGCTCCGCCTGAACTAACCGCCCCAGAGGTTACGGCTTTTTTACGAGCACCTCGCTGAAAATCAAAAGATATCGTTTCATCTTCGAAGTTGGATTCGAGATTAATTCCTAAACTTCCTGGAGGAGTAATAGCCTTAAGTAATGACTTAAATACTGCATTAAAGCTAATATCTAGCTGTGCATTAAGCTCATCAATTATTACCTTATTAATTGCAACATTAATAGCTTTAATATTTTTACTTTGAATATGCTTAGAAATAACCCCTGGCACTTGACTCCTAACTGAATTTAAAACCATATCATGGATATATCCAGATTGACCTCTAACATTTTCTTTTTGATTTTCTAGGGTTATCAGCAGTTCATTAAACGGTTTCTCAATATTATCATCAAGATGTTTATGGATATCTCTTAAATTATTTTTCACTTGCAGCAAAACATTGCTCTTTTTACTTTCTATCGCTTCGTCGTAAATAGCATTCAATCCATAAAACAGCTTAGAAATACCAGCTATCATCATGACATTTTCTTGCTCCGAGTATTCTTTTGCATACTGAACCGAAAGAGAAATAGGTTTTTTTGAATCTATATTGACTTTAAATTCTTTTAACTTAGCTTGTGCTCGTTTATAAACATCTTCCTGCTGAAGTTCTTGAGTGCCAATAGATTTCATGATAAGTTTTTTTATCAATACAGGTTCCCCGTTTTTGATCTCCTCATCTTCATCTGTTATGTCGGATTTAGTGATAATGGGGAATAATACTTTTCCTTTTTCAATTTCATTTTTTAATTCCTCCAGTTCCTGAGTTTGCCCTGGTGAATTTGAGCCGCTAAGCCACAAAATTAGATCTGCGCTATCTGTATATTGTTTTGTTAAATCACCATTTATTCCGGTAACTGAATGCAAGCCTGGGGTATCTAATAAAACAAGTTTTCCTAACTCTACACCCTGAATTCTTGAGGTTGTTTCTGTGCAACCAACTTTAAAAGGTTCAGATGAATATTTTTTTTTACCATCCTCGAAAAAAAAATAAGGTTCTTCTGGTAATGTCTGCGGAAATAAACTGACAAAATAGTTCGAGAAGCTGCTCTTGCCTGAATTAACTTTACCAAAAACCAAAATAATCAAACGCTCTTTGTATTCCCGTTGAAGCTGTAGCCTTTGATCCATTTCAATAGAAGATTTTTCGATTATTTTTATCGTGTTAATAATGCCATCAGAAACTTGATTAATATTGTCGGATAATGAATTCATTTTTTCATTACTTGATGATAGTTTTTGTAATTTTTCTCTTAAGATAGAGAGTAGGTTTTTTTGATTTAATAACGCCTTCTCCCTCTCTATCTCACCTGACATAACAATCTGCTCAAAACTAGATACAGTAGCGAAAAATTTTTCTATTTCTTGTTGATTAGTCATTTACGGAGTCTCTTAGGTCACGAAGCTCAGATAAGGCGTAGTTTATTTGATGAATTTTGAACTCTTGCTCTTTTACTTTCTTCGTTAATTTCTCTATATCGGCACAAGGATATATTTTTGTAATTTCTTCAAGTTTTGACTTAATTAAGTAAGGTGTGTCAATTCGATGAATGTCAGTTAATAATACCTCATGATTGTTGTAATTATTTTTCAAAAAAACAACCATTAAGTCTTTAGCGACAGACAGTTTTTGCGCAGCTTCTATCCTAGATTTCTTTACTGCCTGTTGCATAGCGCTTTCCCTAGCATTGGCTTCTGCTCTTTCATTGGCTTCTGCTCTTTCATTTGCTTCTTTACGTATTTTTTCTTCAGACTCTTTACTCTCTCCTGTGAAAGCAGTGGCAACAATAGCTGCTGGCACTAAGATTGGCGATAAAACTACCCCTACAACTATCATTCCAAGTTTATCAAAAAAACCCATATTATTACCTCTATTTTTATTTTAAAAATGTTTTAATATATTTTGCACTGCAATATTGAATACATCTTGCTTTGTATTTATTTGCTGAGTAAAGCTTTTAATATCATTTAAAACCTCACTTTTTACAGTGTCAAGTTGCTGTATTAAGTCATTACACAAACCCTTTGCTTCTTGTTTCCTTAATAGATCTCGGTTTGAAATAGATCCTTTAATTTCAATATAAAGCGCATCAAAGCCACTTTTTGCTTTCCATATAGCCGATTGATTATCAATATATTTCTGATAACGTATGGGTGAGACAGGAAATATTTTGATATTAAAATCGTCCACCTGATTTTTAATTAAGCGCATAATATCGAAAATATTCACCTCATTTTGATCAATCTTGGTTAATAATAACTTGATCTTTCCTTTAGCAGTGATAGAAGACTCTTTAATAAAATCCAACTCTTTTATATCCAGCTCACCTGCAACAGCATCATGAACCAATAAAACTATGTCAGCTTCTTTTATTGCATAAATTGCCACTTCATCATCTTTTATATTGGCATCTAGTCCAGGTGTATCAACCCAAATGATGTTATTTTCTTCATCTTTATGAGCCTGAACTTCTGTTGTTACTCTGGTATCACCCGTTTTAAATAAATTTTGCTTTAACCAAGAATTTAAAAAAGTACTTTTACCATGATTATACTTGCCAAAAACAATTATTCTAAAAGGCGTCTGCGGGTTGTTAATGATGTTTTCAAGGCGTAGCAATTTATCATTGTTTAAGCTTTTTTCTTGATTAAAATAATATTGAACTTTACTTAGTATTGATTCATTCATATTAGTTTTCGGGTATTGGAGTTTAAAAGTGAGTTTTAGTAGATAATAATTTAAAAAAGCTTATTGATATTTTGCCGCCATCCCCTCTGTTTTCTGCTTAAACTCCTGACGTAACGCTTCCGGTTTCAGGATTTCAATTTGTTCAGCAAATCCTAATAACCACCAGCGCAGTTGACCGGTATCCCTGACATGAGCTTTAAACAGGCTCTGTCCATTTTCTAGCGGGGTCAAT
>JAQSDX010000130.1 GCA_029946125.1 Candidatus Methylobacter titanis
AGAGCATGCAAAACCGGGGGAGGCAGTCAAACCGATTTTATCATTGATCTTTGAGGTGGCGGAAAACAAGTGTTTTCCGCTTAGTCTTCCGTTAAGCCGATAAACCTCAAAAAAATATCTGATCTGCCCCTGTCTCCACCTCAAATAATGTACGAAAACTATTGTCGGATTTAATCTGACCCTTTACACTATACGAAAATATTTTCTATGGAGTTTTCCGTACATGCTGGTCGGCTACATGCGCGTCTCGTCCGAGTCGGATCGTCAAACCACTGATCTCCAACGAGACGCACTGCTTGCGGCAGGGGTGGATGAACGGCATTTGTTCGAGGACAAAGCAAGCGGTGCGCGGGATGATCGACCCGGTCTCGCCAAGGCGCTTGAGTTTGTCCGAGCCGGAGACTGTTTAGTGGTCTGGAAACTGGATCGTCTGGGCCGATCCTTATCGCACCTGCTGACTATTGTCACCGGCTTAAAGGAGAAGGGTGTCGCATTCCACTCGCTGACCGAGCAAATGGATACCACCACGCCGCACGGTGAGTTGCTGTTCCAGCTCTTTGGGGCGCTCGCCCAATACGAGCGGGCCTTGATCCAGGAGCGGGTCAAGGCGGGTATTAGCGCGGCTCAACGCCGAGGACGACAGAGCGGTAGGCCGCGCGTTCTGGATAGCGAAAAAATGGAATCCGTGCTTGCGGCCCTCGAAAGCGGTACCAGTAAGGCGTCAGTCTGCCGGACATTTGGCATTCCGCGCAGCACCTTGATTGATAATCTTGCCAGAGCGGGTTGGACAGGGCCAAAATAAAGGGATTATGTCAGAACTCAAACCAGTTCCTATTTAGTGCCAGACCGAAAAAGCATTCTTTTCAGCCGCACCCCATTTTTGCAGCTAT
>JAQSDX010000131.1 GCA_029946125.1 Candidatus Methylobacter titanis
TGTCTGGCCGAGAAGGCGGCGGCTTTGTCCGGCTTGGCGATCGACACTGTCGATATAGCGCAATCGTTGCCGAGTCTGGGCCTAGATTCGCTGAAAGCGGTGGAACTGAAATACTTTATCGACGAGTTGCTGGCTATCGATTTGCCGGTGGCGCAGCTGCTCGGCAATCATTCCCTGGCTACGTGCGCCGAACAGGCTTTAACGTTGGCGAAATCCGGTCAAGCCCAAATCGCCCCGTCGGCAGTTGAAGACAACGATGAGCAGCCGTTATCATTCGGGCAGCAGGCGCTGTGGACCGTCAACCGTATAGAAACCGACAGCTCGCCGTATAACATGCTGGTTGCCATGCACGTCCGCGGCAAGCTGGATAAGTCGGCATTAAACGGCGCACTAACCGCGCTGTTCGAACGCCATGCGCAATTACGCAGCGGCTTCCGGCTTAACCGGCAGACCCAAACGGTGCGTATCCCGCTGGCGGAGCCCCGGCATCGATTGGTCAGCGTGACTTGCTACGACGGGCGGCAACGCAGAGAAGCTATCGCCGCTTTCGTGCGCAAACCGTTCGATTTAGAGCAAGGTCCGTTACTGAAAGCCGCCTTGTTCAGCTGTGCCGACGACGATCATGTGCTGGTATTTTGCGCGCATCATATCGTCGTCGATTTCCGCTCGTTGTCGATTTTGCTGGAAGAGTTCAAGACGCATTATCTCGGGCAGGCTCCGGATATGCCGGAACCTGCGGCGAGTTATGCCGATTATGTCGCCTGGCAATCGGCCTATCTGGCCGATCGGCGCGCCGAGCAGGACTGGCAATACTGGCGAGAGCAGTTGTCCGGCGAGCTGCCGAAGCTGGTTCTTCCCGGCGAACGGCAAACGTCCGGAT
>JAQSDX010000132.1 GCA_029946125.1 Candidatus Methylobacter titanis
TAATTTCATTCCGCAAGCCCACCGGTGCGAGCACCTCAATCCCCGCACCTTGCCCCATCAGCCACCAGCGTAATTGCCAGGTATCGTTGACGGTGGCCTTCAGGCGCAACCAGCCATCCGCTTCCGGTTCTGTTTGTTGGTCAGCAGACAGCGGCGTTTCAGCAAGGTAAGCTGCAACCCATTCGTCGCAGCGAATTTCCAAGTTGATAGGCTCACCCTGATTCGCAAAATCCGCCAAGCCGCTGGCGATTGCTTCGTCCAGATTGAATCCTTCGGGTGCTTTGGCGGCAGCGTCCAGAATCTCCACTTTGCTAAAACGGTGCAGTGCATACAACTGCACTTCGGTGTAATCCCACGCACTGGCAACGAGGTAGGACACTGCACCGCGCATGATCAAACCAAGAGGATGCAGCAAGTATTCCTTGGGCTGATCGCTACTCATCGGCTGATAGTTTGCCGTAATCTGCCTGTTTTCCAGCAGAGCCTGGTAGAGGTCGTCTTGAATCTCCTGGCTTATCCGTGGTGGCAACAGCGGCTGTGCGGGCGGCACAACGCGGACTTTGTTAAGCCAATCTTTGGCGTGGTTGTTATTCTGCTTCTCGACTTTATCCAGTTTGGTTTGTGCCAGGCTGAACACACTCTGCAAGCCATCCAGCATGGCGGCGGGCAATAGCTGTTTCAGGTGCGTTTCCACTAGGCGCATGGCAAGGGCTTCGGAAACGCTCATGCCGGGAATGTCGAGATTCGCCCCCTTCATCCAACGCCAGCCGTAATCACGCGGATTTTTGTCGTTCAGCTCAATAGGAAAAATCTCGCTCAATTCCTTAAGGTCACGCTGCACGG
>JAQSDX010000133.1 GCA_029946125.1 Candidatus Methylobacter titanis
ATTTTGGTGGCTGCAATCATGTTTTTATAGTAAATAATTATCACTGCAAAATCAACAGCACACTTACATCCCCCACCTGAAGGAAGGGGTTTTACGTGCAATCTGATAAAATATCAGGAGAAAAAGATGACTGATGATGAATTAAAAGCACTGGTGGCAAGTCTTGCTGTTGCTCAAGACCGTACGGATGAGCAAATGAAGCTCAATGCCATTGCACAAAAAGCGACTGATGAGCAAATGAAGCGCAACGATAGAATGTTGACGGAAAAGCTAGACCGTATGGGTATTACTCTGGGCAACATAGGGCAAAATCAAGGTGATGTTGCTGAAGAATTCTTTTTTCAAGGTCTGATAAAAGATAATCACTTGGGCGGTATCCACTTTGATGATGTGGTAAAAAACATGGAAAAGCATCGTGGTCAAATACAGGAAGAATATGATTTGGTTATGACCAATGGTGATGCCATTGCCGTTGTCGAAGTAAAATACAAAGCCCATACCAATGACCTGGATAAATTAGATCGGAAAATGAAGCATTTTAAACTGTTGTTTCCAATTTATAAGGCATTCAAGCAATATGGCGCAATAGCGGCCTTCCATATCAATGATGATGCCAAGGAAGAAGCGTTAAGACGTGGTTATTTTGTGTTGCAACGTAGCGGTGATCTGGTTCATACCGAAAGTAGTGAGCATTTGACGGTGTTGTAAATGATCCATATAAAGAAAACCAATGGGGTCAGACCCAAGCGAGACGGGGTTCAAGTCAATGGGGTCAGACTCCAGTCAATGGGGTCAGACTCGATTGAACCCCGCTGTTTTCTTCCTCTTTCCTCCTTTTT
>JAQSDX010000134.1 GCA_029946125.1 Candidatus Methylobacter titanis
AATGTATACGGTAGAAGACTGTGGCTTTTGTTACGGATGAAAAAGGGTACATTAAAGCACACTAAAGTTCTATGAGTGTGTATCGAACGCTTTCGGGTTAAATTTGTTATATAAAACATAACGCTTTTATTTTGAATTATTATCTAGCTTATGAATTTCAATCATTGGAAATTAAAAATGAAGCCGATCAGTAAAACCTTTTTCAAAGGGTTAATCGCTATTACCCCCCTTATACTCACCCTTTATTTGCTCCTCTGGCTTGCCGGCACTGCAGAATTGGTGCTGGGAAATATCTTCAAGTTTTTCTTCCCTGACAGTTGGTATATAAAAGGCTTAGGGTTTGTATTAGGTCTTGCTGTAGTCTATTTTTTCGGAGGTTTTCTGGAGACTCGATCTTTTCTTAGACTATTCAATAGCTTTGAAGAACTTGTGCTCCAGATTCCCGTTATTAAAAGTGTATATACAGCGATACGCGATTTTATTTCTCTTTTTTCCAGCGAACAGAAAGGGAAATTTAAACAAGTAGTTTTAGTTAATGTACCACTCGGCAATGGTCAACAGATAGGTTTCATTACCGTTTCGGATTTTGAAGAGCTTTCACATACTTTCATTGCCGATGATCAGGTTGCCGTATTTTTGCCATTCAGTTATGCGATAGGTGGCAACACGGTCATTATGTCACGGGAAAATGTAGTAGAAATAGATATGTCTGTTGAGGATGCTCTGCGTTTTATCGCAACAGCCGGCGTTGTTGGCAATATTAATGATGAAAAAAAAGAATAGTTGAAGGGTTTGAATTTCACTAAAATGAAAAGGCTCT
>JAQSDX010000135.1 GCA_029946125.1 Candidatus Methylobacter titanis
CCGGATCATTGTCATGCCGGGGCCGCGCGGAAACGCTGACTATCGCAGCGGATACCCTGCAACAGCTCAAACGATTGGCCGCCGAGCAGCACGCGACCTTGTATACGCTGTTGCTGACCGTGTTCAAAACCCTGCTGTACCGCTACAGCGGCCAGCAGGACATCATTGTCGGCTCGCCGACGCTGGGCAGGCCGAAGCGGGAGTTTGCCGATACCGTCGGTTATTTCGTCAACCCGGTGGCGCTGCGTTCGCACCCCACTGCCGAGCAGCGTTTTAGCGATTATCTGGCCGAAGTCAACGCGACCGTGCTGGGCGCACTAACACATCAGCATTATCCGTTTTCGCTGCTGGTGGAAAAGTTGCAGCCCGAGCGCGAGCAGGGAGCGTCGGCGTTTTACCGCGCCTGGTTTGTGCTGCAAAGCGGCGGTTCATCCGACGCTGCCGAGCTGGCCTTGGGCATGCCGGGCATCGCGCTGGATTGGGCCGGTTTGTCGGCCGAAAGCTATGCGCTGGAAGAGGTCGCCGCGCAATTCGATATAGCCTTGCTGATGGCGGAGACCAATCAGGGTTTGTCCGCTTCGTTCCAGTACCGCAGCGGCCTGCTGTCCCGCGCCACGGTGTCAAGATTTATCGCCCATTTCCAATGCCTGCTGCACGGCATGCTTGCCGATCCCGACAGCCGCTTGTCGGAACTGCCGCTGCTGAGTTTGTCCGAGCGCAACCAGCTGGCGGAGTGGAATGCAACCGATGTCGATTATCCGCGCGGTAC
>JAQSDX010000136.1 GCA_029946125.1 Candidatus Methylobacter titanis
TGAAATGAGCTTCTTGAGAGACAAATGAGAAACAGAGGGATTAATAGGGCTTTACGATTGTTCACGAAGCGGTAGGTCTGTGCGCCTCACGGTTGAGGAACAAGCCGTTTTTTTGGGCTATATTGATGAAAACCCGCACCAGCCAAAGACCGCAGCAGCACGATTGCTGGAGGAGACGGGCAAGGAGGCCAGCCTTGACACCTTTAAACGAATTTTAAAAAAGTGCCTGCGCTTGGAAACGTTGTCGGCAATCAGTGAAGGGAAAGCGTAATGAAGCAGATTTCCAACGTGATAAGGAATATCTGAAGGCCTTGAAACAGCAAGAGAATGATGGGGAATTGAAGCTTTACTACTTTGACGAATCCGGATTTAGCACGACATCCTGTGTATCCTATGTATGGCAACGGATTGGCGAGACCCGGAAAATACCCTGCTGTCGTAGCAAGTGCATGAATATGTTAGGTTTTTTGAATCGCAGCAATGATCTATTTTTCCACACCTCCGAACAATCAGTGACAACGGATACGGTTGTCAATGCCTTTGATGCGTTTGTCGAAACGTATGCAGGCAAGTATGACGAAACTAAAGTGCCGTGCTTTGTGGTGTTGGATAATACTTCCATTTATCGTAGCGGCGTATTCAAAGAAAAGCTGGCGGGCTGTCAACAACGTGGTGTGTGCTTACATTTTCTTCCACCTTACAGCCCTGAGTGCGTGTTTTAAAAGTCAGTCGCAAAGTCGCCCTAACATTAAATTTATC
>JAQSDX010000137.1 GCA_029946125.1 Candidatus Methylobacter titanis
AGGCAATTTAAAGCCGGCGGCCGAGATGGTACGCAAACAATACCCGGCGGCGCGTCTATTAATATGCGGAGATAATGATATTCACACAGAAGGTAATCCTGGACGCACCAAGGCCACCGAAGCAGCGCAAGCCGTGGCCGCTGGAGTGGTGTTTCCGTTATCGGCTGGTGACTTCAACGACCTTGCCCAAGCTGGGGGACTGGAAGCGGTACGGGTTCAAGTTGGGCAGGCTTTGGGGGAGCTGCAAGTTATACCCGCCACGTTTGCGGTTCCGGCGTTATCTGGCACTGATGCAAGGGATGGAACAAACAGCACACGCCCTTTGTCTGAACTGGGTAACGCCATGCGCTTATTGGATGCCCACGGCGGCGATATTCATCATGTGTATGATGCTAAAGCGTGGTTGCGTTGGCGTGGTGGTGCGTGGAATTGGGACGTGGACGGCGCGACCGTTAGAAGTTCGGCGGCACGACTACCGGCGGAAATTTATAACGAGGGCGGGTTACATTTGGTGGAATCAATGCACTTCGCAAAGTGGTCTAGGACTTCACAGAAAGAGAACACCATAGATGCGGCAGTCTCGCTGCTTAAGGACTTCGAGGAAGTGCGCTTACCCTTGGCGCTAGTGGATACCGATTTATTCAAAGTTGGCCTTGATGGTGGCCGTGTGGTTCTTGACCTGAAAACAGGAAGGACACGACCGGCACAGCAAAGCGACTTTATCACCAAGGCGG
>JAQSDX010000138.1 GCA_029946125.1 Candidatus Methylobacter titanis
TGGCCGGAAATAGCTCTTGTCACTTTAGGCATTATGATGTATTCAGGCTGGCATTTTTACAGTGGCGCGTACAAGTCATTAACGCTGGGACAGGCTAACATGGATACCCTGATTGCCTTGGGTACAGGGTCGGCGTGGCTGTATTCCTGCATTGTCATCTATTATTACGGTACCCTGCCGTCCCTGGCGAAACATGCCTATTTTGAAGCCGCCGTGATGATTCTGGCTTTTATTAATCTGGGCTCCGGTTTGGAAACATTAGCCAGAGGTAAAACCTCCAGCGCCATTCGGCAATTGATCGGCTTGCAACCGCGTACGGCACGAGTGGTCAGAAATGGTGAGGAAATGGATATTGCTATCGAGCAAGTGGGTTTGGGCGAAACTTTAAGAGTCCGACCCGGCGAGAAAATCGCCGTTGACGGCGTGTTGCTGGAAGGACATTCCACGGTTGATGAGTCCATGTTAACCGGTGAACCGTTGCCGGTAGAAAAAGCTGCGGGTGCAAAAGTGGTTGCCGGAACCATGAACCAGACCGGCAGTTTTTTATTTACGGCGACCCGCATCGGCCGCGATACGGCATTGGCGCAGATCATTAAAAGCGTTCGCGAGGCGCAAAACAGCAAACCCGAAATCGCCCGTCTGGCTGACAAAATTTCCAG
>JAQSDX010000139.1 GCA_029946125.1 Candidatus Methylobacter titanis
TGGTCGAACAAGCCGAAACAACCTCAAACAGGGCATTCAGCGGCTCGTAACCGGCTATCAGGAAGAGCAGCCAGGAGTATAGTACGGTGCCTATGAAGATTAAGATCAGCATTAAAGCCTTTTCTATTTCATGGAATTCCAGTTTGCCGTTGTTCAAATGCCGTTCCAGGACGGCATGAGCGGGCAGCGCTGTACGCTGAATAAAAAACTGTAACAATCGGAGTACAATCAGTAAACGCAGGATTTTTATACCGCCCGCAGTCGATCCTATAGACCCGCCGACCAGCATCGAAAAAATAAGGCTCAGTTTGGAGGCATTATCCAAAGCGCCCACATCGACATTGGCAAACCCTGTCGTGGTTTGAGCCGACAGTCCCAGAATCACGGCGTGTTTAAGTCTAAATAAGGTATTTTCGTCGTTTTCTCCGGAACAAAAAAACAGCAAGCCGATCACCAATATCGATAGCACCAACAACGCCCGAATCTCCAGATTGAATGACAATTCCTGGATACCGTTTTGGACAAACCGGTAATAGAACGGCAAGGAAACGGCTCCCAATACGCCGCACAACACGATCATAAACTGGATAGACCATTGATCGATAGCCGCAAGACTTGAATCGTAAATGGAAAATCCGCCGGTCGATATGCCGCTCA
>JAQSDX010000013.1 GCA_029946125.1 Candidatus Methylobacter titanis
TTTTTCCATCCCGAAATAATACGCTTTTTGAAGGGTGGGTGCGTAACATCAGTTATCAATTAAGACGCTTAGCAATAAACAAATTTCCGACTAACAGGAATGTTTAGCCAATTTAAAATCCCTCGTTCCGGGATGCATTCACTTCGCGTTCTGCCGACATGACGCTGTCTTCGTCTGCCGATAATAACACGTAATAACTTAGTATTATTACAAACTCGGTGTTCAAATTTTTAATTTTAAAGAATCCAGCTCAGTGATACTTTACAGCGATAAGTTCGATTATGTAGCGCTGGGACTCATTGACGAAAACACCTTGATTTATCTGGGGATCATTTCCGTCAAGTTAAAAAACTTGAACATTGAGTACAAAGGGAAATGAGAGGAAAAGATATTAGTACAAATACTAACCCCGGCAATTCCTGTATGTATGAGGGCTTGGCTAAAGATTTTTTCCAATCAGGATCAAGTTAGTGTTTTATGAATCCCCTTAGCGGCGATAAGCCGATATTGTTCCGCTACTCTGGTTGCAAGTACACTGTAACTACGCGTCGCATTAATATACGCGGGGCCTGAGGCCGCGCGCTTACGGGCAGCGTCAGGATCGGCAAGAATTTCAGAAAGTGCTTGCGCCAATGCATCGGAGGTACTTTCTGTCAGCCAGCCGACGCCACTAGTCGACAACAGTTGCGCCTGATCCGGGTTGTCATTGCCCACGCAAGGCAGTCCTAGCGCCAAGTACTCCAGCAATTTTGTCGGTGAACTTACATCTAAAATTTCGCTCCGAGGGATAAATGAAATAGCCGCATCGGCACCAGCAAGCAATGTCCAAGCCTGACTTGTTGGCAGCCACCCGGTAACATGCACTGCCTCATTTAGACCCATCCGGTTGGCGTAAGCCAGCAACTCCTCGGTATCCTCACGAGGAGAGGCATCACCGATAAATAGTAGACGTGCCTGCGGGTGATGCACTCTGACAGTAACCAGTGCATCCACCACATCGTGGAGGCGACGTACCCGTTCCAGCGTTCCAAGATAGGCAATAAGCGGAATACCCTCCCAGCCTGATAGCCGTTGTTTGACTATACTACCAAGCAGCATAGTCTCGGTATCGACACCCATAGGCACGGCCGTGAGTTTTTCCGGCTGAATGCCTCTCGCTGCTATCAATGCCCTCATGGCCTCACTCTGAACGAAGACATGCCGAGCACCAGGCAACACAATTCGGTAAAGAATTGCCTGCTCAATTAGTCCTTTCAGCAAAACAAGGCGAAAACGAAATCCTGCGCCTGCTTTGATAGCTGCACGACTACGTTCTATTCGACTTTCGGTCAGAAGATATGAGATCCAATAGACAAAGGGGATGCCCTTCAACCGCGCGATCAACAAGGCGAGTAGCCCAATCGACACCATGTCGCGTACCTGAATCAGATCACAGGACTCCTTGCGAGTTCCGAGTAGCGTTCGTAGGCACAGTAGCAGATAGGAGAGTTCCTGCCGCCAGCGCCCGCCAGTCGGATGCGCTCGCCGGACTGAGGCGAAGTCCTGATCATTCATTTCACCCTTGCCGGGCATGCCGACAATATGACAATGTACTCCGTAGCGAGGTAGATACTTACCGAACAGCACGGTCACATCTGAACGGAAAGTGGGTAATGGCTCTGGCACTAACTGTAACAAATTGAAAGGAGATAAGTGGTTCATGTTGTTTGCTTAATAGTAAAATAGCAACTAATGTTACGCAGGAAAACCAAAAATCAATAACTTATAAAGCAAGAAATGGCTGTAAGTTATTGATAGTTTGTAGTCGGTGCGTAGCATCAGATAGTAAAAAGTTAAGTTTATATGATTGCGCCAATAGGGGCTAGATGGCAGGAAAGAATACCGCCTTGGCAACACTGAGAAGCCCATCCGAAATGGGCATTACCACACGAAAATGTTTCGGTTGAGTAGTCGGTTTAAGCGCGTTCGCTCTTCCGTTCGGAAAGGTTTAAAGAAATAAGCCGTCAACAGGAAAAGGCTGAAAGCCATCGCCGCCAAGATGGTCAGGTCTAACCAACCATGTATAGGAGCAGCTATCTGCTGTGCTAGAAATTCAGAAGCAATGGTTTGGACGTTTTTTAAAGATCCAACAAAACCATTTACACGTGGCTGGAATAAACCTACCCATATCATTTGTGCTAGGATAACTAGCACGAATCCCATAAAAGCCGCCGCCATCACTTTGAAGAACCCGACTTTATCAGGTCGGTAAGTTGTGGATAACCTCAAAGCGGTAATGAGCGTGGTGTTGAATACAATTTGCCCCACAATCATTGCGAGAATGGGACTCCATAGACCTTGTCCCGATTTAAGAAGCCAATAAGCTAAGGGAAGGGTTAAAACGCCAAGTGAACTGCCCCAAAAGCATAAATGGCTCTGACCGCAAGCCACTGCCACAGTCTCTAGTATCTGGCGCTGACTTAATGGAATAAGCATCAGCAGCATACCTCCGAGGTAATACCCCGACTGGGTGAATTTTCCTCCACTCAACAAGCTTAATAATTCTCCCCTTGTAAGCCAAGCGAATATCAAGAGGGGCATCAGAACAAACAGGCTCATCTTGCCGACGAGATTGGCATTTCGCATCAATTGCGGCATGCCACCTTCGCCCACATAAGAAGCTATTAGTTTCGGCCGGATCAGGCCGAACAACAAATTAGCTGGCAGATAACGGGCAACCTGTCCGTACAAATTGAGCAAGAAGCCAAATAGCGCGGTGGCTTCTACGCCCATGAATCGCTGGGTCAGAAAGATAAATGTCGGCTGACTATAGGTCATATTCACAAGACAGCTGAAGTACATGTGACGCGCAGTGCGCCACATGTCTGGCCAGTTCGGCGGTTGCCACCCGTCTTTTGCGGGCAGATTTCGGTGCGTGCGTAAGTAACGATTCAGTCCACGTAACGCCGAAGCTGTGCCTAGAATCGTTCCCGCCAACTCAGCCAAAACCACATGATGCAGATCAACCGCCTCTTGAACTGTTATGACGCCCAAGCACAATAACAATACTAGATTACGTACGACTTGGCTGAATTGCGCTTGGCCCTGCTGCAAAAGTGGCTCTAGAATGGACTCTTGGATATTCCGCCTCAAACCTTCCAGTACCAATACCAGCAAATAAAGCCTTGCCACATCTATTTGTTGTCCAAGTTTCATCGGTATAAGCAGCCATGGCATTGCTATGAAGAGCAACAGTGCACCTAAAACGGCAAATAGGAAGGCCCGGGTAATAACTTGCCAAGCGAATTGTGCCAGTTGCTTTCCGTTTGCGTGTACACGAAACTCAGGCAAATAACGAGCTGCCACCCATGGCAGGCCGAGTGATGTGATAACTAGCACAAGTTCTGCTCCGGCGACTAGAGCCACATAAGCCCCGTACTCCTCTACTGCAAGCAAACGCACTAACCAAAGCAATATGCCCAAGTTTAGCAGGCCGGAAACAGTTTTACCGACAAGGAAATGCACGGAGCTAAGCTTGAGCTCGGCACCGGAATATGGCGAAATGCTCATGGGCAGTTCCCGGTCATTGAACTACTATATCTACGGTATAACCAAGCCAAATATCCCAGTACAGCAGCAAATACGATCTGGAAGCTTACATTTTCTAGTAGATCAATGTTATAAAATAGATGTAAAGCGAACAGTGGTAAAACTGCCTGAATAGCGGCGGCATCAGCTCTTACCGTTGGTTCGGTTGATGCCCGGTACAATTGACCTGCGGTGTGCCAAGCCGAGAAAAAAATGGCGGCGAACAGTCCACAGCCAAGTACCCCCATATCCCAAAGCAGAGTTGAAGCCGCAGTCAATCCGATGCCGTAGCGAGGGTAGTAAGTATCCACGTGGCCACCTGTCTCTTGATGCGAACTACCCAGACCGTTTCCGAAAACGAAGGAGACTGGATCGTGGGTTCCTTGATGGTTGCCCCAGAAGGTCAGTACTGTGGTTCGGTTAAGGAAAGCATTCTTGCCGTAACCCTTTTCATATAGGTTGTATTCTAGGGTATTCGCCAACAATTTATCCAAAGGCATTTGCATATTGTTCACATAGGCGTAACCCATGCCTACCGTGAGCAAGATGCCGACGATCAGTGCTAACAGCCCGTAATGTGGCCTAGCAATGAATTCTCGACGGAAGATAACTAGAAACATGAGCGGCAGCATAATAATCACAATTTTTGTTTCCCCTAAGAACAAGGGTGCCAATACCCAGGGTATCAGCAAGACAAAGCGTCCGATCGGTAGCGTCTTTTGCATTTTCCGAGCTAGTAGAAATGCCAATACGATAATGAGAAAGGTGGACATTTCCCCGCTGGCGCCTCCGCCGTAGATGCTCGCTCCAAAAGTTCCCGCAACGACGTCAATGGGCACCATATCAGGGAAGGAATTTTGTATTCCTTCGCGCAAAGGAACAAAGGCAATAAGTTCGTAAATCGCAAAAGGCAATTGGATCAAGGCGACGATTAGAAAAAACACCCGCCAGAGACGAATATGCTGCTCATCGAAGGCCATCCAACATAGGGCAAATAAAAGGCCCCACATCTGGAAGTAGCGTTTAAAGCCGCCGACGAACTCCTCTGCAGAGTGCCACTGGACGAGCGAGTTAAGCGCGGCATAAACAAAAAAAACAAACAAGACCCATATAAAAAGAGGGGTGTTTTTTCGCGTATCGGGGATGGTGGCAACTTTGAACAATGCTAAGGGCATCAGGAGAAAACAAAGTACTGATACAGCCCATCCTGCCTTTGCCTCCAACTCGACAAAATAAAGAGGGACAATGCCCACCACCAGTAAACCCAACGACAAAACAGTCCACACGATCCATTCGGGCCGTGTCAACAAAAATGCCCCTGCAAAAAGTGCTACCGTAATACTAATAACTATGTAGTTGGCTGTGGTCGAAATAAAACCAAACAGGATTGCCATTAACAGACTTGCGAGGATGACGGCAAAGGATCTGTTTTGGTTTAATGTACTGGCTGTTGAATGCATTTTAATGACTCATTCTAGTTTGAATATTGGCATTTAAACTTTTCTTAACCAGCGATTCCAGTGGTTTTTTTAATAGCTCAAATTTTTTATAGGTTGCTATAGGGATATCAATATTAGTTGCTTTATATGTAATCATTTTTTTATCTTCCTTTTAATATACTGTAATACCATTACATAGAAAAACAACCACGATTCAGGATGCATGATTATTTTTTTAAATGGGGTAATAACTTGATGGTTTTTTAAATGGTTAGAAATTTCTGAATACAGCTCTGAATGAGCGAATAATTTTTGTCGATATTGTAGCAGATTAGTTGCGTTTTTATTACCTTTATGTGTGGCAATATTTATTAACTTTAAATTATTATTTTTTAATTCTAATAATCCATTTCCGCTATAATCTTGAGTTATTGAATTGATGGTATATCTGTAATAATAAAATGCATCATAGCTAAGAACAAATTTAGCGCCATTTAGTAAACATTCGATAGATAATATAAAATCTTCGCCTAATCGGGTTGTTTCGTCATATGTTATATTATAATTACATAAAAAGCTTTTTCGTATGATTGGTTGTAAATAGCCATATGCGAAACCTGATTTTCCGGGCAAGTTATTCTGTATGAATGAATTTGTCGAAAGTATTTTATGCTTATTACTGCTTTGTGTATTATTAATGGCGATTATTGGATTGTCGCCATTCTCATTGACATAATAAATATTGTCAGCGACAAGGTCGGCATTGTATTCTTCACCAATCTTGATTAGTTTTTTTAATCGATCCTTATGGTAAAAATCATCAGCATCCAATAATGCTATCCATTTGCCATTGGCTTCTGATATAGCGCGGTTACGAGCATATGAAGGGCCTTTGTTCTGTTCGTTCTTAATTATTTTTATTCTACAATCATTTTTAATCATGCTTTCTACAACAGCAACGGTGTTATCTGTTGAAAAGTCATCGCTAACTATTATTTCTAAATCATGTTCTGTTTGATTTATAACTGATTCTAATGTTTCCTGGATATACGTACTTGCATTAAATGCGGGAATAATGATCGAGACTTTTACGCTATATTCTTTTGACATAAATATTTTATTTGGGTCGTCTTTTGTATGGTTTTCTATTCTGTAAATGGATTGTTTATCGTCAATTGCTTTATCCATGCAAGCTATTAATTTTTCAGCCAGGGCTTTGACATGCGGCTCTTTGCATATATCAAGATGTGTTCCGGTAACCTGTTGAACTTCCAGTCTGTCACCCAGAAGTGTTTGCCATGCTTGTTCTGGAAGGGCATAGCTAGAAAACGCACTATCCCACTCGAATCCTTGAAATAGCGTCACCCGACCGTTATAACTTTTCGGTTGAAAATCATAGCGACAAGCATCGTCAGGTGCTGATGTATAAATATGAGGCCAGAAATCCGTGCCATATTTGTTAGGTGTTGTCAGGTCGGTGATTTTATTATTGACTCTTGTCAAGAGCCGACGTGGGTTTTGCCTAAGTAACTTATGGATTTTTCGATGGAAGGGCAGCGATAGCTTTTCCCGGGTCAGATACGTATCCAACAAGCCCACAAAGTTCACTTGATGTCCATTTGCAACTAATTGACAGGCTATTTCATAGGCAATTAAACCACCAAAGGAAAACCCTATAAAATAGTAGGGGCCTCGTGGTTGCACCTGTTGCATCTCTTCAATATAGTGACTGGCAAGCTCTTTCAGTTGCGGTAGTTGGACAGAACGATTACTGTTCTCTGCGGCCATGCCATATCGTAGAAAATAGAGCGGCTGCTCCTTTCCCAAATAATGGGGTAAATCTACGAGCGATATTGTATGAATTGCAAATAGGGGGGGGCGTGATCCTTGCGTCTGAATTGGGACGAGGGAATACCATGAAGGTTGTGGCTTGCCTGACGATATTATCCTTCCCAGTTTTTCAACCGTTGGAAATTGATAAATTGTACCCAAAGGTAAGTTGGTATCGAATTGTTTATTAACATCGACAACCATCTTTGTCGCTAACAAAGAATGTCCACCCAGCGTGAAGAAATTATCATAAATTCCGACACGATCAATTGCTAATAGGTTGCCCCATATCTCAGCCAGTCGCGTCTCCACCTGACTGCGTGGAGCAATAAAAGCGACATCCAGATCCTGTTTATTCATATCCGGTATCGGCAGAGCCTTTCGGTCGATCTTACCATTTGGCGTAGTTGGTAAGGCATCAAGAAATACAAAGGCCGAAGGTATCATGAACTCAGGTAACTTTGACTTAAGAAAGTCTTGCAGCTCCGCAGGAATTGGCGTTGAATCACTTTTAGGCACCATATAAGCTGCCAGCTTTTTATCTCCAGGAACGGGCTCGTAAACACCCACAACCACTTCACGTAATTGCGAATGCTGGCGCAACGTCGACTCGATTTCACCTGGTTCGATGCGAAAGCCCCGAACTTTGACTTGGAAGTCATTGCGGCCTAAGAATTCAATAGTGCCATCGGCTAACCATCGCGCCAGATCGCCAGTCTTGTACATCCGCGCATCAGCTTCCGGGATGAACGGGTCATGCACAAAGCGCTCCGCCGTTAGTTCCGGTTGATTCATATAACCACGCCCGACCGGCATTCCGCCTATATGGATTTCTCCGGCCACGCCAATCGGCACCAGTTGCTGGTGGGCGTCCAATATGTAAATGTGAGTATTGGCAATTGGCTTTCCGATTGGCACTGTGCGGTTGCAGTATCTGTCTTGCTCAAGATCAGGAGACATTCGGTGATAAGTAATTATGCCGGTGCACTCAGTTGGCCCATAGCCGTTGACAAACTCAGGCCGCGGTTCTGGCAGTTCCAGTAATCTGGAAGGTTGTATCGGTTCTCCACCAAAGATCACATGCCGCAATCCGCCGAGTTCTCCATTAGTACTGGCCGTGATCAGCGCATAAAACGCGCTAGGCGTCAGGTTGATCAAACTGATGCGCTCTCTTGCAACCAATGTCACAATTGCTTGCGGGTTAAAGGACTCACCCGCCAAAACCAATCGTGCGCCAACGAGTAAGGGGCCGAAAATATTTCTTTGTGTCAGGTCGTAACTATGCGATGTCACTACCAAAACTGCATCGTCGCACGATAAATTAAACTCACCGATATACCAAGGAAGCAGGTTCTGTAGGCCGCGATGCAGAGCTCCAACGCCTTTCGGTTTACCTGTGGAGCCAGAGGTGTAGAGTACATTGGCCAGATTCTCAGGCATAAGTCCAACACTGCTGTGATCTGGGTTAGTCTCCGGCTTGCTTACCCATGAAGGGAACTTGGTCGACAGATTAATCACCGATAAAAATTTGCTGACATCTTCAAACAGCATCTTAAACTTGCCTTGTGTCAGCAAGGCCATCGGGGCGCTGTCTTCGAGCATGAACGTCAAACGTTCCGTGGGATAAGCAGGATCAAGTGGCACATAGGCCCCCCCAGCCTTAAGGATACCCAGCAATCCAACCACCATATCCAGGGATCGTTCAAGGCAAATACCTACCAACGTCTCTGGTTTCACCCCAATATCTCGCAGATGGTGGGCCAGTTGATTGGCGCGGGCGTTAAGTTCGCCGTAAGTCAGTTGATGTTCTTCATACACCACCGCCACAGCTTCAGGGGATCGGGCAACTTGTTCTTCGAACAAATGATGAATAAAACGATTATGTAGAAATGTTACGGTAGTGCTATTCCACTCCGTCAACAGTTGCTGACGATCAGACTCAGTCAGCAGGGGTAGTTCGGATAGGCACGCCTCCGGCTGAGCGACGATGCCTTCGAGTAAAGTCTGAAAATGCCCGATCAGGCGGGTTATGGTCGCGGCCTCGAACAAGTCGGTGGCGTATTCCATCTCGCCTGTTAGACCATGCGGTGTTTCCAACAGTTCTAAGGTAAGGTCGAGTTGCGTCGCTCCGGTATCGACCTGTAAAAACTCTGGGGTAATTGCATTTAACTGCGATTTGTCGTCGGAAACATTCCGAAGCGAGAACATGACTTGAAACAGCGGATTGTGACTGCATTCGCATTGCGGATGGAGTGCCTCGAGCAGTTTTTTAAACGGTATATCCTGATTGGCGTAAGCTCCAAGTGCAACTTCTTGCACCTGCGCCAGCAGTTCACGGAAACTTGGGTTGTCTGAAAGATCAGTACGCAACAGCAGGGTGTTGACAAATAAGCCGAGCGAGTCTTCAAGCTCTAAATCGGTACGCCCTGCAGACGGCGTACCGATTACAATGTCGTCCTGGCCGCTGTAGCGGTGCAGCAGTACTTGAAAAGCCGTCGCCAGTGTTGTGAATAAGGTCGCGCCTTCGCGCCGACTCAGGTCTTTTAGTCCCTCAGTCAAGCCGGACGGCAAACTGAATTGCTGGGTTTCAGCTCGGAATGACTGTAGCGCCGGGCGCGGCCTATCGGTAGGCAAGTCCAGTATTGGCGTATTCGCCAATTGCAACTTCCAGTAGTCAAGCTGCCGTTTCATGGTTTCAATCATTTCTGGTCTTAACTCCGTCCATTCTAGAAGCTGTTTAGTGACAGGTTAGTGACAGGTTTTTGAGGCAATGCAGACTTAGATAATAGCGGCATAAACCTAAAAAAACTGAGTAATACAATACAAATATGTCTAGCATAGAAGCTTTGTCTTTTTTAAACAATTAGTGCAATTACCTATCAAAGAAACCTGTTATTGAGCTGAATGTCTTATATAAATACGATATGAAGTCGTGGATGGCAGTCTTTTTAAAGCCAATGATAGTAAAACCCGAGAATCTATGTTTAGTCGTACATGAGTTATATTGAATCTTAAAAAGCCGCTTTTAAGTTAATTCCAGCCGATTTGGTTTCATAAGAGGCAAGCGGGTTATTAGAATCGCGTTTTTCGTAGCTCAGCATAGGACCAATACTGATGCTTTCCAATGGGTTATACATCACATTTAAGCCGATGTTGCTGACGTTGTCTGTTTGTTGCTCAGTGCCAACGGTGTTGCTGCGAGAGCCGCCCAGAAACTGTTGCTGTTGGTAGGACATGGGCAAATTCAGGGCAATTTTTGGGCTGGCCTGCCAGCTGAGGTTAAACCACATGCCTTGAGTTAGCACAAAGCTGGCAAAAAAGTTATCGGCTTGATAAATATCTCGTCTTGCGGACAGTCCTAATAATGTTTTTTCGCTGACTCGCCAGTTTATATTAAGGTGAGCGACGATGTCGGCAAAATCGAGGCTACTGAAATTGTCAAAGTTTTGGTGTGTATAGCCGACCAGTCCATCAATACGAGTTTTACTGTTAGCATGCCAATCGCCAGTCACGGCATAGTTCATTCGCGTGTAGGCATTATCCTGGGTGCTGCCGGAAGTTAATTGGCGCTGCGGATACTTGCCGTCGGTTGCGAGTATTCGCAACCCCAAAGTGCTTTCGGTGGGGCTTAGGTACTGCAGGTTGAGCTCGGCATTATCTTCAGTATTATTGCTAAATTGTCGATTTTCATCGTCAAACTGCCTCTCTTCTCTAAAGAGACCAAATTTAATCTTGCCGTTGGGGTGAAACAGGTAACCGCCGTTGGCAAAGTAACGTTGATTGTTTTGCAAGTTGCCTACTAAGCTATTCAATTGACCAAAACTACCCAATGTTTGAATATTGGAGTATCCGATTTCGCCATCCAGATTATTCCCTACTTGCCAGTTCCATTGGGCTAGAGTGTCCCAGCCGGTGTAATCTAGGCTAGTGAGGTTTTGGAACCAGTTCTGGTTAGCGCTGGCTTTGATGATGAGGTGCTGCTTGCTGATTGTCCAGTCCATATCAAATCCGGCTGAAACCTGCTTAATAAAATCGCTTTTATCGCTTTGACCGGTAACCGATACCGGATTGACATTATCGGATAGCCGTAAAAAATTGCTGTCGTATAGTAAGTTGGAGGCAACATAGGGTCTGATGGTATCGTCTGGCGATGCTACGGCATAACTTTTATTAGGCAATACTCCGCTTATCAGCATCATGTAACATGGTAATAAGTAGCGATTTCTGATCGCATTGTTTTTGCTTAATTTCATAATTAATGATGATGATAATTTGTTAACAATCTATAAAAAACATAATGTTACTATAGATTGTTAATATAGTTTATTTAATGTAATTAAGCAATCAGGTTTAATCTTTAGTTTTTAGTATCTGATGTTATGCACCAACTACGAGCTATCAATAACCTAAGGTCGTTTTTTGTTTCGTAAGTTATTGATTTTTTATTTTCCTGCGTAACATCAGTTAGTTTTTAAAAATCTGTTAGAACAGCGCCAACGCATTGACTGCCCGTGTCTTGCAATGCTTCTTTTAACAGTTGTAAATCATTCAACCTAGTTTTGTGTTGTCGCGCCACTAAAAGGGCGCCGCCACAATGTGAGGCGATAATTTGCGCATCAATCCCCTGTTCTGCCGATGGAGTATCGATCAGAATTACATCAAACTGTGAGCGTAATTGATGTAAACAGGTTTTTAAGCCTCGGCTAATTAATTCGACCGGATTGGGCGGTACTGTGCCCGCAGGCAAGACCGATAAATCCCGGAAGCCTGGAATGCGTGTGACGCCAGTAAGATCAGCGCGGCCTGCTAACACGTCCGATAAGCCGTAAACGTTGTGTAGCTTGAATAACGCATGTTGCTGCGGCTGTCGTAGATCTGCATCAATTAGCAAGGTGCGCTCACCAAGCTGGGAAAAAACAATCGCTAAATTGGCCGCTATGTTACTACGCCCTTCACCCTGACGGGGACTGACCAGCGCTAAGGTTTTATGGGCGTCGAGAAACCAGCGTAGCATGAGTTGTCCACGTAAAGCTCGTAGCGCTTCCACTTGCGCACTAAAGGGCTGGTATGCTGCGATCAGTTCCCGGCTGAAATTCTCTTCACTTGCCGCTAGAAATGGGAAATCAAACTGCTGAGATAGGGCTTCTTGAATATCGTCATCAGTGATCAATCCTAATGCTTTCGCTGCTTCGCCAAAGCGTATGCCTTTCTGTTTTTGCAAAACGATAATACGTTCGGCATCGCCAACACTAATTTTTCCCGCATCGAGAAACAAAGCCCCCATAGAAATAGGGCTTTCAGTTTTGACCATTCTTTTGTTAATTATAGCGTCTACTGCGTGCATTTATGCGCTCCTTCAATGGTTGTATCTTCTATTTGGTATTGTCACGATTAAACAGATGGGGCATTCGCGGTGACTTGGATGCCGATGTGGAAACAATAGCGAAAACAGGAATGGCCAATAACTCCGAAATATCAAAAGCAGATCGCACCCGACGATCCATTATCTCGGTCAACAACGCCGCGCCCACTCCTAACATGCCACCCAAAAAAATAGACAGAATCATGTTCAATAGCACTTTGGGCTTGGCGTGTTTTTGCGGCGCAAGGGCTGGATTAAGGACAGCAATATTGGTTTGGCTGATTTCGCTTTCCATACGGGTTTGTACCGCGCGTTGCATGGCGGCATCGTATGCCCGCTGAGCGTTTTCCACCTCACGGTTATAAACCGCTATTTCATCATGCTGTTTTTTTAGATGCAACACCTTGGCTTTTTGTTCAGCCAAAGCATTGGCAACTATCCGGTCACGTTGATTGGAAGACGCGAGTCCACTGGTGATACTGCTTAACACCATTTTGATTTCAGACTGAGTTTTTTGTCGCAGGCTGTTCACTTCGGCTTTCGCTTGTTTGTACTGTGGGTGATTTATGTCAACTCGTTTGGACAATTCGGCAAAACTGGCTTCCGCTCGCGCTAATTCAGACTTAAGTGCTTGAATCAAAGGATTATTCAATACTTCCTGTAACGCTTCGGATGAACCGCCCTGTTTGATGGTAGTTGTCAGTAAATCTTTTCTGGATTGCAATTCGCTAGTCTGAACCTGACTTTCCAACAACTGCCGTGATAATTCAGACAGGCGAGAACTTTCCAAGTCAAGACGGTTATCTGTCGCAACGATACCGTGCTGTTGTTGATAAGTAGATAGCACCGACTGCGCATGTTCCAGATGCTCTCGCAAGGTAGCCATTTGCGAGTCAAACCAGTCTGCAGTCAATTTGGCCGGTTGGGACTGCAATTCGATGCTGGTTTGTATATAGGCTTCGGCAAAGGCGTTGGCAATATTCGCGGCCGATTGCGGGTCGATAGAGGTAGCGTCAATCTGTATCTGGTTGCTTTCGCGTGATGGCCTGATGTCCAGGTTTTTTTTCAGCAATAAATCCGCAATCCAGTCATTAATGTTGCCAGTACTCTTGGCTTTTGCAAAGTCTTCCTGTATTTGTGGGTCTTCGCTGAGCTTAAGCTTTTCCACTACTTTGCGCGCTACATTATGACTGGAAATTACATCGACCTGTGTTGCTATATACCCTGGCATCAGTTGTACCGGCAAGGTCAGTCCCGTTACCGGATCGACACTGCGTTGATCGACTACTATTGATGTCGTGGCTAGGTATTGTTTGGGTAACAACAAACTCAACACCAAGGTTGTGATCACCGTCACCATTAATACTGATAGTGCGACTGATTTGCGCGACCAGAGGATGTTAATAAATTGTTGAAAGTTCATACTATTCCTTTGTTTTATTGATTTAATCTGGACAACCGGTAAGGGTGGTGCAAGAACATATTCCGGTTTGCAACATGTTAAAACCAACGCTCACTAACATAAATTACATCATCTTTTAATACGGTATCTTTCAATTCCACATCAGCTTCTTGTAAGGTGCCGTTTTCATCTTTACGTTTTATGACTATACCGTTTTCAGTGCCGCGTAGTGTCAGGCCGCCGCCGATCGATAAGGCCTTTAGCACCGTAATTCCCGGTTCAATACGATAACTACCCGGGCGCTGAACTTCGCCATAAATATAAAATAGCGGGGCCTTGGGTACGTATACCACATCGCCTTGGTGCATCTTAAATGGCGCGATACTTTCGGCGTCTTCCAGGTAAACGCGCAAATTCAGTTCCTGCCTTTGCGGCTTTCCGTTAACCGTTCGGGTAACCACGGCTTTATTGTCGCCCAATTCATCAATACCTTCGGCCATGGCGATCAAATCGACGATTGAACTATCGGAATCCAGAGGATAGCGCCCCGGTGTTTTGACATGGCCCAGCACCGATACCTGTTGGCTGACATGTTCCAACACGGTGACGCTGACTTGAGCTTCGTGGATAAAACCGCCATTAATTAGACGCACTGCAATGGTTTCCTCCAACTCCATGCTCGATTTCCCCCTTGCATCGAGCTCGCCGATTAACGGAAAGTTAATTCTACCGTCGGACGAAACGCGGGTTTCAGTTCTTAAATCCTCATGACCGTACACAGAGATACGTAAAACATCATCAGGGCCAATGCTATTAGTGGCAATGCTTTGCTGCATAGGCAACAGTAGCAGAAAAACCACTAGCAACAGATAGCGTTTATCTAAACGCTGAAGTCTTTTGTTAGTATGCATTTTTATCCTTGATTACTACGGCGATAGTTTTAAATATGATCACTAAGTCGAGAAATAATGACCAGTTGCGCAGGTAATCGAGATCGTGATTAATCCGATCCTGCATTTTTTCGAGAATATCTGTTTCACCACGAAAACCGTTAACCTGAGCCCAGCCAGTGATGCCTGGTTTTACTTTATGCCTAATCATGTAGCCTTTAATTAGACTGCGGTACATTTCATTATGACTGACAGCATGTGGTCTCGGGCCAACAATGCTCATACACCCCTGCAACACATTGATAAACTGCGGTAACTCATCCAGAGATGTTTTTCGCAGAAAATTGCCAAATCGGGTAATTCTCGGATCATTTCGCGTTGCCTGGTTAACGTGCTCTCCGTCTTCCAGTACGGTCATGCTACGAAATTTATAAACCAGAATTTCTTTGCCGTCTAATCCATAACGACGCTGTTTGAATAATATCGGACCGTGTGAGCTGAGCTTTACGCCAATAGCAATCAACAGCATCAATGGAGCGATCAATAGCAAAATCGAGAGTGATAGCACTACATCGCTGATCCGTTTAATTTTACTGTTGATACCAACAAACGGACTTTGGCACACAGCTACTATGGGAATGCCATTTATATTGCTGATGTTGGCCTGAATTAAATCAAACAAAAATATATCCGGCACAAAGTAAATCGATGCGGTGGTATCACGCAAATCATCCAGTAGTGCCAGAATCCGCGGCTGTGCGGACATGGGTAAAGCGATATAAATATGCTGAACGTTATGGGCTTTAACAAATTCGGCAGCTGTTGCAACGTTGCCTAGTAGTTTTTCCGGTTGTTGTTGGCTTTGTCCTGAAAAGCGTTTCTGCCAACGATCATCAAAAAAACCCATGAAGTTCACTCCCAGCGACGGGTTTTGCTTAAATTTGTAGGCGAGTTCATTACTTAAGCTACTAAATCCGATAATGACTGCTCGGGACGCTTCATTCTGGGTAAATGACCATTGATGTTGAAATAAGTTAACCACAGATTTCTTCCATAAGGGTTTTATGTTGGATTCAAATCCCATGCTATTTCCTAAACAATTCAAATTCCATGTCGAACTCTCTTTTCCTGTGTGGTAATGATCAATGCTGATAGGTGCGAGTGGGCTTACAGACGACAAACTCGCTTTAATAGATTCCATGATAACTCCTAAAAAGGTTATGAAAAAATCGCCCTGCATAGGCCAACTAATTTAAAATAGGCTTGGACTGCAATCTAAGCAACGGTTCCATTTCAGACATGATGCAAAATATCCCTATTTATCCTAGAAAAATCGATTGGAAAGATAGAAACGCTTTTAGAATATAGGAAGTGAATAATTTGTACAATTAGTAAAAACACCTAACGGCCGACATATGCTTGAGTTTTTTGGTTTGGCATGAACAACACGGAAGCGCTGAAGCTTTTCCGGTTTTTTCGGAAAGAGGCTTATATTGGGTTTTGAGGGGATACAGGGATGATAAAATTTAGATTTCATCATCCCCTCAAAAATTAAAAACTTGAATATCGAATGGCACTTTCATGACAATCATAATGCATTTAAACCCAGCATTTTAGCTAGTCGTCAATGTGTAACTTCTCATATAGGCGCTTGATTGAGGGAGATGCTAAGGTTGTACGAATAGAGGTCATCTGTCACAATAACGCCACATTGTGACTCATAAAAGGACAGCTCCATGGCTGAGATAACTGAAGTACCTAGCCCTTTTTGCGGTATCGGCACCGATGACCTGACTATTCAGGTTGATGGTGTACTGCTTAAGGTGGTTAAAAACGGCTGTGCGGTTAATACGCCTGCTTTTGAGCAGGCTATTACCGATATTCGTCCAAGAGTCGATGGCAAGGAAGTCGGTCTGGATGTAGCCGTGACTAAGGCTGCAGCGTTATTAAAAGATACTAATCTACCGGTTATCGGCGGCTGTGCTACTGATGTGAACGGCATGCGGGCGTTGTTGGCCTTGGCTGACCGTAGCGGCGCGGTGGTTGATAACATGAATTTTACCGGTGCGCGGAATAATTTTCTGGCTTTGCAGGATTCCGGCTGGATGAATACCACGTTGGCGGAAGTAAAAAACCGTTGCGATTTGTTGCTGGTGGTTGGTGTCGATCTGGAAGGCTTTTCGCCGCGCTTTTTTGAGCGTTATCTATGGAATGAAGAATCCATGTTTCTGGAAGATACCGGCAAGCGCGAGGTTATTTACCTAGGCAAAGCGCCTTCCGGTAACGCTTCCACTTCGCCTAGTGGCCAAAAGGCACTGGTTTTTGAATGCGCAAATGAAGACTTGCCGGATGTGGTCGCGGTATTAAGGGCGCAGGTCAAAGGCAATCCGATTCGGGTCGATTCAGTTGGCGGTATTGCGGTGGCCGATTTGCAGGCTATTGCCGACAAATTACTAGCGGCCCGCTACAGCGTCGTGACCTGGGCAGCCGACGCGTTGGCCTACAGTCAGGCCGAATTGACGGTGCAGACCATTTCTGAAATGGTTAAGGATATTAACAATCAGAATACCCGTAGTTCCGGTTTGCCGTTAGGCGGCAAAGAAGGCGATCAGACCGCTAATCAGGTTTGCGGGTGGACCACCGGTTATCCGGCGCGTACCCGTTTTTCCAGTGGCTATCCTGAATATGATCCCTTTTTGAATGACACCAATTTGTTGTTGGCCAATGGCGAGGCAGATGCTTTGGTATGGGTTCAGGCGTTTAATGCCAAAGCAGCTCCACCGGTAACAAGTTTGCCGACTATTGTATTGGGTCGTTCGGGGATGACCTTTGCCAAAGAGCCGGATGTGTTTATCCCTATCGGTACGCCGGGTATTGATCATGCCGGCCACGCTTATCGTATGGATAACGTGATTGCGATACGGTTGAAAAAATTGCGCGAATCCGGTCTACCTAGTACGTTTGACGTGCTGAATGCCATTGAACAAGCTTTGTAGGCAGAAATATGCGCTTCGGCAATTGCTCTTGCATTGCTCTATTACAGGCCATCGATGGCCTTAGGCAATTTCTGTACTCATTACATCCATGTAACTCGGAAAAATAGTATGTTGATAAAGTTAACAGGCGGAGCTGTCTATGATCCCGCAAGCGGGATTGATGGCGCAAAACAGGATATTTACATTCAGGACGGACGCATCGTCGACAAGCCCGCCGGCGATTTTAAAGTCGATAAAGAATACGATTTAACAGGCAAGGTGGTGATGTCCGGCGCGATTGATATGCATACGCATATTGGCGGCGGTAAAGGCAACATTGCCAGAATTTTGTTGCCGGAAGATCATCGGGCCGATCCTGTCGCTCGTACCGATATTACCCGTTCCGGCTGCGGTCATGCTATGCCCAGTACTTTTGTGACCGGCTATCGTTATGCAGAAATGGGTTATACCGCCGGTTTTGAACCGGCCGTATTGCCGGTCAACGCGCGTCAGGCGCATATGGAAATGGCCGATATTCCGATTCTGGATAAGGGCGGTTATGTGTTGATGGGCAGTGATGATTATTTGCTGCGCATGTTGACCGCGAAAAAAGATCAGAAAGCCATTAATGACTATGTGGCCTGGACGATGCAAGCAGCAAAAGCCATCGGCGTTAAAGTCGTTAATCCCGGCGGTATCAGCGCGTTCAAATTTAACCAGCGCAAACTGGATCTGGATGAACAAAACAGCCATTACGGCGTGACTCCGCGCGATATTCTGCGGGTATTGGCGACGGCCGTTAAGGAGCTGGGCATTACTCATCCATTACATGTGCACGGCTGTAATCTGGGTGTGCCCGGCAACATGAATACCACGCTGGATACCATTCAAGGCATAGGCGGCTTGCCGATGCATTTAACCCATATTCAGTTTCATAGTTATGGTACCGAAGGAGATTTCAAGTTTTCCTCGGGTGCGGCCGAGATTGCCGAAGCGGTCAACAAAAATAAAAACATCACTATCGATGTCGGGCAGATTCTGTTCGGTCAAACGGTAACCGCGTCCGGCGACAACATGCGCCAACATGCCAATCATAAGCATGCCAGCCCGAATAAATGGGTGACCATGGATATTGAATGTGATGCGGGTTGTGGTGTTGTGCCGTTCAAATACAAAGATAAGAATTTTGTCAATGCGCTGCAATGGGCAATCGGCTTGGAAACCTTCTTATTGGTTGATGATCCTTGGCGTATTTTTCTGACCACCGATCATCCCAACGGCGCGCCCTTTACCAGTTATCCGCATTTGATCCGATTGCTGATGGATAGAAGTTTCCGTAACGAGGTGTTATCCACGATTCATCCTGAAGCGCAAAAAATGACCACCCTGGCATCGATTGAGCGCGAATACAGCTTGCAGGAGATTGCGATTATGACTCGTGCCGGAGCCGCCAGACTGATTGGCTTGCAAGATCGCGGCGGCTTGAGCGCCGGTAACTGGGCGGATATTACCGTTTATACCGACAATGTCGACCGGCAGCTTATGTTCGAAAAACCGGATTATGTGTTCAAGGACGGTGAACTGGTGGTGGTTGACGGCAAAGTCGTGCATACCAAATGGGGTACGACCCATGTCGTTAAGCCTGACTGGGATGCCTCGGTGGAAAAGGATTTACAGAAATATTTTGATCGGTTCCTGACCATGAAGCTCGGCAACTTTAAAATCAGTGATGATGAAATAACTGAGGATGGGCGCGGCAGTTTGACGGTGCATCCGCTTAAAGGAGATGTGGCATGATCATTTGCAGCTTTATGGGTAATAAATAATGACTACATTAGCCTTTGATACCTACGCGTACATTCGTAAGCTGAAAGAGTCAGGTATAACCGAGGATCAGGCGCGAGCGCAAGTGGAGGCGCTGAGCTTGGCTCTTGAGCAATTTCAATCTGAATTGCACTTGTCCGAGTCTGCTAACAAGCAGGATGTTAGAGAATCTGAATTAAAGCTGGAGTTGAAAATTGCTGAAACTAAAGCCGAATTGGTTCGCTGGATTGTTGGAGCCGGATTTTTACAGACGGCCTTGATCGCCGCATTATTAATTAAACTGAGCGCTGGAATATGATTATTAACGGTGTAGTTATAGACGCAACTTTTGCCGAAGCGTTCCCGATGAAGGCCACGCGTGCCATCATCACCGCACAGAATGAAAAATGGGCAATGATTTCGGCGCAAGCCATGACCGGTTTTGCCACTTCGGTGATTGCCTGTGGCTGTGAGGCGGGGATTGAGCGGGTTCTTGATCCTTCCGAAACCCCGGATGGTCGACCCGGCGTATCCATTATGATTTTTGCGATGGGCGGTAAAGGCTTGGCCAAGCAGCTTGAAACGCGGGCAGGGCAGTGCGTATTAACCTCGCCGACTTCGGCCTTGTTTGCAGGCATTGATGGCGGTACACGCATAGCCTTGGGTAAGAATTTACGTTATTTTGGTGACGGCTTTCAGGTGGCTAAGCTCATTGACGGCAAACGTTATTGGCGCATCCCGGTCATGGATGGCGAGTTTTTAACCGAAGCGACTACAGGGCAAGTTGATGCAATAGGCGGAGGCAACTTTCTGGTGTTGGCGGAATCGCAACCGCAAGCGCTAGCGGCCTGCGAGGCGGCGATTGAAGAAATGCGTAAAATTCCCAATGTGATCATGCCTTTCCCCGGCGGTGTGGTGCGTTCCGGTTCCAAGGTCGGTTCAAAATATGCGGCTTTAGGCGCGTCAACCAATGACGCCTTCTGTCCGACTTTAAAAGGCATGACCAAAACCGACCTGTCGCCGGAAATCGAATCGGTCATGGAAATCGTTATCGACGGTTTAACCAAAGAAGATATAGCTAAGGTTATGCGTGTGGGTATTCAGGCGGTTTGTGATTTAGGCTCGAAGAATGGCATCAAGCGCATTAGTGCGGGTAATTACGGTGGCAAGTTGGGGCCGTTCCACTTTCACTTACAGGAGATTATGGCATGAGCGCTTTAACCTTTACGCTGAAACAACAACTTGATCAGCGCGTGGACATGTCTCCGCTGGTTTGCCAGAAACTGGCTGATTTGGCGCTCACTGACATTGCCGCGCTCACCTTGCAGAATGGCAAGCGTAACATCCGCGTCGATGAGTTATTCGGTATTACCGGTTCTGATACACAAAACATCGTGATAAAGAACAGCTTTGGCAAGCTTGATTTTATCGGCAAGGAACTGGATGGTGGGTGCATAACGGTCGAAGGCGATGCAGGTGCTTATCTGGGTTTAGGCATGAAGTCCGGCGAGATTCAAGTGTCGGGCGATGCCGGGCTTTATGCGGCCTGCGAAATGAAAAAAGGTTTGCTAAAAATTAACGGTAATGCCGGTGATTTTTTGGGTGCAGCCTTACCCGGCAATAAAATGGGCATGAAAGGCGGAACTATTCTGGTTAAGGGTAATGTCGGTGAACGCGCCGGGGATCATATGCGTCGAGGCAATATCCTGGTTGAAGGTAATGCCGGTGATTACTGCGGCTCCAGAATGACGGCGGGTACTATCGCGGTCATGGGGCAGACCGGCAGGTATTTGGGTTTTGCGATGCGCCGGGGGACGTTGTTGTTATGGAATCAACCGCAGACGTCGGCAAGATTTAATGATTGCGGTGCGCATACCTTGGCGTTTTTACCGATATTGTTTGCCTCATTTAGCCAGCTTGATTCCAGGTTTGCAGACAGTTCTGCGGCCTTTAGCCGGGTGCATCGTTATGCTGGCGATATGTCGGAAATGGGGCGTGGCGAAGTATTGGTTAAAATAGGCTGAAAATTTAAATCATCCGGCTTATTTGATACGGTTACAAAAAAGCCCCGTTAAATCGGGGCTTTTTTGTATGAGAATGGGCTAGATTTTTCCGTCCAAGCCCATCTGGAAATATTTGTGGATAATTTTATCCTGATTTTCCAGCAGCCAATCGATATTCGGCGTGTTATTCATGGCCTTATGAATGGCTTGTGCCATGGCTTTACGGTGGATGTCGAAAAGAATCTGGTGGTCCAAATTATCATCTGTAGCCACACTCGGATTTAACCAAACCGAGCAGATAATACCTAGATCATTGGCTTTTTCTTTTGGGATATCGCCGGCACGCACGGCATCGAGTACGCCGTTAGCAATAGCGGCCTGTACAGTGCCCATTAGAATATTGGTGTAGCGGCTGTTGTTGACCGTTACCTTGCTGACCATTAGTGTTACGGGGCGTACTTGAATATCCGTATTTAACAGAGCAAAGACTTTGGAGTGGCCTTTAGCTTGATTGCCGGTCAATGTTGCCAGCGCAATACCGACAGGGCCATCAAGTTCGCCGATAATGACTTCAGGTTCTGCTGCGGTACCCGCTGGGCCGCCCGCAATCAGCGCTTCACCGGTGCGGAATATGATTCTTTCGCTCATAACTTCAAAAACTCCAAATTAAAAATAGAGAAAACCGTAGAATAACATGCTTTAGATGAGTTTTGTGCAGAGTTATGGCTTCGACATTAACAGTAAACAACCATAATCGTGATGTTGTCGGCTTAAAGTACGTGTATCCGGTGCTTTCCAGGCGAGCAGGCGGCTTGTCTATCGGCATCAATTTTAATATCAATAATGCCTGTAACTGGCGCTGTATTTATTGCCAGGTACCTGATTTAAAAATCGGTGCAGCCCCGGAAATGGACTTTCAGCTGCTGGAGCAAGAGTTGAGGTGCTTTCTTGATGATGTACTTAACGGTGATTTTTATCAGCGCTTTCAGGTCGATGAAGATAAACGGATCATTAAGGATATTGCCATATCCGGTAATGGTGAGCCGACCAGTTTAAAAGATTTTGATAAGGCTGTGGCTTTAATTGGTGGGGTGGCGACAGAAGTCGGGATTTTGCCGCAGAGTAAGTTTGTGTTGATTACCAATGGTAGCTTGATGCATCGTCCTAATGTTCAAGGTGGTCTGAAGAAATTACAGGAATATGGCGGAGAAGTCTGGTTTAAGTTGGATAGCGCTACGGAAGAGGGTAGGGCTCTAACGAATAATGCCGGGCAGAGTTGTCGGGCGAGCGTGGATAATCTGTTAATTGCGGCAAGGCTTTGTTCAACAAAGCTACAAACCTGTTTATTGGATTACGATAAACAGGGCTTGTCCCGGAAGGAAAAAAATGCCTTTCTTGATTTGCTTAGAGGCATTAAAGCAAAGGACTGCGTGCTGAAGGGTGTGATGTTGTATACGATTGCAAGACAATCGCTGCAGCCGGAAGCCGATCGACTGCAGCGATTGTCTCCGGAGACGCTGAATGCATTCGCTGATGAAATCAGGCTCTTGGGTTTTGATGTTTCAGTGTGTTAGTGAGCGATGAGTTAGGCTTTTATGTCAAGCAAAGATCCTGTCATCTCTTTATCGGCTTGAAGTAATTTAACGGCGGCCGAAGTTTCCAGTTCAGCCTCTTTTAAGCTGAGTACGGGTTTGATAATGTCACTGGAATTGAATTCTGAGCTGCCGACTTCGTTATTTTGGATGGGCAGCTTTGCAATCTCTTGGGTCGCGCCCGCTGATTTATGTTGGGCGGCATTGATTAGATTAACTGCGCTGGTAGTTGGTGAAATGTTCATGTCGCACCTCTGTACATTAAATTGGCTTCAAACTAATACTACATCTATATGAGTAATATGCAAAGATTGAATTTCGACTTAAAAGCAGAACTGTGAGTAATAGAGTCTTGTTGTTAACAGTAAATGATTATATTGAGAATGATAAATTTAAAGCTTGTTGTCTGTGTATGATTGCGGATATAATTGCAAGTTCATTCAAAGTGCGAATGTGGCGGAACTGGTAGACGCGCTGGATTTAGGTTCCAGTAGGTTATCCTGTGAGAGTTCGAGTCTCTCCATTCGCACCACCCAATTCATTTAAGAGTCAGCGATTCATCGCTGACTTTTCAGATTTCATGAGCCGTTTACCGGTGTTCTATAAAATTCTTATTTTAAATTTAGCTGAGGTAAAGAAATGCAAGTTTCTGTCGAGAAGACATCAGAATTAAGCAGAAAAATGACTGTTTGCGTGCCTGAAGAAGTTGTTCAGGAAAAAATGGCGGCACGTTTAAAGTCGTTAGCACGCGAAGTTAAGATTGATGGCTTTCGTCCGGGTAAAATACCCCAACATGTCATTAAGAAAATGTATGGAGAACGGGTTCGCGGTGAAATAGCCGGGGATCTGATTCAAGCTACTTATTACGAGGCATTGAAGGAGCAGGATTTGAAACCTGCCGGCTACCCGCATATTCAGCCAGAAGATGAAGCCGAAGGTTTCAAATACATCGCCGAGTTTGAGGTCTATCCTGAAATATCACTAGAAGGTGTTGAGCAAATTGAGGTGTCGAAGCCTGTTGCTACCGTTCAAGATGTTGATGTTGACGGCATGATTGAGAAGCTGAGAGCGCAAAAGAAAATTTGGTCTGTTGTTGCGCGTGCATCTCAGGAGCATGATCGCGTGACCATTGGTTTCTCAGGAGTTTCCGAAGGCGAGAACTTTACGGACGGAAAAGTAGAGAATTATCCTGTTGAAATTGGCGCGAAACAAATGATTCCAGGTTTTGAAGAAAACCTGATTGGTCTCGCGGCGGGTGCTAATAAAACCTTTGAAGTAACTTTCCCGGAAGAATACGGCAATGAGAAGTTGACCGGTAAAGTGGCTGAGTTTGAAGTTGAAGTCATTAGTGTTGAAGAGCCAATATTGCCGGAAATTGATGATGCTTTTATTAAAGCATACGGTATTGAGGGTTCGGTAGAGGCTTTCCGTGAAGACATTAAAAGTAATTTGGAGGGTGAGCTTGAGCAGGCATTGCACGGTAAGCTTAAAAATGCAGTGATGGATGCTTTGTATGAAAAAATCCAGATCCTTGTGCCAAATGCATTAGTCGATCAGGAAGTCGAAAGTATGATGAAACCGTACATCGAGAATGCTAAAAGACAGAAAATGAAGCCGGAAGATGTGAAACTGCCAAGAGATTTATTTGAAGAGCGGGCAAAGCGTCGAGTAGCGCTGGGACTTATCTTGGGTGAAATTATTGATAAAAATGACATTAAGCTGGACGATAATAAAGTACGCTCTACTATTGAAGATATGGCGAAGAGCTATGAGCGTCCTAGTGATGTTATAGATTGGTATTATTCTGATGAAAGTCGATTGAACGATGTACGGCAGATGGTTCTGGAAAATCAGACCATCGATTGGCTGGTAGCTCAAGCAAAAGTGTCGGATGAAGCTATAAGTTTTAGTGATGCGATGAGTAAACAAGGCCAAGGGGTTTAAATGTATAATCAGTACATAGAAAATCAAGTAATTGCTCCAGAAGCAGCGGGTGGGTTGGTTCCTATCGTTATTGAACAAACTGCTCGAGGTGAGCGTTCTTTTGATATTTATTCAAGATTATTGAAAGAACGCGTCATTTTTCTGGTGGGGCAGGTTGAAGATTACTCGGCTAATCTGATTGTCGCCCAGTTGCTTTTTTTGGAATCGGAAAATCCTGATAAAGACATTCATTTATATATCAATTCGCCAGGTGGGTCAGTGACTGCTGGCATGTCAATTTATGACACGATGCAGTTTATTAAGCCTGATGTCAGTACTATGTGTATTGGACAAGCTGCCAGTATGGGAGCGCTGCTTCTGACGGGTGGAGCAAAAGGCAAGCGGTATTGTTTGCCTCACTCAAGAATGATGATTCATCAGCCATTGGGCGGTTTTCAGGGACAGGCTTCCGATTTTGATATTCATGCCAAAGAAATTCTGTCAATCAGAGAAAAATTGAATAAAATTCTTGCTGATCATACCGGCCAACCTATAGAAAAGGTTCGGCAGGACACAGACAGAGATAACTTCTTAAGTGCAAATGATTCTGTTAAGTATGGTTTGATTGATCAAGTATTGTCGAGTCGAACAGCTGTTGCGGAGAAATAACGGTTAGTATTTTTTTGTATTTCGCTATATTCTTTATTTTATCGAAAGTAAAAAAACATCATCTCTGGATGGTTGCGGGAGTCTAATTTATGAGTAATGACAAAAATAGCAAAGATGATGACAAACTGCTTTACTGTTCTTTTTGCGGTAAAAGTCAGCATGAGGTCAGAAAGCTTATTGCAGGGCCATCGGTTTATGTCTGTGATGAATGTGTAGATCTTTGTAATGACATTATAAAAGACGAATTACAGGATGAATCCTCTTTTTCTTTTGGTGGCGGGGAGTTGCCCAAGCCAAAAGAGATAAAAGAAGAGCTTGATAGCTATGTTATCGGGCAGGAAAATGCGAAAAAGATTTTGGCAGTAGCTGTTTATAATCACTATAAACGCCTACGTAGTAAGTCTAAAAAAGATAGCGTTGAATTGGCAAAAAGTAATATTTTGTTGATTGGGCCTACCGGTTCAGGGAAAACCTTGCTGGCTGAGACTTTAGCTCGATTATTGGATGTGCCGTTTACTATTGCTGATGCAACTACGTTGACAGAAGCGGGTTATGTCGGTGAAGACGTAGAAAATATCATTCAGAAGATTCTGCAAAAATGTGATTATGATGTAGAGAAGGCTGAAACCGGTATCGTTTATATTGATGAAATCGATAAGATTTCCAGGAAATCAGATAACCCGTCAATTACCCGTGATGTGTCGGGTGAAGGTGTTCAGCAGGCTTTGTTGAAACTGATTGAAGGAACTATTGCTTCGGTTCCGCCTCAAGGCGGGCGCAAGCATCCTCAGCAGGAATTTTTGCAAGTTAATACGGCTAATATTCTGTTTATAGTAGGCGGTGCTTTTGCCGGTTTGGATCGGGTTATTAAAGATCGCTCCGAAAAAGGAGGAATAGGTTTTTCAGCTGAAATAAAAACTAAAGATGAGTCTAGAAATATTGGGCAACTGTTTGCCGAAGTCGAGGCGGAAGATCTGATTAAATATGGATTGATTCCTGAATTTGTGGGTCGTCTTCCTGTTATTGCTACCTTAGAAGAGTTGGACGAGAAAGCTTTGGTGCAAATATTGACCGAGCCTAAAAATGCGCTAATCAAACAATATAAGCATTTATTTGAAATGGAAGGCGCTGAACTGGAATTTCGGGATGACTCTCTGATTGCAATTGCTCGCAAAGCTATGGAGCGAAAAACAGGAGCGAGAGGGCTAAGAACTATCGTTGAAAATGTTCTGCTGAACACCATGTATGAGTTGCCGTCTGCGGATAATATTTGCAAGGTTGTTGTCGATGGTGGTGTTATTTCAGGTGAGTCAGAGCCTATTTTGGTTTATGAAACCGAAAAGAAAAAGGCTTCTGCGGAGTCTTAAAGATTATCGATGGATGATAAAGGGAGCTTTTATTTTTTAAAGCTCCCTTTTTTTGTGCTGTAGATAATCAAAGGTACTATTTTGAGGTGGCATCCTTGCTATTCTAATTAACGACCCCATAATCTCTTTTTCAAGAAAATTGTTATAAGGTTCCATTTATGGAAACGCACAAAATGACAGAGTTACAACAAATAAATGTACTGATTCCGGTTTTGCCGCTCAGAGATGTCGTGGTTTATCCGCACATGGTCATTCCCTTGTTTGTCGGCAGGGAAAGATCGATTGATGCTTTGGATGCTGCGATGAAGGACAGCAAACAAATATTGTTGGTTGCGCAAAAAGAAGCAGAAGTTGATGATCCCGATGTTGCCGATCTTTATGAGGTAGGGACTCTGGCTAATATCCTGCAAATGCTTAAGTTGCCGGATGGAACGGTCAAGGTTCTGGTTGAAGGGGTTCAGCGCAGCAAAGTATTGCACTATAAAGAGACAGAGAGCTATTTTTCTGCGGTCATAACGGAAATTTTCGACGTTTTAAAGCTAACCGAGCAAGAGCAGGATGTGTTGCAGCGGACGGTCATTAATTCGTTTGATCAATACGTTAAGCTCAATAATAAGATTCCGCCAGAAGTGTTGAATTCGTTAGCAGGCATTGATGATCCAAGTCGGCTTGCCGATACGATGGCGGCTCATATGACTTTAAAGGTTAATGAAAAACAGGCTATCCTTGAAACGGCAGATATTGAAAAGCGCCTTGAAGATTTAATGACCTTAATGGAAGGAGAGGTTGATCTTCTGGAGATGGAGAAAAGAATTCGCGTGCGCGTTAAGCAGCAAATGGAGAAGAATCAAAGGGAATACTATCTGAATGAACAGATGAAGGCGATTCAAAAAGAATTAGGGGATATGGATGATGTGCCTAATGAAATTGAAGCGTTGGCGAAGAAGATTGAAGACGCGGGTATGTCTAAGGAAGCTAAAACAAAAGCGGATGCTGAGCTTAATAAGCTTAAACAGATGTCACCTATGTCAGCTGAGGCAACCGTGGTGCGCAATTATATTGACTGGATGGTCAATGTGCCATGGAAGAAAAAAACCAAAGTACGGCATGATCTAAAGGTTGCTGAGCAGGTTTTAGAGGCCGAACACTATGGTTTAGATAAGGTTAAAGAGCGTATTCTTGAGTATCTTGCTGTTCAGCAGCGAGTAAAACAACTCAAAGGACCGATTTTGTGTTTGGTGGGGCCCCCAGGCGTAGGAAAAACCTCGCTGGGCGAGTCTATTGCCAGGGCAACTAATCGCAAGTACGTGCGTATGTCCTTGGGTGGAGTGCGTGACGAGGCCGAAATTCGTGGGCATCGTCGAACTTATATAGGCTCTATGCCGGGTAAGATTTTGCAGAATCTGGCTAAAGTGAAAACGCGCAATCCTATGTTTTTGCTAGATGAAATCGACAAAATGGCGGCCGATTTTCGAGGTGATCCGGCGTCGGCTTTATTAGAGGTCCTGGATCCCGAGCAGAACCACACTTTTTCAGATCATTATCTGGAAGTGGATTTTGACTTGTCTGATGTGATGTTTGTTGCGACTGCAAATACCATGAACATTCCTCCAGCATTGTTGGATAGAATGGAGGTTATACGCATTGCCGGCTACACGGAAGACGAAAAAATCAATATCGCAATTCGGTATTTGGTTCCGAAACAAGTTAAAAATAACGGTCTTAAAGAACGAGAAATTCAAATTACAGAAGACGCGGTCAGGGATATGATTCGTTATTACTCTCGCGAAGCCGGTGTTCGGAGTCTTGAGCGGGAAATTTCGAAAATTTGTCGTAAAGTGGTGAAAGATTTATTGTTGAAGCCGAGAAAAGCCAAAGTCGTGGTGAATCCTGAAAATTTGGATAATTATTTGGGAGTTAAGCGTTTTCATTATGGTCTTGCTGAAGAGAAGGATCAGATTGGACAGGTTACCGGTTTGGCTTGGACCGAAGTGGGGGGAGAGTTATTAACTATTGAGACTGCGGTCATTCCCGGAAAAGGTAAGCATTCGGCAACGGGTAAGCTCGGCGATGTGATGAAGGAGTCAATTGAAGCGGCAATGACGGTTGTCAGGAGTCGTTCAGAAATCCTGGGTATCGATAATGAGCTGTTTCAGAAGAACGATATACATATTCATGTGCCTGAGGGTGCTACACCAAAAGATGGTCCGAGTGCAGGTGTGGGTATGTGTACGGCCATTATTTCAGCCTTGACCAAGATACCGGTTCGAGCTTGTGTGGCCATGACCGGTGAAATTACCTTGCGAGGGGAGGTGTTGCCTATTGGGGGCTTGAAAGAAAAGCTTCTGGCTGCTCATCGCGGCGGCATAACAACGGTTTTGATACCTGCTGAGAATGAAAAAGATCTAGTTGAAATACCGGAAAACATCAAGCAGAACTTGGTAATAAAGCCGGTTCATTGGATAGATGAGGTATTGGAAGTCGCTTTACAATATATGCCAGTTCCGTTTGAAAAAAAGGAAGTGGAAGAGTCAGGAAAAAATGAAACTGAAGCAGTTAAAATAGTAAATCAGGGTCTAACAGCGCATTAATCAATTTGGGGTTTTGTCCAAAAAATGGCAAAACCCCAAAAATCATGGCCTCCGGGGTGGTTAATGCTTGACACTACGTAAGTGCAGTTGTTATAAATACCCGAGTTTTTTGTGTCGCTTACCATGGATGCATAAAAATTATCATGCTGGTCTTGTAGAATATAATTTTAAAAAATGACTTCCTAAGGGGGAATAATGAATAAATCGGAACTTATTGACGCTATAGCAGAGTCTGCTGAATTGACTAAAGCGGATGCGGGTCGTGCATTAGATGGCTTTATTGGTGCAGTTACAAAAGCATTAAGCAGCGGTGATTCAGTCGCTTTAGTTGGCTTTGGAACCTATGCTGTAAAAGAAAGAGCTGAGCGCAAAGGACGTAATCCACAAACTGGGGCTGAGATTACTATTAAGGCTGCAAAAATTCCTTCATTTAAAGCTGGTAAATCTTTAAAAGATGCTGTAAACTAGGATTTCTTTAGTCGGGTGCTTAGCTCAGCTGGGAGAGCGTCGCCCTTACAAGGCGAGGGTCGGGGGTTCGAACCCCTCAGCACCCACCAGACTTTGGAGTGGTAGTTCAGTTGGTTAGAATACCGGCCTGTCACGCCGGTGGTCGCGGGTTCGAGTCCCGTCCACTCCGCCAAATTAAAAAAGCCCCGGATCAATTGATTCGGGGCTTTTTTTTTGATTATTGTAAGTTGTTTCTTTAGGGCAGAGCATTATGCTGACAAAAATTAGAGAAAAAGCACAGGGTGCTTTTGCATGGGGTATTTTGATAGTGATTTGTGTCCCCTTTGCTTTATGGGGCATTCAGAATTATGTGGATACTGGAGAAGAGGCGCCTGTCGCTTCCGTAGGTGATAAGGATTTTTTTCAGCGCGATGTTAATAAGGCTTATGAACAATATAGCCAGAATTTTCAGGGGATGGCGTTTGACGAACAAACCTTGAAGGCACAAGCATTAGAAAAACTAATAAAAGATGAGGTCTTATTGCAACATGTGCATGCTAAAGGTCTGGTTACAACTGATGATACTGCGCGTGATTTTATTCAATCCTTGCCCTATTTTCAGGTAGACGGAAAATTTGATGATAAGCGATATAAGACAATGCTTAGCTTACAAAAAATATCCTCAGGGGAATTTGTAAACAGAATCAAAAATGCTCTGATCATGGAGCAGTTTCAGCGCAGCATTATCGATAGCAGTTTTGCAACAAAATATGATGTGGAAAGTTTTTTCAAAATCCAGAATCAGCAGCGCGATGTGGATTACATCACCGTTGCGGTGCAAAAGTCGACAGAACAGCCTTCAGAGCAAGATATAGCGGCCTATTATCAGCAGCATCAGGACTTATATCAAACGCCTGAGCAGGTTTCTGTAGAGTACATAGAATTGGCACTTGAAGATATAGCCAAAACTATAGCGGTAACCGATGACAAGCTGAAAGCCTACTATGAAGAGCAGAAAGATCAATATACCACCGCAGAGCGAAGAAAAATCAGTCATATCCTGTTTGCAATTAATGACAAGGTCGACGAAAAAACCGCTTTAGACAAGGCCTTAAAAGCCCAAGAAGAATTGGCAACTAAAGACTTTGCAGCTGTTGCGGCAGAATTTTCCGATGATAAATTGTCCGCTAAAACAGGCGGGGATTTAGGCCTGTTTAATGTGGGCGTCATGGAAAAATCATTCGAAGACGCTGCGAGTGCTTTAAAATTGGGTGAAGTATCAAAACCCGTTAAGTCGGCATTTGGTTATCACTTGATTAAAGTCACCGAGTTAATGCCGGGAGAGATCAAGCCGTTCGATGCTGTTAAAAACGAAGTCACCAAGGCTTTTCAGAAAGCCCAGGCAGAAACCGCTTTTTATGAGTCAGCTGAAACGCTGACCGAAATGAGTTATGAAAACCCTGACAATCTGAAAACAGTGGCGGATGCTTTGGGTATCACTATCCAGAAATCGGCCTTGTTCACCAAAGATAAAGGTGAGGGCATTGCCGCTGACGAAAAAATTCGCCGCGCCTCCTTCACTGAAGAAGTTCTGCAAGGTAACAATAGTACACCTATAGAATTGGGAACCGATCGTCTGGTCGTGTTGCGGCTTTCAGAGCACAAGACCGCTGCTGTGAGAGAACTAAAAGATGTTAATCCCGATATAGTTGCCGTGTTATTGGCCGATAAAGCCAAATTACAGGCTGTCGAAACCGCTCGGCAGATTAAAGCCCGGTTACAGGCAGGAGAGTCTATTCAAACGGTTGCGGCTGAAAATAAGTTGCCAGTAAAGACGGTTACGGGATTAACGCGCAGCAAGGATGATGTGCCATTGCCGTTGAGTGAAGCGATTTTTAAGGCGGCTAAGCCTGTTGGTGGCAAGTCGACCCTCTTTATTGCTGAATTGCCTGCAGGTGAGCAGGTGGTCGTGAGTCTGTCAAAAGTAAAAGAAGGCGTAATGACTGAGGACGACAAGAAACAAATGGAATTGGCGACCAAAAATATTGCCAAAGCTTTCGGTCAGACTGAGTTTAATGCGTTGGTAAACAGTTTACAGGGAGATGCTGACATCTCGGTAAAAGCACCTAAATAAACGTCGAACCTGAAATAAAAAAGGGAGCTTAAAGCTCCCTTTTTTTTGTGTCAAAATTATTGCTTTAAGATGCCGCTAAACCGGCAATGTTATAGCCGCAATCCACAAAGGTGATTTCGCCGGTAATGCCCGAAGCCAGATCAGAACACAGAAAAGCCGCCGCATTGCCGACTTCTTCAATGGTGACATTTTTCTTTAACGGCGCGGTATCGGCCGCTTTGCTGAGCATAGATCTAAAATCATTAATACCCGATGCAGCAAGCGTTCTGATAGGGCCTGCTGAAATCGCATTAACGCGCGTACCTTCCGCGCCTAAGGCCACCGCCATGTAACGGACATTGGCTTCCAGGCTGGCTTTGGCAACACCCATGACATTGTAGTTAGGAATCGCCCGGTCGGCACCTAAATAAGTCAGGGTCAACAGCGAACCGTTGCGACCTTGCATCATCGCACGTCCGGCTTTTGCCAAGGCGGTAAAGCTGTAAGAACTCACATCGTGGGCAATTTGGAAGTTTTCTCGGGTGGTCACATCAACATAATCACCGTTCAGTGCGTCGCGGGGTGCGAAAGCGACCGAATGTACGATGCAATCCAAACCGTCCCAGTGTTCGCCCAGCTTGTTAAATACCGTGTCGATATGTTCATCAATGCTGACATCGCATTCAATGGTAATGTTGGAATTGCATTTTCCAGCCATTTCCTCGACGCGACTTTGCAGCTTTTCATTTTGAAAGGTAAAAGCTAATTCAGCGCCTTCGCGATGCATAGCCTCCGCAATACCCCATGCGATAGAACGATTACTGGCTAAGCCCACAATCAAGACCCGTTTGCCCTGCATAAAACCCATTATCATCTCCCGGTGTTTTTGTTGTTACAATAGAGATTCAAGTATCTATGAGCCTTTTATTGATGTCCAGTCTTTTGTTGTCGGCACACCGCTGTTCCATGGGTTGGCCTGCCTTTTAATTTCATGTAGTCGTATGAAGATGCAATCCTGCAAAGTTCGTGTATTAGTCCTGATGTTGTCGGCCGTATTTTTGGCCGTCTCGGTTTCGTGTACGGCCAGGGAATCAGAGCAGCTTAATAATCCGTATAGCGAAGACGAAGGCAAGCAGGCGGTTTTATATGGGTCATTTTCCGAGCGGCCCAAGCATTTTGATCCGGCTGTATCCTACAATGCCAACGAATATGCCTTTATCGCGCAGATTTACGAGCCGCCTTTTCAATATCATTATTTAAAAAGGCCTTATCAATTGGTGCCGTTAACCGCTGCCCGTATGCCTGAGGTTATTCACCTGAATCAGAAAGGCGAGAAATTGGACTATGGCGCAAATGACGACGATATTGCGTTTACCGATTATAGGATTGAAATTCAGCCCGGTATTCGTTATCAGCCGCACCCTGCGCTGGCAAAAAACGCCCAGGGCGATTATGAATATCACCGGTTAAACCCAGCGCAAATCGAGTCGGCTGCGTCGCTGAATGATTTTAAAGCCACCGGCTCGCGTGAACTCACTGCCGAGGATTATGTTTACCAGATCAAACGCTTGGCGCATCCCAAAATTCAGTCGCCGATAGCCGAAATCATGAAGAATTATATCGTCGGTTTTGATGATTTCTCCAAACAGGTTGGCGATAAACCCAAGGCAGCGCTTAGAAACCTGCCGATGGTCGGTACGACAGCACTCAGCCGTTACCAATACCGCATTCGTATTAAAGGCAAATATCCGCAATTCATCTATTGGTTGGCCATGCCGTTTTTCTCGCCGATGCCGTGGGAAGCGGATGTGTTTTACGATCAGGCCGGACTTGCCGACAAAAACATTACCCTGGACTGGTTTCCGCTAGGTACAGGGCCCTATTTAATGGCCGAAAATAACCCGAACCGACGCATGGTCTTGCTTAAAAATCCGTTGTTCCATCTTGAAACCTATCCGACCGAAGGCGAAGCTGAAGACAAACAAAAAGGCCTGCTGGTTGATGCGGGAAAAAAACTGCCGTTTATCGATAAAGTGGTCTTTATGCTGGAAAAAGAAACCATTCCCTATTGGACCAAATTTTTGCAAGGTTATTACGATGCGTCGGGCATCGCCTCTGACAGTTTCGATCAGGCCATACAATTTACCGGCAGCGGCGATGTCGCGCTAACGCCTACCCTGCTTGAAAAAGGCATTCAGCTGCAAACCTCGGTGGCGATATCCAGTTTTTACATGGGCTTTAACATGCTTGACGCGACCGTAGGCGGTGCGACCGAACAGGGGCGAAAGTTACGGCAGGCTATCGCTATCGCGGTCGATTATGAAGAATATATTTCCATTTTTACCAACGGGCGCGGCGTTGTTGCTCAAGGCGTTTTGCCGCCTGGCATTTATGGGTTTGATGAAAAGACGGGCATTAATCCCTATGTTTACGAGTGGCAGACCAATAAGGTCCAGCGTAAAAAAATCGCTGACGCGAGGCAATTGATGACCGAAGCCGGTTATGCCAATGGTATAGATCCTAAAACTAAAGCAGCCCTGATTTTGTATTTCGATACCACCGCTGCGAGCATTGATGATCGTCCCCGGATGAACTGGTATCGCAAACAATTTGAAAAGCTGGGCATAAAACTGGTGATACGCGGCACCGATTACAACCGTTTCCAGGAAAAAATGCGTACCGGTAATGCGCAGATCTTTGTCTGGGGCTGGAACGCCGATTACCCCGATCCCGAGAATTTCTTTTTCCTGCTGTACGGTGCCAATTCCAAAGTGCAGCACGGCGGTGAAAATGCCGCCAATTACCATAACCCCGAATTCGACCGTTTATTCGAGCAAATGCGCAACATGGATAACAGCGAGCAGCGCTACCGGATTATTCAGCAAATGCAGGAGATTGTGCGCCATGATGCGCCGTGGGTTTTCGGCTATCATCCAAAGAACTTTTCACTGTTTCATCACTGGTACAAAAATCTCAAACCCAATCTGATGGCGAATAACCAGCTGAAATATACCCGCATTGATACGGCCGATCGAGATACAAAAAGGCAACAATGGAATGAACCGGTATTTTGGCCTTTGGTGTTGGGTGGCGCGGTATTTGTGTTGATGTTGATTCCGGCAGTTATTGCCTATCGCCGCCGGATCAAGGGAACCAAGCTATGACTCAATATATCATCCGGCGACTTTTATACAGCTTACCCTTATTGATGGGCGTCAATATCTTAACCTTCGTGCTGTTCTTCGTCGTCAACAGCCCGGACGATATGGCGAGGATGCAACTGGGGCAAAAGCACGTTACCGAGCAATCCATCGCCAACTGGAAACAGCAGCACGGCTACGATGTGCCGTTACTCTGGAATGATGATGCGCAAGGTGAGAAAAAAATAACCGACACCATTTTTTACCAAAAATCGGTCGGCTTGTTGTTGTTTCGTTTTGGTGTGTCCGATAGTGGTCGGAATATCGGCGCTGACATTAAAGAGCGTGCCTTGCCGAGTCTTGCCGTGGCGTTGCCGACGTTGATGATCGGCTTGCTGGTGAATATTTGTTTTGCCTTAATGATGGTGCTGTTTCGCAACAGTTATCTGGAACATGCAGGCTTGGTGTTATGCGTGATTTTGATGTCGATTTCCTCGCTGTTTTATATCATCGGCGGGCAGTTTTTCATCGGTAAAGTCTTAAGGCTGGTGCCCATATCCGGCTATGACGACGGCATGGCGGCGATCAAGTTCCTGATCCTGCCGGTGTTGATCGGCGTGTTTTCAGGCATCGGTTCAGGTGTTCGCTGGTACCGAACCTTGTTTTTGGAAGAAGTCGAAAAAGACTATGTGCGCACCGCCAGAGCCAAGGGCTTAACCGAAACCCAAACCCTGTTCCGGCATGTGTTGCCCAATGCGATGATTCCTATTTTGACCGGTGTCGTAGTGGTGTTGCCGCTGTTATTCATGGGCAGCCTGATCATGGAATCGTTTTTCAGTATCCCCGGTTTAGGCAGTTATACCATTGATGCGATCAACAGCCAGGATTTCGCTATCGTTCGCGCGATGGTTTTCCTGGGTTCGGTGCTATATGTGATCGGGCTGTTATTGACCGATATTTCCTACACCCTGGTTGACCCGCGCGTGAGGTTGTCGTAATGGTGGTTCTATGGACAGACGCGCTGATCTATGTGCTGATTGTAGTAATGCTGGCGCTGGGCATTTACCTGCGCGGCAAAGAGCATATTCAGCGTCCGCTACAACAAATAGGACGCAGTAAAATCGGCATGGCGTCATTGGTGGTACTGTTGTTTTTTGTGCTGATCGGCTTGCTCGATTCCGTGCATTTTAAACCTGCAGACGACAAGAAAAACGAGATTATCAGTCTGCTGGATGCCTTCGCGACGCCGTTGCGCGAGCATGGCGAGAAAACCTATTCCGCGCCTTTTGCGACCACGCTGTACAGCAAGGAAATGATGACGCTGGCGGACGGCTCCATACAATGGGCTTATCCGCGTCTGGAATTCGGCGGCAGGCATTTGGAGGATACTGAAACGCAGCATATTGCCGACATTCTGCAAAAAGCCGTTTACGGCTTGGCTCAAGGCGCCAGTTTGATTGGTTTTGTTATGTTGCTGATGTGGGGATTATTAGCTGAGCAGCATAAACGCTTCATACGCAGTTCAACGGCGAAAACAGTCTGGGCTGTCGTGTTTGTTATCGTATCGTTCAGTTACGCCTCAATCCACTTATCCGCCTATTATCATATTTTCGGCACCGACAAAGTCGGCGAAGACGTTTTTTATCAGGCGGTAAAAAGCATACGCACCGGCCTGGTTATTGGCACCTTAACCACGTTAATCATGCTGCCGATGGCGATCATCTTCGGCATCCTGGCCGGATTTTTTCGCGGCTGGGTAGACGACATCATCCAATACCTTTACACCACGCTCAACTCGATCCCCGGCGTGTTGCTGATAGCCGCCTCGATCCTGATGGTGCAGGTCTATATGGCCAATCATGAAGCCGCCTTTACCAGCGTTATCGTCAGGGTCGATACGCGCTTATTATTCCTGTGCATGATCCTCGGCGTGACCAGTTGGACGGGCTTATGCCGGTTGCTCCGGGCGGAAACCCTCAAACTCCGGGAAATGGAGTACGTTCAGGCCGCCTCCGCGTTGGGCGTTAAGCAAGGCGCGATTTTGCTGCGCCACATCCTGCCCAATGTGATGCATATCGTGCTGATTTCCGTGGTGCTGGATTTCAGCTCGCTGGTGCTGGCCGAAGCAGTGTTGTCCTACATCAATATCGGCGTCGATCCGACCAGCTACAGCTGGGGCAATATGATTAACGGCGCGCGGCTGGAAATGGCCCGTGAGCCTATCGTGTGGTGGTCACTGACGGCCGCCTTTGTGTTTATGTTCGCGCTGGTGCTGGCCGCCAATCTGTTTGCCGATGTGGTGCAAAATGCGTTCGATCCGAGACGGAGCGGCAATGAATAATCCGATACTGGCCGTTAAGCATCTTAGCGTCACCTTCAACCACCGGCAGACGGTGGTCGACGACATTGGTTTTGAGATCCATGCAGGCGAAACCTTCGCGTTGGTCGGAGAATCCGGTTCCGGCAAATCGATCACCGCCTTGTCGGTGCTCAGATTATTGCCCAATAATGCAAGGCTGAATGCCGACGCGATCAACCTGCAAGGCGATAATTTACTAAACCGCTCCGAATTCGAGCTGTGCAAAATCCGCGGTCGGCGTATCGGCTTTATTTTTCAGGATCCGATGTCCTCGCTGAACCCGGTGATGACCATCGGCAGCCAGATCGAGGAAGTCATCAAGTTGCATTTCGACCTGCCCAGGGCAGCGGTTAAACAACGGGCGCTGGAATTGTTGCAGCAAGTTGAACTACCTGATCCAAAGCAGCGTATTAAAGACTATCCGCATCAGCTTTCCGGCGGCCAGCGGCAACGGGTGATGATAGCCATTGCCTTGGCGGGCAAACCGGATTTATTGATCGCCGACGAACCGACCACCTCCCTGGATGTGACCATCCAGGCGCAAATCCTGGCGCTGCTGAAAGCTATCCAGCAACAGACCGGCATGGCGTTGTGGCTGATCAGTCATGACTTGGCGCTGGTATCCACAATGGCCGACCGGGTTGCGGTCATGCAGCAGGGTAAAATCGTCGAAACCGGCGCGACCGCCGAGTTTTTTAACCAGCCCAAACATCCTTATACCCGCAAGCTGCTGAATGCGCTGCCGTTGATGCAGAGTTGCTTGACGCACAGCGCGCAAGAAAAACCGCCGTTACTACAGGTCAGCGATTTTTATTGTTATTATCCGATCCGAAAAGGCATTTTCAAGCGGGTAGTCGATTTTGTGCGGGCAGTCGATGGCGTCAGTTTTGACATACAGCAAGGTAAAACCCTGGCCCTGGTCGGCGAATCCGGCTGCGGCAAAACCACCCTGGGCAAGAGCTTGTTAAACCTGATACCCGGCAGCGGTCGGGTCGTGATCAACGGCGTCGAGTTGAATGCCTTAAGCGGAGAAGCTTTGCGGCAACAACGCGCCAATATCCAGATCGTGTTTCAGGACCCTTTTTCATCGATGAATCCGCGCATGCTGGTCGGCGACATCATCGCCGAAGGCATCAGAGCCTTGCATCCCAAGGTGAGTTCCGAGCAGCGCAAGACCCGAGTCCGGCAACTGTTGCAGCAAGTCGATTTGCCCGAAGATTCGGCGCTGCGTTATCCGCATGAGTTTTCCGGAGGGCAGCGCCAGCGCATCTGCATAGCCCGTGCCTTGGCGGTCGAACCCAAACTGATCGTCTGCGACGAGCCGACCAGCGCGCTGGACGTGTCGGTACAGGCGCAGATTATCCAGTTGCTTAAAACCTTGCAGCAGGAAAAAGGCGTGAGCTATTTGTTCATCACCCATGATCTTGCCGTCGTCGCCGAAATAGCCGATGACGTTGCCGTAATGTACCAGGGCAAGATCATCGAGCAGGGCAGTGTGGCTGAGGTTTTGACTCAGCCCAAGCAGGCTTATACCAAAAAGCTGCTGGCGGCGGTGCCGGTTTTGAAAACGGATAGTTGAAAGCGGATACAACTTGGGTCTTGCTGCGTTCGGGCAGTAAAGGCAGAATAACTTCTTAACTTTGTGGATAAACTGATGAAAAAACAAATCTTGTGTGCGCTAACAATGGTTCTCAGCACCTTAGCCTTTACTGTGTCAGCCGAAGAAATCGGTGATGTCAGCACGACATTTAGGCTGCTCGGAGCCAATAATAAAATTGTGATTGAAGCCTTCGACGATCCTGATGTTCCCGGTGTTGCTTGTCATGTATCACGCGCTAAAACCGGCGGAATGAAAGGTGCGGTAGGTCTGGCTGAAGACCCAACAGAAGCATCAATTGCCTGTCGGCAAATAGGCGCAATTGATACCGGCAAACTGGATAAATTGAAAAATGGCGAGGTGGTGTTTAAAGAAAGTCTGTCGCTGGTTTTCAAGAGTCTGCAAGTGGTGCGTTTTTATGATAAAAAACGTAATGTTCTGGTCTATTTGGCTTACAGTGACAGGGTGATTGAAGGCTCGCCAAAGAACTCTATTTCATCAGTGCCGGTTATGAAGTGGAATCAGTAAATCAATCGTAGGACGCAATACGCTGAAGTTATTACGTCCTACAGGACGACTGGTTGGTTTTGGCTCGACCCGAACCGATCCGGTCTTAGCTTGGGAACCAGCGATATTTTTCTCGATGTTCTTCGCGTTTTGGTAATTGCTCCATGCAGTCGTTCGTGGTGAAAAAATCAACCCGCCAACCGCTCCCGCCATTCGGCGATTTTCATCCTCAACTCATCAATATTAACCGTAGTCAGATGGCGCTGTTTTAACAAACGTTTGCCCGCTACCCAGACATCGGTGACTTGCTGGCGGCTGGCGGCGTAGACAATCTGCGAAACCGGGCAATAGAGCGGCTGGGTTTCCAGATGCGATAAATCAACGGCAATCACGTCGGCGGCTTTGCCGAGGCTTAATGAGCCGATTTCATTATGCAGGCCCAAAGCCTTGGCGCCGTTGATGGTCGCCATGCGCAGGGCGGTCATGGCTGGAATGGCGCTGGCGTCACCGGCAACGGCTTTGCCGAGCAATGCCGCAGTGCGCATTTCGCCGAACATATCCAAGTCGTTGTTGCTGGCCGCGCCGTCGGTACCCAAAGCCACATTGATGCCTGCGGCGATACATTTGGCAACCGGGCAAAAGCCGCTGGCCAGTTTTAAATTGGATTCGGGGCAATGCACGATATGCGCGCCGGATTCTGCAAACCGGATGATTTCATCATCGGTCAACTGGGTCATGTGTACCGCGATGAACGACGGATCGATCAGGCCGAGTTCATGCAATCTTTGCAGAGGGCGCTGTCCGGTTTTTTCCAGTTGCTGCTCGATCTCGTGCTGCGTTTCGTGGACATGCATATGGATCGGCAGTTCCAGTTCATCGGCCAGAGTTTTGATTTTTTGCAACGGTTCGTCCGACACCGTGTACGGTGCATGCGGCGCAAACGGAGTGGAAATCAGCGGATGGTGCCGCAGTTGTTCATGCAGAGCCAGGCCTTTTTCAATATAGGCGTCACTGTTTTCGGCCCAGACCGTCGGAAAATCGATAACGATCAGGCCGACGCTGGCGCGGATGCCGTGATGGTTCGCCTGCGCCGCGGTGATTTCCGGGAAAAAATACATGTCATTGAAGCAGGTCGTCCCGCCCAGTATCATCTCGGCTATTGCCAAGTCGGTACCGTCTTTGACAAACGCCTCGCTCATCCATTTTTGTTCCAGCGGCCAGATATGGTTGGCAAGCCAGTCCATCAGCGGTAAATCGTCGGCAATACCGCGCATTAACGTCATCGCGGCATGGGTGTGGCTGTTGATTAAGCCGGGCAGCAGGGCGTGGTTGTCCAGATTCTCGGTTGTCGTACCTTGGTATTTCTGCTGGGCAAGATCGGTCGGCAGCAGGTCGATGATTCGACCATTATCGATAACCAGCGTATGGTGTTCTAAGGTTACGGATTCCGGTTCAACGGGTATAATCCAGCGAGCGTGGATGAGGGTATCGACAACTGTCATAAGATATTCCTAGGTTTGGGTTGCCGAATTATAACTTTTTAGACACTATTCGGCACGAAGGAAAGATTTAGGCGAAAGGCGAAGGGCAAAAAAACCTTGCACCTTTCGTCTCTTATAAAGACACTCAATAATTAGATTTTATTTTTATATTAAATGACTATGCAAAATAAATTGACTGTACAAGCCTTGCAATGGACAGGCGATGCTTTAAAAGTGCTGGATCAGCGACAATTGCCGGAAAAAATTGTTTACGATGAATACCAGGACGCCGTCGGCGTAACAGCAGCCATTGCCAGCATGCGCGTTCGCGGCGCACCGGCTATCGGCATAGCGGCGGCTTACGGCGTGGCGCTGTCGGTACGTAAGCATTACGCGCAGTCCAATCATTGGCGGCAAAAAGTGACGGCTGATATAGAGTTGTTGGCAAAATCCAGGCCCACGGCGGTCAATCTGTTTTGGGCGCTGGATCAGATGAAGACCACATTGGCCAAGCAGCTGGATAATCCGATGGCGGCCGTTCTGGCTTGTGCGGAAAAAATCCACAGCGACGATATTGCGGCCAATCACAAAATGGGCGAACTGGGCGCCGATATTCTGGCCGACGCTAAAGGCGTGATGACGCATTGTAACGCCGGGGCCTTGGCAACCGGCGGTTACGGCACGGCGCTGGGCGTTATTCGTAGCGCTTATCAACGCCAGCGCATTAACATTTATGCGGGCGAAACCCGGCCCTGGCTGCAAGGTGCAAGGCTGACCGTTTGGGAATTGGCGCAAGACGGCATTGCTTCGACCTTGATTGCCGATTCGGCGGCGGCATGGCTGATGAAGTCCGGTGCTGTCGATTGGATTGTGGTCGGTGCAGACCGCATTGCCGCGAATGGCGATGCGGCAAATAAAATCGGCACCTATTCCCTGGCCGTGCTGGCCAAACAGCATGGCGTCAAGTTAATGGTGGTAGCACCAACCACGACCATAGACTGGACTATGCCTAGCGGTGATCTGATAGAAATCGAACAACGCAACCCGAACGAATTATTGCCTGCGTGTTATAGCAACGAGGATTCCCTGGTTAGCGCCTGGAATCCGGTCTTTGACGTAACCCCGGCGGAACTGATTAACGCCATTGTGACCGAGCGCGGTGTGGTATTGAATCCTGCCGAGCAAGGCGTGAGAGGATTAAGACATGCACTTTGATAAAAAAGGCAGCAACCCGGTATTAGCCGTAGGTTTTTTATTTAAAGGCCTGAAATTAGTGAGCCGCCCGGAATTGCGCAAATTCATCATCATTCCGGTATTGATTAATATCGTTTTGTACAGCGCCGCCTTGGCCTTAAGTTATTTTTATATTGCCGATTTGATCGACCAATTCATCCCCGGCTGGCTGCAATGGCTGAGCTGGATATTATGGCCGCTGTTTTTCATCAGCTTTTTCATCGCCGGTTTTTTCACTTTTACGGTACTGGCGAATCTGATTGCCGCGCCGTTTTACGGCCATTTATCGGCAAAAACGCTGGCAATGGTAAGCGACAAACCCATTACAATAAATGAGCCGCCCTTAGCTAAGGTTCTGCTGGCGGAATTAAAACGCATGGGCTATCTGGGAACTCGAGCCTTACCGTTGCTGATTGTGTCGATTATTCCCGGTATCAATGTGATTGCGCCTGTGCTTTGGGCATTGTTCGGCGCTTGGGGCATGGCGTTGGAATATCTGGCTTATCCGCTGGAAAACGAGGGTGTATTGTTTTCCGAACAGAAAAACCTGGTCAAAAGTGTCAGGATGGGCGCGTTAAGCTTTGGCGGACTGGCGGTGTTGGGGCTGACCGTTCCGGTGCTGAATATCATCGTCGCCCCGGCTGCGGTGATTGGGGCTACGCTTTATTTTAATGAGATTAAGCGGGATTAAATGCCGGTAGTGGGAGCGTCGACCTCGGCGCTAGCCGTAACCCGACTCATTCACGCAAAATGTTGGGTTACTTTACGCTAACCCGACCTACAGGACTGGGTAAAGTATTGTCAGAATGTTTTAAACATCACATATATTCGTGAAGTTTGACTAATAACGAATAATTACTTACTCTTGAAAAAAAATTAATTAATTGAGGTTGATGTGGCTGGAAACAATTGGATGACGTTGTTGCGGGATAATTCTTTTAAATACGACAAGCCTATTACCGAACTTGTAATTCCCGGAACTCATGATTCGGGGGCGTACGAATATGCCTATACTCCCATGGTACGTGCACAGAATCTCAATATTCGCGGACAATTAGACGCAGGAGTAAGGGCGCTGGACATACGCTGTGGGGCTACGTTTTTTTCTGGCTATAATGTATTCCATGGACCCATTGATTTAGGCATGACTGTCGATTCGGTAATTGCGGATATCCGAAGTTTTTTGGATGATAATCCCGGCGAATTTGTTATTTTGATGTTAAAACAAGAAGTCGGATTTACAGATATAAGTAATGCTGTCAATAAAATTGTGAACGATGGTCTTGGTAATAAATTATGGCAAAAGGATGACAATCGCACCAAGTGGCCAACTACTGAGAAATGTAAAGGCAAAGCGATCGTTTTTAGCCGCTTTACCATAATCGACGCAAATCATTATTCGACAGCGGGTTGGGCTGGTGATTTTGCGAGCAAGAACCTAAATGTTGGCGGTAATCTCAGCGTAGAGATACAAGATTTGTATAATTCACCTTCGGTCGTAAACAAGAAAGCTGCGATTCTTGCCTTGCATAATAAAGGCAAAATCGATTATACAGGCACAACACTATATCTAAATTTCTCTAGTTTCGTTTGGAAACCTTATGAACCGTTGACTATTGGCCCAAGTCAGATGACGCCATACTTGATGAGGCTGAACAAAGGGGCTGGGGTTATTTGTGTAGATGGGGCTGATAGCCAACTTCTTGATCAACTCATCAGTCTAAACAACTTCATGTAGGGTACTAAAGTCCCATAGTCATGTAGGCCGGAATAAGCCGGTTCGAGCGGCAGCGAGAACTGGGGTTTCCAGCAAACACCATTCGAACTCGCCGGAAACGCCACCTCGCGCTACGCGCTTGGATGGCCTTATTCCGGCCTACGCCTAGGTTTCAACCCCGCTCCTAACGTTTTTATGATACCTAAGTAAATGGTCATAACTTAACCAACTCAAAACGTTTCGAACGGGGCAACATATCCCGTCCGGCTTGTTTAAAACCCTCAATCCTTTTGACTGCGATGAGTGTTAAAACCCAATGAAATTCGCGATACAAGTTAATTCCAGCCCCTACCAGTCCAATGCCGGGTATACCGCGTATCAATTCATCAATGCCGCCTTGGCAGCGGGACATCAAGTGTTCCGGGTATTTTTTTATCACGACGGCGTATACCATGCATTCAAATACGCCACGCCGCCGGATGACGAACTCCAGTTCAGCGCCCAATGGAGCGAGCTGGCAAGACTGCATCAGATCGATCTAGTGGTGTGCATCTCCGCCGCGCAACGGCGCGGTTTGTTATGCAGCGACGAGGCCCAGCGGCAGGGCAAGCAGGATAATGATCTGGCCGAGGGCTTTCGCATTTCCGGTTTGGGGCAGTTGGTTGAGGCCACGCTGGAAGCCAACCGCTTTATCGTATTCGGGTGAGGGCATGAAGCGTTATTTGTTCGTACTGCGCAAACCGCCGCACAGCGGCGCCCAGGTTCAGGAAATGCTGGATATTATTCTGATCACCGCCGCGTTTGACCAGCATGTCAGTATCTTGCTGCTGGACGATGGTGTGTTTCAGCTGAAAAACGGCCAGAATCCTGAAGTAGCGGGCATGAAAGATACGGCCTCCATTTTTAAAGCGCTGGAAATCTACGATGTTAACGATATTTATACCGAAGTGGAGTCGCTACAGGAACGCGGCCTAAAGCCGGGCGATTTGTGTTTGCCGGTGCAGGAGTTTTACCGGAAAGACATAGCCGGATTGATGAAACGGTTTGATGTGGTGTTTGCGGGGTAGATTTACTGTTAGCAAGAATGCTGTGGGGGCGACTTTAGTCGCCCCCACAAACAATACTACAATTAGAGGCGATTACCCAGTCAGCTTCTTATACTTCAACCGGTGCGGATTATCCGCATCGCTACCTAGGCGGCGATGACGGTCGGCCTCGTAATCTTCATAGTTGCCTTCAAACCAGACCACGTTACTGTCGCCTTCAAACGCCAACATATGCGTGGCGATCCGATCCAGAAACCAGCGATCATGCGAAATAACCACCGCGCAACCGGGGAACGCCAGCAGCGCTTCTTCCAATGCGCGCAGGGTTTCAACGTCCAGATCGTTGGTCGGCTCATCGAGCAACAGCACGTTGCCGCCGGTTTTAAGCAGCTTGGCCAGATGCACACGATTGCGTTCGCCGCCGGACAAATCGCCGATGCGTTTTCCCTGATCCGCACCTTTAAAGTTAAAACGGCCGACATAAGCCCGTGATGGGGTTTCATATTTACCGACGGTAATCATGTCCAGACCGTCGGAAATTTCATCGAACACGGTTTTCTTCGGGTCCAGGTCATCGCGCAACTGATCAACATAGGCAAGTTGAACGGTTTGTCCCAGCGTTAGGATGCCGGAATCGGGCTGGTCGACACCGGCCATCATACGGAACAGCGTGGTTTTACCCGCGCCGTTAGGGCCGATAATACCGACGATGCCGCCGGGCGGCAGTTTAAAGCTCAAACCGTTGATTAACAGCTTGTCGCCGAAAGCCTTACTGATGTTGTCGGCTTCAATGACCACGTCGCCTAAACGGGGGCCGGGTGGAATATAAATTTCCTGGGTCTCGTTACGTTTTTGCACGTCGGATGAAGACAGCTCTTCAAAGCGCGCCAACCGGGCCTTGCTTTTGGCATGACGGCCTTTGGGGCTGGAACGTACCCATTCCAACTCTTCTTTCATGGCTTTCTGGCGAGAAGATTCCTGTTTCTCCTCTTGCAACAGCCGGTTGCTCTTTTGCTCTAACCAGCTGGAGTAATTGCCTTCCCACGGAATGCCGGAACCTCTGTCCAGTTCCAGAATCCAACCGGCCACATTGTCCAGAAAGTAGCGATCATGGGTGACCGCAACCACAGTGCCGGGGTAACCGTGCAGGAACCGTTCTAGCCAGGCGACCGATTCCGCGTCCAAATGGTTGGTCGGTTCATCCAGCAACAGCATGTCGGGGTTGGATAATAACAACCGGCACAACGCCACGCGGCGCTTTTCACCACCGGATAGCTTGGTGACATCGGCATCCCAATCCGGCAACCGCAACGCATCGGCGGCGACTTCGAGCTTGCGCTCCAGGTTATGGCCGTCGCAGGCATTGATGAAGTCTTCCAAGAACGCTTGTTCGGCAGCCAGTTTGTCAAAGTCGGCATCGGGCAGGGCGTAAGCCGCGTAGACGGCGTCGAGTTTCGCCAAGGTTTCCTTGATTTCCGCGACGGCTTCCTCGACATTGCCGCGCACGGTTTTATTGGGGTCGAGTTGCGGCTCTTGCGGCAGATAGCCGATTTTAATGCCTTTGAGCGGGATGGCCTCGCCTTCAATCTCCTTATCGATGCCTGCCATGATACGCAGCAGCGTCGATTTACCCGAGCCGTTTAAGCCCAGCACGCCGATTTTTGCGCCGGGGAAAAAAGACAGCGAGATGTCCTTAAGGATATATTTTTTGGGTGGGACAATCTTGCCGACCCGGTTCATTGAGTAGATGTATTGCGCCATAGTGTTTAGTTCAGCAGTTTAAGGTGGGTAGAGGGTATCGCGATGTCGGCTATTATTCCATGTTATTTGGTAATTTTTAAGTGTCGATGATCAAAGGACTGAATGTGCAGCCAGTTTCAAAGGTAAAAATTGTACCCGATATTCCGCATATCTGAAAATTAAGCATTTGAAATCAATCTGTTGAAAATTATGTTGCTAGTTAGAAAAAAACAATATCATTTAATTTCAATGAATTGGCATGGGTATGCGGAATGTCGGTTGTACGGATGTCAATATCCATTTTACCTGGCTAACATTCCGGCATTGAATCGGTGTGTTTTTAACGTAGATGGAATTGGCATAAAGCAGGTCATCAGCGTATGCTTAATTCGCTGCATTCGGCAGTCGAATTTGGCAATAGTCATCTTTAAAACACGGGTGTCCCTGTGTCATTTGCATGAATTTTTAGAAAAACCATCAATTAGTCGGAGTGAATACCATGAGCAAAGAACAAAAAAGCAATAAAGAAGACAAGAAAAAACCTGCTTTAAGCCCGAAAGAAAAAAAAGCGGTGAAGAAAACCAAGAAAGATTCTAAGGGTTAATATAATTTTGCCGGCTCCCGATTTCTATATTGGGAGCCGCTTCGTTTTTCACGAAATCGGAGGTTAGCGCCTTTCGACAGGACTCGGAACACCAAATTCCCAAGCTTGAGTTCTCTCAAGTATCCCTGCTCGCTGTCCCATTCTACTGAGCCATGGGTAAATCTGTGGTTGCCGCTTTGTATAGCTATGCCGAACAGACAATAGTATTTGCACACAGCAACAATCAGTGGCTTAGCGTTGCCTTACGAATGCGCCGTTTAAGTGTCGCTAATAATCCGTAAGTCATTGATAGTTTATAAAATTATTGATTTGTTGCGTTTTTGTACGATTTAACAAAACACCAATAAAAACCGCAAGTAAGCATTAAAGAAAACAATCAATACACAGAGTTATCCACAGATTTTGTGCGTAAGTATTGGATACGGCTTTATCGCTGTATACGGTGTTGAAGGGCAGTTCGCGTTCCTGCATTGGCATGCAGGAACGCGCGGTTTTGTTAAAGATTTGGTAAATATTGGGGAAGATGTTGCCGAATATCGGCAACACTCAACATGGTTATTTCTTTGTTGAGTTCGAAGCGAACCAGCTTTCTAACTTGTTCAGACAGATGATTACGTAGTAAGCCAAGAAAAGAAGGTGAGGCAACAAGCAGCAGTTGCTCAAACCGGTTTGTGTTGTGTGCGTCTTCCAGATATTGGGCAATAATATGCGCAAAATTATCGGCTTCGTGTTTTTTCGGATCGGTAGGTTGCTCAAAAGCATGGCCGCCCCCACCGACGCTTTTGATCTTTCCTGGCAGATCGGAAGTTATATCCCGATCATGTAAACGACTTTCGGTATGAGAAAAGTCTTCAATTTCCTCTAAAGGGGACGCGGACGTGTCAGCAGTAAAAATGCGTGCACGAGTGCTGTCAGCAACGAGTATCCAGGTTAATTTCATGATGGTTCCCTCTGTGATGATTTTGTTTAAATAACGCGTTATTTGCAAAACTTATTAAAGCTAAAAAACATAGGTTTTGCATTGTTAAATATAGGATAGAGATATTAAGCGCTTCAATCAATAAGTACTAATACTAGGCGGTAGAGCTGTGGTTACTGGTTTTGTGTTGGGCGTTATGTTGGTCACACGTAAATCTTGCAGACAGGGTAAAATAGCCTGCCCGGCATAATAGTAACGCTGAAATAATTTCCTAATCCCCATGCAGATCACATTTGTCCATTTAAGACTCCACTCTGAATTCTCCCTGGTCGACGGGATCGTCAAAATCAAACCCTTGGTCAAGCGTCTGGCTGAGTTAAATATGCCGGCGGTTGCGGTCACCGAGCATGCCAATCTGTTTTCACTGGTTAAGTTTTATAAGGCGTCATTAGGGCAGGGCATCAAGGCGATAGCCGGTTCCGATGTATTGGTTTTTAATCCAGAAGATCCCGCGACGCCGTATCGTTTGACCTTGCTGGTCAATAATCACGCCGGTTACATCACGCTGACCGAGTTGATTTCAAAAGCTTATCAGGAAGGTCAGCACCAAGGTGTGCCGATGCTACGGCAAGAGTGGATAGTCGCCAATCATAACGGTCTGATTGCGTTGTCCGGCGCGATGAGCGGCGATATAGGCCGAGCGCTGTTAGCCGAAAACCCTGATGCGGCCAAACGGCTGGCAGAGTTTTGGGGCGGAGTGTTCGAGCAAAGCTTTTATCTGGAATTGCAAAGGGTCGGCAAGCCTGAAGAGGAGCGCTATATCGCCGCCGCCGTCGAACTGGCGCTGGCAACCGGTTTGCCGGTGGTTGCGACTAATGATGTACGCTTTATTCATCAGCAGGATTTTGCGGCCCATGAAGTGCGGGTTTGTATCAATCAGAGTCGGGTGCTGGATGATAATCGTCGGCCCAAAGATTACACCGATCAGCAATATTTACGTAGTGTTGAAGAAATGCAGGCGCTGTTTGCCGATATACCCGAAGCCTTGGAAAACACCGTAGAAATTGCCAAACGCTGCAATTTAAAATTGACGCTGGGAGAAAATTTCCTGCCGGATTTTCCGGTACCCGAAGGCATGAATCTGGGCGAGTTTATGGCCGATGAGTCCATGAAAGGCCTGGAAGAGCGTTTGCAGCACTATCCGGCGGTGGGCAAGGGTACGGACGAAGAAAACCGGGTCGTTTATTATCAGCGCCTGGATTTCGAGTTGAAAATGATTACCCAGATGGGTTTTCCCGGTTATTTCATGATTGTTGCCGACTTTATCCAGTGGGCAAAAAATAATTTGATTCCAGTCGGGCCGGGACGGGGTTCGGGTGCGGGGTCGTTAGTGGCTTACGCACTTAAGATTACCGATCTTGATCCTATCGAATTCGACCTGCTGTTTGAGCGGTTTTTGAATCCCGAACGGGTTTCGATGCCCGATTTTGACGTGGATTTTTGCATGGATCGCCGGGACGAGGTGATCGATTATGTCGCCCGTCATTATGGCCGCGATCATGTGGCGCAGATCATCACTTACGGTTCGATGGCGGCGAAAGCGGTGATTCGCGATGTCGGCAGGGTACTGGGTTTCGGCTATGGTTTTGTCGATAGACTGGCCAAGCTGGTTCCGTTCGAAATCGGCATGACGCTGACTAAAGCGCTGAAAGACAGTCCTGAATTAAAGCAACTTTACGATGCCGAAGAGGAAGTCAGGGCGCTGATCGATATGGCGCTGTCGCTGGAAGGCACGGCCAGAAACGCAGGCAAACACGCCGGCGGCGTAGTGATCTCGCCGACCAAATTGACCGATTTTACGCCGCTGTATTGCGATCAGGACGGCAATAACCTGGTTACCCAGTTCGACAAGGATGACGTGGAAGCGGTCGGTCTGGTCAAGTTCGACTTTTTGGGACTGCGTACGCTGACCATTATCGATTGGGCATTGCAGGATATTAACGCCAAACACAAACAACAAGGCAAACCGCTGGTTGATATAACCACCATTCCCCGAGATGACGCGGCTTCTTATAAGCTGTTGACCAACGCCCAGACTACCGCCGTGTTCCAGCTGGAGTCGCGCGGCATGAAGGAGCTGATTAAAAAGCTGAAACCCGACTGCTTCGACGATATTATCGCGCTGGTGGCGTTGTTCCGTCCGGGACCGCTGGAATCGGGCATGGTCGACGATTACATCAACGTCAAGCACGGAGCCAAAGCCGAATATGCGCATCCGTTGCTGGTGCCTATTTTAAAGCCCACCAACGGCGTTATTTTGTATCAGGAACAGGTGATGCAAATCGCCCGTGAAATGGCGTTATACACGCTGGGCGGGGCGGATATGCTGCGTCGGGCAATGGGTAAGAAAAAACCGGAGGAAATGGCCAAGGAGCGGGACAAATTTACCGCCGGTGCGATAGAAAATCAGGTTGATGAAACTATCGCGACCTATGTGTTCGATTTGATGGAAAAATTTGCCGGTTACGGTTTCAATAAATCGCATTCCGCCGCTTATGCGCTGGTCGCCTATCAAACTGCCTGGTTGAAAGCCCATTATCGGCCTGAGTTCATGGCGGCGGTGCTTTCTGCCGATATGGACAACACCGACAAGGTGGTCATATTGATTGAAGAATGCAAGCAGATGAAGCTGGAAGTCTGTCCTCCGACCATCAATGTTTCAAAATACAAATTCACCGTCAACGATGCAGGGCAGATCGTTTACGGCCTGGGCGCACTGAAGGGCGTCGGCGAGGCGGCCATCGAAGAAATGCTGGTCGAGCGGGAAGCAAACGGACCTTTTTCCGGCCTGTACGATTTATGCAAACGGGTCGATTTGCGCAAATTCAACCGGCGAGTACTGGAGGCGTTGATACGCGCCGGGGCTTTCGATGAGTTTGACGATAACCGGGCCGGGCATTTGGCAGAGTTGCCCACGGTATTAAAAGTTGCCGACCAATACGGGAAAATGGCGAAAACAGGTCAGAACGATTTGTTCGGTCTGGCGGTTAATGTCGAAAATATCGATGATGTACATGCTTATTCCACGATGGTTGAGCCATGGTCGGAAAATGAACGGCTGGCTGCGGAAAAGCTGGTTCTGGGTTTGTTTTTGACCGGGCATCCGATCAACCAATATGAGGATGAATTAAGGCAGTTTACCAACGGAACTATAGAGTCGCTGTTGGCCAATGTGGAACGCTCCAAAAGCAGGAAGATGGAAGCGCGGACGGCTGGCTTGGTTATCGAAGTCCGTACCCGACAGACCAAGAGCGGTAAAACCATGGGCTTTGCGACCATTGATGATCGAACCGGCAGACTTGAAATTGCAGTATTTGGCGATGTCTATGAAAAATATCGGGGTATTTTTTCTCGCGATAGTCTGTTGGTTGCCGAAGGAGCATTGGGTATTGATGATTATTTGGGAACGTTACGCTTAACGGTAGAGAAGTTGTACAGCATGGAGCAGGCTAGGGAGGTTTTTGCTAGAGGGATTCAACTGGTCTGGAATGCGGTAGATAATGAGTATGAAGACCATGGCTTTGTTACCAGACTGATGGCTGCTCTTGAGCCTTTTAAGGGGGGAAGTTGTCCGGTCAGTATCAGTTATACATCAATGATTGCTAAAGCAAACTTACAGTTGGGTGATGCGTGGCGCGTCCATCCAACCGATGAATTGGTTGCGCGATTGCAAGCGTTGTCGGGGAGCAAGGTTGTAGAAGTTAGGTACAGGTGAGTGTGAGGGTTAAAGTCGAAAGCATGAAGACTTGGGGGTATTTATCCTGCTTTTTTTCGTGAATTTCACGTCTTCGTGGTGAGTTAATGCGGTTGGTGAGCAAAACATCGTTGCCCACCAACCACTCCAATCCTCGGTTTGTTATTCCGTTTCTTGTTTGATTACTTCAGCCGGTTTTGGCGCGGGTTCAACAACCGGTTTTTGCGTTGGAGTCGGTTCAGCAATAGGTGCAGGTCTTGGTGCGTCTGATCCCTGATTATCGCTAACCTGGCTAGGCGCATTAGTCTGAGGTTCCGGGCGCTCGGTTCTTTCCACTCTTTCTGCAAAGTCATTGTCATAAGAACGGACTTGAGCCGGACGTGACTCGTCATTGCTTACGCTGGATACGTCATTTGTGGAATTTGAGTCGCCATCAAATTCAGGTTTTTTGTAGTTGGGGTTGCGCGGTCTTCTGCGATTCGGCCCTCTTCTGGCATTGTTTCTTTTGGGTTGATCTCCAGTAGTGACTGCACCAGGAGCAATAAGTTCCGGTGCGGTTGTAATAAGGTCGACAACCTCAACAGTTTCGCTTTTAACGGGTTCGATTTTTGGCGCTGGCAGATTGGCTGGATCGAGATTGCGTTTCACGTTTCTGCCTTGACCACGCGGAGGACGGTTAGGACGTGGTTCATCCGGATTTTGTTCCGGTTTTGGTTTGGGTGCTTGTCGTTGTTCAGGTGCTTGAACTTGCTCTGATTTTGGATTTTGATCGCGCCCTTGTCCGCGTCCGCGCCCACGTCCGCGTCCTCTTTCTTGGGGTTGCCCCTGGCTTGGCCTGTTGCCCCTGTTCTTGTTCTGTTGACCCTCGTTAGTCGGTTGGGTTCTTTCGGTAGATTGAGCGGCTACCGTTACCCTTGCTTTAGGCTCTGTAGTACTGGCGCTGGGGCCTACAAGTTTCTGCCAGAAACGTTGAATCAGGCTGGCTGATTCGTTTTTGTTTTGTACCGGTGCCGGAGAATCGTGTAGGAATTCTTTAACTGCGGCTTTTGTCGCGCTCGGTTTTACTTGTTGGGCAAATTCGGGGATGGTGATGTCTTCTGCTTTTATCTGTAAGTAGCTGGCTTTGCTATCGCCGGATTCTTTTTCCTTGATGCGCTCAATGTCATAAGCCGGTGTTTCCAAATGCTTGCTGGGCAGGATGACAATGCCGACTTTCAGCCGGTGTTCAATTTGATCAATGGCGCTGCGTTTCTCATTTAACAGGAAAGTCGCGCACTCAATGGGTAAGTGAGCAATCACTTTTTCGGTGCCTTTCTTCATCGCTTCTTCTTCAAGAATACGCAGTACAGAAAGTGCGACCGATTCTACATTCCGAATCGTACCCTGACCTTTGCAACGCGGACATGGCAGCTGAGTAGAATCACCCAGCGATGGGCGCATTCTTTGTCTGGACATTTCTAGCAATCCGAAACGCGAGATGCGGCTGGTCTGGATGCGGGCTCGGTCGATTTTTAGGGCGTCGCGCAGTTGATTTTCAACGGTTTTCTGATTCTTATTAGACATCATGTCGATGAAATCGATAACAAACAGACCGCCCAAATCGCGCAGTCTCAACTGACGGGCAATTTCATCTGCCGCTTCCAGGTTGGTATTTAGCGCGGTTTCTTCAATGTCGCTGCCTTTGGTGGCGCGCGCCGAATTGATGTCGATTGAGGTTAACGCTTCGGTATGATCGATAACCAGTGATCCTCCGGACGGTAAGGAAACTTCCCGGCCATAAGCCACTTCAATTTGGGATTCAATCTGGTAACGGTTAAACAAGGGGACGGCATCTTGATACAGTTTTGCCTTGGGCAAAAAGTGCGGCATGACTTGTTTTAAGAAGTTTTGCACCAGGATGAAGGATTCTTCATTGTCGATCAAAATTTCGTCAATATTACCGCGCAAGTGGTCGCGCAAGGCTCTGATGATCACGTTGCTTTCCTGGAAGACCAGGAATGGCGCTGAATTTTCACCTGAAGAGCGCTCTATAGCTTCCCAGAGTTGCAGTAAATAATTTAAGTCCCATTGCAATTCTTCGGCATTTTTACCGCATCCTGCTGTTCTAACAATGAGTCCCATGCTTTCAGGAATCTCAAGCGCTTCCATGACTTCACGCAGATCGCTACGGGTTTCGCCCTCGATGCGCCGCGAAATTCCGCCTGCTTTGGGGTTGTTGGGCATCAACACCAGATAGGTGCCGGCCAGGCTGATATAGGTGGTTAAAGCTGCGCCTTTATTACCGCGTTCTTCTTTTTCAATCTGAACAACGATTTCCTGACCTTCTTTAATCAGGTCTTTTATGGCTGGACGACGGCCGTCGTTTTCGACGCCATCTTGCAGGTGACGGTAGAGCGGAGAGATTTCTTTAAAAGGTAAAAAGCCGTGTTTTTCAGCGCCGTAGTTGATAAAGGCAGCTTCTAAGCTGGGTTCTACATGGGTTACTATCCCTTTGTAAATGTTGGACTTTTTTTGTTCTTTTGAAGGTACTTCTATGTCAAAATCATATAGTTTTTGACCGTCTACCAAAGCGACTCGCAGTTCTTCTGGCTGCGTAGCGTTGATAAGCATTCTTTTCATTCAATATTCCTTGTTGTTTCCTGCTCCACGGTCAGATTTTACTGAACAGACTGGTTTGGGTAATCGTGTTTGTGTAGGTCAGGCGATTAAAGTCGCTTCTACATAACTTAGTTTTTACGGTTTTAATTTTCCGTTTCTGCGTGTTGTAATGGGTATCCCGATCTTCACTTAAGTGAAGGCCCTGGATAGATGCACGAACAGAGTCTAAGCAAATAAATAGTCTTTTTTTCAGTCTTATTTGTAAATTCCGTCTTAAACAGGAGTTATAAATCGTTCGTCTAGGGTCGAACGATGAACCCGAAAATCTTACAATGATGAGTCAGCGTGGTTAGTAACCGCTATGTTAATCATCATTGAATAGTGCTCTAAGGCAGTTTTGTTAATCAAACCACAGAACAATAGTATGTTTTTACTATTAAAAACTTGCTTAATATAGCAATCTTATTGCTATACATCAATTTAAAGAATCAATCATAACAAGATACTGGTATTATTTACACGATGAATAGTGAAGAAAAAAGCGTAACACCCAAAGTCCAACTGGTCGAAATCACCGAAGATATGTGCGATCAACGCTTGGATAATTTTTTAATTGCCCGTTTGAAGGGCGTCCCTAAAAGCCGAATTTACCGGATCGTTCGTAAAGGTGAGGTGAGGGTCAATAAAGGTCGTGTCGATGTTAAATACCGTCTGCTTGCAGGCGATATAGTCAGAATTCCTCCGGTTAGAATAGCAGAACGCAGCGAAGAATCTTATGTTCCGCAGGGTTTGCAAGCCGCATTGGAACAGGGCATTTTGTTTGAAGATGACGGTTTCCTGGTCGTTAACAAACCGGCAGGTTTCGCGGTGCACGGTGGCAGCGGTGTGAGTTCCGGCATTATCGAAGGACTGCGCCTGATCAGACCTGAAGCGCATTTTTTAGAGCTGGTGCATCGACTCGATAAAGATACCTCCGGCTGTCTGATGATTGCTAAAAAACGCAGCGCGCTGAAACTGTTGCATGAGCTGTTTCGAGAGAATCATATTCATAAAACCTATCTGGCTTTGCTGGCCGGGCAATGGGCGAGGAAAAAGCTGATTGTCAACGCGCCCTTGCTAAAAAATGTCAGCAAAGGCGGTGAACGCATGGTGGTCATCAGTCAAGCCGGGAAAGAGGCTGAGACGCTGTTTCGGCGCTTGAAAACATTTGCGGACTCGACGTTGGTTGAGGCTTCGCCAAAAACCGGGCGTACCCATCAAATCCGCGTACACGCTGCCAGTCTTGGGCATCCCATCGTCGGTGACGACCGTTACGGGCGAGATGACATTAACCGCGGATTTAAAGGTCGAGGCTACAAGCGCATGTTTCTGCATGCGGAAAAGTTAAAGTTTCAGCACCCTGTTACCGGTGAGCCGCTAACCATTTTGGCTCCTTTGCCTAAGCAACTGGAAGATTTGTTAAGACATGAAGAACAGATTTGATTTAATCATCTTTGATTGGGACGGCACTCTGATTGATTCGATAGACTGGATCGTAAACTGCCTGCAAGCAGCGGCAAAGCAGTGTAATTGCGCTATTCCTGAGCCTCAAGCGGCAAGAGATGTGATAGGCCTGAGTATTGCCAACGCCTGTAGTCAGCTATTTCCCGGCGTCGATCAGCAAACGCTGACGCGATTGACGGCCTGTTACCAGCAAACGTATTCGTCCAAACAACTCAGCAGGGAAGATTTATTCCCTGGTGTTTACGAGATGTTAGTGGAACTGAAACAGGCCGGTTATCAGCTGGCTGTGGCTACCGGTAAAACCAGGGCAGGTTTGCAGCACGCATTACAGGCGACAGCTACCGAAGATTTGTTTTGCATCACCCGTTGTTCCGATGAGACCGCCTCTAAACCGGATCCGCTGATGCTGCATCAGATTATGCAGCATACTAATGCAGCGAATAACCGGAGTTTAATGGTGGGTGATTCCAGCCATGACTTGCAAATGGCGATGAATGCCCAAATATCGTCGATAGCAGTGTTGTGCGGAGCGCATCCCGAAGACTTATTGCAACAATACAGTCCGATGATGTGCTTACAGCAGCCAACAGAATTACTGAATATTATTAGAGGTTAACAAAGTATGGATAATCAGAACAAAGCAGAAGTTATACGCGAATCCGGTTGGGAGCGAGAGGTCATTGAAAAGCTGGCGCTGGCCGCAGTCACCGAGCAAACCAGGGCAAGGCGGTGGGGAGTTTTTTTTAAGAGCTTGATGTTCGTGTACTTGATCGCCGTATTCGGTGTAGCGATGTACCCAAAGTTGAGTAAGGATATGGGTGATGTCAGTAAGGATCATACCGCTGTTATCGATGTGGTCGGCATGATTGCTGAGGATAAGCAGGCCAATGCTGATAGCATTATTGGAAGTTTGAGAGATGCAGTCAAAGACAAACACACCAAGGGCATTATTCTGCATGCAAATTCGCCGGGCGGCAGTCCCGTGCAGTCTTCTTATATCTATGAGGAAATCAGAAAGATAAAAAAAGAACACCCTAGTCTGCCGATTTATGCGGTGGTCAGTGATATTTGTGCCTCAGGTTGCTACTTTATCGTAGCTGCTAGCGACAAGATTTTTGTTAACCCGTCCAGTTTGGTGGGTTCAATAGGCGTATTGATGGATGGATTCGGTTTTGTCGACGTTATGCAAAAACTGGGCGTAGAGCGCCGGTTGCTCACAGCAGGGGCACATAAAGCCATGCTCGATCCTTTTTCGCCATCTAAAGAAGGGGAAACCCAGTATATACAAGGCCTGTTAAATCAAGTGCATCAGCAATTTATCAGCGCGGTTAAAGCCGGTCGCGGCGACCGGCTTAAAGAAAATCCAGACATGTTTTCAGGCTTGGTTTGGACCGGTGAAGAAGGCGTGAAGCAAGGCATAGTTGACGGCGTTGGCAACCAGGATTACGTTGCCAAAGAGTTGATTGGCGCCGATAAATTGGTTGACTTTAGCAGGCAGGAACATTTTCTGGATAAAATTGCAGGTAAGTTGGGCGCATCTTTCGGGCAAGCCATCGGCAGCATGGCTCAGGATTTGTCGTTACGTTAATGGTTCAGTGTCGATTCAGGGTGAGGGGTTAAAATGCTTTTCACTCAGTAATAGAACGCAGATGACGCTGATAGTTATGATTGAATAAGATTTTTTGAATTATCCTGGAAAAATCAGTTGATCGTCATTTTGAGGCTATCCGCAGTCATCATAATCATCCGCGTTCTATTCTTGTCGTTACGTTGAACAAACATTTTGTGCCCGGATAGCTTGGATTGCCCATGAGAAATTTGCTTAAAGCCGTTGTAGTCGCCTTGATATTTTCCAGTAGCTGTTTTGCAGAAAATAATCTGCTGGTTTACATCAGTTTGGACGAGGCTACCAAACAAATAATCGAAGGTACTTATAACAAGGTGCTGGGTGCGCAAACAGAGATTATCGATGGCCAAGAAGTCCATATCATTAAAGTTCTAACACCGGATGGTCGTATCAGATATTACAAAATTGACGCCCAAACCGGTCAATTAGTCAGTTAACCTCGGCAGACGAAAAACATGCGTATTCTAGTTGTTGAAGATGAAATAAAGCTCTGTGAACAGATTCAGCAGTTTTTTGCCGATAAAGGTTTTGCCGTTGATACCGCAAATACCGGTCGTGACGGCTATTATATGGGCAAGGAATATCCGATTGATGCGGCGGTGATTGACATTGGCCTGCCCGATTTTTCCGGCATTGAATTGATTAAGCGCTTACGCAAAGACAATGTCACAATCCCCATTCTGATTTTAACCGCTCGCAGCCGTTGGCAGGAAAAAGTAGAAGGACTGGAAGCGGGCGCGGATGATTATCTGGTCAAACCTTTTCATTATGAAGAGTTGCTGGCCAGGATTAACGCCTTGATAAGGCGCTCAGCCGGAGTGGCTCATCCGGTATTAAGCCATGACAATATTGAGCTGGATACCGTGGCTCAAGAAGTCACCGTGTCCGGCACCAAACTGGAATTAACCGCTTACGAATACAAGGTGTTGGAGTACCTGATGTTTCGTAAGGGAGAAGTTATTTCAAAATCCGTGTTGACGGCACATATCTATGATGAAGACTTTGAACGCGACAGCAATGTACTTGAGGTTTTTATCGGTCGTTTGAGAAAGAAGCTTGATCCCGATGGTACACGTAAACCGATTGAAACCTTGCGTGGACGAGGTTATATTATTCATGGTCAGCGCGATTGATTTGATACGCAAAGCTGAATGCAAGTTAAATCATTAACCTTTCGATTGTTGGTTTCCGCAGGCCTTGTGCTTGCCGCATTTTTCGCCTTGGCTTCGGTGGTGCTTGAACAGGGCTTTCGAAAGAGTGCCGAACAAGCCTTGAAAGAAAAGCTACAGGTTCATGTGTACTCGCTGTTATCGTCCGCCGAGCTTAAAAACTTCGGCGATTTAACGATGCCGACTTATTTGCCGGAGCCGCGCTTTGCAACTCCAGGTTCCGGCCTATACGGCTTTATACACTTGGTCAATAAAGATCAGATTTGGCATTCGCCATCGGCTATCGGCCTTGATGTCATTCCTCCCCCGGAACTCATCCCCGGAAATTTTGAATTCTTGTTAACCGAGCAGGGTCGTTACACACTGCATTACGCCGTCATCTGGAAAAATAAGATCGGTGATGAGCGCGAATACATCTTTACCGTGACTGAAGACGCTCAGTTTGTCAGTAATGAGGTGGAGCGGTTTAGAAAAACCTTAAGAGTCTGGTTGCTGGCATTAGGCGTGGTTTTGATGTTTATTCAGCTGGCCTTATTGCGCTGGGGATTGAAGCCTTTGCGGGTTATCGTAAAAGATCTTGAGGCGATAGAAAAAGGGCGAAAAATCCATTTAGATGGGAACTATGCGACGGAGTTGGAAGGTCTTGCCGGAAACATTAATGCCTTCATCAACAGCGAACGGGCGCATCTGAAGCGTTATCGTAATGCCTTGGCAGACCTGGCGCACAGCCTGAAAACGCCGCTGTCGATAATGCGCGGCTGTGCCGAGTCTTTCAGCGTGAATAAAGAGACGGTAAAAGAACAAATTTGCCGTATGGATGACATCGTCGAGTATCAATTACAGCGGGCGGCAGCCAAGGGTGAGTATAAAACCACCGGAACCGTCGATTTATCGGTGATCATAAAAAAAATAAGCGTATCGCTGGCTAAGGTTTATATCGATAAAAACATTCTATTCGATATGACTGTGCCGGAACAAAGTCTGGTTTGTTATGAAGAAGGCGATTTGTATGAAATAGCCGGTAACCTGATGGATAACGCCTGCAAGTGGTGCAAGCACACAGTCAAAATCAGCATTTCTCTAAATCAACATAAAGGCAGACGGCATTATGCGGTATTGTTACAGATTGAAGACGACGGCTCCGGAATCCCTGATGGAAAACTGGTTGAGATTTTAAAAAGAGGCGTCAGAGCCGATGAAAATATCCACGGGCACGGTATCGGCATGGCCGTCGTTTATGAATTAGTCGGACTGTTGGGCGGCGTGTTGGAAGGCAAAAAGAGCGAAACGCTGGGCGGAATGAAATGGAATGTTTATTTGCCTTAATCACTTATGACACTTGCTTCAGTATCCCCATCCCATTAGGTTTTTTAACCACTTGCAGTTGGGCTTTAAAGCGTTTTTGTATGCCTTCAACGTGAGAAATAACGCCGACGGTTTTGCCGTGGGTTTGCAAGCTTTCCAAGGTGCTGATGACCGTGTATAGCGTTTCAGCATCCAGGTTACCAAAGCCTTCATCGAGAAATAACGAATCCACGGACTTGCCGTTATTGGCCAATTCCGAAAGTCCCAGCGCCAGCGACAGGCTCACCACAAAACTCTCGCCGCCGGATAAAGTCTTGGGCAGTCGTCGTGCATAGCCCTGAAAAGTATCCTCAATCTCCAATGCCAAGCCTTGTTCGCTGGGTATTTGCCGCAGATAATAACGGCCGCTGATTTTTTCCAGCACGGCATTGGTTTGGGACAATAGCCGATCGGCTACCCGTTGTTGAACCCGACGACGAAAAGCCATGCCGCTTTCCTCGGCTATCTGAGCGGCCTCGGCGTTGCTCAGTCGGGTGATTTCTTGCTGATCCTGCAACTGTACCCGTATCGCATCGGCCTTTTGTTTAAGTTGGTTTTGCTCTTTCAACAGCCGCTCCAGACGCTGCGCTTCCAGATTGGCTATCTCCAGTTGCTCTCTTACGTTTTTGAGTTGCACGTCCAGTTGTTCCAGGCTGTCGTATCGGTTCCCTACCGATTGCGACACTTCCGCCATCCCTGGCAGTCGTAATTTAGTTGCAACCGGCATATTCTCAGCGTCCAACTCGAGTCGGCTGTTTTTCAGTTCTACGGTTCTGGCGTCGATTTCCTGTTCCAGTTCTGCCAGGTGCCGTTCAAGTTCCGGCTGGTGTTGCAGCAGCTCCAATATTTCAGTTAGCGCATGCAGACTGGTAAATTGCGTGTCCTGTATTTTGTCTTGCAACGCTTGTTTTAGCACGCCGAGTTCGGTTTCCTGACTGGCAATAAGCTGCTCCTTGTCGGCAATCAGTTTTTGTTTTTCAATCAATGCCAAATGCAGGCCGACGATTTCTTCGGATTGTAATTGATGGCTGTAATGCTCGAGTTTTTCATGGCATGCCGTTATTTCAACTTGACAATGAGCCGCTTTCGCCTTCAATGCCCCCAGTTCGTCGGTTAAACTTTTTTGACGTAGAACATAGCCTTGATAATCCTGCCTCCGCGCATTCAGTCGGTCAAACAAGGCATCCTCTTTACCCTTAGTTGGCATTTTTTCGCCCAATAAGATCAATTGTGCAAGCACTTGTTCGGCCAGTTGTTGTTCGTCCTGCTGGCGGGTAGCCAATGCGGCGTCGTAATCGATTTCTTCCTGTGGACGCTCCCGCCATTCGGCATCCAGTTGCAGAGTGTTTAGCTGCAAACGTTCAACGGTAGCTTCGCCTTTGGCGATCAAGGCTTTTAATCGTTCGATACTGGCCAATTTTTTTCGATAGCTGGCGACCACGTTGGTAATGGTTGTTAATTTATCTATTTCAGCCGTTAGCAGGCGTTTTATCAAACGTAATTTAGTGATGCTTAGATCTTCACTTGCCGTGTTCAGTCGGTTGCTCAAGGTTAACCATTGGGATCTGATCCTCAGCAGTTGTGTCTGATTAGCTTGGTTTTTTTCTACCTGTTTTTGCGTTGTTTTAATCCGCTGAGCGAGTTTGCCGCTAGCTAATGTTAAGGCCTTTAATTTTGCCTTCTGATCCGTCAGCGCCTGTTGAGAATTGGCTTCTTTCGGCGGATGCTTGATATAAGGATGCTCCACAGCACCGCATAAAAAGCAAGGTTCGCCATCGTCAAGATACTGTCGGTCTACGGCCATTTTTTTAAGCAAGGCTTCACGGAAAACGGCCGTTTCCAAGGTGAGTCTAATATTGTCTTCCCGGCTTATTTCCTGTTTTAACGCGACAAGTTCGGCTTCCAGTTCCTCTATGTCATGATTCGGCTTGTCTTTACCGCCAAATAGACCGAAAAAATTAAAGCCGCTTTGAGACAGTTTTTGATTAGCCACGCTCAGACTATAGAACTCCCGGAAATCCTTAACCCGCTCTTGCTGATCTTGCTGAAACTCCTCAAGTTCAGCCAGATTTTTGCCCTGTGCCAGTTCATCCAGTGCTTTTTCTGCCAGCGGCAACTGGCGAGTTAATTCAGCAATCTTTTTGTTTTCCTGCGCAAGGGCAGATTGGTTGTTTTTCAGTGATGAATTTGTGTTTTTGGACCACTGAATGAATGCTTTTTGTTTTTGTTTTAGTTCGACCAGTTCTGCTCGGAGGTTTTTTAATCGGCCTGTTTCGGGGAAATTTGCCAGCAAAAATTCGTCTGCGGCATGATCTTTCAGCCATTGTGACACGGTACCAAGAACCGATGTTTTCTGGTCAATCTGCATACCTAAAGATTGCCATAAGTCCGATTCCGACTGCTGCTGCGCACTAAGTTGACCGATCTGGGTTCTGATCTGGGTTATCGTTTGTCCCTGTTCGGTAACCGATTTATGGGGCAAGCCTTCCGGAGCCGATTGATCTGCACCGATGCGCTCTTGTATCTGTTTAAGTTCGCCACGAAAGTCCGCCAGTGTTGCTTTGCCCTGATGAATCTCGTGATTTTTTTCCTTAATAAGCTGCGCATCATCCTTAAAAAGCAACGCGTCTTGAGCTGTAGCCAGATGATCCAGTTGCTGCTGCTCACTTTCGGCCAGTGATTGGGTTTGCTGTAGGTTTTTTTCCTGATCGGCAATCCGGACTTGCAGGGATAACACGTTTTTCAGTGACGCTTGCTGCTGCTTCAGCTGGTTTTGCTGTTCCCTCAACTCGGATGCTTGGTCGATAAAATCGGCCAAATCCTGTTCGCAGGCATCCTGCTTTTCCGGCTCCATGATCGGTATAATCGACAAATCCTGGGTTAAATAATCCAGGCGTTGTTGCGCCTCGGCGGCGTTTTTAAGCACTTCCTTTTTATAGTCGGAATAAATGTCCGCGCTGATGATTTTTTCCAGAATATCCATGCGCTCACTGTCCAGCGCGTTTAGAAATGCGGCAAAATCGCCCTGAGCCAGCAGTATCGAACGGGTAAAGTTACGAAAATTCATCCCGGTAATTTCGATGATCCGCGCACAAACCTGTTGGGATGTAGTCGCCAGCACTTGGTCGTCGCTCAAACGGATCAGCTTCATTTCAGGCGGCATTAACTCGCCCTCGGGATTCGCATCATGCCGTTGGGCATGCCAACTGGACCGGTATTTCACCTGGTCCACAACAAATTCAATCTCCGAGTAACACTCAGCCGTGTGTTGGGTCATCACATGTTTGGCAGGGCGATCAAAACGAAAAGTCTCGCCATATAAGCCCAGCGTAATCGCATCTAAAATACTGGATTTTCCCGATCCGTTAGGGCCGGTAATAGCAAAAACCCCGGTATCTGAAAAGGGCGCTTGTTCAAAATCGATCCGGCTCTCGCCTTCCAATGAATTGATGTTTTTAAAATGAATATTGAGTATTTTCATTGGCTGAGACGACTTTGCTTGGTAACGGCTGGGGATTTTCGAATGAAACATTATAACGCTGTCTGATGATTTTTTCTCAACCTATAAGATAGCGTGTGACTGGTGGAAAATATAATCTATAAAACAGACGGTTATATAGAAAGGCTTGCAAAATCATGGCGGTTAACACCTTGAAATTAAAATATTCGTTTATAGTTGGCAGCTGAGTACACGCGTCGAAAAATGTCTCCAGAGGTTTGAGCGCTCCATTCACCATGATTTTTCCGGGTAAAATAAAACATCTGTTAAAATGACGCAAGGAGGAAACTTAATGCTGAAAAAAACTTTACGCTGGTTGCTGACCTTGATCTACAAGGTTGAAGTCAAAGGCCTGGACAACTATAAAAAGGCAGGGAAACGTGTGCTGATTATATCCAATCACACCTCATTTCTGGATCCGTTACTGCTGGGCGTATTTTTACCCGATGACATCACGTTTGCGATCAACACCCAGATTTCCGAGCGCTGGTGGTTAAAGCCTTTTCTGAGACTATCCCGCGTATTTCCAATGGATCCGACCCATCCTTTATCACTGAAGGATTTGATTCACCACTTGCAGGCAGACACCCGCACCGTTATTTTTCCTGAAGGTCGCATTACGGTGACCGGTTCGTTAATGAAAGTTTACGACGGCACCGGCATGGTCGCCGATAAATCCAAAGCGGCGATACTGCCTGTGCGCATTCATGGCGCCGAATACACGCATTTTTCCAGGCTGCGCAATATTGTCCGCTTGCGTTTATTTCCCAAAATCACCATTCAGATTTTGCCTCATACCTTTGTTTCCCCGCCGCCAGAATTAAGAGGCAGAAACCGTCGCAAATACAGCGGACACATTTTGTCGGATATTATGACTGAAATGATGTTTGCCACCAGCCATTACCGGCAAACCATTTTCGCCAGTCTGCTTGAAGCGCGCAAAATACACGGCGGCAAGCATATTGTTGCCAAAGATCTGGAACGTATTTCGTTATCCTATGACAATTTAATTACCCGCACCATTGCGATCGGCAACGCCTTAACGAAAATTACGGCCGCCTCGGAAAATGTCGGGATTTTTTTGCCCAATTCGACCAAAACGCTGTCGGTCGTTCTGGGTTTGCAACTTTATGGCCGGGTACCGGCGATGTTGAATTATTCAACCGGTTCAGCCGGTATGATTTCCGCGTGCAACACCGCGCAAGTCAAAACCGTTTTAACGTCCCGCCGCTTTATAGAGTTGGGTAAGTTAGCCATGGAGGCCGAGCACTTGGGCGAACAGGTTAAGCTGGTTTATCTGGAAGATGTGGCCGATGGCCTGTCTAAATTGGACAAATTCCAGGCTCTGGTGCAAGGCAAAACCGCCAATATCTGGTACAAGCACAATCAATACAACCCCGACAGTCCTGCAGTGGTTTTATTTACCTCCGGCTCTGAAGGTACGCCTAAAGGCGTGGTGCTGTCCCACGCCAACATCCTGTCCAACCTTAAGCAACTGGAAGCCCGGATTAATTTCACTGCCCAGGATGTGGTGCTGAACTTTCTGCCGATGTTTCATTCTTTCGGTTTTACCGTCGGCACGATGCTGCCGATATTGCATGGCATGACCACGTTTTTTTATCCGACCCCGCTGCATTATTCGATCATTCCCGAAATCGCTTATGAAATCAGCGCGACGATCATGTTCGGTACCAATACTTTCTTAGCCGGTTATGCTAAAAAAGCTCACGCCTATGATTTTTTCAATATGCGTTATGTAGTTGCCGGTGCTGAAAAGTTGCAGGAAACCACCCGCCAAGTTTGGGCGGATAAATTCGGTATACGTATATTGGAAGGTTATGGCGCCACCGAAACCACGCCCATCACCTCTGTCAATACGCCGATGGACTTTAAAGCCGGCACCGTTGGCCGGTTTATGCCGTCTATGGACTACAGACTGGAAGCTGTCGAAGGTATCGAAGAGGCGGGCAGGCTACACGTTCGCGGGCCCAATATCATGCGGGGTTATCTGCTGGCCGATAACCCGGGAAAACTGATCCCGCCCCAATCAATTTATGGCGAAGGCTGGTATGACACCGGCGATATTGTCAATGTCGATAACGACGGTTTCATCAGCATACGCGGGCGCAGCAAGCGCTTTGCCAAAATCAGCGGCGAGATGGTCTCGTTAACCGCAGTCGAACAGCTGGCTTCCAATGCCTGGCCGGATGCGCATCACGCCGCAATCAGTCTGCCGGATGCAAAAAAAGGTGAACAGATTGTTCTGCTCACCACCCAAAAAGATGCGACTGTCGCTGACTTGGCAGCGGCCTCAATAGGCGTTACCCCTATCGGCCTGCCCAAGAAAGTTTTGATCGTTGATGCGATTCCGGTGATGGCGACCGGTAAAACCAATTATCAGGCAGTGACCGAGCTGGCAGCCGGTAAAATATAAGTACGAAACATGGTTTCTCTTTCGTAGGGGCGATCCGGCAGGTCGCCCTTGTTTTTAAAGACCGTGCATTATCAGGGCGACCTGCCGGATCGCCCCTACAACGTTCTTACGATACCGATATTCTTGCATGAACAAACAAATCTACCCGTTATTGATTGCCCAGTTCCTATCTGCCTTTGCCGATAACGCTATTTTGTTTACGGTGATTGCCATGGTGATGCAGTCTACGCAGTTGGCTGGATGGTACATTCCTGCCTTGCAAAGTGTATTCCTGATTGCCTTCGTATTGCTTGCGCCGTGGGTGGGGGGATTTGCCGATAACCATCCTAAATCAAAGGTGTTGATTATTGCCAACCTAATTAAAGCGGCGGGCGCAGGGTTATTGCTATTGCATATAGAGCCCCTGATTGCTTATGGCATTGTTGGCATAGGCGCGGCCATTTACAGTCCGGCAAAATACGGTATTCTGCCTGAACTGGCAGGGCATCAATTCCTGGTCAAAGCGAACAGCTGGATTGAAGGCTCCACCATTTTGGCTATCCTATTGGGTATGGTTGTTGGCGCCAAGGTGGCGGATTACTCAATATCATGGGCGCTGATCGGAACCATCGTCCTTTTTATCATTTCCGCAGTAACCACCTTGTTTTTACCGGCAAGCATCGCTAAAAAAACGGCCCCTGCCGGTTCGAAAGTGCTGCTATTTTTACGGGAAATAGGCCTGTTTTTTACTACACCGAGATCACGCTTTACCGTTCTTGGCGGCTCCTTATTCTGGGCTTCTGCGGCAACCTTAAGGGTCATTATTGTCGTTTGGGCGCCGCTGGTTTTATTGTCCAAAAATGCCTCTGAAATTGCTGAATTGACTTTGTTTCTCGCTATCGGCATTATTGCCGGATCGGCCTTGGTGCCCAGGATGATTCCATTGGAACATTTGCGCCGTGCCAGAATACCCGCCTATTTAATGGCAGCGTTTATTATCGTGTTGAGCCTGACAGAGAGCATCTGGCCTGCCCGTTTTACGCTGTTTTTCATTGGTATGATGGGCGGTATGTTTATCGTTCCCGTCAACGCCGCGTTACAGGAACTGGGGCAACAAAGTATCGGTAGCGGCAGTGCTGTAGCTCTGCAAGGTTTTTTTCAAAATTTGGCTATGCTATTGGCAGTTGGAAGCTATACTTTTGCTGTAGCCCATAAGGTGGATCCCGTATTTTCTATGCTTATATTGGGTGTGTTGGTATTGAGTGCCACTTTTTTGGTATCGTTGCATCTGCCTGATAATAAAAAAAAATAACCAACGGCTAATCGCTGAAAGTGGGCTTTTTATCAGATTGCACGTAAAACCCCTTCCTTCAGGTGGGGGATGTAAGTGTGCTCTTGATTTTGCAGTGATAATTATTTACTATAAAAACATGATTGCAGCCACCAAAATACGCATATA
>JAQSDX010000140.1 GCA_029946125.1 Candidatus Methylobacter titanis
CTAGACTGATTGCTAGTTTTTTAAAGCCAGTGCCAACCACTTCTTGGCCTGCCTTGATCTGAAAATGCAAAAAAGCCGAAGCGCGCTTGCCGTTGACTTCCATCTTCGGTTCAAGCATTTCCACGGACGCTTGCTGAAAATTAAGATGATCAAATGACAGGGTCATACTTTCGTAAATCACCAGGGGCCGATTGAGGTTGAACATAACGTTTTCCTTGGCTAATAACGGTACCAGCACATAGGGAAAATTTTGCCCAGAGAACGCTACATAATCACGAGTAAAGCTATCAATCAAGGCTGAATCTCGACTAAGGTCTCCCGAGCGTTCGATCTGCAAATAGGTTTTTCCCTGATTGTCGTTTACATCAACCCGTTCGGCATCGGTGTCAGGGAAGTTCAATAGGACACTATGCCCGACCATGCCGGAAAAGATAAAGTGCATATGTTGGCTAAGGCCATATTTCTCCAATGCCAGGGAAAACAACAAATCACCTGGTACGCAAAAACGTTTGGCATCGACATCGTGCAATGGGTTGAAATCATGCGCCACTTCTTTGGCGAACATACTGGCTTGATTGGCGGCAATAGTGACATTGCCATCATGGATACCATGAAATTCTTTTAAAAACATATTGTTATTTACCAAT
>JAQSDX010000141.1 GCA_029946125.1 Candidatus Methylobacter titanis
TTTCCGCCCATAAACTATAAATTTTTATAATGGAATCGTAGTATGAGCAAAAAAACGTTACCCGAGCAATTTGAGTGATGGAGCATGGCGTTATTTAAAGCCGCATTTACCTGAGTCACTGGTAGGCAGGCCACGGCAATTGAGTCTTCGCCAAGTGTTGAACGCTATCCTTTATGTTTTGAAGACTGGCTGCCAGTGGCGTCAGTTACCACGAGAGTTTCCCCACTGGACGGCAGTCTATTATTATTTCTATCGTTGGTCATGTAATGGCACCTGGAGACATCTCCATGACTTACTGAGATCAAGATTGCGGCAAAAACTGGGCCGTCACAAACATCCGACCGCAGGTTGCCTGGATAGCCAGAGCGTTAAAGGTACGGCAACACCTGGAGTACGAGGCTACGATGCGGCGAAAAGCGTCAATGGGCGCAAGCGCCACATTTTGGTTGATACTCTGGGCCTACTGTTAGTGGCATGGGTGACAGTTGCCAGTGTGCAGGACCGCGATGGCGCTCGCCTATTGCTACGGCATCTACCCGGCAGTTGCAAAAAGTTACGTAAGATTTGGGTGGATGGCGGCTATAGTGGTCGTTTGGTTCAATGGGCCGCT
>JAQSDX010000142.1 GCA_029946125.1 Candidatus Methylobacter titanis
AAATGCTTATTTTTACATGTTAGCAATTTTTGCTACTTTTAAAACACGCACTGAGTTGAACCTGATCGAAATACTCTGGTGTAAAGTTAAGTACGAATGGTTGCCACTTGATGTCTATCAAAGTTACCGCCACTTGAAAAAGTAGGTGTTGGAAATCCTGAGTGACATCGGTGAAAAATTCCGAATAACTTTTGCGTAACTACTTATCTAACATGGGCAGGCGGTTTTGTGAAAAATATAATTCAAGAAATTTATTAATACGCCGATAACTATTATGAGTTTAAAAGAGCAGTTTTTAAACAAACTGTATTTATTGGGTATTTTAAGAGGATAAGATCATGGCAATGGTAATTAATACAAATATTGCAGCACTCAACAGTCAGCGTACATTAAATAGCACTAATAACAGCTTGGCGACCTCTATGGAGCGTTTGTCATCAGGTTTGCGGGTTAACTCGGCAAAAGACGATGCGGCAGGGATGGCGATCAGTAATAAGATGACCTCGCAAATACGCGGCATGACCGTTGCCACCAGAAATGCTAACGATGGCA
>JAQSDX010000143.1 GCA_029946125.1 Candidatus Methylobacter titanis
TATTTAACCATGCTAATGAGCAGCTCTTTTTTTATAACGATAGCTGCAATGATATTGTTAAGGCCGGTTGCCTTTAAAATCGGTCTTACCGATCAGCCAAGTTCACGAAAAACACATCAGGGAGAAATTCCGATGATTGGGGGCTTGGCGATCTACCTTTGCATCACTTACATCATCCTGACACAAGGTGTGGACGTTCCGGTAAATATGGCTTTTTTGACCGCAGTCACCATCATTGTTATCACTGGGTTAGTTGATGATTTTAAAGACTTAAACTTTAAAGTCCGTTTAACCGCAGAAATAGTTGCGGCGCTGATCATGATAAAGTGGGGTGGAGTTGAGATAACCAGCTTAGGTAATTTATTAGGGTTTGGTGAAATACAACTGGGTATGTTTTCGACCTTGTTTACGGTGTTTGCCATTGTAGGAGGCATTAACGCCTTCAATATGATTGATGGCGTTGACGGCTTAGCCGGCGGCACTTCATTAGTTGTCTATTTGCTGCTGTCGATTTTGTGCCTTACTTATAACTCCACCAACTCCTTGCT
>JAQSDX010000144.1 GCA_029946125.1 Candidatus Methylobacter titanis
ACACGTCAGTGGGAGCGGGAAGCGAGCATCAGAACACTCGCTTGATAAGGATGCCCTTGCTATTGGGTGTTAAACCCTTTTAATCAGGCGTAATATCATTATTACGCCTGAGTTAATGAAGCCGGATTTATAGCATACATTCTGGATTCCACCCGTTTCGGAAACTCATCATCGCTATGATGGCGATGCCAAATCTATTCATTTTTTTAATCTTGTTTTTTCATGCAAAAAAATATCCCTTATATTCTTTTTCTAACCTTTGTATTGCTAGTAACGGTGTCATTTTTCCTATTGATTAAAGATTTTTTATTAGCCTGTTTTTGGGCCATCATTCTGGCAGTAGTTTTTGATCCTGTTTATCAGCGGATTAGGCAATATTTTAAAAATTCGGAAATACTGCCGTTGTTTTTAACCATGATGATAATTATTCTGGTTTTTGTTATCCCTTTGCTGACCATAACCTTGATGATAACGGAGGAAAGTACAATCCTTTATCAAAAAATTCAAGGCGGGGAAGTTAATCCCCAAATTTATTTTCAAGA
>JAQSDX010000145.1 GCA_029946125.1 Candidatus Methylobacter titanis
AGCTAGACCGTATGGGTATTACTCTGGGCAACATAGGGCAAAATCAAGGTGATGTGGCAGAAGAATTCTTCTTCAATAGCTTGATAAAAGACACTCATCTGGGCGCTATCCATTTTGATGATGTGGTAAAAAACATGGAAAAGCATCGAGGTCAACTTCAGGAAGAATATGATTTGGTGATGACTAATGGCGATGCCATTGGTATTGTTGAAGTCAAATACAAAGCCCATGAAAATGATCTGGATAAACTAGACCGCAAGATGAAACACTTTAAAAAATTGTTTCCAATTTATCAGAACTATAAGCAATACGGTGCCATTGCCTCATTTCACATCAATGACGATGCAAAAAAAGAAGCCTTAAGACGTGGTTATTTTGTGCTGCAACGAAGTGGTGATCTGGTTCATACCGAAAGCAGCGATCATTTGACGGTGTTGTAGGAACCCTGCAAACTTTACAAAAAAGCAAAAAAGGGGTCAGGTTACATTAAATCCCACGAAAACAAGTCACATTGGCGTTAT
>JAQSDX010000146.1 GCA_029946125.1 Candidatus Methylobacter titanis
AACATCGGCCAGCCAGGGTAAAATCTGTTTCATCTCAGCGGTTAACGTCCACGGAGGATTGATCACGATCATGCCGCTGGCGGTCATACCGTGTTCATCGCTATCTGCGCGTATGCCCAGCTCAAATAACTGCACATTGTTGATGCCGCAGGCTTTTATCGCGCGTTCCAGCTTTTGGTTTCGACTGCGCTCAATGACCGGATACCAGAGCGCATAAGTGCCGGTGGCAAAGCGTTTATGCATGGCGATCAGGGTTTCAACCACCTGTTGGTAATCGCTTTTCATTTCATATGAAGGATCAATCAGTACCAGTCCCCGGCGCTCGAACGGCGGCAACAATTTTAAACAGCTGGTTAAACCGTCGGCGTGAAATACGTTGATGCGCTTGTCTTTGTTGGCTTCAGCGGTTAACAGCTTTATTTCGGTGTTATGCAGTTCAAATAAACACAGCCGGTCTTTGTCGCGCAGCAATTGTTTGGCAATTAATGGCGAGCCGGGATAGCGGGTTAATGTA
>JAQSDX010000014.1 GCA_029946125.1 Candidatus Methylobacter titanis
GTTTTGGGCTGGAGTCCTTTGAGTTTAAGGTGTTTAAGGTGCGTTTGATAGTTTTTCTTGAAATCTGTTTCGGATGATGTCATTGTTTTGTAACCTCATTATTTGATGCTAAACGATCCCTCTGATTGAGGGTTTGAGGTTATATTTTAATTGTTTTATCGGGTGGCTGTTCGGCGGGGTTTTTCTCCGCGATAGCGGCTTCGTCCAACTCTAAGGTTAAGTCGTTAAAAATAAATAGCACCACCAAAAATGTTGGGGTTCGCAAAGTTCCCCAACATATTTCTTGTTAAACCTACTCCTTTAACGCCTTCAATACCGCCTGCATAATCGCATTGGCATCGCCAAACAACATGCGGGTGTTTTCCAAAACGAATAACGGATTACCTACGCCGGCATAGCCTGATGCCATGCTGCGTTTAAGTACGATGGTGGTTTCGCCTTTCCAGCATTCCAGTACCGGCATACCGGCAATCGGGCTGTTGGGGTCATCCAGCGCTGACGGATTGACGATGTCGTTGGCGCCGATCACGATCGATACGTCAACATGCGCCCAGTCTTCGTTGATTTCGTCCATTTCATAAACGATGTCGTAAGGCACTTTGGCCTCGGCTAACAGCACGTTCATGTGGCCGGGCATTCTTCCTGCAACCGGATGGATGCCGAAACCGACTTTCTTGCCTTTATCCCGCAACAGCTTGGTGATTTCATTAACGGTGTGTTGAGCCTGAGCGACTGCCATACCGTAGCCTGGAATAATGACGATATTTTTTGCAGCCAGCAATAATTGTGCGGTTTCTTCAGCGTTGATCGGCGTGACTTCGCCTTCAATGACTGCGGCTTCTCCGCCGGAACCGGTACCAAAACCTCCGGCAATCACGCTGATAAAGTTGCGGTTCATCGCGCGGCACATGATGTAACTCAAGATCGCGCCGCTGCTGCCGACCAATGCGCCGGTCACAATCAACAAATCGTTGCTTAACATAAAACCGGTTGCCGCCGCCGCCCATCCTGAATAGCTGTTGAGCATGGACACCACGACCGGCATATCAGCGCCGCCGATAGCCATGACCATGTGTATGCCGAACAGCAGGGCGATTACAGTCATCAGCAGTAAGGGGGATAAACCGCCGCCGGTTTCAGTTTGTTGTAAAAACAGCCAGCCCAGAACCACGGCTGCAATCAGTAAGCACAAATTGAACCAATGACGACCCGGCAATAACATCGGTTTGCCGCTGATACGTTCGCTGAGTTTGCCAAAAGCAATTACCGAACCTGAAAAGGTCACTGCCCCGATCAGAATACCGATGTAAATTTCTATTTCATGGATATTTTTTTCTACGCCGCTTAAGCTCAAAGAGCTGTCCATAAAATTGGCATAACCCACCAACACGGCAGCCATACCTACCAGGCTGTGCATGATGGCGACCAGTTCCGGCATTTGCGTCATTTCAACTTTTAATGCAGCTCTAGCACCAATAGCGCCGCCGATTAACAACGCGACGATTAAAATGGCGTATGAGGTAACCGATGCGCTTAATGCGGTAGCGACAATGGCAATCGCCATGCCTAACATGCCGTAATAATTGCCTCGGCGTGCCGTTTCCTGATTACTTAAGCCGCTCAGGCTGAAAATGAACAGAATGGTGGCGACGATGTAAGACATCGTGACTAAACTTTGGGACATCATATTCTCCGGTTATTTTCTGAACATTTCTAACATACGGCGGGTGACTAAAAAGCCACCGGCAATATTGATAGATGCAATGAGTATCGCCAATCCGGCAAGGATGCTGATAGTAGAGTCCGGCGCGGAAACCTGCACGACAGCCCCGATAACAATAATGCCGCTGATCGCATTGGTTACACTCATTAAAGGGGTATGCAGCGATGCAGAGACATTCCATATCACCTGATAACCGATGAAACAGGCCAGCACAAATACGGTAAAGTGCGTCATGAACGATGTAGGGGCAACTGAACCGATGCCGAATAGCACCAAGCCGCCAATAATTAATGGTATAAACTGCTTAATTGGGCTTGGTTTTTGTAGTTCCTTTACCGATGCATAAGCGGGTGCTTCGGTTTGCGGGGCAGGGGCGGCGGAGAGCTTGGGCGGTGGCGGCGGCCAGGTGATTTTGCCTTCTTTGATGACCGTGGTGCCGCGGATCACCTCATCGTCCATATTGACGTTGATCGTGCCGTTTTTCTCGGGGCAAAGTTCCGTTAACAAGTGCCTGAGGTTAGTCGCATAAAGCTGGCTCGATTGGTTAGCCAAGCGACTGGGTAAATTGCTGTAACCGATAATGGTCACGCCGTGTTTTACCACCACCTGATCTTTCTCGGTCAATGCGCAATTGCCGCCTTGTTCGGCAGCCAGATCGACAATAATACTGCCCGGCTTCATGGATTTAACCATGCCCTCCGTGATCAGCTTGGGCGCCGGTTTGCCTGGAATCAGCGCGGTGGTGATAATGATGTCCACTTCCATCGCCTGTCTGGCAAACAAGGCCATTTCAGCTTCTATGAATTCCTTGGACATGGTTTTGGCGTAACCGCCGGTTCCTGAGCCTTCTTCTTTAAAGTCCAACAGCAAAAACTCGGCATCCATGCTTTCGATTTGCTCTTTAACTTCAGGCCTAGTATCGAAAGCCCTGACGATAGCGCCCATGCTCTTTGCAGTACCGATGGCGGCAAGACCTGCTACACCGGCACCGATAACCAGCACTTTAGCGGGAGGAACTTTACCGGCGGCGGTAATCTGTCCGGTAAAAAACCGGCCGAAATGCTGTGCGGCTTCAATGATCGCGCGATAACCGGCAATATTGGCCATGGAGCTGAGCGCATCGAGTTTTTGCGCTCTGGACATGCGCGGTACGCTGTCCATAGCCAGCACCGTCGCATTTTTGGCCGCCAATTGCTGCATCAACGCTTCATTTTGCGCTGGCCAGATAAAACTGATTAAACGACCCCCTTGGGGCAGCAGGTCAATTTCGTCCAGCGCCAGTTCGGGATGACGTTCGGGTGCGCGAACCTTCATGACGATGTCTGCTGATTTCCACAGCGTCTTGGCATTGTCAACAATCTCAACGCCCACTTCCTTGTAGGCTTCATCAGAAATATTCGCGGCAACTCCGGCACCTTTTTCGACCAGGACGGAAAAACCCAGTTTTATAATTTGTTCGGCGGCCTCAGGCGTAGTGGCCACACGTTTTTCACCTGGGTGAATCTCTTTAGGTATACCAATTTTCATACAATCTCCAAGGGGAGTTAGTTTAGAGCATAGTGAACAAAGGTTTTAACCTTCAGTCAAAACCTCAATAGGGAGGATAGGAGATTAAGCCCTATTTTTCAATAAAAAACATAAAACAGGTGGGCGGGTGTTGGTTTTGTAGGGGCTGGTGCTTTTTTTATCAGTTTGTCCGTAAAACCCCTTCCTTCAGGTCGGGGATGTAAGGATGCTCTTGATTTTTCTTTTTCAGGGTTGTATGCTCATTTCGTGCTGATGGCGCTAGTCGCCCTAAGTTAGCATGATACTTCCATAGCGGCGGGAATCGCCGGTACTGCTAACTGAGGCACTGTTAGCCAAGTCAGGGGACGTAACCTCTGCTCTTGCTCGTGCCGTTGACGTTAGAAGCCCCGTCCTTTAGGTCGGGGTAATTCACGGGTATGCTTAGGGAACAGGATGTAACCTGTTCCAGCGCGCAAATTTCCCTAAGCGCTCTTTTTCTAAGAAGGACTGAACGTTTACCGACTGGCTAATGGTTTATGAAAATTTTTGCTTTTAGCCGTTTTGTGGCTGATAGTTTTAGTTTTAGTTGCGGTAATTTTTTTCTTATTACGCGCCTTGATTTTGGTTTTTATCCGGCTAGTATTTTTGTGTTTGGCATTATGTTTGACACGACTAGATGCCGGTTTTGCATGGGTAACTGCTCCATTGCCGCAGTCAAGCTGGTAGGGCGGGGTGCCTGCTGATTTTGTCGGCATGGTGATGATGTTTCTCACTGGATAGCCGTTAGTTTGATAAGCGAAGCCCGCATCCATTTTTTGCATCATTAACTGGTAGCGTTCATTGCTGCTGGTGCCGCCCATAACTACACCGATCAGATGTTTGCCGTTTTGATGGGCCGCACCGATCAGGTTGAAACCGGAGCCGCAGGTGAATCCGGTTTTCATGCCTTCGGCGCCGGGATAATTGGCTGTGAATTTGTTGATGCTGCGCAGTATTGTCCCTTTGTAATTAAAGCTATGCGCAGAAAAATAGTGATAATATTCGGGGAAATTGCGCTGAGCTTTCCATGCCAGAATGGCCATATCTCTGGATGTGGTTACTTGCCAGTTATTGGGAAGGCCGGTTGCGTTCTTGAACTGGGTGTTGTACATGCCCAATGAATGTGCTTTTGCCGTCATGTTAACGGAAAAACGGTCTTCCGTGTCGCCCAGATATTCGGCAAGAACAACTGCCGCGTCATTTGCGGAACGGGTAATTGTGGCTAAAATGGCGTCTTCGACGGTCAAATGTTCGCCGCGTCTTAAGCCCAATTTGCTATTGGGTTGCTGTGATGCATGAGTGGATACGGTTAAGGTGTCGTGCAGATGAATTTGACCTGCTTTCAAGGCGTCAAATGCCATGTACACTGTCATTAGTTTGGTTAGAGAGGCTGGATACCATGACTGAGTCGCTTCTACTTCATGTAAAACGTCGCCGTTATTTGCGTCAATGATGATGGCTGTATAACGGCCATAGCTGACCTCCGACACTGCAAATAGCCAGACAACATTTAGAATAAGTAGCGTTAATTTAACTTTAGTCATTTAAAAACTGTTCTCAAAAAATGGATAATTAAAGGCGCGGGTACGATTTCCATGGGTGTTCGCTTGAGTAGGTGATTACCACAAATTGAACCGACCCAAAAAATTGCCCACGAAAGACACAAAAATCACGAAAGGCATCAAAAATTTCATATTTTTGATGCCTTTCGTGATTTTTATTGACACTGTTTTTTCCTGCTGATCAGGTTCTTGATGGTATATTTTTTCTTGGAAATGATCTTATTTTGGTCATCTTAGAATGCGCCGCCTATATTCTACACCTTAAGGAATAACGACCAAATAGCCTGGACAAAATGGCGTTATTGGTGGGGCGGTAAAGCCGCCCCACACAAATACGTTTTTAGTCCTAAAAACTTAGGCAAGTATAAGGCGGCTCTCCTTTGCATATTCCCCAAAAACTGCCAAAGTCACCTTCTGCGCTAGGCTTCCAGTTTTCTGAAAATGCTTCGAATACTACGCCGTCCCAGCCTTTTTCAGCCAGTTTTTTGAAAGTGGACTTAACGACCAGCGCTTGGTTTTTTATGCCTGCAACACCGCACTGTTGCTGAGTTAGTTTATTGATTTCAGTGCCGCCTTCAGGACCATTCGGCCAGCCGAATTCAGTTAGCGTTACCGCTTTGCCGGGATAAGTCCGGCGTATGTCCTCAATTCGGGCAATATGAAAATCAGCGGCTTTTTTTGCCGGAATACAGGGGAAAACACCGGAATATTTATTTTCCCACCAGGGGAAAACGTTGATGCCTATCCAATCGACTTGCGCACCAAAGTTGGTTTGATGACAAGGCGTAGTGCGATTACACCATTCCCACCAAATATCAATGGTCGTAATAGGTTGGGATACGCCTGCTTTGCGCAGGCTGTCTATGCAACGGGTGATTTCACCATCAAGGGCATAACCGTGACGGGTTCTGACTTCGGAACCGCAGCTTAATTTTATGATGGTTTTGGGAAAGGCTTTTGCCACATCAATACCGCTGGCTATAGAGCGCGAATTGACTGCGATGTCGTCATCCAGCCAGATGATCGCAATGACTTTAAGCTTTCGGGCTTCGGCGGCGGCAAAAGTGTATTCCAGTCCATTCATAACACCGTAAGTCATGATGCAGCGAAAAGGGGTCTCCTTAATCAATTTATCCAGCAGCTGATCGATTAACTCCTTGGATGGGTGAGCACCATAATTGGGATTAAGCTTGCCGACATAGGGACTAAAGGCGGCGCATTGCAATGCGCCGCCTTTAGTGGTTTTTGTGGTTTTTTCGCGCGCCGATGCGTTCTGGCATACAGCCAGCATAATGACAATTATAATGCATGACAGTAACTGTTTCATAAAATTCTCTATAGTAGAATTATGTGGGTCGGGTTAAGCGTTAGCTTAATATTTACATCATTATCTAAGCAAAAAAACACCACGAAGATCACACGCCGCTGCTGTTATGATCATTTCAACCATTTGTTTTTTATGGTAAAAAATGGGATTACGCAGCCTATCGATACACAGGCAATCAACACTGCCCAGGCGGTTTGATTCCAATCTACCGGATAAATATCGGCTTTGATAGGCGAACTGATGCCGGGAATGCTGGGCAAATCGCCATCGCCACCATCGACTTTTAATTGTGCTTTCATGCCTTTTTCCATGTGTTGCGCCAGTTCGCAGTGCACGAGGTAGGTTTTTTTCTGGCTGGGTACAATCAGCGAGGCCTTCAATTCGCCGGGGCCGTAAAGTTCCAGATGAAACATGCCTTGCGGGTATAAATAGCCCGGCAGACCGTGAATCATCAATTGGTGGCGAATCTGGTCGTCATTGATAAAGGTGATGTTAATCCGGGAGCAGGGCGCAACATCCCATTCCTGAGTGTCGAAGGCAAACATTTTACCGGGAAATTTCAGTGCGTGTTTCTGACCGGCATGGATGGTGATATTGACGTCGCCGGAAACTTTCGGGCAGTCCTTGGGCAGATTGTCGCTGTTGGCGTTCATGATCATGCCTTTCTCATCCATGATCATACCGCCATGATGCATCATTGCCATGGTTTCGTCCGCCATTGCCGCGTGGCTGTGCAAGCCCAGCATGATTAACAGTGTGATTAAACCTTTCATTGCTTTTGTTTCCGTTTGTAAATCAGCGCCACAAAGATAAACAGTCCTATGGCCATGCCTATCGCTAGGCCGAACACGATGATGCGGGTGTAATCGGGCGCAATCAATCCGGCTTCGCCGAGTAACGGCGCAAAATCACCTTCACCCCAGACCGCCTGTTTTTTGGCGTAGTAATCTTTGTTAAATACCTGATCAAGGAAGGCATCATGCATAAGCGGCATGCCCTGTTCATCAATCAGCGGCTTGTAGGCCAGGATTGCCATGTTACCGCCCGGTTCCATGCCATCGGTGGTAGTGCCTGTCGGCACATGGTCATGAAACATCCACAAGCCTGGGCCGTAACTGTCCAAGCCGTTGTTCTGGGTGCGCAGACGCAGATCAAGTCGTTGTGCCGGTGCGATGTCGAATACATCCCGCGTTATCTGCGATCCGGACGGTTGATCAACGCCGTCGAAAGCGGTAATAGTCGCCTTGTGCCCGTGAATATGCAGGGCTACCAAAGAGCGTTGGGCGTTGGCGATATGCAGCTTTATGTCTTCGTTGTCATTGGCGACGATCACCGCATCCCTCAGCGTGTAGGGGAAAGAATGGCCGTTCAGCAGAAAATAGTTTTCAAACGATTCGGTCATGTTGTATTCGCGGTTCATCCGCTGCGCGATCAGTCGTGGATCATTGGCATTCTGGATGATCTGCGCCAGTTTTTTATCGACAGACTGATAATGCAAGTCATATTCCTGATGGTAGGATTGCTTCACCGCAACGGCGGGGTGACGGACTTGCCCTGCACCGATATTAAAGGTTTGTACCCAGTTATTGGGCCGGTTTTCTTCGACGATAAACATACCGCTCAAACCCATCATGGTGTGCTGGGCGGTTTGCACATGACAATGATAGAGCATGGTTCCGGCATGTCTGGGTTGGATTTCATAAGTATGGCTTTTGCCGGGAAACACCGGGTGTTCTTCCATGCCGTCATTATCGTCACCGGCAGCGGTTTCCCAAGGATGATCAACACCATGAAGATGAATGGTATGCGGTAAATAATGAGTATTTTCCAGGGTGATGTAGACCTTGTCACCTTGTTCAACCCGAATCACCGGCGATGGTGCGCGCAACAACGGATTAGCGACCAGCGAGTTGAAATTTTTAACGGCCATGCCGCTGGATTTGGGCGCAAAAACCCACAGCCCCGGCTGAATGCCGGGAGCAATATCGTAAGTATTGATCAGAAATTCGCCATCAGGACTCGCGCCGTTAAGTTCCACGACTTCCAGTTTGATACGGATGATGTCGGGATCGCCATCGCCATCGAGGTCGTCAGTCAGGGTCAGCGCATCCTGGGACAAATGCGATTGCATCAAGGTATTCATCGATACATTGTTGGCGCCTTTGACCGCAACAGCAATGTCGTAGGGGTTATCAGGCTCGCATGACAGCGCTTCATTGATGCTTACGCCATCAATAATCTGCGCTTGTCGCCATTCGGGATGCTCATTAGAGCAAGGTTTTTCTACTGCAACGGTTTCTCCCGAGCGGTTAAAAACGGTCGCAGGCGGTGTAATGTCGGCTTTTTGTAACGAGGTCGGTACAAAATAAACGGCAACAGCAATTAATGCAGGGATAAATAGTATTGCTAAAAGGAGGAGGGATCTTTTGGGCATATAACGACAGAAAATTTCTACAAAATAAACCTATTGTAAATGGCTGCCAAGTTAAAACCTAGGCGCATTTTTAAATGCGAAAAATGGCGATAATAGGCTGAAGTTACCTGTTATGGAAGTTCAGGGTTATTTTAAATAACACCGCCGCGCATTATACTTGCTATAATTTGATCAGGTTTTATGTTCACGAGGTGAACCGTTCTTGAAAGAACGATTCACCTTTTTAGTGTTTAATTTGTACAAATCTTTACTGGTATTCATCCATGTCTTATTCACGCTCGAACTCGAACTCGTACAACCCTGATCTTGATTGGACCCAGGTAAGAGAAACATCAAAAATGCTCATCTTATCGGCTATTCAAGTAGAAGATATGATGACTGAAGCTGATTTATCGGTCAATACGCTGACTGAGTCGTTTACCTCTATCGTTGAACATATGCAGGCCATTAATAAACATCTGCTCGCGCTTAATTCTTGTGACATAAGAGATGAGGCATTGGCGTGCTGCTCGGAAACAACCGACAAAATTCAGGCTTCCATAGTTGCGTTCCAGTTTTATGATCGGATGCAGCAATGTTTGCAGCATGTCACTGCAAATCTAAAAGGATTATCCGAACTGGTGGAAAGTCCCAAGCGTCTTTATAATCCGACTGAATGGCGACAATTTCAGCATGAAATCCGTTCCCGCTACACGATGGAATCAGAAAAACTGATGTTTGACGCCATTGTACAAGGCAAGTCTATAGATGAAGCGCTGTCGATAAAAAACACCCATCAAGAAGAAGATCAGTCCGATAATATAGAATTATTTTAATAAATAATGTTACTTAAACGCATAGTTATCATTTGCACATTGCCCTCTTTTGTTGCCGGTTGCGCCGGACTTTATGGTTCGCAGCCACCGGCTCCCGTGTATGGCGGTCAACCGAAGATTCAAAAGCCCTCAGTCAGTACACAAAAACAAACCAAGCCGCCTAGCGCTGCAGCTAAAGAAACGGTTAAAACGCAGCCGATTAAAGACTTTTCGGATGTAAAGCCCGAACCCTTTTCCCCTTCAGAGCCAGCCTCTTCAGACCCTGTTACTTTAGAAGCACTGGAACCCTCAGCGCCCACGCCACCGTCTCCTTCCGAACTAACGCCGTTTCAACCCATAGAGGCCACAGTTCGGTTGTCGCCCGTAGTAACGGCTTTAGTTTCAGCAGCCAATCAAAACAGCAATGCAGGTGATCTTGATTCGGCGGCTACCTCCATAGAAAGAGCCATCAGAATCGAGCCAAGAAATGCGACTTTGTTTTATAAATTGGCCTTATTAAGGCTAAAACAATCAAAGCCTAATTTGGCAGAAGATCTGGCAAAAAAATCCGCGTTATTAGCGGCTACCGATACGACCTTGAAAAAACACTGCTGGTTATTGATAGCGCATGCCCGAGAAATGCAACAGGATTTTTCCGGAGCAAAGGCAGCGCGGGCAAAAGCAGATAATTTTTAATCCCAACGGGATGTTTCCTTATTGCTAGTGTAAATAGATAGCGCTTCTTATGTGGTGTTGATACGATACTTTTTTTTTGAAGCTTTTGAAGCTTTTGAAGCTTTTGAAGCTTTTGAAGCTTTTGAAGCTGAACTTATTCACTAAGGAAAGGTGTTTCAAAAGTGGTTAAAAAAATTGTTTTTATAGTAACCGCTTTGACTGGGATGACGGCGCAGGCGGATAGCAGCATAACGCTGGAACCTATGGTCGTCGAAGATGTTTCGCCTCCCGGTAATGGCCTGATGACTCCGCAAGATCTGCCGCAAGCTCGCAGTGTAATCTCGCGGGCTGCCATTGAACAGAAAAATACCCTGAATAATGCCTATCAGGCCATGGATATGCTGCCGGGAGTCAACACCTATAGCTACGATGCCACCGGTTTATTTGGCGGCGGTTTACGGATGCGCGGTTTTAACAGCGATCAAATTGGCGTCAGTATTGACGGCGTGCCCATCAACGATGCCGGTAACTTTGCCGTCTATCCGTCCGAACTGGTCGATCTTGAAAATCTGGAGGAAATTTCCGTCACCCAGGGTTCAAGTACACTGGATGCCCCTATGGTCGGCGCTACCGGCGGCTCAATAGGAATGACCACATCCAGTCCCACCGATCATTCACGCTTCCGGGTACAACAGAGTTACGGTGCCTATAATGCCTACAAGACCTTTCTGCGTGCCGATAGCGGCTATCTGGGCGACAATCGTTTTAAGGCTTTTATTTCCGTATCCAAAGCCGAGGCCGAAAAGTGGAAAGGCTATGGCGGTGCCGACCGCGAACATCTGGATTTTAAAGGGGTGTTCAACCTGGCACCCGGCAGCAGCATTACCGGCGGCTTGTTATATAACGAGATGCTCAATCACAACCTGCGCACCTTAACCCGGCAAGAAATTCAAACCTTGGGCCGCGATGCGGATTTTGGCGGCGTCGCCCCGCAACATCTGGCCGGGGTTAATGGCAGCGCACAAGTCGAAAAAGCGCCTTCCGATCTGTATTACAATCTTAACCTTAATCCCTATCGCAATTACTTAGCCACGCTGAAAGGCCGCTTCCAATTGCTGCCAAACCTGCACTGGGATGTTGATCCTTATTACAGCTACGGTTACGGCACCGGCGGCAATCAACTGAGAACTCTGGCAGAAAGCAACGCTGCCAATAAGCTTGGCGGCGGCATCCGCGACATCAACCAGGATGGCGACACACTCGACACCGTGATGGTCTACAGTGCCGGACTGACAGAAACCGAGCGCCCCGGTGTCACCACGCGCTTGCGCAGTCAAATAGCGAATCATCACTTAATGGTCGGTTACTGGTTCGAATATGCGCACCACCGTCGTTCGCAACCGGCGGTGCCATTCGACAATGCGGGCAATAGCGCCGATCCGTGGCTGGATAACGCCTCAGTCTTCCTGTTACGCCAGGATGGCACGCCTTATCAGGGCCGCGACTTTCTGACGCTCAACACCTCGCAATCGTTTTTCGGCCAGGATGACATCCGTTTTCTGGACGACAAACTCATGCTGTCGCTGGGACTGCGCTACACTCAAATTCAGCGTGATTTCACCAATTTCGCCAGTGAAGGCGGCGGTACCGATTACAACATCAAGGCAACCTACGCCAGACCGCTGCCCAGCGTCGGTATTCGTTACCAGTTCACCGAGGCCCAACAAGTGTTTGTCAGCCGCGCCGAAAACTTTAAGGCACCGCCCGACTCGGTGTTTTATGGCTTGATAAACGGCAGCAGGCTAAAACCGGTGAATGTTGCTGAGGAAGTATCAACCAATTGGGACTTAGGCTATCGCTATACCGGCAAAGATCTGTTATTTTCCGGCACCGTGTTTTATATCGATTACCGCCATCGCATTGCCTCGGCCTTTGATCCCGCCAACAATATCAGCACTAATTACAATGTCGGCGATTCCATCACCAAAGGCGTCGAATTGGAATCCGCTTACCGTTTTTTGCCGAGCTGGAGCGTGTACGCTTCTTTGACCTATACCGACAGCCGTATTGGACAAAATCTGCAAACTGCTGCCAATACCGTTGAAGCGACTGCGGGCAAAGCGTTTCCCGACGTGCCCAACTGGATGTCGGGTGCGGCATTGCAATATCAGGATGGGCCGTGGTCGGCCAATTTGTCGGCCAAATATACCGGCCAGCGCTATGCGACGCTGGTCAATGATGAGTCGATCAACGGCTATACGCTGGTCAGCTTTGACGCCGGCTATCGCCTGCCTTCGACCGGCTGGTTCAAGGATCCGAGCGTACGCCTCAACGTATACAATCTGCTCAATCAGGACTACCTCAATCTTGATGCCGGCAGCGGCAGCGGCTTTACCCCTCGGGCCTTGGGCACGGATGGCAGGGCGCCTAATTACTATGTCGGTGCGCCACGCAGTTTTAGCGTTATGCTGTCTACTGATTTTTAAGTTATTTATGATGCCCTTTGTAACGCTGGCGCTAAGAACGCTCAAAATAACCGGTCAATTATTCTTTGTGCTGTTTATGGGCTTGGCATTAGTAATTCCACGCGCTTATGCCGCGCCTGCGTTGAATTTTGTTAATCTCAATATTGAAGGCCTTAGTCCAGTATTCGATATGATTCAGGATCATCAGGGATTTATCTGGCTGGCTACCAACGAGGGTCTGTCCCGTTACGACGGTTATCAATCCCGGCATTTTCAACATCAGACCAAGCTGCCAGGCAGTTTGCCTGATGATCTTGTGAACACTGTGTTTGAGGATCAGCAAAAGCGCTTATGGATTGGCACCAATGCCGGCCTGGGGCTTTTTGAAGCCAAAACCAATAGCTTTAAGGCTTACCGGCCGTCCCCTGAACAGGGTGGTACCCAACAAAACCGGCAAATTCGCCAAATCGTTGCGGATGGCAAAAGCGGCCTATGGCTAGCGACACGGCAGGGCCTGCAGCATTTTGATCCTGATACGGAAACGTTTCGTATTTATCGACATGATCCGGCGCAAGCCGATAGTCTGGCTAACGATAATGTCGATAACCTGGCGCTTGATCAGCAAGGTGGTTTATGGCTTGCGACTTGGCCGGAGGGCATCGATTATTTGCCGGAGGGCAGTACCCAATTTCAGCATTATCACATCAACACCCCAGACAATACTCCCCAAAGCAAAAACATCAGGGCTTTGCTGGTGGATAGCCGGCAACGCTTGTGGCTCGGATCTGAGGCCGACGTTTTTGTTTGGAAACCGGGGCAGCCGTGGATACAGAAAAAACCGTTGCCGACACCTGGAGTTTCGGGAAATTTTAGGGTTCACCAGTTTGTCGAAGACAGCTCGGGCATTATATGGGCAGCGACTACTGTCGGCTTATTGCGTTGGGATGAGACCTTGCAACAATTCGCTCACTATCAGCATCAACGCAACGACCCCTACAGTCTTGCCGGCAATAACGTTTTATCATTGTTGATGGATCGCTCCGGGGCATTGGTCATCAGCACGTCAAAGGGAATCAGTCGTGTCGATTTGTCCCTGAGGGGGTTCGAGCACCTGATACCCAGCGCCTTGCAAGGTGGAAACGAAAATACAGAGAACAATGTGCAAACGTTGGCGCCTGCTGAATCAGGTCAATTATGGTTAGGCAGTCGGTCTTCATTGCTGCTTGTCGACCTCAAAATTCGGCGGATTGTCAACAACCTGGATACCCATCATCAAAAAGATAAATGGCTCAATCACATGATTTACAGCTTATACCAACAGCCTAAAGGGCCGCTGTGGATAGGTACCAACAACGGTTTATTGCGTTATGACTCTCGACAGTCGCATTTTCAGACAATATCTCTGGGTGATGCGGCTTGTAACTACATTAATAAAATTGTCCCTGGCGGTGACCGCACCCTATGGTTAGGTACCGGCTGCGGCTTGATTGAATATGACCAGAAAGCTGGTGTCCTGAGAAAGTTCCAGTATGATCCACTTAACCCGCACAGCCTTGCTAACAATTCCGTCAGTATTATTGTGCTTGATCGGAGCAATAAAATATGGGTGAGCGGTGGCACCATATCAGGTGGCGGACTAGGCGTACTTGATCCGGCCACCGGTAAATTCCAGTATTACCGGTTCAACCCCGATGACCCGGCTAGTTTAAGCAGTAATTCTATAGCCGATATAAAAGAAGACCCGCAGGGCTCGGTATGGCTGGCGACAGCTAGCGGCCTTAACCAAGGACTGGTGGCGGCAGACGGCAGCATCAGTTTTCGTCATTACCACAATTCCACTGCTCTGGACGTAGAAAATATAAAAGCTATCCATATCGATAGAGCAGGAAAAATTTGGTTCAATACCCCAGGAAAACTGGAGCAGTTTGATCCGATAACACAACAATTTAGCGAATATCATCTTGCCGAAGGCTATTATTCTACGGACAGGGACAATCAAACCACCTTAATCGACGCTGACGGATCGCTGTATTTTAATAATGTTAATGGCCTGACCATTGTTAGTCCCGAACATATTCAGAGCAATCAAATTGCGCCGCCTGTAGCAATAACCGATATCCGCATTTTTAACCGTTCGCTGGCTGATGGCGTTGACTCTGACGCAGTTAAGCTGGAAGGCAGTATCACCGAACCCAGGGCATTAAGGTTATCGTGGTATGCCTCGGTATTTTCCTTGCATTTTTCCGCGCTACATTTTTCCGACCCTCAGCGTAATCAGTATGCTTACCAGCTGGAAGGTTTTGACCGGGATTGGGTGGTAACCGATAGCAGCAAGCGCATGGCGACCTACACCAATCTGGATCCAGGGCACTATCTATTTCGCGTCAAAGCCAGCAATAACAATGGAATCTGGAATGAAACGGGGGTCAGTCTGCCCATTACGATTATTCCGCCGTATTGGCAAACCTTGTGGTTTCGCACCATCGTGATCGGCACGGTATTGGGGCTGTTGATCGTGGTTTATTTTTTGCGTATCCGTCAACTTCATCTGATTCAGGCCCGTCTTGAAAATCAGGTTGCCCAACGTACCGAAGAACTGCAAAGCATGACCCAGCAGGCGCTGGCTGCGGTGGAAATCAAAAGCGCATTTTTGGCCAACATGAGCCATGAAATTCGTACGCCGATGAACGCTATCATGGGCATGATCTATGCGACCTTGCAAACCGACTTAACGGCTAATCAGCGCAACTATTTGAATAAAATCAATACCTCGTCTAAATGGTTGCTGGGCATCCTTAACGATATCCTGGACTTTTCCAAGCTTGAAGCCGGTAAACTTAAGCTGGAACGCACCGAATTCAGTTTTGACACGGTTATGCAGTATCTGGCTGATGTCACCTCGCCGATGCTGGCAGACAAGTCTTTGACACTGAATTTTGAGCTCGATCCAAATGTGCCGTCCACTTTGATCGGCGATCCGTTACGGCTGGGGCAGATATTGCTCAATCTGCTGGGCAATGCCATCAAGTTTACCGAGCAGGGTAGTGTGTCGCTACACGTGCAGTTGCAAGCTTTTGATGCTCAAGAGGTCAGTTTGCGCTTTAGTGTCATCGATACCGGCATCGGCTTGAGTGAAGAGCAACAAAGCAAGCTGTTCAGTGCTTTCAATCAAGCCGATGACTCGACCACTCGGCAATACGGCGGTACCGGACTGGGGCTGAGTATCAGCAAGGATTTAGTCGACGCTATGGGCGGTACTATTAACGTCGACAGTCGTTTGGGGCTGGGTAGTACCTTTTATTTTACTGTCACTCTGGGTGTACAGATTGAGAGCAAGTCCGGTCCATTACCTCTACAGGCTGGCGCGCCAGACAAGTATCCGACACTAAAAAATGCGTATGTGCTGTTCGTCGAAGATGATGTCACTATCAGTGAAATGATTCCCGATATACTGGGTTATGAAGGCATTCGGGTCGATCTCGCCAGCAACGGTGTTGAAGCCATTGCGATGATTGGCAAAAACGACTACGCAGCTGTGCTAATGGACTGCCAGATGCCGATGATGGACGGCTTTGAAGCCAGCCGTATCATTCGTGCCGATCCACGCTTTACTGATCTGCCGATCATCGCCATGACCGGCAACGTGATGGACCAAGATCAAGAACGATGTTTTGCCAGTGGTATGAACGATCATATTAGCAAACCGGTTGACTGGAATCAGTTTTTTCAAACATTGGCACGCTGGGTCAAGCCAGTCGATGCTCAAAGTGTTGCTACTCTTCCCGCTTTGCAAAACAGCGATGCTGAGTCCAATCTGGTTCAGAGCCCTGTTCAAGCATTATGGGTAGCGCCTTTGCCAGCAGAGTCGCGGACTCATCGGCAACTCATCGCCGAATTGAACGTTCTGCTTGCCAACGACGGCTTTATCAACGACGAATTGCTGACTCAGCTCAAAAGGTTTTTCCCGGATGACCAGCAGGCAGAATACATGAGTCTGACTCAATGCATTATTGACACCGATTATCCTAAGGCCAAAGCTATCCTGAACACACTCGGAGGCTTCTTAAATGAAGCAACTGAAACATCGAATCAAGACCGGCGCCCCACCATCCTGATTGTCGATGATACGCGCGTTAATCTGGAAGTACTGGCTTTACTGCTCAATCAGGACTACCAAGTTAAAGTGGCGGGCAATGGTCAGAGAGCATTGGATATAGCAGAGCGTTCACTTAATCTCGATCTGGTTCTGCTGGATGTCAGAATGCCGGAGATGGATGGTTACGAAGTCTGCCAAAGATTGAAAGAAAATCCGCTTACCCTCAGTATTCCGGTGATTTTTGTGACTGCCGCATTTGACCAGGAATCCGAAATCCATGGCCTGCAATTGGGTGCGGTGGATTACATCAGTAAGCCCATAAGTCCAGCCATTACCTTACTGCGGGTGCACAACCATATGCTGATCAAACAACACAAAAAGGAACTGAAACGTATTGCCCATTATGATGCTTTGACAGGCATTCCCAACCGGGTGCTGCTGGCAGATCGGATGAAACAGGCAATCGCCCATACCAAACGCGAGCAAAAAATATTGGCCGTTTGTTATCTGGATCTTGATGGTTTCAAGCCCATTAACGATACTTTCGGGCATCAAACCGGTGACCATGTGTTGATTGAAATTGCCCTGCGCATTGGCAGCACTCTCCGTGAGGGTGACACAGTCGCCCGCCTGGGTGGCGATGAGTTTGTCGTTCTGCTACCTGAATTGAATCACGAGGAAGAATGTATAGTCACTCTGAAACGAATTCATGAAACTATCGCGCAGCCTGTTGTTTTTCAGGAGCAGTCGATTTCCATCGGTGCCAGCATCGGGGTAAGTATTTATCCTGGCGACGATAGCGACCCGGAGGCACTATTACGTTATGCCGACCAAGCTATGTACGCCGCCAAGAAAATGGGCAAGAACCGTTATCACCTCTTTGGTTCTACACGTGACCACATGACCAGTAAAGTCGTGTCTATCAATGTAGCCAAGCCAATCGGTTGAATAGCCTTGAATGTCGACAATGGCACAGCTGTCGGCCTAGCTGAATCGTAACGTAAAAATAGGCTAGATTTTTTGAAGCTGTCTTTGTTGGTAAAAAGTATCCTAAATTATAGGCTTAACGCGCCACGGTGAGATCAATGCGCCAGGTGGGGATTTTAGCGAACGCATGATTAATCCGGTAGGAGGATTCTGAATGGGCAGAAAAACAAAGTATTCGGGTTTTGATCAAGCATTAGCCGAGAAATATAGTTGTCTCAAATCAGTATTGATGCATGATACTGCCATTGGGTTGTGGGTCGAGATCAGCGGGTTCTCAGGATGATGATTTTTTGACTTACCCAGCGTTAGTTATTTAAAGAAGGCCAGCAGCAGGCTAGTAGTCAGTCAACTTTATTCTGATGGTTAAGCAACTGGATGTGGGGGCGACTTCAGTCGCCACTGGGCGGCTAAAGCCGCCCCCACAGTTACAGGAACCCGTCATTTCTAAGTTGATTAAGTACTAGGCTGTGGATAACTATTTCAACTAGATCAGGAGAAAAACCATGAGAAAAATTGACGACATTACTATTGAGCTACAGCATATGCAGCAGCAAATGCTGGCTTATTTGCAATTACATTGGCGGCTGTTTTTGGCGGAAGGTGTTTTCTTCATTATTCTTGGGCTTTGCGCGATAGTCGTGCCGCAGTTTTTTACGGTGGCGATAGTCGTATTTTTAGGCTGGATTTTGCTGTTCGGCGGAATAGTTCATGTTAGCCGCGCTTTTGTTTTTCAGCATATGCCCGGCTTTGGCTGGTGGTTATTCATGGGCATTTTGCAGGCTATCGTCGGCTTTTTGTTTATCGCCAAGCCGGTTACCGGTGCGTTGACGTTGACGATGTTGATAACGCTGTTTTTTGCGCTGGAAGGCATGGCCAAAATTTCCGTGGCATTGATGATGCGACCTTTGGCTAACTGGGGTTTTATTCTGTTTAGCGGTATTACGGCTTTGGTTTTTGCGCTGATCATCTGGATCAGTTGGTCTGAATCGGCGCAGTGGCTGCTGGGCTTATTTTTGGGCGTTAATATGGTTTTTCTGGGTTGGTCGCTGGTTAAAATAAGTCTGCACCATAAAGCGCAATAAGCTTTTGTAAGGGGAACGATTATGCCACAAAAACACCCTAAAAATCTGATCGTAAACGTGTTGATGGTCGGCGTAATTATCGCTGTTCTGAGCTATGTGTTTTATCCCGGCGTCGGCCAATTTAGCGTTATGATCAACGGCGAACCGGTCGCAGAACCGCTGATTCGCTTTGCCGCCGTACCGACATTTTTGTTGATCATGATGGTCACCGGCGTGTTGATGGTATCGTTGTTTTTGGGTGTCGGCATGTTGATGTTCCTGGGCGTGATGTTTGTTGCATTGATAGGGATTTTTATCATGGCACCTTATGTTTGGCCGGCGTTGATTATTATTTTATTGGCTGTAGCGTTGATGACTGTGAGTAATGACAATAAAGCCTAAGGGGCGACCGCATAAGATTGTCTCCACCTATCTGCCCATTTTCCTGTTCAGGCGTTACAATGTGCGCCATTATGATTAACTCATCGGTCTTATTCAATATGGAAAAAATAAAAGTTCTTTTTGTGTGTCTGGGCAATATCTGCCGGTCGCCTACGGCGGAAGGCGTGTTTACCAAACTGGTCAAGGATCATGATTTGGAAGCGTATTTCTCTATCGATTCGGCAGGTACTCATGCTTACCATGTCGGCAAAGAGCCTGATTTACGCTCCCAAGCGGCCGCCCTTGAACGGGATATTGATTTATCCGGTTTGCGTGGCAGACAAGTCATTAATGGGGATTTTGAGGATTTCGATTTTGTGCTGGCGATGGATGATGAAAATTATTCAATACTGATCAATGCCTGTCCTGAGCAATACAAAACCAAAGTTAACTACTTTCTTGATTACGCGCCGCAGCTCAATGAACGCCAGGTGCCTGATCCTTATTATGGCGGCCAATACGGTTTTGAGCGGGTGCTGGATATGATTGAACAGGCCTCTGCCGGTTTTTTAAAAACCTTGCAGGAATCGGGTCGGATTAAATCAACGGGGTAATGTCATGGCAATAATATCGAATACTGTCATTTATCTGGATGGCGATGTCGTACTGGAAGCTTTTTTTGCCTTTGATGATGAAATTTCAGGCCGCAGACCGGCGGTTTTAATTAATCATACCTGGGCGGGGCGGGATGATTTTGTTGCCGAGAAAGCTAAAAAATTGGCCGCTTTAGGTTATGTCGGTTTTGCGGTTGATATGTACGGCAAGGGTGTTTTAGGGACGAGTCCTGAAGAAAATATGCAGCTGATGCAACCTTTTATGGCTGATCGCGTTATGTTGCAACAGCGCATGAAAGCGGCTTTGGCGGCGGTGAGATTAATGCCTTGGGTTGACGACAGCAAAATCGCCGCGATGGGTTTTTGTTTTGGCGGCTTGTGTTCGCTTGATCTGGCTAGAGCTGGCGCTGATATTAAAGGTGTGGTGAGTTTTCATGGCTTGCTGGCTGCGCCTGAAAAACCCCAGAATAACGCGATTAAGGCAAAGATTTTGGCTTTACATGGTCGGGATGACCCGTTGGTTCCGACTGAGCAAGTGCTGGCCTTCGAGCAGGAAATGACCGATGCAGGTACAGACTGGCAGTTGCATACCTACGGCAATACACTGCATGGATTTACTAATCCGCTTGCCAATGATCCCGTATTTGGTGCTGTCTATCAGCCTGACTCGGATCGGCGCTCGTGGATAGCGATGCAAAATTTTTTGTCGGAAATATTCGGCTGATGAGGAAGTCAATCGCGTCGTGCGCCCTAAGCTAAGCAACGCGCACGATACAGTTAATCAACGTTGTTTTAATTGCCCTCTGTCTGAAGCAAAACTGGATCGTTTGCAGTGTAAGAGATAAAACGCTATCAGCTTCGACACAATTGCGACAATTTGTTATAATCTGCGGCTTATTTCATGCCATGTAGTCACACTTAAAACAAGAAAAACCAGGATAAGTGTGTTCGTACTTAGTCACGAAACCATGCCGGTCTGTATTAACGGCACACTGTATGTATAGGGATCAATGTCAAACTTCGCTAAAGAAATAATACCTGTCAATCTCGAAGACGAGATGAAACAGTCCTATCTCGATTACGCCATGAGCGTTATCGTCGGTCGAGCCCTTCCAGATGTCAGAGACGGCCTTAAGCCGGTGCATCGCCGCGTGTTATATGCAATGAGCGAGCTTGGCAATGATTGGAACAAGCCTTATAAAAAATCGGCGCGTGTCGTCGGTGACGTGATCGGTAAATATCACCCTCATGGCGATACCGCGGTTTATGACACCATGGTACGGATGGCGCAGAATTTTTCGATGCGTTATATGCTGATCGACGGGCAGGGCAATTTCGGTTCGGTTGACGGCGATTCCCCTGCGGCGATGCGTTATACCGAAGTGCGCATGTCGAAAATTGCCCATGAATTGCTGGCCGATCTTGACAAGGAAACTGTTGATTTTGCGCCCAACTATGATGAATCAGAATCTGAACCGAAGGTCTTGCCGACCCGGGTGCCGACCTTATTGATTAACGGTTCATCGGGTATCGCAGTCGGTATGGCGACTAATATTCCGCCGCATAACTTGTCTGAAGTCGTTAGCGCCTGTCTGGCGATGATCGATCAGCCGGATCTTACCGTGCATGATTTGATGGCTCATATCCCGGGGCCCGATTTTCCTACCGCCGCTTTTATTAATGGCGCGGCAGGTATTTACAGCGCTTATACCACCGGTCGCGGCAAGATTTATTTGCGCGCGCGCTGTCATTTTGAAGACATCGGCGACAGCAGCCGACAAGCGATTATTACCACGGAATTGCCTTATCAGGTCAACAAGGCGAGATTGCTGGAGAAAATTGCCGAGCTGGTTAAGGAAGGCAAGCTTGAAGGCATTTCCGGTTTACGCGATGAATCGGACAAAGACGGCATGCGCATGGTGATTGAACTGCGTCGCGGCGAAATGCCCGAAGTGGTGCTGAATAACCTGTACAAGCAGACGCAATTCCAGACCGTGTTCGGCATCAATATGGTTGCCCTGCTGGATGGTCGTCCGCATTGCATGAATCTTCTGGAGATTATCAGCGCCTTTATCAACCACAGACGGGAAATTGTTACCCGCAGAACGATTTATAATCTGCGCAGGGCCAGGGAAAGAGCGCATATTTTAGAAGGGCTTGCGGTTGCGTTAGCCAATATCGATGAAATGATTGCGCTGATTAAAGCGGCTGGCAATCCGGCCGAGGCTAAAGTCGGTTTGTTGGAAAAAAGCTGGGATGCAGGGCTGGTTTCAACGCTGCTGGAGCGCGCCGATGCGGATCGTTCCCGGCCGGAAGACTTGGCTGTAGAATTCGGCATTCATGCCGGGATTTACCGGCTGTCTGAAACCCAGGCTCAGGCTATTCTCGATTTGCGTCTGCACCGCTTGACCGGTCTGGAGCAGGACAAGATAGTCAATGAATACAAGCAGCTGCTGGAACAAATTGATGAGTATCTGTTTATTCTGGGTAGCGATACTCGCCTGATGGAAATCATCAGAGAAGAGTTGGTCGCTATCAAAGATCAGTATTCTGACCCGCGCCGCACCGAAATCTTGCAAAATCATTTGGATTTGTCCGAGGCGGATCTGATTACCGAAGAAGATATGGTGGTGACCATGTCGCACGAAGGCTATGTCAAATCACAACCGTTGAGCGATTACACGGCGCAACGGCGCGGCGGTCGCGGCAAGTCGGCCACAGCCACTAAAGAACTGGATTATGTCGATAAGCTGATTGTGGCCAATACCCACGATACTATTCTGTGTTTTTCATCACGGGGAAAAGTTTACTGGCTGAAAGTCTATCAATTGCCGGTTGCCAGTCGCGCCGCCAGAGGCAAACCTTTCGTCAATTTGCTGCCATTGGAGCAGGGCGAAAAAATCAATGCGATATTGCCGATACGCGAGTTTACCGACACTAAATTCATTTTTATGGCGACCTCGGCGGGTACCGTCAAAAAGACGCCGTTAAAAGAATTTGAGCGTCAGCGCACTAACGGTAAAATCGCCATCGATTTAAGAGAAGACGATACGCTGGTCGGCGTTGCGGTGACCGATGGGCAGCAAAACGTGCTGTTGTTCAGCAGCACCGGCAAGGCGGTCTGTTTTAATGAAGCGGATGTGCGCTCCATGGGCAGAACGGCGTCCGGGGTGCGCGGAATTCGTTTGCAAGAAGGGCAAAAAGTCATTTCCCTGATTATCTCGACCGAAGGTACGGTGCTGAACATCACCGAGAACGGTTACGGCAAGCGCACCAAGCTGGAAGAGTTTACCTGCCATAAACGCGGCGGTCAGGGTCTGATTGCGATACAAACATCGGCGCGTAACGGCGCTGTGGTTGGCGCCGTGCTGGTCAATGATAATGACGAAATTATGCTGATTACCGATGGCGGCACCCTGGTGCGTACCCGGGTTGACGGCATCTCGGTGGTCGGCAGAAATACCCAGGGTGTAACGATTATTCGATTGGGTAAAAAGGAAAAAGTCATCGGCGTGGATCGTATCGAAGGTTTAGCCGGGGTAGATGATGCCGATGATGATGAAGGTACTCTTTTAGCCGATGCCGAATCAGAGCCGGATGCATCGGATGAAACAACCAATGACGACAGTGAACCAGGTGAGGAATCGTAATGTCCAGAGTTTATAATTTTAGCGCAGGTCCGTCTGCATTTCCTGAATCGGTATTGCAGCAAGCGCAACAAGAAATGCTGGAATGGCGCGATAGCGGCATGTCGGTTATGGAAATGAGTCATCGCGGCAAGCATTTTTCCAGTATTGCCGAAGAGTTGGAAAGCGATTTGAGAGCGCTGCTGGCCGTTCCTGAAAACTATAAAGTTTTGTTCCTGCAAGGCGGAGCAACGGCGCAGTTTTCGTTGATACCGCAGAATATCCTGAACGGCAAGACTAAAGCCTGTTATCTGAATACCGGTGCCTGGTCGGAAAAGGCGATCAAGGACGCCAAGGCTTATTGCGATGTAGTGGTTAGCGCCAGTTCGGAAGCGTCAAAATTTACCACGATTCCCGATGCTGCCAGCTGGGCAATCGACAATCAGGCGGCTTATCTGCACTATACGTCGAATGAAACCATACACGGCGTAGAGTTTCAATCTTGCCCGGATAGCAAGGGCTTGCCGCTGGTGTCGGATATGTCGTCTAATATTTTATCGCGCAAGATCGATGTCAGCCAATACGGTTTGATTTACGCCGGAACCCAGAAAAACATGGGGCCAGCGGGCGTTACCGTAGTCATCGTCAGGGACGATTTGGTCGGTCATGCGCCTAAAACGGTACCTTCGGTTTTTAACTATGCCGAACAGGCAAAAAATCAATCGATGCTGAACACACCGGCAACCTATAGCTGGTATCTGGTCGGGTTGGTGCTTAAGTGGTTAAAAGAGCAGGGTGGTGTTGAGGCTATCGAACAACGCAATATCGCTAAGGCAGCGAAATTATATCAGGCCATCGACCAGTCGACTTTGTATTCCAATCCGGTAGAAATAGCGTCTCGTTCACGGATGAACGTGCCGTTTATTCTGGCCGACGAAAGTCTGGATAAACCGTTTTTGGCGGCAGCAGAAGCCAATGGTTTGTTTGAGTTGAAAGGTCATCGTTCAGTGGGCGGTATGCGGGCCAGTATTTATAATGCGATGCCGGAAGCCGGTGTGCTGGCTTTGATCGATTTTATGGCTGAATTTGAACGCAGCCATTAATCGACAACCTAAGAATTGAATCAGGCTACTAAGGATACTTCCATGCCATCCGCTACTCCGCTTTCTGAGTTAAGAGATAAAATTGATGCCATCGATAAGCAGATTCTGCAATTGATTAATCAACGCGCATCATATGCAATGGAAGTTGCCAAGACCAAGATTGCACAGGGTGAACAAGGGTCGTTTTACCGTCCGGATCGAGAGTCATTGGTATTGCGGCGGATAAAAGACTTAAATCAGGGGCCGTTAACCGATGATACGGCGGCTCATTTTTTCAGGGAATTGATGTCGGCATGTTTGGCGCTGGAAAAACCGCTGGATGTGGCTTATTTAGGTCCTGAGGGCACATTTACCCAGCAAGCCGCCATTAAACATTTCGGTTCAGCGGTTAAAACCGTACCGGCGACAACGATTAACGATATTTTTAATGCGGTGGAAAACGGCAACTGCCAGTTTGGCGTGGTGCCGGTCGAAAATTCCACCGAAGGCATCATCAGTCATACGCTGGATCGTTTTTTGGCTTCACCGCTGAAAATATGCGGCGAAGTTGAAATCAGGGTGCATCAAAATCTGATGGGGCTGGTAGATAGTCTGGATGAAGTCACCGAGGTGTTTTCTCATCAGCAATCACTGGCGCAGTGTCGGCAATGGCTGGATAACCATTTGCCGAATGCCAAGCGAACTGCGGTCAATAGCAATACCGAGGCGGCAAGATTAGCATCAACCCATAAACAGGCGGTTGCGATAGCGGGCATTGTTGCGGCTGAGATTTATCGATTAAACGTCATCGAAAAGAATATCGAAGACGAATCCAATAATACCACCCGTTTTATCATTATCGGACAGCAAATATCGACGCCAACGGGTAACGATAAAACCACTCTGGTCGTTTCTACAGGCAATCAACCCGGTGCGTTGCACAGAATACTTGAGCCTTTCGCAAGATTGAATATCGGCATGGTGCATATCGAATCCAGGCCGTCACGTCAGGGATTATGGGATTATGTGTTTTTTATCGATATTGAAGGTCACTGTGAGGATAACGATGTTGCTAAGGCGCTGGAACTGTTGAAAGCCAACGTTAATATGCTAAAGCTTTTGGGTTCCTATCCTAAAGCCGTACTGTAAACATTTCCCCTCATCCTTTCGGTTGTAGGGGCGAAAAATTCGCCCAAAGGCAATTCATGAACAACACTGATAAAATCTATAATCTTGCCGTATCCGGCGTGCAAAAGTTGATTCCTTATACGCCCGGCAAGCCGATTGAAGAACTTGAGCGTGAGTTGGGGCTTACTCAGACGACTACCAAGGATGGAGGAAGTGTCGCAATCGGTAGGGAACCGATGCGACTCATAAAACTCGCATCTAATGAAAATCCTTTAGGCCCTGGAAAAAAAGCCTTGGCCGCGATACAGGCGACTTTGAAGGATTTGGCCTTGTATCCGGATGGCAACGGTTTTAATTTAAAATCTGCGCTAGCTGATAAATACGCTGTTGATATAAGCCAGATTACGCTGGGAAATGGCTCTAACGAAATTCTGGAGTTGGTGGCCAGGGCATTTTTAACGCCCGAGCTTGAAGTGGTTTTTTCGCAGCATGCCTTCGCTGTGTATCCTCTGGTGACTCAGGCAGTCGGCGCTACGGCGGTTGTGGCACCCGCCTTAAATTACGGGCACGATCTCGATGCGATGCAGCAGCGGATTACCGACAAAACGCGCTTGGTATTTATAGCGAATCCCAATAATCCAACCGGCACATTGTTGAATCATGCCTATTTGGAGTTATTTATTAAGGCGTTGCCGGACACTTGTATCTGTGTGCTTGATGAGGCCTATTGTGAATTTGTTGGTGACCAAAGCGCCGGCAATTCAATATCCTGGCTGAAAAAATACCCTAACTTATTGATTACTCGCACTTTTTCTAAGGCTTACGGGTTGGCTGGATTGCGTATCGGCTATGGCTTATCCAGTCCGCAACTAGCGGACATCCTGAATCGGGTGCGCCAGCCTTTTAATAATAATATGCTGGCCTTAGTTGCTGCCAAAGCCGCGTTGACGGATATTGAACACTTGCAAAATACCCTTGCCGTTAATGCTCAAGGCATGCAGTTTATAACTGAAGGCTTTAAAGCTTTGGGTTTGGAATGGATTCCGTCGGCAGGTAATTTTGTGCTGGTCGATCTGAAACAGTCTGCAATGCCGATTTATGAGGCTTTGTTGCGCAAAGGCGTTATCGTCAGACCGGTTGGTGTGTATGAATTGCCTAACCACCTGCGCATTACTGTAGGCACACAGACGGAAAATCAGTTGTTTATACAGGCATTAACTGAAGTTATATCTGTGTTATGAATACACGAAGAATTTGTAGGGGCGAATTCATGCCGGGCTGTCCTGCCTGGCACCCTACGGGCCAGTGCAAATCTGCTCCCGGCAGATTTGTCAGTCGTCCTTGGGCGAATGAATTCGCCCCTACAGCGGTTGGAAATAATGTTTAAGCGGATTTGCATTATCGGCGTCGGTTTAATCGGCGGCTCTATTGCCCGTTCTGCACGACAGCAGGGTTTATGCAATAACATAGTCGGCTACGGTCGTAAGCAGGACGAGAAAAATCTGCAAGCGGCAAAGCGCTTGGGTGTTATTGATGACTATACTCTGGAGTTGGCGGAAGCCGTTCAAGGTACCGATTGTGTGGTGATTGCCACGCCGGTTGCAAGCATCGAAAGCATTTTTTCTCAGCTTAAACCATTGTGGTCGGATGACGCGATTTATACCGATGTCGGTAGCACCAAAGGCAGCGTTATCGCCGCAGCAGAGCGGGTTTTCGGCAGGGTTCCTGATAATCTGGTTCCTGCTCATCCGATTGCCGGAGCAGAGCAAAGCGGAGTTATAGCTTCAGTGGGCGACTTGTTTGTCAATAAACGCCTGATTATCACACCGGTCGGAAATACTCAGCCTGAAGCTGTGCAAAAAATTCAAGGTTTTTGGGAAGGACTGGGGTCGTTGGTGTCAGTGATGGAGGTGCAACATCATGATAGCGTGTTGGCAGCAACCAGTCATTTGCCGCATATTCTGGCCTTTGCTTTGGTCGATATGCTCGGTCATAAGGACGAGCAGAGCGAAATTTTTCAATATGCGGCCAGCGGGTTCAAAGATTTTACCCGGATTGCATCCAGCGATCCTACGATGTGGCAGGATATTTGTACGGCTAACAAGGATGAAATCATTCCTTTAATTGAGCAGTTAAAGGATGAATTAGATAAAATACAATGTTTGCTGGAAAATGATGACAGCCAGCAACTTTTTGCAACCTTTACGTATGCCAGAAATGCTCGGCAACGCTTTCTTGATCAGTTCAATACTAATTAATATGTCAAAATCAATTACATTTCAGGTTCAACCCGGCGGTAAGTTACACGGCGAGGCACGCGTGCCCGGCGATAAATCCATGTCGCACCGATCAATCATGCTGGGTTCGCTGGCGACCGGCGTTACTCATGTAAAAGGCTTTCTCGAAGCGGAAGATGCGCTGGCAACTTTGCAGGCTTTTCGTGATATGGGTGTTGAAATTGAAGGCCCGGTTAATGGCGAATTGACCATACACGGCGTCGGCAAACATGGTTTAAAAGCGCCTAAAAAAGATTTGTATCTGGGCAACTCAGGTACGTCCATGCGTTTGCTGAGCGGTTTATTGGCAGGTCAGGCATTTAACTCGGTATTAACCGGCGATAAATCATTGTCCGGCAGACCAATGAAAAGGGTCACGGATCCGTTGGCCGCCATGGGCGCCGATATAAAAACCACAGAGCGCGGCACAGCACCCTTGCATATCACCGGCAGGGCGGGGCAGTTGACCGGCATTGATTACGTGATGCCGATGGCCAGCGCGCAGGTTAAGTCCTGTCTATTACTGGCAGGCATGTACGCGCAAGGCGTAACCAGCGTTACCGAGCCGGCGCCTACCCGCGATCATACCGAACGGATGCTGTCCGGGTTTAATTATCCGGTTAAGCGGCAAGGGAATAAAGTCAGCATTACTGCTGAAGGCAGTTTGACGGCAAGCGATATTGATGTGCCCAGCGATATTTCATCGGCGGCATTTTTTCTAGTCGGGGCGTCAATTGCACCGGGTTCCGATCTGCTGTTGAAACATGTCGGCATTAATCCGACGCGTACCGGCGTCATCGACATCCTCAGATTGATGGGTGCCAACATTGAAGTGCTTAACGAGCGCACTGTCGGCGGTGAGCCGGTAGCTGATTTGCATGTTGTTTACAGTCCCCTTAAAGGTATAGATATTCCCGAACATCTGGTGCCTCTGGCTATCGATGAGTTTCCGGTGTTGTTTGTCGCCGCAGCATGCGCAGAAGGTCAGACGCGATTAACCGGAGCGGAAGAGCTCAGGGTAAAAGAATCGGATCGCATTCAAGTGATGGCAGACGGCCTGCAAATATTGGGCGTAGATGCCCAGCCTACCGAAGATGGCATGATTATTCAGGGCGGTTCGATAGGAGGCGGCGAGGTTGTATCTCATGGCGACCACAGAATAGCGATGTCGTTTTCAATTGCCGGTTTGCGTGCTAGTGCGCCCATTACTATCCATGATTGTGAAAATGTGAATACCTCGTTCCCTGAGTTTAGGGATTTGGCCTTACGTTTAGGTCTTGATCTTGTTTGCAGGGAAGAGTAATGAATATTCCGGTATTGACAATTGATGGCCCTAGCGGTGCCGGAAAAGGCACGGTTAGCCGGGCGGTAGCTAAAAAAATGGGCTGGAACTATCTGGATAGCGGCTCTATTTATCGTTCGCTGGCGGTTGCGGCATTAAAACAGCACGTTGATTTGGAAAATGAAGTCGCCATTGTCAATATCGCTCAGGCGATGGTGCTGGAATTTGATTGTGGTGATGAATTGGTCGTCAGGCTTGATGGGGAAGACATAACCGCCCAGCTAGGTTCTGAGATTACAGGTAATGCTGCTTCCATCGTTGCGGCGCTTCCTGAAGTCAGAAATGTTTTATTGCAAAAACAGAAAGATTTTAAACGGTTGCCGGGGTTGGTTGCAGATGGGCGTGACATGGGGACAGTGGTTTTTCCTGATGCTGAAAATAAAGTATTTTTAACTGCCAGCGCCGCTGAAAGAGCCAAGAGGCGATATAAACAGTTGATAGAAAAAGGGATTGATGCTAACCTAGCGCGGATAACAAACGAGATAGAAGAACGCGATCGCCGGGATATGGAGCGTAAAGCCGCTCCGTTAGCTATGGCCAGTGACGCGCTTTATATCGATTCTTCGGATATGACGCTAGAGGCTGTTATTGAAGAAGTACTGAATTTAATCCGTTAAGGATTTTTTATGTAGTCACCTCAAAATTGTTTGAGTGTGATTTTTTTTAACTTTGATAAAGAAAAAGCTTGTTCGAGTTACGACAGGCGTGGGAATGGAAAATGAGCGAAAGCTTTGCTGAATTATTTGAAGAAAGTCTAATCAAGACGGAAATGCGTCCTGGTGCCATGTTAATGGGTACGGTTGTTGATATCGAAAACGATATGGTCATCGTCAGTACGCATTCTAAATCAGAAGGTGTCATTCCAAAATGGCAGTTTCTCAATAACGATGGCGAATTAGAAGTTGCCATTGGCGACGAAGTCGAGGTTGCCCTTGATTTATTTGAAGACGGCCTTGGAGCTACACTTCTTTCTCGTGATAAAGCGAAGAAAAATAAAGCTTGGTCAGAACTTGAAAATGCTTTTGAAAAAGAAGCAACCATTGTCGGTCGAATTACCGGCAAAGTTCGCGGTGGTTTCACTGTGTCTGTTGGTGCATTACGTGCTTTCTTGCCTGGTTCATTGGTTGATGTTCGCCCAATCAGAGACACGACTTTCCTGGAAAATCGTGACCTGGAATTCAAAGTTATAAAAATAGATCAAAAACGTAATAACGTGGTTCTGTCTCGTCGTGCTGTGGTAGAAAAAGAATACAGCGCAGAAAGAGAAGAATTACTGAAAACGCTGGAAGAAGGCGCAGTCGTTACCGGTGTAGTTAAAAACCTGACTGATTATGGCGCATTTATCGATCTTGGCGGTATTGATGGTCTGTTACATATCACTGATATGGCATGGAGACGCGTACGTCATCCGTCCGAGTGTGTAGAAATCGGTCAAGAAATTAAAGTTAAGGTTCTGAAATACGACAAAGAGAAAAATCGTGTTTCATTAGGCATGAAGCAAATGGGTGAAGATCCATGGCAAAACATTGCTCGTCGCTATCCTGCGGGCACACGCGTATTCGGTAAAGTCAATAATCTGACTGATTACGGTTGTTTTGTTGAAATTGAAGAAGGCGTAGAAGGTTTGGTTCACGTTTCTGAAATGGACTGGACTAACAAAAACGTTAACCCTTCTAAACTCGTTCAATTAGGCGATGAAGTCGAAGTGATGGTTCTGGAAATCGATGAAGAACGTCGTCGTATTTCTTTAGGCATGAAACAGTGCAAAACCAATCCTTGGGATGAATTTGCAGCAACGCATAACAAAGGCGATAAAATCTCCGGAAAAATCAAGTCAATTACTGATTTTGGTATTTTCATTGGTTTGGATGGCGGTATTGATGGTCTGGTTCATATGTCCGATATTTCCTGGGCAGATGAAGGCGAAGCTTCTGTTCGCGACTTCAAGAAAGGTGACGAACTGGAAACCGTTATTTTAGCGGTTGATTCTGAACGCGAACGTATCTCTTTAGGTATTAAACAACTTGAACAAGATCCATTCCAAAACTTCCTGGCTACACACGAAAAAGGTAGTTTGGTAAAAGGAACGGTTAAAGAAGTTGATGCTAAGGGTGCGGTTATCACTTTAGATGATAATGTAGAAGGCTATTTACGTGCTTCTGAAATCCAACGTGATCGTGTTGAAGATGCCAGAACCTTGTTAAAAGAAGGTGATGCACTTGAAGCTAAATTCATTGGCGTAGACAAGAAAAGCAAATCAATTTCTTTATCTATTAAAGCTAAAGATAGCGATGAAGAGACTCACACTATTAAAGATCATTCTCAGCAATCGGTTAGTGCATCTACATCGACTACATCTACTTTTGCTGATCTCTTTAAGCAACTGGAAAAATAAAAATCATAAGGGGTATGTACAAACCTGCCCCTTTTAATTTTATTGAGTAACTACTCAACAGAGCCAATTTTATAATGGACACGTATGCTAAAAGTGGGCGCCTCTAGGCGACATTGATTAGATGGATTTAAACGGATTTTAATAAGTCAATGACTTAGATTCATCTGTTATTTTATCAGTAATTATCTGTGTTATCCGTAATCCATTATTCTAACTGCTGAGCAGTTGCTTTATTTGTTTGTTTTCGCAGGACAGAATGTGACAAAATCAGAATTAATTGAAGCTCTTGCCAAACATCAACCGCATCTGGCACAGAAAGATGTAGAGATAGCGGTAAAATGTATCATTGAACAAATGAATCAGGCGTTATCTTCCGGGGAAAGAATCGAGATTAGGGGTTTTGGTAGTTTTTCGCTACATTTACGTCCTCCTCGTATGGGGCGGAACCCTAAAACAGGTGAATCTGTAGCCTTATCAAAAAAACATGTGCCTCATTTCAAGCCCGGTAAGGAGCTTCGTGATAGGGTGGATGCTTCGCGAGATAAATGTAAGATAGTCGATTAATCGTTAGTGTGTTAAGGCTCTGTAAAGCTTATGCAGAGCTTTAATGTTAACGTTTCTGAAGTAAAAAGCATTACCCTCCTTTGTTTTTATATCCCCCATTTCTGTTTGAGTTTTTGTTTGTTCAATGCCAGCCATTGAATGGCAATAATAGGTATTGCTGAATCTATTTCGCCGTTCTCCAGCATATGATAGACCTCGTCAAAATCAACAGCGCGTACTAAAATATCCTCGTTTTCATGATCTAAGCCATGAATGCCACCGACTTGAGTGCTATCGACTTTTCCACAAAACAGGGTGATCCACTCGGATGAACCGCCCGGTGTGGTATAAAATTCATTGATGACCATCAATTGCTGAATTTCACAGCCGGCCTCTTCCCAGGACTCTCGATATGCGACTTCCTCGGCAATTTCACCTTCTTCGATGGCTCCAGCAACAATTTCTACTAGCCAGGTTTTATCTGGATTTAAAATTGCTCCCGCTCTGAACTGTTCGATCAGTATGACCTTATCGGTGTCGGAGTCGTATAACAGAACTGCGACGCAACTGCCGCGCACGAACAACTCGCGAGTTATTTCAGCACTCCATCCACCGCCAAACAGGGTGTGTTTAAGCCGGTATTTTTCCACGCGGAAAAAGCCCTGATAAACGATGTCCTTGCTTAAGATTTCAAATTGTTTATCCATGATTGCCTTTGTGCTCAACTTTATAAATGACACCGCGCTTATCATCGCTAATTAACAGGCTGCCATCCGGCATTTCCAGAATATCAACAGGACGGCCAAGCACCTTGCCGGTTTTGGTTAACCAGCCGTCAATAAAAACCTGCTCGGCAACTGGCTGGCTTTGTTTGAATTTCACCAACACAACACGATAGCCTTGAGGCTCGGATCGGTTCCATGAACCATGTTCAGCGACAAATAACTGATTTTTAAATTCGACCGGAAATTGCTTGCCCCGATAAAAACGCAGTCCCAACGGTGCCACATGGGCCTTGAACTTCCATACCGGTGCGGTAAATTGTTGGCATGTTTTATCTGCTGCAAGATCGGGATCAGCAATGTCACCGCCATGACAATAAGGAAAGCCGAAATGTTCACCGGTAGTTGTCCACTGATTAAGTTCATCGGGCGGCAGATCATCGCCCATGTAATCGCGGCCATTATCGTTAAAAAACAAGGCATCTGTTTCCGGTTGCCAGTCAAAGCCCACCGAACTCCTGATGCCTCTGGCAAGAATCTCAAAGCCGCTACCGTCGGCATTTAGTCTGACCAGCGATGAATAGATTGGTTTTTCAGGTTCGCAAATATTGCACGGCGCTCCGACGGTCGTGTACAGCTTATTATCGGGGCCAAAGCGAAGATATTTCCAGCCGTGATGCTGTTCAGATGGGAATTGATCGTAAACCACAACGGGTTTAGGCGGATTAGCTAACTGCTGCGTGATACGGTCAAAACGAATAATGCGATTGACTTCCGCTACGTACAAAGAATCGCTCTTGTAAGCAAGGCCGTTGGGCATAGTTAAACCGCTGGCGATGATGTAACGCTGATCCGCTACACCATCGCTATTGCTGTCTTGTACGGCATAAACTGCTCCTTCAGTTCCCGTGCCGACAAACACCACGCCGTTATCACCCAAAGCTAAACTGCGGGCATTGGGCAGGTTATCGGCAAAAATAGACAGGGTAAATCCTGCCGGTACATGCAGTTGTTTTACTATGTTCTGATGACTGTTTTGCTCAGCAAAGGTTAAATAAGGAGTAATTAAAAACAAAGCAAGCAGTATTACTTTTATAATAGGCATCAGAATATCCTCCATCAATAAATTTAAATTATAGTCCTATTCTTAGGAGGGTTGGAATGTGTTATTCAACCCCCATATCGTTCAAACCTTAACTTATCAAAAGGCTTAAGCATATGATGCGTATTTTTCTTTTTCTTGCAACCAATGTGGCAATATTGGTTGTGGTCAGTATTGTTTTTAATGTGTTGGGCTTAAGCGGTACGCTGGATGCTCAAGGCATCGACCTTAATCTGAATGCTCTGTTAGTCATGTCGGCCATCATCGGTATGAGCGGCTCCGTTATTTCTTTGGCCATGTCTAAATGGTCTGCAAAAAGAGCGATGGGAGTGCACGTTATTGAACAACCTCAAAATCAAACCGAGCAGTGGCTAATCGACATCGTAGCCAAACAAGCTAGGCAGGCGGGTATCGGTATGCCGGAAGTCGGTATCTTCCAAACTCCTGAATCCAACGCGTTTGCTACCGGCATGAGCAAAAACAGCGCGTTGGTAGCGGTCAGTAGCGGTCTGCTGCAAAACATGAACGCCGATGAAGTTGAAGCGGTTGTCGGTCATGAAATCAGCCATGTTGCCAACGGCGATATGGTGACGATGGCATTGATGCAGGGCGTAGTGAACACCTTTGTGTTCTTTTTCGCCACCATTATCGGCCATCTTGTCGATCGTGTTGTATTTAAAACCGAACGCGGTTACGGTCCGGCCTATTATATTACTCAGATGGTGGCTCAAATTGTCTTGGGGATTTTGGCGTCCATGCTGGTGATGTGGTTCTCCCGTTACCGGGAATTTAAGGCAGATGCCGGTGGCGCTAAGCTGGCCGGACGGGAAAAAATGATTGGTGCTCTGCGCGCCTTACAGCGCGGACACGAAGCAGAAGATCTGCCGGGACAATTGGCAGCCTTCGGCATTAATGGCAGCGGTGTGAGCAAGTTGTTTATGAGCCATCCGCCATTAGAAGAGCGCATTGCCGCGTTACAAAATAACCGTTAACTCAACTTACTGTAGCGGCGACTTTAGTCGCTCTTTAATACTGGGCGACTACCAAAAGTAGGCGCTTTAAGCGAAGTGGCCCCTACATCATGCCCCAACATCAATTCATTCGCTTTGCCCTAGCTCTGTCATATGACCAATATCTTAAGGTCTATCAAGGCATGGCCAAAAATGTTTCTGTCGTCGCCGATGACGGCAGAAGAGTCGCCTTTCCGGCGGGCAAAGTTCAAACTTTTTTAACCAATCAAGGCATCAATGGCTATTTTGAAATGGAGTTAACGCCAGAAAACAAATTCGTCAGCATTAAAAAATTAAATTAAAGCCTTATGTTTATCCGTTTTTCAGGCGTCGATAAATTCTCATTACTCAAATTGAAGGTGTGCGATTGAAAACAGAAGTTCTGGTGCTGGGCGGTGGCCCTGGAGGTTACACGGCGGCGTTTCGTGCGGCCGATTTAGGTAAGCAAGTCACCCTGGTCGAGCGTTATCCGGTTTTGGGCGGGGTTTGTTTGAATGTCGGCTGTATTCCTTCAAAAACCCTGTTGCATGTGGCTGCGGTGCTCAATGAAGCCAAAGAAATCAAGCCGGCCGGAATCGGTTTTGCCGAACCTGATATTGATTTGGAAAAGCTGCGCAACTGGAAAAACAACATCAGTACCCAGCTTACTACGGGCTTGGCGGCGTTGGCAAAGCAGCGCAATGTAACGGTTATTAAAGGCGTTGGGCGTTTTATTTCCGATACGCAACTGTTGGTTGAAGATGGCGACGACACCCAGACCATAGAGTTTGCGCAGGCCATTATTGCGGTCGGCTCCCAACCGGTAAAAATACCATCATTTCCCAATGACGATCCCCGGCTGATGGATTCCACCGATGCGCTCAATCTTGAGCGGATCCCGAAAAAACTGCTGATTATCGGTGGCGGCATCATCGGCCTGGAAATGGCGACCGTTTATCACGCTCTGGGCAGCAAGATCACCGTGGTAGAAATGCAGGATCAAATTATCCCCGGTTGCGACAAGGATCTGGTCAGACCGTTAATGCAACGGATCAAAAAGCAATATGATAATATTTTTCTGGAAACTCAGGTAAGCCATATTGAAGCGCTGTCGGAAGGCTTAAAAGTCAGCTTCGGCTCCGCCAGTTCCGAACTGGCTAACGATAAAGGCAAGGACACCCCCGAAACCGAGGTGTTCGATAAGGTATTAGTCGCCGTAGGCAGGCGCCCCAACGGTCATTTAATTGATGCCGATAAAGCCGGGGTTAATGTCGATGAACGCGGCTTTATCAGCGTCGATAAACAACAGCGTAGCAACGTGAAGCATATTTTTGCAATCGGCGACGTGGTCGGTAACCCAATGCTGGCGCATAAAGCCACGCATGAAGGTAAAATAGCGGCCGAAGTGATTGCGGGAATGGCGACCGAGTGGCAAGCGTTAACCATTCCTTCTGTTGCGTATACCGACCCTGAGATCGCCTGGATGGGCTTGACTGAAAATGCGGCTAAAGCGCAAGGCATCTCCTATGAAAAAGCCGCTTTCCCTTGGGCGGCAAGCGGACGTTCGTTAAGCATGGGGCGCAAAGAAGGCGTGACCAAATTACTTTGTGATAAACAAACTGGCCGTATTCTTGGCGCAGGTATCGTCGGCACTCATGCCGGTGAATTGATTGCCGAAGCCGTATTGGCTTTAGAGATGGGGGCAAGTGTTGAAGATTTGGCCTTAACGGTACATGCGCATCCTACCTTGGCAGAAACTTTGGGATTTTCCGCCGAAATGATAGCGGGCACTATTACTGATTTATTGATTAAGAAACGATGAAAAAACTATTCAACAAAAGCTTTATTACCAATTTTATCTCGGTTGTGATCATTATTATCGGTTATGTTTGCCCGATACAGCCGGAGTTAATCAAGTCTATCGGTTTTTTTGCGCTTTCCGGTGCGATTACCAACTGGTTGGCTATTTATATGCTGTTTGAGAAAGTGCCTTTATTATACGGCTCAGGCGTTATACCGGCCCGGTTTGAAGAATTTAAACTGTCGATCAAGCAGCTGATGATGCAGCAGTTTTTTACCGCAAATAATATCGAGCAGTTTATCGAAACCGAGGAGCAGCAAGGCAAAGGTCTGCTGAACCTGGAGCCATTGTTGAATGCGGTCGATTATGACAAGATCTATGAAGGCTTGGTCTCATCGATTATGGGTTCCTCGTTTGGCGGCATGTTAGCGATGATGGGCGGTGAACAAGCGCTGGTACCATTAAAAGAGCCGTTTACCGAAAAAATGAAAGTCACCCTGACTGAAATGGTCGAGTCAGACCGGTTTAAAGCTGCATTAAAGCAAGGTCTGGATGCGCACAAAATCGGCGGCGATATTATCGGCAAAATTGAAACAGTGATCGATAAGCGCCTGAATGAATTAACCCCGCAACTGGTTAAGGAAATGGTTCAGGCCATCATTCGTCAGCATCTGGGATGGTTGGTGGTTTGGGGCGGCATTTTCGGCGGCTTGATGGGCGCATTATTCGTATTTGCCTGATGGAAACTAGGGAACTGGCTTTTGAGGAATTCGGCAATCCTGATAATAGCCCTCTGATTATTCTGCATGGTTTTTTTGCCTCCTCGCGTAACTGGCGGCAGGTAGCCCAAAAATTATCTGCCCGGTTTCATGTGTATGTGCCGGACATGCGGAATCATGGCGCATCGCCGCATCATCCATTGATGGATTATCCTTCGATGACTGCTGATTTGTTGCAATTTATGGATCGGTGGGGTTTGGAAACAGCCAGCTTGCTGGGGCACAGCATGGGCGGTAAGGTAGCCATGTGGTTTGCGCTGACCTCTCCAGACAGGCTGGCTAAGCTGATTGTTGCGGATATTGCGCCGGTCAGTTACAAACACAGTTTTGATCACACTGTCCTGGCGTTAAAAGCACTGCCGTTGGCTGAGCTTAGCAACCGGAAACAGGCCGAATCGCTGCTTGCGTCGCGCATACCCGAGCTGAGTTATCGCCAGTTTCTGCTACAAAATCTTATTCTAAAAGACGGCAAATATTGCTGGCGGCTTGATCTGGATATTTTTCAGCGGATGGCGCCCAATATTGCCGCCTTTCCGAATGCCGATCATTTAGCCCCATTTACCGGCAAGGCTTTGTTTATCGCAGGAGGCGATTCAGACTTTGTTAAGCCTGAGGATATAAACTCATTATTTCCGGAGGCGGCTTTCGGCACCATAGCCGACGCCGGACATTGGCTGCATGTACAACAACCGGATGTTTTTACAGCATGGGTTAAAAATTTTTTAGCGTAAAATAAAAACATAGGGGGGATTTTGCCTAAAGTACCTACTGTCGGCAGTCGCCCTTATAATCGCTCCTTTTGAGGAGCAGGGATGATCAAATGCTGAGCCTAGCATCTGATTTTTAATGATCTGTATTGTCGAGAATGTCTTAAATGAATCAAAAAATAAGAAAAGCAGTTTTTCCGGTTGCGGGTCTCGGAACCCGCTTTTTACCCGCTACCAAAGCGAGTCCTAAGGAAATGTTGCCGGTTGTGGACAAGCCATTGATCCAGTATTGCGTTGAAGAGGCAGTAGCGGCTGGAATCGATACGATTATATTTATAACCGGCCGAACCAAAAACGTGATCATGGATCATTTCGATAAAGCCTACGAGTTGGAAAATGAACTGACTACCCGTGGCAAGACCGAAATATTGAAAATGGTTCAGGAGATGATGCCGCCGAATGTGTCATTCGTGTTTATTCGTCAACCAGAGGCATTAGGACTGGGTCATGCTGTGCTTTGTGCCAAGTCTGTCGTTGGTGATGAGCCGTTTGCCGTTATCTTGGCTGATGACTTGATCGCTAATCGTAACGGCGATGGCTGCATGAGCCAAATGGTCGAACAATACAATAAACATCAGTGCAGCATATTAGGCGTAGAACGGGTAAATCCTCGGGAAACCGACAAATACGGCATAGTCAAAACCAAGGAAGTATCGCCAGCGGTAGGCCAAGTTGAAACGATTATTGAGAAACCTGCGCCAGAACATGCACCGTCAAATCTAGGGGTCGTCGGTCGCTATATTTTAACACCGGCAATTTTCGATAAAATTGAACACACCCAGCGCGGTGCCGGTGGCGAAATTCAGTTGACCGATGCTATCGCTGCCTTGATGAGCGATGAACAGGTGTTGGCCTATGAGTTTGAAGGCAAACGCTATGATTGCGGATCAAAACTCGGTTATTTGCAGGCAACTGTTGAATTCGGTTTGATGCATGAAGAGTTAAAGGGCGATTTTCTGGATTATTTAAAGAATCTGGCTCTCGATTAAGTCATGTGGACGAGAGCGGCAAGGGCGAATTCATTCGCCCTTGCCGCTCCTCGGTACTCACCATAACTTGAGCAAAACCGCCGCCAGGCGTGCGGAAGTTAGTGGTTTGCCCTTGGTACAAACGGGCGCTGGTTAATTGCACCTGTCCCTGGTAGACATACTGCCGTAAATCCAGTTTAAGATCGATAATTTTATTGTCCACTTTCATGTGTTGTTCGGTTGGTTGTACCAGCGATTGTGCGACATAATTTCCCTGTAGAATCTCCCCGAACACCCGTTTGGTCAGTTTATCGCCTCGATATGCGGCTTTGCTGCCGTAGCCTTTGGCCGGTTTAAAAAACAGCTGTTTGCGTGCGGCCCATAAAATCTCAGCATCTTCCTTATGTACGCAAACCGTGTGGGCAATGCCTTCAAGCAGCAGGGTTCTGATTTCTGCGCTAACCTCCATATCCCGTAATGTGGTTTCATCCGTCAATATCGCCAGATTTCTTTTATCTGCGTATAGCGCATGAGCTCTTGGATGGGGCGTGACGACGACTGCTTCAGCCAGATAGGCATCGCGCAATGGTTTTAATGTATCCATTTCCAATCCGAAGTCGGTCAAGCGGTTGTAAACAAGATCAATCGGCAGTTCCTCGTGCATCAGTGTTCCGTTGCGATAATCAAGTTCGGCAGGATCACAAATAACGGTCTTAATAGGGTGTTGTTCAAACAGTTTTTTAAACAATAAAAATTCCGGCAGCATGAATTGCCCTTGCGGATTTTCATCGATGATAGCGATTGAATGTAAGGGTTGAAGGCCGCGTTCAGCTTGCCACTCTTCAACAAACATCGCCATAAACACCTGTTCCAGATCTGGGTGCATGGCCGCATTTATTTCAGTCGAAGCACAGCAAGCTATTTGTGCACGAGCCAGAATGGCATTAACCAAAGCGCCTCCGGCATTAGAATTTATTTCAATTAGTTGCGGACCTTTAGGGCTTAGGTGAAAGTCATAGCCGAAAAAAACGCCGTGCGCTTTTGGCATAAATTGTGCCGTGTCGGGTGCATAAGTCAGAACACGTTGTTGATAAGCGGGCATCGCAATGACGCTTTCTATCGCGGCAATAATGTCGCGTTGCTTACTTATACTGGCCTCGTCGACAAAAACGATAGCTTCGGCGAATAGGTGAGGGCGCTCTTCAATGAGCATCCGGTACAGTAAATCGTCATCCAGTTGTTGCGATAATGCCTTGCGCATGGCCTCCCGGTCGAGTGAAACATAACGGCATTCGGCGTTGGCTTGTTCGGTCAATTGAATGGATTCATTGTTGGCGGCCGCTTTGGGAAATAAGGTCATGCAAATTTTAGCTGTCGATTGTCTAGGTCGCTGCTGGATTAGCCGATAGATTATTACAGAAAAATCCTGATTTGTAGAGTCTTAGACTCAGGGGATCAACAAGCGGTTAATCTGTTCAAGGTCATCTTGACCAAGGCCGCTGGCCGCTTGTTTTAACTTGATGCTGTTAATCAGGTAATCATAACGGCTACGTGAAAAATCCCGTTTTGCCCGGTATAAATTTCTTTGTTCGTTCAGCACATCGACCATGGTTCGGGTGCCTACGCCAAAGCCTGCTTCGCTCGCCTCCAAGGCGCTGGTCGCCGATATCACCGCAGCTTTTAGGGCGGTTACGCGGCTGATGGTGGAGATGACGCCGCGATAAGCGTCTTTTACCTGACGTTTTACCGAGCGTTTTTTTCTGGATAAATCCTCTTTGGCGGCTTGGTATTCATAGGCGGCCTGACGGGTGCGTGAATTTACCGCGCCGCCTTCAAACAGCGGCACATTCAGTTGCATACCGACACTCTGGGTATCGCCCCGAAAACCGAAGCTGCTGGTGTTGTCGGACGCCCCGTAAGAGGCGATCAAATCCAGGCGGGGCAGGTGGCCGTTGCGTTGCAGGTCTATGGCTTTACGCGATACTTCGGCCTGATTAAATGCCGAAATGATGCTGAAATTGTTGAGTTCGGCTAAATCGCTCCACGCCGAAATGTCCGCCGGTTCAGGCTTGAGTAAAGGCAGCTGTTCACCCAGCGCATTCAGCGAAACATCATTTTCACCGATGATTTCTGTTAACGCCTCTTTCTGGTTATCCAGATTATTGGCTGCGTCAATTTCGTTGGCATTGGCCTGGTCGAAACCTGCCTGTGCTTCGTTAACGTCGGTTATTGCAATAATGCCCACATCAAAACGTTGCTTGGCCTGTTCCAGTTGCCGGGCGATAGCCTGTTTTTCTGCCGAGGAAAATGCTAAATTATTCTGGGCATACAGCACATTAAAATAGGCTTCGGTTGTTGTCACCATCAGGTTTTGTAATTCGGATAAGTAAGTGGCTTCAGCCAGGGCGATTTGATTGTCGGACTGGCTTAATTGTATCCAGTGATCCCAGTGGAACAGGGGTTGGGTTAAGTTGATATTAAAGCTGTTATTCCAGTATTCCTGATAAGCATCAGGACCTCTGAACCCCCCGGTTTTTTTATTATGCAGCTGTTCTTTACTGCTGGCTCCGGTAGCCGAGATGTTGGGCAGGAACCGTGCAATACTTTGATCTTTCGATTCACCTGTCGCCGATTGTTGGGCTTGAGCCTGTTTCAAAATAGGCGCATTTTGAAAAGCCAGCTCAAAAGTTTCAGATAAATTTTGTGCATGCAGCGGTGAAATCCCCGTTAACAAGCTGGCAATAATGGCGAATAGTTTTACTTGTGTTTTCATGGGTAGGATCAATAGATCATTTTAAGTGCCGGGTTCAATTAAGCGCCTGTTTTTTGATTAAAACCACTTAATTTAAATGCGTTCAAAAATTTTATTATGCATTATCATCAAATAGTTTTTTTCCGGCTAGTTGATGAGTCGCTTGCTTGTTTTGAGAGCCGTTGTGAGCGACCATGTGCCCCGTTGTTAAACCCGATTCTTCAAGTTGGTTTTTTAGGTAATCCAGGTTGTGCTTGATTAGCTGAGTCGTTTGAGTCTGCTGGCTGTTGAAATAGGTATTGATAACATCGTTCTGGTAGGAAACCCTGCAATGGATCGTACCCAGTTCCGGCGGTGTAATCGTGATATTAACCGACCAGTCGCTGCTGCCGGATGGTTGTTTGTTGTCTTTGTCCTGCTGTATTTCAATCTTAACCGTTTCCGCCTGTTGCCGGTCAATAAAGGGGATGTCGATAAGCCATAGCTGCTTTGGGTTATCTTCCTTGGGCAGGGACATTAGTTGATCCAGTACCAGCTTGGCAACGGTATTTTCAGTTTTATTTTGCAGGTTTTTGAGCAGGTCAAGATCGGCTTGATTTATTTGTTGTGCAGCTTGGCTTGTAAGTTCCTGCTTTAAAGCCTGAATAAATTTAAGCAAATTGGCTTTAAAATCCTCATTACCTAAAGCTTCTGCTTTGGGTGCATCTGCGATATTTAGCTTTAAAGTTAATAACTCGGCTTCAGAAAGCTGTTTTGCAGTAGTGGCTGATGGACTATTCAGTAAAGGCTCTTTTTGGGTCAGATTTTGTAATATTTCAGCGGCAATGCGTTGCAATGATTGAGGCACAGTTTCATTTTTTATCAACTGGGGCAGCTCTTTAATCAGTTCAGCCTGAGCCATCGCTGGCGGCAGCTTGGCCTCAAGAAACAATCCTGAATTGGCAATGGCTTGTTTTAGGCCTTGGCTAGTGATCAGCTGTTCTTTTGGCGGCAGGTTCTGAATTATTTTTGCGGCTATATCCTTTAGAACTTTAGGAACGCTTTCGTTGTTCATCAGTTTCGGTAAACCCTTTATTAACTGATTTAAAAAGAGAGGGCTAGCTTCATGTCGAGGCAGAAACTGCTTTATAAATTCGGCTATTTTTGCTTCAGGGATAGCATTGTAAGCTGAAATAACTTTAAATTCAGCTGTGGTTCCTGCTTTGAGCATCTCCAGATTCAGGTTTTGTCCGATTTTTAAATTCTGCGGTGCATGGGTCAGTTGAGCGCGGTCAATAGTGATAAGGCCGACTTGTTTATTGCCCATATCCGTTATTGATGGGGTAAAAATCTGTAGCTGGATTTTATTGCCGGTGATGCCGATTATTTTTGCGTCTAACGGCTGTTTTTCCGGCGATGACAAGGTTGCACTGTCTTGTTTTTCAGCGGCAGTCGGTCGCACCGGTTCCCTACCGCTTGCGACACTCCCACCATCCCTGGCAGTCGGTCGCACCGGTTCCTGACCGCTTGCGATGATTAATTTTAGGCGCAATTCAGCTAATTCGGGTGATGAATTGAGGATTTTAAACTCCACGACCGGGATGGTTTGAATCACCTGAATTTTTAAATTCTGACCAGGGTTTGTCGTAATCGGCTGGTTGCTTTGTACGGTAATGTCCTTGTTATCCACCGCTAAGGTAATGACGTTTTTTGCCGCCTGAATATCCGCACTGATGACTTTTGCGTCAAGCTTTTGCCCGACTTTAAGGTTTAAGGTGTTTTCCAGCGGCCTGTTCGCTCCGAATAGGGCTTTAGGGTTTATTGGCGAGTTAATATCCATTCAGCACTATCTTAAGCCAACATGTGCCAAATATGCTCGATTTCATCTTTGGCAGTATCCAGTATATTAATGCTGTCGCTTGCATTTAAATGGCTGGCCAGTTTTTTATAAGCGGGCAGGTCATCAATTTTAGGTATCTTTTTCACCCCAACTTTGCCGATAAAACTGTGTAACTGCGAGATCATGACGATGTCTGCATAATTGCTTGGATTTTTGTCATGACGAAACCAGTTTTCGGCATTAATCACCACATCTTCAAAATCATCAGGAAAATCCCACTGGCGGATAATTTGTATGCCAATGTCTGCGCGTAGCTGTCTTACTGTGTCTACCAGGTCTCTCGGATTGGCAATAATATCGGGATGATTGTCGGCATAAGTCAAAATGGGCACGATACCAATATCATGAATCAGCCCGGCCAGCATGGCTCGATCCGGATCGAAGCCCGGAATTTTATGGGCAAACACGGCGCTGATGGAGGCAATGTAACTACTGTGCAGCCATAATGCCGTCATTTTTTGACGAATAAGCGGAGACTTGGCGTTAAATACCGATTTCATCGCAACCGTAGTAATAATGTCTTGAGCTGTTTTTAATCCCAGTCGGGTCAGCGCTTCGGGGCAGCTTTCAATTTTTTTTCTCCCCCTATATAAAGGGCTGTTGGCAATTTGTATCAGTTTCGCGGTAATGGATGGATCAATTTGAACGATGCGTGCTATTGAAGAGACGCTGGATTTGTCGTCATTAATAGCGCGGCGAATTTTAAAAGACACGTCCGGGATAGTGGGCAACACCAGATTGTTGGAGTGCATATGTCGATAACAGTCCATTAAAAGTTTATTTTTAGCTAAACTTGCTGCGGTATTGCTGTTGTTGTTATGGCTTGGGCTCATGTTGTGTTTATCATAATATTCAAACAAGCTCACAAAGTTTAGTTTAAAATCTCCCATTACGTCGAACCGTATTGACGCTATCTTACTTTGTCCAGCAATGAAAACAACACCGTCTGAAGCTTTAACCACCTTATCAACTATTCGCGATTATATCCGCTGGGCCGCCAGCCGTTTTACCGAGGCCGAAGTGAGTTTCGGTCATGGTACGACAACGGCGCTGGATGAAGCCGCGGCACTGGTTTTACACACTATTCATCAGCCTTATAATCTGGCCGATACGTATCTGCAAAGCGTGTTAACGCTCAGTGAGCGCCAGGCTGTGATCGATATAATCGACCGGCGTATCAACGAACGTATACCGGCCGCTTATTTAACCCATGAAGCTATTTTTTCGGGGCTGTCGTTTTATGTGGATCAACGGGTACTGGTGCCCAGATCGCCGATTGCCGAATTAATCGAACAGCGATTTTCGCCCTGGGTCGAGGAAGACCAGGTGGTGCGCATTCTGGATTTGTGTACCGGCAGCGGCTGTATCGCGATAGCCTGCGCTTATGCATTTGCTGACGCTTATGTCGATGCAGTGGATTTGTCGGCCGATGCGCTGGCCGTCGCCGAACTGAATGTTGCCAAACACCAGCTGGTCGATGTGGTGACTCTTTATCAGTCTGATTTATTTAAAGAACTGCCGGATACTCGTTATGACATTATCGTCAGTAATCCGCCTTACGTATCCCTTGAAGAATGGGAGCAATTACCCGTAGAGTTTCGCGCCGAGCCCGATATGGGCTTTAAAGGTGGGCATTCGGGACTGGATATTGTGTTGCGCATTCTGGTCGAAGCCGGGCAGTATCTGACAGAGCAGGGTATTTTGATTGTGGAAGTAGGCAGCAGTGCTGAAACCTTGCAAAATGCTTTTCCCGACGTGCCTTTTTTCTGGCTGAATTTTGAACGCGGCGGTGATGGCGTATTTTTGCTGACGGCTGAACAGCTTAGTCAATATAACGAATTATTTTTAACGGCTTTATAACCATGTCTGGAAACTCAATAGGAAAATTATTTACCGTGACCTCGTTTGGTGAGAGTCATGGTCCTGCAATTGGCTGCATCGTTGATGGCTGCCCCCCGGGCATGGCCTTGACCGAAGCCGATTTGCAAGCAGACCTGGATCGCAGGAAGCCCGGAACGTCGAGACACACCACCCAGCGGCGCGAAGCCGATGAAGTGAAAATTCTGTCCGGCGTGTTTGAAGGCAAAACTACCGGTACGCCGATAGCCCTGCAAATCGAAAATACCGATCAACGCTCCAAAGATTATTCCAATATCGCAGAAACGTTCAGACCCGGCCATGCGGATTATACCTATCAGCACAAATACGGGTTCAGGGATTATCGGGGAGGAGGGCGCTCATCGGCGCGTGAAACGGCCATGCGTGTGGCGGCGGGCGGTATTGCCAAGAAATACCTGAGAGAACAGCACGGTATAGAAATACGCGGTTATTTATCGCAACTGGGGCCGATAAAAATCGAAAAACTCGATTGGTCTGTTATCGACAGCAATCCTTTTTTCTGTCCCGATGTCGATAAAGTCGCAGCAATGGAAGCTTATATGGATGCCTTGCGTAAAGAAGGCGAATCTATCGGCGCCAAAATAGAAGTGGTCGCAACCAACGTCCCGCCGGGCTTGGGTGAGCCTATTTTCGATCGACTCGATGCCGATCTGGCTCATGCCTTGATGAGCATTAATGCGGTCAAAGGCGTGGAAATCGGCGACGGCTTTGCCTGTGTCGACAGTAAAGGCACGCAGTTTCGTGATGAAATTACCCCGGACGGTTTTTTAAGTAATCATGCCGGTGGCATTTTGGGCGGAATTTCCAGCGGCCAGCATGTAACTGCCAGTATTGCCTTAAAACCGACTTCCAGCTTGCGCTTGCCGGGTAGAAGCATCAATGTGCACGGTGACGCTATTGAAGTCAGCACCAAAGGTCGCCACGATCCCTGCGTGGGCATAAGAGCAACCCCGATTGCCGAGGCAATGATGGCGATAGTGATTATGGATCATTTGTTGCGGCATCGGGCGCAAAACATCAACGTTCAATCGGGATTGCCTATTTTAAGATAGGGAGGTTACTTCAGTTATGTGGAAGAAGTTCATACTCATAATAAGCTTGCTTGTATCGGTTACTTGTTATGGGTTTGAACCAAAAATCGACTATGTTTTGGTGAAGAAATCTGAAAAGAGAATGTATCTTCTTTCAGAAGGAAAACCGATAAAAGAATATAAAGTGGTATTCGGTCCTCACCCGCAAGGCCACAAGCAGAAAAAAGGTGACGAAAGAACACCAGAAGGAAAATATATCCTCGATTATAAAAAAAAGAGTTCGTTTTATAAATCTATCCATATTTCCTACCCCAATGAAAAAGATAAGGCTAACGCTAGACATTTAGGGGTAAACCCTGGCAGTGCAATCATGATTCATGGACAAAAAAATGGTTTAGGTTGGCGGTCATGGCTAAACCAACGCTTTAACTGGACGGATGGGTGCATTGCAGTTACAAATAAAGAAATGGATGAAATTTGGAGATTGATCAAGGCTGGAACCCCCATTGAAATACAACCCTAAATACCTCACAAACCAATTTAACTCCGACACAAGACGTTTTCTTTCTCTCGCACTACCAATTTACCTGTTAATTGAGTGATGTCTATCCCTTACTGGCGCCTGTCAGGCTTTTACTTTTTTTATTTTGCCACTGTCGGCGTTTTTCTCCCTTATTGGGGGCTCTATTTAAAAGAAAGGGGCTTTAACCCGGTCGAAATTGGCGAACTTTCAGCGATGTTAAACGGCACAAGAGTCATTGCACCGGTTCTATGGGGCTGGATTGCCGATCATACTGGAAGAAACGTGCGTATTATTCGCATAGCCGCGTTTTTAACCGCCGCATTTTTTGCCGGATTCTTATTTGTTCAGGGTTATTTCTGGTTTGCCTGGATAACCATAGGCTTTAGTTTTTTTTGGAACGCCGCTTTACCGCAGTTTGAAGCAGTAACCTTATACCATTTAAAAGATGAAGCGCATCGCTACAGCCAGATAAGGCTGTGGGGGTCTATCGGTTTTATTGTTGCGGTGCTGGGCGTAGGTTGGTTATTGGATTATCAGTCCTCAAGCATCATTCCTATAGCGATTATCGCATTGATGACCCTCATCTGGCTGGTCAGCTTAATGACGCCGCCCATTCAGGCTGCGCATCATCAGACCGCCGCTGTCGGCATCATGCAAATCATGAAAAAACCGGAACTGTGGGCTTTTCTGGCGGTTTATATGCTGTTACAGCTGGCGCATGCCCCTTATTACGTTTTTTATTCGATCTATCTCAAGCATTATCAATACACGGCAAGCCTGACTGGATTTTTGTGGGCGCTGGCTGTTTTTGCCGAGATTATTTTATTTATGTACATGCGCCGTGTGTTGAAGCGCATTTCGCTAAGAGCGATTTTATTGTTCAGTATTTTACTGTCGGTTGTTCGCTGGTTGATGATTGCCTGGTGCGTCGATTATTTTTGGCTGTTGGTTTTTGCTCAATTATTGCATGCGGCAACATTTGCGGGTGCGCATGTTGTCGCCATTCATTTGGTGCATTTGTATTTTGGCGACCGACATCAAGGTAAAGGCCAGGCGCTATACGCCAGCTTAACATTTGGTTTGGGCGGGATGCTGGGCAGTTACTATAGCGGTTATTATTGGGAATCATTAGGTGCGGAATTTGTCTATTCTATGGCGGCAGTATTTTGTGGAATTGCTTTTGTGATTGCCTATATCTGGGTTGGACGGGAAAGTTCTCAAGATAGAGCGGTATTAGGTTAAAATAGCGCTCGGGTTGAGCGAATTCGGCCTGTAATTTTTTTGGGAAATAATGTGTTTGAAATTATAAAAAGCGGCGGCTGGCTGATGCTGCCCATCATACTGTGTTCAATCGGTGCCATGGGCATCGTTGTCGAACGTTTCTGGTCTTTACGAAGAAAAAAGATTTTACCTCCTGCACTGGTTCCTCAGATATGGCAATTATCCCGCGAAAAAAAGCTGGATGACGTCACCTTGCGGCACTTGAAAAACAGCTCCCCACTCGGGCGTATCTTGGCGGCGGGTCTTGCTAATAGCCAGCATGGCCGACGGTTCATGAAGGAATCTGTTGAAGAAGCGGGCAGGATGGTCGTGCATGACCTGGAACGTTTCCTTAATACCTTGGGTACTATCGCCTTAATTACCCCGCTGCTGGGTTTGTTAGGAACCGTGTTCGGCATGATTAATGTTTTTTCTGCGCTGATGGAGCATGGCGTCGGCAATCCCGCTGTGCTGGCGGGTGGCATTTCGGTAGCATTGATCACTACGGCGGCCGGATTGACGGTGGCCATTCCCAGTGTGATTTTTCATCGCTATTTTGAAAGATTGGTCGATGAATATGTGGTCAGCATGGAAGAGGAAGCGGTCAAGCTGATTGATATTCTTCATGGGGATCGCGGGGAATCCTGATGAAATTTCAACGCAAGAAAAAGGAAAAAATCGATATATCGATGACGCCGATGATCGACGTGGTTTTTTTGTTGTTGATTTTCTTCATGGTGACAACAACGTTTAGTCGGCAAACAGAAGTCAATATCAAGCTGCCTGAGGCGGAAGGAACGGAGGCGAAAGATTATCCCAAAACGGTATCTCTGGTCATCGATGCCAACGGCATTTATTCCCTGATCGGTGATGACAACTTGCCTCATCAATTAATCAATCAAACCAGGGACGGCTTAAAACAGGAATTGAGTAAGCTTGCAGAGCATTCAAAAGATCTTCCTTTTGTGATCAATGCCGCTGATGAAACGCCTAACAAAGCGGTCATGACGGCTTTGGATATTGCCGGTCAAGTGGGATTCAGTCATATCACTTTTGCCACATTGAAACCGAGCGATTAAGCATGAAAAAAACGGTATCCCGATGGCTGATCGACGTTTGGTATACAGACCAGCTTATTGGCCTGATCTTGTTGCCGTTGGGGTTTTTATTCAGCGATTTCGTTAAATTCAGGCGATTTTTGTACCGTATCGGGGTGTTAAAAACACACACCTTGCCGGTTCCTGTCATCGTGGTAGGCAACATTACCGTGGGAGGCACCGGCAAAACGCCGTTGATTATCTGGCTGGCCGAGTTGCTTAAAAACGAGGGTTTCAAGCCCGGCATCATCAGCCGAGGCTACGGCGGGCAGGCCGAAGTCTGGCCGCAATGGATCGATGCCAACAGCACCGCGGAACAGGTTGGCGATGAAGCCTTGTTGATAGCCAAACAAACCGGTTGCCCTATGGCGGTCAGTCCGATACGGATTGATGCGGCTAGGCTATTGCTTGAAAAATCAGGCTGTAATGTCATTTTGTCCGATGACGGCCTGCAACATTACGCCCTAAATCGGGATATTGAGATTGCGGTGATAGACGGGGAAAGGCGTTTCGGTAACAGCTATTGCTTACCGGCAGGGCCGCTCCGCGAACCCATAGAAAGATTGCAGAGCGTCGATTTTATTATTGTAAATGGGGGAAAATATCAAGACAACGAATTTTCGATGCAAATCACCGGAAATACCGCTATCAATTTAGTCACCGACCGGCAAAAAAACTTGCAGGAGTTTATCGTATCCGACTGCCATGCCTTGGCAGGAATAGGCAATCCGAACCGGTTTTTTAAACTGCTGGAGACAGCCGGTTTGACCTGTAAAACGCACAGCTTTCCGGATCATTATAAATTCCAGGTCGGCGACATCTCGTTTCCCGATTCCGAGCCGGTATTGATGACCGAAAAAGACGCCGTCAAGTGCATGGCTTTTGCAGGTGAGCAGCATTGGTACATCCCGGTAACAGCCGTTCCTGAAACGGGTTTTGCCGAGGGCTTATTAAGGCTGCTACGGGAGAAGCAACATAGGTGACCAGTACTCAGTCAATTTAGAAATGATGGGTTCCTGTAATTGTGGGGGCGGCTTTAGCCGCCCAGTGGCGACTGAAGTCGCCCCCACATTCAGTTGCCTAACTGTCAGAATAAAGTTGACTGAGTGCTAGTTCAAATCCTTAATTCAATCATAAAGCCGACTTTGAATTATCCAAAGCTAGCTTTGGACTCCTCAGTTGTTCAGTGGATTCTCTCAATATGAATCATAGTCGCCCGTAAAGACGCCAGTACATCGATAAACAAACAAACCATTGAGCTGAAGATAAATAACACGCTAAGCACAACAAATAAAATCAAAAAATCAGCGCTGATATGTCCGATGAATCGTGAGGATATTGAACCCAACATAAACACGCCGCTGCTAATCGCGCTACATAACAGCAGGCCGAAGCTCCACTTGAGTACGTGACACCGGTACACCATGGTATTGAGTTCTATTTCCAGTTTTTGTGCCTGTGAACTGGTTTTTAACTCATCGTAAATGTCTCTGACCCGGCCTATGGCATGGGTATAGCGGGCGTTTAAGGTCAATACAAAGATGCCGATACTGGAAAACAAAACCAGGGAACTGGTTACCAGTTCAACAATGCCATCAAATTTGGACAGCATTAACCGTCCTGACCGTCGGGTCTTGCGCTGCTTAATATCGGTGCATAAACAAAGATGAATAACGAGAATGCGGCCAACCAGGAAAGTGTTGATACATACATTAAGTTTTCGTACCAGCCCGGCATCGCTATCGGCAATAAAACCCGAAACAAGGCTGCTGCGTTAAGCAACGCAAAGGCAATGACTATCGCATTAGACGCTTTCAGCGCACGGCCGGTGTGGCCTAGTGATACCCTGGCCATCATGCCCAAGGTTAATACGCCGATACCTCCCAGCGTAAAAGCATGCAGGGCCAACGACGGCAATACTATCGAATAGGCCGATAAGGCGGTCAATATAAAGCCTAAAACGATCCAGCCGTAACCGGCATAAAGCACCCATAACAGCGGTACGTAGATGACGCGTGGTACATACCAGATCGATAGCCTGACAATATTAACGACCACGGCAACAATTGCCGCCAAGGCTAACACGGTTCCTGAAATATCGAATAATTGCAGGGCAAAGACAATAACGGCTGACGCTACAGATAGCTGATCCAGCATCGGATTTTTGATGGTCAGCGTTCCGGGTATAGCCCGTTCGGTAAAGAAAGGAAACACACGTCCGGCGATGATCAAAATCAAAATAATAATGGTGGCAACGACCAGTTGAATTCCTGTAGTTGCGGTGTTTTCTTGTAAACCCAGCATTTCAACATGAATCAAACCATTGCCCAGAGCCAAGAGCAGTATCAGCCCGATAAAAAATAGATTTCTATACTGCTTTGCCTGAATAATCGGCTTGCTGACTTGATAAGCCAGGGCAGGCAAAAAAGCAAAATCCACCGCTGCAATCAAGGCGTCCGGCAATTCGCCTGCATAAAACGGCAGGATGCGTCCATACAGCCATAACAGACACAGGCCCGCCAATTGATCGCCGGTTACCGTCGGTTTGCCGGTCCAGTTTTTAACCGCGGTCAATAAAAAACCTGCAATGACGGCTACAGCATAACCTAACAGCATTTCGTGCGCATGCCAGTAGCTATCAGGAAAATAATGTTCCGCCGTTAAGGTGCCGTTGAACAGGGCATTCCAAAAGACGATGAGAACCAGTGCCGCGAATCCTGCCAGGGCAAAAAAGGCTCTAAATCCCAGGGCAAAAAGGGGGTAATCAAAAATAGGTTGTGATTTCATTGCGATGTTTTCCAGACGGTTCAGTTCTGTGTTCGAGAATGTCGTTAATTATACTCATTTTTCTATCAAAAGAGCCTTTTGCGCTTCCATGATGATTATTTTGATTTTATTCAGAACTTGCCGTTGCTGCTCTGGCGTCAGTTGACCAAATTCCCGTTCAAATTCGGCCAAGCTATAGGCCGATTCACTGGTTGCGTTATCGGCTAAGCTAAGGCCGCAATCGGAAACGACCTGTTTAACCGGTTCAGCGGCACCTTCTAAAGGTATTTTCGCCGATAGAACTTTGCGTATCATGGTATTGACGCGAATAAACAGAGATTGTCCTGTCACTATTTCATCGATAATACGTTTTGCCTGGTCTTCGTTATAGCCTCGGCGCCTTGAGTCCTTAAAAGTATTCATTTGAAGGGTGACGCGAGGGTTTTTGTCGACTTGGTATTCAACGTCAAAGCTGCTGCCTTGCGAAGCGATCAGGTTATGGGCATCAACAACTACCTGCAAGCTATTGTCCTTGCAGATAATTTCCAGCCGGATGTTGTCATAAAGACCGCGAGGAGGCAACGGTGATTGAGCTAAACTATAAGTTCGATTGCTTAACCGGTCTTTTTCTTGATGGTAGCTCCAGGTATCGGCAGCCGATACGCTAAAGGGACAAAAAAACAACAGCATCAAAAAGAGGCGTTGAGCCATTTTGTTGAATAATGCCGATGGCGTGTAGTCGGGTAAAGCGACTACTCCCTGTTCACGCCTATTACCTATATCCACGTAGGCAATGCAAAAACTACAGTTAAATTTCATTTTTGATATTCCCTGGTTCAAAAGCGCTGAACGGTTATAAAAATTAATGCTTATTCCATTAATTTGAAAAAACTTTTTGGCGCGCCGCATATTGGGCAATCCCAACTATCGGGAATGTCGGCCCAACGGGTTCCCGGTGCAATACCGCTATCAGGATCGCCTTTGGCTTCATCATAAATATGTTCACATTCTAAACACTGATATTTTTTAAAGTCCGACATATTCCGCCTTGTTTAAGAGAATGAAAAGGGTAGCCTACACGTTTAATTCGCGGTTAACCTTTGCCGCGAGTACGGGTTCTGGTGTCTGAATTGGTAGGCGATTTATCTTTAGAGATTTCCATGGTTTCAAAGCGTTTTTCAATAAATTTAATGATTAATTCCGCAATATCCTTACCGCTGGCGTTCTCAATACCTTGTAGTCCCGGAGAAGAATTAACCTCCATAATGACCGGGCCGTGATTAGAACGCAGGATATCGACACCGCAGACATTGAGCCCCATGATTTTAGCCGCGCGTACCGCAGTAGAGCGTTCTTCCGGCGTTAACCGGACTAAAGTCGCAGAACCGCCACGGTGTAAGTTCGAACGAAACTCACCGGTTGCAGCTTGTCGCTTCATTGCGGCAACCACTTTATCGCCGACCACAAAACAGCGAATATCACTACCACCCGCTTCCTTGATGAACTCCTGCACCATGATATTGGCTTTCAAGCCCATAAACGCTTGAATAACACTCTCTGCCGCATTATGGGTTTCGGCTAAGACCACGCCGATGCCTTGCGTACCTTCCAGCAACTTAATCACCAGCGGAGCACCGCCCACTTGAGCAATTAAATCTTCAATATCGTCAGGGTTATTGGCAAAACCGGTTACCGGCAGGCCGATGCCTTTTCTCGCCAGTAGCTGAATCGACCTTAATTTATCGCGTGAGCGTGATATGGCCACCGACTCGTTTAAAGGAAAAACATTCATCATTTCAAATTGTCTTAATACCGCAGTCCCGTAGAAAGTGACTGAAGCGCCTATTCTGGGAATAACGGCATCGAATCCCGTCAAGTCTTCGCCCCGATAATGAATAGAGGGGTTATGCGAAGTAATATTCATATAGCAACGTAATACATCCAGCACCCGCACCTTATGGCCTCGTTCTTCTGCAGCTGCAACCAGCCGAGAGGTCGAATACAGTTTTGGGTTCCGGGACAAAATAGCAATTCTCATAAAGACTTAAGTTCTCAATTTAATACAGTAAATAAAGGCATATTTTGACACGAAATAAGGCAGGATGTTTTATAAATGGGACTTTAATGGACTGGTGTTGTCTAAAATTGGGCTTCCTACTTAAAACGGGACAAATCGGAGTACAGGCTTTGCCTGTTCGCAAGCAGAGCTTGCACTCCGCATGGCACACTGTCCGGCTTTAAATGGGAAGCCTAAAATTGTACGGTTTTACAGTAAGACAGGGGTAGGAAATAGGCCTATTAACTGAACAACCACTAAAGCGGGTGATTGTTCAGTGGCTGATTTTCGTGGACTTATCGCCGTTTTGAGGATTATCCGGTTACATCCATCCCTCGAATTGCATGACCGTACCCACCGTGGCAATGGCCTCGGTACTCGTGGCAAGTTCTACCGCTAACCCGCTTCTGTCCAGCGTACCCTGATCAAGCTGTTGCTGATAACGACTGAGTTCTTCTAGGCTTGCCGCTCTGTTGAAGGTGTTTTGATGAAGTGTTTGAATATAGTCATTATTATTCAGCCCTTGCAGATTGGCCCGATCTTGAAACCAGTTGAGGATAGTATTCGGGGCAACATTATCTTGTAGCGCTTGCAGCCCTTGTTGCCATTCGTTTACCGTGGCATCACTTTTAAAGAAAGTATGAACCAGTCGGCCAAGTACGCCTGCTGTTGAGTTATGCGCCAATACCACCGTTTCGCCGCTGTCAAAGGCCAGTATTTCGGCATTGAGCAGATTTAACATGCCGCCATCCTGGAGTTGCGTTAACTCCAGGACATTCGCTTTTTGTGCCAGATGCATGTCGTTAAGCGTGCCGGACAGATGCAAGACATCAAAACCGGCACCGCCATCGACAGTCAACGCCAAGCCAAAAGGCAAGTAGCCTTGATCATTAGCGGCGCTAAAGATTAGATCACGGTGGACATCCAGGTTCAGCATCGAAGGATTAGTATTGAGTCCTGCCAACAACTCGTCACTGCTGCGAAGGGTCAGATTTGCCGTTTCCGGCAAAGTTAAAAAGGCTTTGACCATATCATCGGCGCTGACATTACTTAAATAGCGCTGCACATAAGCGCCTTCATCGGCTGTCAGGTGACGATTCAGCCAAGTACTTACCAAATGTCCGGCTACCGCTTCGGCTTGACTATGAGCCAGCGTTAACGCCGGGCCGCGGTCAAAACGAATTTGTTCGACATCAGTAAAGCTGTCGCGTTCGCCGGTGCCGTTATGGATCAGGATTGCCGAAGAGCCCAGACTCATGACTTGATAATCGCTAAGCGCCCCAACTTGCAGCGCAACATCAAAGCCGAAACCGCCATTCATCTGGTCGTTGCCGCTACCGCCGCTGAGCTGATCATTACCGTCACCGCCGTAGACCACGTCATTGCCCTCGTTCCCACGCAGCGCGTGGGAACGAGATAAGAGATCGTAGGAGCGGGCCATGCCCGCGACATTTGGGCAGCGATTGCAGAGTTGCAGTCCCTTCATCGCGGGCATGGCCCGCTCCTACAACTGTATTTTTGCCAGACTTTGCGCAACGCCTGTTCTAATGCCAAGACAAAGGTTTGCGGCTGAAATAGCGGCGAGTCGGTCAGCAATTGCGTGAGCTTGGCTTTGAGTTGGGCCATTTGTTCGGGATGATTGCCCAGTTCTATCGCCAATTGTTCATAGGCTAATGCCGAAGCGCAGACCAATTCGGGCAAACCGACGGCGTGACACAGACTGGCACCCATACGGGCGGCATAGCTTTCGCCCGGACAGGTCAGTACCGGCAATCCTGCCCATAATGCCCCGGCGGCAGTGGCGCCGACGTTGTAGACCAAGGTATCTAAAAACAAGTCGGCTAAACGATAACGGGCGAGGTATTCGGCATGAGCGATAGTCGCGGCAAAAACCAGCCGGTCAGCTTCGATGTGCGCGGCGACGGCGTGTTGGCGGAAGCGGTTGTTAACGGTATCGCCGCCATCAAGCAGCCACAGCACGCTGCCGGGGACTTGCTGCAAAATCCGCAGCCACAGGGCAAACACCTCAGGGTGATTTTGTAGGTGCCGTTAAAACAACAAAACACGGTGGCGTTTTCGGGCAGGCCAAAATCGCGACGACGCATGATTGACGTGGCTATCGGCATCGGTGACGCAACCCAGGCGCGCGGCAAATAGATGATTTCTTCGCGGTAATAGTGGGCTAAGTGTTCAGGAATTAGCTGGGTACCCATCGTGCCCGGATAACCCAAAAACTGTATCGTGTTGCAAATGAGCTTCGGTGCGGGTGCTTAATTCGGCGACGCGGTCGTCGTAATCATCCCAATCGGCCTGTTTTTGCCGGATGGCATTGAGATGGTATAAAACTCTGAGATTATCAGGGCGTAAGGCGAGCGCCTGTTCAAAATGGCTTTGCGCCGCTGCCATTTGCTTGGAGGCTTCCAGTAGTTGCCCCAGATTAAAATGCGGCAGGTCGAAATCGGCCTGCAAGGTTAAGGCGCGACGGTAAGCGGTCTCGGACAATTTCATTTCGCCCCAATGTTGCAAAGCAGCGCCCAAGCTGTTGTAAGCGGGTGCGGATTGAGGTTGGTTGCGGATCTCGGCCTTGTAACAGGCAATCGCTTCTTGCATGAAACTATATCGCTGATACAGGTTGCCGCATTCGAACTGAAGATCCGGCGTATCGGGTTGTAAATATATGGCCTGTTGATAGGCCGTTAGCGCTTGGGTAAAATCACCTTGAGCGACCAAGGCTTTGCCCAGATTATGGTACGCCAGAAAAAATCGGGGTTCAGTGCGATGGCTTGTTGATAAACGGTGATAGCGCGTTGATGCTCGCCTTGAAGCTGCCAAAGGCTGGCCAGATTACAATGCAACACCGCCATGTCCGGCGCTAACAGCAACGCTTGCTGATAAAGCGCAATGGCTGGCTCAATTTGGCCGTCAGCCTGCAAGGCATTGGCGAGGTTGTTGTAAGCCGGGACAAAATCGGCTTGCAGGCGGATGGTTTCCCGGAAACAGTCGATAGAAGCGGCAAGATTGCCTTGTCGGCGTTGTTGTTTGCCTTGCTGAAAACTGATTTGAGCGGGCGTTTTTACGGTCATGTAGTGTCCCAGGTATTCAAGCTGCCGCGCAGAAACAAGTCAGTGGTTTGTCGCACCCAGGCATCGATTTCCGCTTCGTCGGGCGTTGGTTCCAAACCGAGTTGCAGTTTTTGAAAGCGTTCGCTACGTAATGCGCTCAGGAATTGGTCGGCGAGAAAATGCGGATCCATTGCGGCAAAATAGCCTGTTTGCTGCTGCCTGGCGAAAAACTGCGTGAGAAGATCAAGGGTGCGCTGTGGCCCTTGCTCATAAAATTGAGTGGCAAGATCGGGGAAGCGTAACGACTCGCCAATCAGTATGGCGCGTATGCGCACTACATCCGGTCTTGTTATGCGGTATAGAAACTGCTTTGCAAATGCGCTCAATGCTTCTTTTGGCGAGCGCTCCAAGACGTACTCATCAGAAAGGTCGGTGACGATTTCGTCGCTGCAGCGTCTTATTACCGCGCCGAATAGTCCGGCTTTACCGCCGAACTGGCTATAAATAGTGCGCATTGACACGCGCGCATCTCGAGCGATAGTTTCCAGACTAAGGTTACCGTAGCCGAATTCAAGAAACAGACTGAAGGCGGTGTCCAGTAATCGATCCCGACTTATCAGTTCCTCACCTTTGCGAGGTCGTCCGCATTTAATCATGGTAATGCTCACGAAATTAAGGTATTTAAATTATAAAGCATACCTTAAATTAAATGGTAATATGTCTTACCGTTTTATATTTATAGAGCCGAGTGTCAAAAAGATGAAAAAAGAAACGCGCCTGTCGATTGTCATTCATCGCTTAAGTTTACCGAGAGCGTCAGGTCTCGATACATGGCATCAAAGAACATCGTCGAATGAAAGGATGGTCATGCAACGCACACGAAATGGCCTGTTGGCCACTGTCATGCTGATGGTTATGATCGGATGCGGAAACCCTGATGATTCGGGGTCGCAGCCAAGGCAGGAACAGTTACCCAATGTCAAAATCGCCCAAGCTCTGTCGCAAGAAGTCACCGAGTGGGATGAATACACCGGCCGCATCGAAGCGGTTAATTCGGTAGACGTACGCGCCCGGGTCAGCGGCTATCTGGATAAAGTCAACTTCAAGGCAGGAGACCGGGTCAATGAGGGCGATCTTTTATTCTTGATCGATCCGAAACCTTTTACCGCTCAATTGAACTATGCCGAAGCTGAACTGGAACGCGCCAAGTCCAAGCACGAATTGGCAAAAAATGACCTGTTGCGGGCCGAGCGTTTGTTTCGCGTCAAAGCCATCTCCGAAGAAGAACATGATGCCCGGAGCAAGGGGCTTAGAGAAACCCTTGCAGCCGTTGAGTCCGCAAAAGCCACTGTTTATACGGCACGTTTGAACCTGGAGTTTACCCAGGTACGCTCCCCGATAAGTGGCCGGATCGGTCGCGAATTAATTACTGCCGGCAATTTGGTTAACGGTGGCGGAGGCGATGCAACTTTGTTGACCTTCATCGTCTCTACCGATCCCGTCTATGTTTACGTGAATGCGGACGAACGTTCGGTACTGAAATACCGGCGTCAGGCCAAGAAAAATGGTCGAGGTAATCTAGGCGATGAACAGACGCCCGTGGAGTTGGCTGTAGCTGATGAACTTGGTTTTCCTCACCAAGGTCATCTCGATTATATATCGCCGCGTGAAGATACGGCTACCGGCACACTTTCATTGCGAGGCGTATTCGCCAACCCGGACGAATTGTTAAGTCCCGGTTTTTTTGCCCGGATGCGGGTTCGTGCGAGCGCTCCGTACCGCGCTATTTTGCTTCCTGATCGGGCTATTGGCACGGATCTGGCGCAACGCTTCATCTGGGTAGTGAATCAGGAAAATCAGGTGGAATATCGCAAGGTGGTGCTCGGCGCTCATATCGGCGAGTCCCGCGTGATCGTCGAAGGGTTGATGTCTGAAGAATGGGCGGTTATCGAAGGCATCCAGAAGCTTAAGCCGGGTATCAAGGTGAATCCGGAACGCATCTCGCTCACCGGACAAAAGGCTGAGAAATAGATTATGAATCGATTCACTCACTTTTTCATCGACCGCCCCATTTTTGCAGCGGTATTATCCATCATCATTGTCCTGGTCGGAAGCCTCGCGCTGATCAACCTGCCTATTGCCCAATATCCCGAGATTGCACCTCCCACCGTAGTCGTGAGCACGGTTTATCCTGGTGCCAACGCCAAGGTGGTGGCCGAAACTGTGGCTACACCTATTGAACAGGAAGTGAATGGTGTCGAGGATATGTTATACATGTCTTCTCAGTCCACCAACAGCGGCAACATGGCCTTAACCATCACCTTTAAGCCGGGCACCAATCTGGATAAGGCTCAGGTGCTGGTGCAAAATCGGGTCGCTTTGGCCGAGCCAAAATTACCCCAGGAAGTCAGCCGACAAGGCATCAGCGTCAAAAAGCGCAGCCCTGACTTGAGTCTGGTGGTCAACCTGGTTTCTCCAGATAAACGCTATGACAGTGTGTATTTGAGCAATTACGCGTTGTTGCAAATCAAGGATAAGCTGGCGCGACTGCCCGGTGTGGGTGAAATTCTGGTATTTGGCGCCCGAGACTACAGCATGCGCATCTGGCTGAATCCGGAGAAAGTTGCTGCCCGCAATCTGACTGCCAGCGACGTGGTTAACGCTATCCGGGAACAGAATATTCAGGTCGCTGCGGGCGTGGTGGGGCAGCAGCCCACTCATGAAAACACCGATTTTCAGTACACAGTCACTACCACGGGACGACTGATGGAAGCGGAGGAGTTCGCCGATATCGTGATCAAAACCGGGAAAGATGGCCAGGTAACTCAGCTTAAAGACGTCGCCCGCATTGAGTTGGGCGCTAAGGATTACAGCTCTGGACTGCTTTTGGACGGCGAACCTAGCGTGGGTCTGGCGGTCTTCCAACTGCCCGGCTCCAACGCACTAGACACTAAAAAAGCGGTGGTCGCCGCGATGGAGCAGCTGAAGCCGCGTTTCCCCGAAGGCCTTGATTATCTGCTTATTTACGATACCGTTGTCTTTGTACAGCAGTCGATCGGCGCGGTAGTCAAGACGCTGTTTGAGGCTATGCTGTTGGTCGTTCTGGTCGTGGTGATATTTTTGCAGAGCTGGCGCGCGACTGTTATCCCGCTACTTGCGGTACCGGTGTCTTTAATCGGCACGTTCGCGGTGATGTCGGCATTGGGTTTGTCGCTGAACACCTTATCGTTATTCGGACTGGTACTCGCTATCGGCATTGTGGTGGACGACGCCATCGTGGTGGTAGAGAACGTGGAACGCCATATTGCCCGGGGTTTGTCGGCTCGGGATGCTACCCGAAAGGCGATGACAGAAGTCGTAGGTCCGATTATTGCGACGTCTCTGGTTTTGGTCGCGGTATTCATTCCCACCGCTTTTATCACTGGCGTTTCCGGCGCTTTCTACAAGCAGTTTGCCCTGACTATCGCCATTTCCACGGTGATCTCGACGTTCAACTCGCTGACCCTGAGTCCGGCTTTGTGCGCGCTGCTGTTGGATCGGGCGCACGGCAATAAAGATGGGTTCACGCGGCTGCTTGATCGACTGTTCGGCTGGTTTTTCAGAGCCTTTAACCGGTTTTTTGATTCATTCAGTGCGGGCTACGCGCGCTTAGTCGGAAGGCTGGTTCGTATGACGGTGGTCGTTTTAGTGGTCTATGTCGGTCTCAACGGACTCAACTTTCTGGCCTTTGAAAAAGTGCCGACGGGTTTTATTCCTCAACAGGACCAGGGTTACCTGATTCTGTATGCGCAGTTACCTGATGCGGCATCTTTAGCGCGCACTCAGGACGTGGTTCAGCAGGCTACCCGCATTATTAGGGAAACTAAAGGCGTCAAACATGTCATCGCCTACGCCGGCTTTTCGATCCTGAGCGGTTCCAGTCAGTCCAATGTCGCAACGATGTTTACGCTGCTGGATGACTTTGACCAGCGCGTCGGCCATCCTGAACTTCATGCCGATGCCGTCATTACCAGCCTCAATGAACGCCTTGCTCAGATCGAAGGTGCCCATATTGCCGTATTTGCTCCGCCGCCCATCCGGGGCATGAGCTCGACCGGCGGTTTCAAACTGCAAGTTCAGGATCGCGCCAACGCGGGTGTCGACGCACTACAGAGCACGGTCAACGAACTTATCGCCAAGGGTAATGAACAACCCGGTTTGGTCGGACTGTTTACCACTTTTCGCGCCGAAGTGCCGCAACTTTTTCTGGACGTAGATCGTACCCGAGCCATGTCTATGGACGTGCCGTTGAAAGACGTGTTCGATACCTTGCAGATCTATCTGGGGTCGATGTATGTCAATGATTTCAATAGTTTTGGCAGAACTTATCAGGTGGTGGCGCAGGCCGATTCGGATTTTCGGATGAAACCGGTAGACATCACCGCTTTGAAGACACGGAATCTTCAAGGCGGTATGGTGCCGCTGGGTTCCCTTATGTCGGTTAAAGAAATTACCGGTCCTGACAAAATTACACGCTACAACATGTATCCTGCAGCTGAAATTAATGGCAGTACCTTACCGGGAGTCAGTTCCGGTCAGGCGATCACCATCATGAATCAACTCATGGGCGCAGAGTTGCCGCCGGGATTCGATTTTGAATGGACTGAGCTCAGTCTGCAACAAGTGTTGGCCGGAAACGTCGCCCTGTTGGTTTTTCCGCTGAGTGTAATCTTTGTATTTTTGGCCTTGGCAGCCCAGTATGAAAGCTGGTCATTGCCCTTTGCGGTGATTCTGATCGTACCTATGTGCATCCTGTCTGCCTTGGCCGGAGTTTGGTTACGCGACATGGACAATAATATCTTTACCCAAGTCGGCTTCATCGTACTGGTGGGCTTGGCCAGCAAGAACGCCATCCTTATTGTGGAATTTGCCAAGCGGCGCCAGGAAGAGGGTCTTAACCGCTTTGATGCGGTAATAGAGGCATCAAAAATTCGGCTGCGGCCCATTTTGATGACCTCGTTTGCTTTTATCATGGGTGTATTTCCGCTGGTGGTCGCTCAAGGCGCCGGGGCGGAATCGCGGCAGCTTCTGGGTACAACGATGTTTAGCGGCATGTTAGGTGTGACCTTATTTGGTCTGCTGTTAACGCCGGTGTTCTACGTGATCGCCCAGGGTTTTTCGCAACGTAGGCACGCTTCCCGGCACAAGTTGTCTGATGATGCGTCTTCGGGTCACGATTTATGAAAAATCCCTATTATCCGTTAACTATGAAAGATCATGCATGTCCCATCATGCTGGGGCAAAGCCGGCAACACGTTGTAGCAGGAGTGCAAGCTTTGCTTGTACATGCAGGCAGAGCCTGTATTCCAGCAGTGGATAATGCTTTAGTCGTTGTGCTTGAACGTAGCCGTATGGTCGGCTTAACCTTGATCTGCGCTGCTACACTGAGTGCCTGCGCGGTAGGTCCCGATTATAAGGTGCCGACAACCGATGCCGGTCCAGCTTTCGTCAATGCCAACACCCCGGAATTTTCTGTGCAAGGTGTGGACGTAGCGTGGTGGAAACTGTTTGAAGATAAGGCGCTAATCCAGCTTGTCGATCAGACGGTGCAGCACAACCGAGATCTCCAGATCGCCCGCGCTAATCTTAGGGAGGCGCGAGCTTTGTACATGGATGCTGGGCTGAATTTGGCGCCTATCGTGAGCTCACACGCCAATTACACCGATCAGAAACGCAGTGCCGGTGCTATGAACAACCTGTCTTTCGCTCCGCGCGACCTGAAACTCTACAACGTCGGTTTCGACGCTTTTTGGGAAGTCGATTTCTTTGGCCGTGTGCGCCGCAATGTGGAAGCGAGCAGCGATGAAGTCGATGCGCAGGAAGCCAGCCTTCGGGATCTCGGTGTTAGCCTGATCGCCGAGGTAGCGAGAAATTATTTTGAATTGCGGGGTCTGCAAAACCAGTTGACGACGGCGAAAAAGAACGCTGAAAACCAGGCTAAAACGCTCGAAATAACCCAGGTGAGACTTGAAAATGGGCGCGGTACCGAACTCGATACGTCGAGGGCAACGGCTCAGCTTGATTCCACTCTGGCCATTATTCCGCCTCTGGAGAACGGCATTTATCAGGCCATGCATCGCCTTAGCGTACTCACCGGGCAGTTTCCTGGCGCCCTGACACAGAAGCTGTCGAAGTCTGCGCCACTGCCGAAGATTCCCAAGACCATCCACATCGGTCAGCCTGCGGAGCTATTGCGCCGCCGACCTGACATTCGCATCGCCGAACGAACGCTGGCAGCGGCTACTGCCCGCATCGGCGTTGCTACCGCTGACCTGTTTCCACGGGTAACCTTCGTCGGCACTCTCTCACTAGAGGCTAGTACTTTTTCGGGTATAGGGGCGGCTCGGTCGGATGCTTATTCCTTGGGTCCAAAAATCAGTTGGGCAGCATTGGATCTAGGTCATGTGTATGCTCGTATTAAAGCCGCCGATGCCCGTGCCGAGGCCAGTCTGGCCCAGTACGAGCAGACGGTGCTGAGCGCTTTGGAAGAAACGGAAAACGCGCTGGTGAATTACAACCGGGCGCGAATCCGGCGAGGATTGCTCACTTCGGCGGCTACGGCCAGCGAAAGAGCTCATGAACTGGCTCATCTGCGTTTTACGGAAGGCATCAGCGATTTTCTGACGGTACTGGATACCGAATTGCGTCTGTTGCAAGACCAGGACCGTCTGGCCCAGAGCGAAACCGCGACGGCGACAGCGCTGGTGGCATTGTACAAGGCTTTAGGCGGCGGTTGGGAGTCGAACCTTGATGCGGGTAAAACCGATTAGACAAGAAAACGAATGCTGTTGGTTATATGCCGTGGGCGCGAATTTATTCGCGCATTTTTAATGTCTATTGCGCGAATAAATTCGCGCCCACACGAGTACTTAGAAGCTGTTTGGAAATTATCGCTTCAGGCCAAACGATTAACCATGATGCGAG
>JAQSDX010000015.1 GCA_029946125.1 Candidatus Methylobacter titanis
GCACACCTTACATCCCCGCCCTGAACGACGGGGCTTTACGGTGCTTTTTGGTAAACTGCTCCTGCTCACGCCCCTTGCCTACATCCATGTAGGCAAGGCAGATATTGCATAACGCTATGAATGGCGTGTAGTAGGGTAATGCAGGAGCAATTACCGAGGAGCAAAATCTGTCCATGTAGGCAACACAGGTTCTTGCTATCGCTTCAATCGACTTATTCCGGTCTACATAACCGTAGCGACTATTCAGGAAAAATGTCTATTGATATAACAGCAGGGCTATCAAATTTTAAAGGATTGTCCCGGCCCAGTTGGTAGCCAAAAATCCGGCAATCATTGCGGTTATTTTCAGCACCCTGCTACATTAAAAATATCGACTTACGGCTGAATAACCGCCGATTATTTTGTTGTTTTTACGCAAAAATACCAAACAATCCAAATTCACTTATTCGTTTATTTAGACATGATCTCAGTCGTAAGTACCCAGCGGATAAACTCGCAAAAAAACAACTTGTTGTGGACTAGCTACGGGTGATTTAAAGCGCCTAAAAACCGAAACCGGCTCTCATTTAATTGATAATTAAATTGCTTGTTTTTACTCATTTAATAGGAAGAATATCACATTCAAATCAAACAAATGTTGGGGGACTCATCATGAAAATTTTAAACATTCTGGTTTTACTAGCTTCTCTCTTTGCGATAGCGGGTGCTGCTTTTTTCCGGCTTTTGCTTTTACTGGCAAATGCACTATTTGCTCAGCCAGTTCATAATCGGCATCCCTCATGGCTTGACTAGGAAAAGGGTACGCAGTGCGCACCTTGGATGACTTGCTTTGGCGTATCCCTATTACCGCTCAGATTCTTTTTTTGCGACCTTATCCCGCAAATAAACCGGCATGGCCTGCTCGACGGCGACGGCCATGCCCAACTCGAAACCTCGTGCTCCTAAACGGGAAATCGCACCGGCTCTGGGCAGTCTATCGGCTTTATAGTCATTGACGAACCCTCCCAAGCGAGCCATCAATTCCTGATGATAAACGCCCCAGCCTGAACCGATACCTACGCCTGTCAGCTCGGGAAAAGCAACCGCATTAGCCGGAGTCACGGCTTCATCGCCGATCAGTTCGGCATAGCCTAGTGCATCGCGTTGGTAAACGCCCCAGAAAATCTCGCCCATCCGTGCATCCATCGCAACAAAGGCGGCATTCTCTTGACTGTGATCAAAAAGATCCTGGGCTATAGCCGCCAAGGTGGACACCGGGACTACCGGCAAATCGGCACCTAAAGCGATGCCCTGAATCACGCCGGTGGCGATACGTACGCCGGTAAACGAGCCAGGGCCGCGACTGAACGCCAACGCATCCAACTGTTGCGGCCTTAAGCCAGCATCGGCCATTAATGAGTCTATCATCGGCAAAATCAGTTGGGTATGTACCTTGGGCGCCAGCTCAAAGCGCTCTTGCACTTCGCCATCAATAAACAGCGCTGCCGAGCAGGCTTCGGTCGATGTTTCTACTGCCAGTAACTTCATTGTTATTTCTCTGTGGTAATTAATTTAGCGGATGCTGACTTTATTTAGGATTCAAAGAACTGATACGTAGGGCGTGCCGTGCGCGCCATAGATCCCACGGCGCGCACGGCACGTCTTACGGGAACAGCTGCACGCGCTCTATTTTTATCCGCGTTTATCAGCCAAATCCGCGCCATCCGCGTTCTATTCTTCTATCGTCTCTTCCTGAAAAAATGCTCGTACCTCATCTATGTCACGGGTGCGTTTCATGTCGGGTACGCTGTCTAAAAATATCTGTCCGTAGGATTTTTTTAACAACCTGGGATCGCACACCATCAATACGCCCCGGTCGGTTACGTCGCGGATCAAGCGGCCTATGCCCTGCCTTAACGCAATCACGGCGGTGGGCAGCTGGTATTCAAAAAAAGAGTTCCGTCCCTGTTTAGTCATCGCGTCCAGTCGCGCTTTTAACACCGGATCACCGGGCGACGCGAACGGCAGTTTGTCGATAATGACGCAGGATAAGGCCTCGCCCCTGACATCCACGCCTTCCCAAAAACTCGATGTACCCAGCAACACGGCATTCCCCGCTGCCTTAAACTGCTCCAGCAGCAAAGCTTTGGGACGACTGCCTTGAATCAGCAGCGGAAAATCGATTTTTTTCTCCAGCAATTCAGCCGCCTGTTTCAGCGCGCGATGACTGGTAAACAGGAAAAACGCCCTGCCCTTGCTGGCCTGCAACACCGGCACCGCAAACTCGACGATGGTCGGGATAAACTCAGGGTCATTGGGCTGCGGCAAGCCTTTCGGATGATAAAACAGCGATTGATGGGAGAAATCGAAAGGACTGCCCCAACTTTCGCTGGTCGCGTTGCTAAGCCCCAGATTATTGGCGAAATGATCGAACTTATTGGCCACACTTAAGGTCGCCGAGGTAAAAATCCACGCCGCCTGATGTTGCTGCATAAAGGAGCGAAATTCTGCGGCTATATCCAGCGGCGTCCGGCTCAAGGTAAAGGTGTTTTTATAGGTTTCATACCAGCGTATCCATTTACCGCTATTATCTTCGAGAATAATCTTGAGCTGTTGCACCAGTTCTTCAGCACGCTTAAAGCACGAGTCCAGGCCTTTGGTTTTAACCGAGGCCAGCTCCAGTTGATCGGCCAAGCGCTGTAACTGGTCTTTAACCGCAGTCAAGTTCGCAGCAATTTTTGGATTGTTTTCGATGTCCTGCCAATCGCCGCGTTTAAGCTCAATGCCGAACGCCAGCCTCAAATCTTTAACCTCATGTTCCAGGTCTTCACAGGCGGTACGCAAGGCGGGTATATCGGTTGCATCTTTAAAATATTCCATCAACGCGTCTTCCGCCAAATCATTCAGCTGTTTGGCGCTGATACTAATACCTAAAAAATTGGATGCGGTATCGGCCAGTTGATGCGCCTCGTCGATAATCACCACCTCGGCATTAGGCAATAACTCGCCGAAACCGTTATCGCGTATCGACCAGTCTGCACATAGCAAATGATGATTCACTACCAGAATCTCGCACTCCTGGGCTTTTTTCCTAGCCTTGACCAGAAAACAGTCGGCATAATCCGGGCAATCCTGCCCCAGGCAATTATCGATTGACGAAGTCGCCTGATACCAGACCGGGTTAGTCTCCGACACCTCGGACATTTCCGAGGTGTCACCGGTTTTGGTGCGTTTCGACCAGGATTGGATTCTCGCTAGGGCCACGGCATCCTCCTTGCTAAAACCCAGCGTAGAGGTTAACGCGCTTTTCAGCCGATAGGTACACAGATAATTGCTGCGACCTTTTAACAACGCAGCAATAAACGGTGTTTTGATGGCTTTACGGATAATCGGCAAATCCTTGTTAAACAGCTGATCCTGAAGATTTTTAGTGCCTGTCGAAATAATGACTTTTTTGCCGGATAAAATAGCGGGAACTAAATAGGCAAAAGTCTTGCCGGTTCCGGTTCCGGCTTCGGCAATTAAATGTTGCTTTAAGTGGATAGCTTGAGCAATCGCCTCGGCCATTTCAAGCTGCGCCGCCCGTGGCTGATAGCCTGGAATGACCTCTGATAAGCCGCCGTCATTGCTAAAAAATTTCTCTAATTCCGTCAATTGAGTCTCTTGCTTGAACACATAATAAATTGTAGGGGCGATCGGCCGGTCTCGCCGTTGCGCAAAGCGATGAGTGATTCAATAACTCATCGCTTAACTGGATTGAAAAAAGCCGAAAAAGCAACAAAGATACCAGATTGAGATTTTAAAGATAGTGGATTGGGTATCTAAATTTACGCTGATCAAGTGATCCGATAATACACATAAAAAAGAGCCTCGAAGATACCTTGAAAGTCGCTGTTAAGTATTTACACCTATTTAACCAGCGGCCTGTTTACGATTTAATGAAAAGATTTCCCCCTCCATAGGACTTCCTTACACCAGCAGCATTGGCTAATCAACGGACTAGAAAGCCGGGCAGCGCCACTTAACATACATTACGCAATGTATGGTAAAAAGTAGTATATTAAAATATGCTAATATCCCCTGAATCGAGGTAAGCCCAGATGAAAACAACGACTGATTTGCAACGCCGCAAACTATTAAAATATACCGCTATCGGTATCGCCGGAGCAGCTACTTACCCGAGTTGGGCAAAGGCAACTAACGGCTTTGTCAGGATCAACTCGCCGTCTGCCGATTTTCTTCCCGACGTTGAAATTGAGTTGACCATGAACACGGCCGATGTACCTATTCTGAGCGGTAATAAAACCCACGTCTGGAAGGTCACCGGCAAGGTCATCAAAGGCGCTGCCAACGTGCTTGATAATAATGAAGGCACTTATCTGGCCCCTACCTTGCGCTTAAAAACAGGCCAAAAGCTCAGGCTGATTTTGAATAACAATTTACCCGCACAATCGATTTTGCATTGGCATGGTCTGCATGTGCCGGCCAACATGGACGGCAATCCGATGTATGCGATCAATCATGGCGAAACCTATATCTATGAATTCGAGATATTGAACCGGGCAGGCACCTATTTTTATCACGCCCATACGCACAGCGTCACTGCCAGACAAGTTTACTCCGGTCTGGCAGGTCTGTTTATCGTCAGCGATGATCAGGAACAATCACTGAATTTACCGAATGGCGACCAGGATGTGGCACTGGTGATTCAGGATCGCAGTTTTGACGGTCAAAACCAACTGGTTTATTCGGCTCACATGATGCAGCGTATGCAGGGCTTTCTAGGCGAGCAGATTCTGGTTAATGGTCGGCCTGATTTCGTGTTGCCGGTGGCAACACGCGCTTATCGACTCAGGTTGTTAAACGGCTCTAATTCCCGTATTTATAAACTCGCCTGGGATGACGGCACCCCACTCACCGTCATCGGCGTTGACGGCGGCTTGCTGGAACGCCCCGAGCAACATGCTTATGTGATGCTGGCTCCGGGACAAAGACTGGAATTATGGATGGACTTCAGCGAACGGGCGATAGGCTCCGAGCTAACCTTGCACAGCCTCCAGTTTGATGTTGCCGCGCATGGCGGCATGGGTATGATGGGCGGACGCGGTCGAGGTATGATGGGCGGCGGCATGATGGGCGGACACGGCCAAGGCATGATGGGCGGCGGCATGATGGGGGGAGGAATGATGTCAGTCAGTACCTTGCCCTCAGGTTCCGACTACCCGATCTTAAAAATCCGGGTCGCCAAAAAGGAGCAGGGCAACCACACCTTACCCAAGGTTCTAACCCCTATTACCGCGTTACGCATCAAAGATGCTGCCAATGCCGACAATCCTAAAACCATCGCCTTATCCATGCAGCACATGTCTGCCCTGCTGAATGGCCGTTCTTATAAAATGAACGATATTCAACCGGATGAGATGATCCCGGTTAACAGCCTGCAATTAATCGAATTCGATAATGGTTTTGACGGCGGCGGTATGCACGGCATGATGAACATGCCGCATCCGATGCATTTACATGGCGAACAGTTTCAGATCGTCAAACGGGAAGTGAACGCTCGTTCGGGTGATAGTTACGCCTCGGTTGCCTCAGGATTGATACAAAACGGTTGGCAAGATACGGTTCTGGTGATGCCTGGCGAGAAGGTCACGATCTTAAAACCATTTAACGATTTTAAAGGCCTGTTTATGTACCACTGCCACAATCTGGAACACGAGGATATGGGCATGATGCGGGATTTTCTCATCAAATAAACTCCAAATCGCGCCACGGACGGCGCGCTCCCCTTGGGCATGCATTAGCACCGCCCATAAAGTCTTGGCCTCACACCTTGCCCAAGCAGTGCTTTGGCGACATAATCGGTTGATTAAAAAGCCCTCTATAGGGCTTTTTTAAGGTTTTTAGTATGCCGAAATATTTTGCCACAGGTAACGCCATGAGCGATAAAACAATCCATCACCTTTCCAGCTATGCGCAATTAAAAAAATTACGTACCGTGTTGGCAATCGCCCAAGGGATTAAATTGTTATCCCTGCTGAAAAAAGAAGTCGAAGAAACGGTTTCACATGACCAAGCTAAACGCGTCACTTATATGACGGAATTGTTTTCCCGTATTCACCGTGAAATGTTTCACGATTGGAAAGAACAGGCTACCGTTAATCATCGGCCGGGCGTAATGCCCGATGCAAGCCAACGCAAAGCCTTTCGCGAAGCTATCGAATGTTTGGTATTGAATGATGACAATAATGTCGACAGCGCCATTTTCGACAACAATGGTTTTGTGATGCGCACCGAAAATATCGCCGAACGTTTGGCACAGTTTTATCAACAAATGCGCAGTGTTCGTCCGTTTTCCTACGGCAACCGTTTAACCCTGGATTTTTTCATGATCGCATTAGGCAATTTGCCCGCCTTTAAAAGCGTCTACGAGCAAAGTATCGATTTTAGACGCCTGGAGTCAACTGACGCCATCGCGCTCCATCAGACCCAAAGCCAGCACGATGCAGTTACCTTGGCTTTCCAGCATGCGCTTGATCCCACCCGCACCCAAAGCCTAAACAATATAGCCAATGGTTACGGTCAATGGCCTGAAAATAAAAAATTTATTTTCGGTATTCCGTTTTTATCGCAAAATACCGCCGATGGCATTGAATGTCTGGTTTCCGTTAATGGCGGTTTGGTGCCATTCGCCAGCATCCAAAGAGAACTATTCTTTGCCGGCCAGCATTTAGCGGATTATCCGCGCAGCGTGGCGGATAATGTGATCGGTTATTTACCTAACACCGAAGCCTTGCGCGCACCGGACAAACACGATATTGACGGTATCACTATCAAGGCAGACGGTGCTGCCCCCTTATTTTGTCTGGATATTAACTTGTTGACCGGCTTGCGCTCACCCGCGCACACCGAACTGATGGAATTATTGCGCCGCTGTATCGGTAATAACGCCAGTATTTTTGATCTGGTGAGCCAGCACAGTTTAAAAGACAAAATGATAGTTGCCGCCGATGGTGATGAACGCTTAGCGCGGGCGGTGGAGATTGCCTATGAGCGCTTGATCATCATCGTCGAAAAACTGGAGCAGGCGAAACAAGCGATTTTTGCCGGTAAAACGCCCGATCCCCAGCCCAAGTTATTCATGTCCATGGGCGGTGCCGGATCAGGAAAAACCGCAGTAGAAGAAATTGCAGCGGCGCAATGCGGCGATAATTTTGTGATTACCTCATTGGATGAGTTCCGCAAAATCAGTGATTTATACCAAGTATTGACTGCCGCCAGCCATCACAGCGACGATTATGTTTATGTCGAACCGTTTGCCAATCGCCTGCGTAGTTTAGTCGCGGAACACGCCAAAGCACACGGTTTCAACATTCTTTATGATGGCACCGGCATTCCTTACAAACCGCGCTATGCCGCTATCGTCGAGCAATTCAAAGCCGCAGGGTTTCAAACGCAAGTGACCGCAGTCGATGCCTTTTTGGTCAAGCCTGAAGGACGTGAAGATGAATTGCCGCGTTCTGCCGTGGTCAGCAGCGTCAAACAACGCTTTGAACAAACCGGCCGGGCGCTGCCGTGGGTAGTTACCGTCGATAAACACATACGCGCGCCCGATTCTTTTCTTACCGCGTTACAACACACGGCCCTAGAAAAAATAGCGTTATTTGCCAATGATGGCGAACGCAACAAGCATTATTTAGTCGCCGAGAGCTTTGATTTAACCGATGAGGATGTTCGCGCGTTGCAACGCAATCAATTATCCAATAGCTTAACTGACCATTTTAAAATCATTATCAACCAGCATCCCCAGTCTATTTTAAAGCAACTGGCCGATGATGATGCCGATAACATCGAACAATGGCTAAAGCGCAATCCCGCATTTAAAGAGAGTAATGTCGGTTATCAAATTTATCCCGCTCAAAATCATTATCGGGGATTATTGATTTATAACGTGCGCCGCATGGCGGATTTTATTGAAAAGCGCCAGCTCAACCCTAACGCATCCGGCGAAGAAGGCTTATTGCATAAGTCGGGAAATCTGGCCTTTCACGTTGACCCGCATGCTAAACAAGCCTGGATTACCCGCCTGCAAGATGCCCCTATGCCTTAATCGAAATTGTTTAAAACAATTTTGCCGCCCGACATCACCAGATCGGGATATTCCAGTATTTTTAGCGCTTGAGTAGGATCGCCTTTCACGGCAATCATATCGGCCGGCGCTCCGGCTTGTAAGGTACCTAATAACGGTATATTTAAATACTGGCCTGATTTTGATGTTGCGCTACGCAAGACCTCAATAACTCGCCTATTTACGAGATGCATCATAGTGATAAGCTCCTGCGCATCTATGCCCCAGGGAATATCCGGATGCGCAATTTCAGCCCCGTATAAAAATTCCCCACCCAGTGCCGCCAGGACTCGGGCATTGCGAACAACACCCGAACATTTCGACAAGGTATCCAGCGTAGTGACTATTTTTACGTTTTGCGCCACCGCTTTTTTCAGTAGTGCATCGGGGATAATGTCACAGGGCACGTGCGCCCATTCATCAATGCCTGCGTCAATAGCAATCTTTGCGCCTTTTGCCTCGCCGATATGCGCCGTTACCTTTCGACCCTGTTTATGGGCTTCATCGACTATCGCCCGGACAATATCTTCCGACAATAGCGCCCAGGTCTTGTTTACGCGGACAGTCTTGCGATGGGAATTTTCATGCCCGGCATCAGCCGAACGATGTCCCGAGGCCCAAGGCGCACCCGCTTCGCCACCCTGTTCCAACGCGACCTTAATCACAACCGCACCGCCGTCAATAAGGCTGCGGACGGTTTCCCGCGCCTGTTGTTCGGTGTTCACCGCGATGGCGATATTTTCAGCCCCCATGCCTGGAATCGGATAACCGTCAGGCGCGGTAATAATCGGCCCGGACGTGAGTACCCGCAAACTGCCGTCGCCGCCGTAGGGCTTATGCAACGGCCCACCCACATCCCGAATGGTGGTGATACCGTGTTTTAAAACAGTATCAGCCGGAATATGTTGATAGCCAAGATGGGCGTGTAATTCAATAAAACCGGGCAGCAGAGTCGCGTCACCCAAATCGATGACTTTGGCAGTACTGGACTTGAAAGCTTCGCGAGTGCCGACTTGAGTGACAAGCCCATCGGTCACTAATACCGATGTATTCGTTCTGATGCTATCGCCGTCGAAAACGCGCGCCGCATGGACAAGAACCGATGTTTGCCCTGTTTCCTGCGCAATGACAGGGAATGGAAAAAAGGCTGGTAAGGCTAAAAACAGCAACAGCTTGATTTTTATAAACAGTTCAACGAGTGTTTTCATAAGAGAGCAGGAGTAAATTCATATTGCAAAAAAACTGAATCAGCACTGTCGCTGATTCGGCTAAATGTTCGTGTAAATGAGCTAATTAATAACTGATTTCTATGCCGCCATAGAAGGACAATGGTGCGCCGGCGTTTAACATCGCATCGTTTGCCGTAGCCCGATCCATGACATTATGGCTGGCAACGTATTGGGTATCGAGCAAGTTCCGGCCCTCAAGAAACACCTTATAATGATCATTAGACCAGCCGGTACGCATTCCCAACAGACTGTAAGAATCAATTTTATAAGTGTTGGCGAAGTCACCCCAACGTTTACCCACCACATCGAAAGTAGGCCCGATAAAAATGCCGCTCACATGGCGATAAAGCGCTTCGCCTCTTAAGAAATAATCGGGGGCCGCCGGTAAAGCGTTGTTGCCGTAAGTGCGATCATTATCAAACTTAAAATGATTGCTGGTGAAGCTCAGCATGGGTTCGATAGAATGCGTACCGTTACTATCGAGGGCGAATTTTCCGCCGATTAAACCTTCAACGCCTGCGTGAAGGGTATTGTCAATATTGGTTGATAAACTCGTTCCCGGCCTCGGCGAAACGGACAGGATTTCTTTGTTAAGCCACGCGTAATACAGCGATAAATCCCACATCACGCTGTTTGAGTTACCGAAATTTTGATTGCCGCGTGTGCCTATTTCGACAGACGTGCCTTCCATTGCCTTTAGCGTGGTATTACCTGCACCGGCAGTGATGTTATCCGCCAGATTATAGTTAGTCGGCGGCTCGTATAGACGACTGACATTAGTATAAAGGCTGGCGTTTTTGCTCACGTTATACATCAAGCCCAAACTAGGATTAATGCCGGCATAGTCAGTGCTGGGATGGCTGCCCTGAGGATAAAAATTGAAGTAGGCGTCCTGAGGAATGGCTAACCTGACATTATCGACTTCACGGTGTGCAAACACGCCTTGCAAAGCCGGTGTCAGCGTCCATTTATCGGTAATATGCCAGTGATCCTGGGCAAAAATTTCGATATTATCGGCTTTCTTGGTAATTTGATTGGTCATAGCCCCACGTATGCCGCCGTTATTCGTGTAGTTGCCGCCTTTATCCGAGTTGGTGCCGTAATTTACCCCCAGCAATAACGCATGATTGTCCAGACGCAGATTGTAGCGGGCGGAGGTACCCCAATCCTGCTGATTGCTATCGACCAGCAAACTAAACCTGTCCAGTGGGCCGCCACCAAAATCCAACATCACCTTGTCGACTATCGGATGATAAAGCTGCTGGTTTTCGAAAGAAAAACCCACTTCGAGAGAGCTGTTATCGTCAATAGTCCAGGTTGTTTTGTTGGCAACACGCTCAGTCTCGGTATTCAGCTGATAATTGCCGCCAATAGCCTGGGCGCTGGCCTGATTGGGGTCGGCGTCGAATTGTGCCCGAGTCAACTGACCCGGTAACTGCTGATTATTTTTAATGTAGCTCACAAACGTACGATTAACCACGGAATCAGAGAGTTGCCAGCCGAAGTTGCTGTAAAGACCGAAACGATCCTGCTTGTTGTGGGCGCGGTAGCCCTCCCATTCTTTTCCTTCGACCGTCAATAAGCCGTCAAAACTGTCATTGAAAACCCTGCTCACCGTTCCTCGACCGAGAAACTGGCCGAAGCTGCCGCCGCCGAGAGAGAGCCTCATGGCGGGACTGTTATCGGCAGTGGGTGAGGTAAAATCCACCGCGCCACCCAGCGTACTGGCGCCGTACTTAAGCGCATTGCCTCCGCGTGCAACCGTAGCAAAACTCGCGGCCAGCGGATCGATCATGCGATTGTGGTTGTTGCCGTCAGCGGCAGTGACCGGTAAGCCATCTTGCAGAAGCTTAACGCCATTCTGATCAAAGTTGGTGGAATCCAGATTCGAGCCGCGACTGGAAAAAAAGACTTCGTCATTGCCGCTTTGGCTGGCCGCCCAAACACCGGGTACATAGCGAAAAAAATCCGCTATGCTGGATATATTACGATCATGCAGTTCATTAATATCGACCAAACTGACACCGCCAGGCGAAAGATCAACTTCGGCGCTTGCAGCGGCAAGTTTCCGATCATCGTTCTCCGTTACCACCATCGGTTTAAGCTCGATATTTGACGGTTCTTTTAACACTTTTTGCTTTGCTTTAACTGTTGGCGGCTCTTTCGCCATCACTGCGACACTGGAATTAAATAGCAACAAAGATATAAGCAGGGGGCGGCCTAACTGTAAAACTCTGGTAGGTCGATTGGAGCGTTTAAGTTTCATAATAATTCCAATGTAGTAAAAACGTACGCCTCAGTGTTGGCTGAGTATTTTTATTCGGCCATTAAATCAATAATAGGATTTGGTGCGAACAGGGTCGAAGATACTACGCAATAACAGCGACAGATTCCTTGCGCTTTCATATGGCAAAAGGATTATTTCTTATGCCCAAGGTAGGATTGGGTGATATGCCCTGGTTTTGTTATTTCAGCGTGTGATATGCCGCACTTTTTCAGCATGCGAACGTCGTCAACCTTGAAAATAATCATTAACGCAATGAAAACAATGCGATAACAACTCAAGGCCTGATTTGTGCTTAATAAATCAGACAGATCTAAGAGGAGATGGACAGCCATGAAAACACAGCAAGCCACAGCAAGACGGTGGAGTATCAGCAGCAACGAGTTGCAATTACAGCAAAAAAAAGACTGCCTGCATCAGTTCTTACCGGAAAATTTAGGTCTGGGGCACTCAGCCATATTCCAGCTTGATCAGGATTTGAGCTATACAGAAACGCGCTACACGCCGTCGAAAGACTTGGCTGTTTTGAGCCGAATAGACTATCAGGAGCCGCGCCTGGTAGTGACGCTAAGCCTAAAAGGACAATCCCGTTTTTCCGGAAATAACGGTGATGAATTTGTTTTTCGCGAAGGCTACACGTCTATCACCACCCTTCAATCCAGTAGGGGTGAGCGCCAATACCAAGCCCATAAATCGACGACGCAACTGCGTTTCGGACTGAATAAAAGTTGGCTGGACAGATATTTTGGTGAACATAAGGCGACACAGTTATTCAGCAAAAATGGCACGCAATTGTTAAATTATCAGCCCATCTCTCCTCAGGCAATGTGCGCGGCGCATCAGTTACTGAACTGCAAGGTATCAGCAGAAACAAGCCGGATATTCATGCATGGGCAAGCCATGTCGCTACTGGCGTCTGAATTAAGCCCTCTTTCTGAAGGCAAGCGTCGCAATTTGACGAGATTGAATCAAAAAGATGTCGCCGTAGCAAAGTCGGCACGGGATATTCTGTTGCGCGAATTTAGGAACCCCCCGTCAGTTGAAGACCTGTCAAAACGGGTAGGAACCAATCAATTCAAATTAAAGCAATTATTTCACCATTTTTTTAATAACACCCCTTATGGTTTGTTGTTGGAAATCAGGATGAATAATGCCTATCAGTTGTTGGAAAATACACAGTGCCAAGTCAGTGTTGCCGCAGACTGGGTGGGTTACAGTCACGCAAGCAATTTCAGCACTGCATTTATCAAGTATTTTGGCACTTCACCCAAGACTGTCTCAAAAAAACCGGGTTGAGACCAATAAGTATCCAGAGCATTAAGCCCTTCCTGCCCGTATACAACCAAAATTAAGCGCACCCAATTATATTTTTATAAAAACGGGGATTTCTGACATCATTATCTCTGGGCGACAGTTTTTCTATAGCAACCCCAGCCACTATATGCAGTATTTTTAAATTTTATCAACCACTAGAAAAAGCAATTAAACGCCATAAATCTTGCGTTTTCGCCAGAACGTTGCCCTGCTCATACCGAGTGTCAGAGCGGCTTGAGTAACCTTGCCATGACTCCGCTCCAACGCCTGACGGATTGACGCCGCTTCTTCTTCCGCCGACAACGGCAGATTTTGCACAGTTTGAGACTCAACAGTACGCGACTCTCTAAACTCGGGCGGCAATTCTGACCAGCGCAAGGTCGTGCCTCTGCCTACCGCAAACGCATATTCGACGACATTATGCAGCTCCCGGATATTGCCCGGCCACACGTAATCCAGCAAAGCCCGCATGGCCTGCGGATCGATTTTTTCGATTTTCCTGAAATTGGCAGCATTATGCTGCTGGATAAAATGCCAGATCAGCAAGCTTATATCTTCCCGACGCTCCCGTAACGGAGGAATAAAGATGGGCACAACTCTGAGTCGGTACATCAAGTCTTCACGGAAGCGTCCGTTTTTGACTTCCTCGCGTAATGAGCGGTGGGTTGCAGCGACAATGCGCACATCGACATCAATTGAACGGTCGCCGCCTACCGGGATGAAGTTTCTTTCCTGTATGACCCGTAGCAGCTTGGCCTGTAATTCCAGCGGCAATTCGGCCACTTCATCCAGAAACAGGGTTCCACCATGCGCACGTTGAAACAGGCCGCGATGATCTTTGACCGCACCGGTAAACGCACCGCGCACATGGCCGAACAATTCGCTATCCAACAGACTGCTGGACAAGGCCGCGCAATTGATCGCCAGAAACGGTGCGTTGCGCCGGGCGCTTAGATCGTGGATGGCCTTGGCAACCAACTCCTTGCCGGAACCGCTCTCGCCTCTGACTAGGACCGTCGCTTCGGTTTCTGCGGCATTTTGAATAATCTGAAAAACCGCCTGCATGGCCGGTGAGCGACTTAGCAAACCATGAAAACTCTGCGCTGTCTCGCTTAAGGATTTCGATAAAGTCATGTTTGCTTGCTGCTCCGAAGCGGGAAGCAACAGACCAATGCCACCGGCAAAAATACCCTCATGATCATATAAAGCCTGGGTGAGTTTTTGCAGCTCAATGCTATATTGATCACTCTTAGATGATTTTATGAGTTGTTTTTGATGGTCGCTGCCATCGGTAATCGCGTATTCTGGCAGACAAGTTTTGCCTGTTAGATCATCGGCTCTTAATCCCGATAACTGCTCCGCGCCTTGGCTCCAGTGAACGATCTGTTGATCCTGGTCAACAATATAGAGGCCGGCAACATCACAAAGCGCCAGCAGTTTTAAAAACAGCGGTTGTAGAGGCTGATGTTGCAGCCAAGCTGACAAAGGTTTATTAATGTGTTTCACAAGCATCTCACTGAACCGAATAAGTGTTTCACTGAAACGATATATGAGACAGGCGAAAGACGCAAGGTAAAAGGCGAAAAACCTTCCCCTCTTCTGCAGCCTTTGCTCTTTGCCCTTCGCCCCTTGCCTTAATCTTTTGGCACAGGTTTTGCTTTAGCTAATACATATCCCATAATCCACTGGAGAGACATCATGCTATTCAAACAATTATTCGACCAGGAAACCTGGACCTACACCTATTTGATTGCCGATCCGGTCAGCAAGGACGCCATTCTGATTGATCCGGTCAACACCCATATTGATGAGTATATCGAGCTATTAAAAGCACATGACCTGCAACTGAAATATTCCCTGGAAACGCATGTTCATGCCGACCATATCACCGCCAGCGGTCTGCTGCGCCAACGCTTGGGCGCACAAACCGGCGTGAGTGGACTGTGTGGTGCCGAGTCGGCCGACATTCAAATTCAGGACGGCGATATTTTTAAATTCGCCGGTAACGAACAGATCAAGGTGATTGCCACACCGGGACATACGCGCGGCAGTATTTCGTTTTTATGGCGCGACCGGCTGTTTACCGGCGATTCATTATTGATCGGCGGTTGCGGCCGCACTGATTTCCAGGGCGGCGATGCCGGTGCGCAGTATGACTGCATTACCCAGCGTTTGTTTACCCTGCCGGATCAAACGCTGGTCTATCCGGGCCATGATTATCAGCAGCACTGGGTCAGCAGCATCATGCAGGAACGCACCACCAATCCCCGTCTGGCTGGCAAGACCCGTGAGCAGTTCATCGAGATTATGAACAACCTTAACCTACCCAAGCCCCGATTGATTGATGAAGCGGTGCCCGCCAACCGTTATTGCGGTTTGGATGAGAATGAGCGCCAGGATGCGGTAACGCTCAGAGACGCAACGCTGCCGATCCGCGCCACCACCAAAACCGAAGATCTGGTGGCAGCAGCCAAACAGCACATTATTGAAATCGATGTCGCCAAATCGAAACAACTGCTTACGGAAGGCAATATCGTGCTGATCGACACCCGTGAAGAAAGCGAATACGCCGTTGGACATGTTGACGGAGCGCTATTGGTACCACGCGGTATGCTGGAGTTTAAAGTCGGCAATATGCCTGAACTGGCCGACAAATCGAAAACGGTACTCATCTACTGCCGTCTGGGGAATCGCTCGGCATTGGCGGCGCAGACCCTACAGCAACTGGGTTACACTAATGTGCTGTCTATGGCTGGCGGGTTTGAGGCGTGGAAAAGTAACGCCTAAAACCCAAACGCCTAATAAAAAGCTGGCCAATAAAAGAAAAATGGATACATGACAAAGAAATCAGGTTGCTTTACACTTTTTTGTCGTGTACCAAAATATTCTAATAATTACATGCCTGAGAGGAATTTATGTCAAACCAACACCATACCTTGCTAATCATAGGGGGAGGCGCCGCCGGCGTTTCCGTTGCCAACAATATGCGCCGTCAAAACGCCGATATTGATATTGCCATCGTTGAACCGTCCGAAGTTCACTATTACCAGCCGGGCTTCACTATTATCGGCGGCGGCGCTTATACCATGAAACAAACCCTGCGTAATGAAGCCGACTTGATCCACCCTAGCGTTACCTGGATCAAGGATTACGCAGAAACCTTTCAACCGAACGATAACAGCGTCAGTTTACGTTCCGGCGATACCGTCAGTTACGACTACCTGGTGGTCTGCCCCGGCCTGCAGCTGGATTGGGACAAGATTGAAGGCCTGAAAGAAACGCTAAACAAAAACAATGTATGCAGCAATTATTCTGCCGAAACCGTGGAATACACCTGGGAATGCATCCAGAATATCAAGGAAGGCACAGCACTGTTCACCCAACCGCCGATGCCGATCAAATGCGCAGGCGCGCCGCAAAAAATCATGTATCTGGCGGCGGATCGCTTCCGTAAAAGAGGCACGTTGGACAAATTCACTATTGAATTTTTAAATGCCGGACCGGGCATGTTCGGCGTGCCATTTTTTGCCAAAGCCCTAAACAAAGTCGTCGCCGACTACGGCATTAAAACCAGTTTCAACCATAATCTGATTGCCATCGACGGCTCTGCCAAAATCGCCTCCTTTGAAACCACCGACAGCGACGGCAACAAACAACGGATTACTAAAGCCTTCGACATGATTCATGTGACACCACCGCAAAGTGCGCCGGACTTCATTAAAAACAGCCCGCTGGCCAATGCCGCCGGTTGGGTTGATGTCAATCCCAAAACCCTGCAACACAATCAATACAGCAATATTTTCGGCCTGGGCGATGCCACCTCGACCCCGAATGCCAAAACCGCCGCAGCGGTGCGCAAACAGGTGCCGGTGGTGGTGGACAATATTCTTAGCCTGAAGAACATCGCGGAGCTAAAAGAAGGCTATGACGGTTACGGTTCCTGTCCGTTAACCACCTCGCTGAATACCGTGATGCTGGCCGAATTTGCCTACGACGGCAAGGTGACACCTTCGTTCCCGTTGCTCGACCCCAGAAAAAATCGCCTGATCTGGTGGTGGGGAAAACTCGTTGGCTTTCCGTGGATGTACTGGCATTTGATGATCAAAGGTTATCGCATCGATATTCCGCATCTGGAATGCTATGCCAAAAAATTTACGAAAGAGGATTAAATTATTAGGCGAAAGAAGAAAAAGTCTCTTTCTCTCATTCCCACGCGCCGCGTGGGAATCGATACTAGGCGCGCTTGCGCCGCAAATTACCCATACTGAGCTTGTATTAACCATACGGATTACCTGGCGCAGCCCGCCAGAACTGAGCCCCATGCATGTCCTGAGCTTTGTCGAAAGACGCCGCGTATCCTCTCTGGCATTAGGTAAAAAATTAAAATGACATCCTCACATAACCGCGAATCACGATTAATGCAATTATTCCCGATTGTAGGCTGGTTAAAATCCTACACCCGCGAGGAATTTAACGGCGATCTGTTTGCCGGCATCATTACCGCCATTTTGCTGGTTCCTCAAGGCATTGCCTATGCAATTCTGGCCGGTCTGCCGCCGCAACTGGGACTTTATGCCAGCATCCTGCCGCCGATACTGTACGCCTTGTTCGGCACCAGCCGCACCCTGTCGGTCGGACCGGTGTCGATTGCCGCGATCATGATTGCCAGCGCCCTGAACGCGCCGCAAATCAGCGCGCTGGGCGACCCGATACAAAGCGCGCTGATCCTGTCGGCGGAAAGCGGCGTGGTGATGTTGCTGATGGCGCTGTTGCGCATGGGCGGGCTGGTGAATTTTATCAGCCATCCTGTGCTTACCGGCTTTACCAGCGGTGCGGCGCTGTTGATTATCGGCAGTCAGTTGCCGCAGTTATTTGGCATAAAAATGCCCTCATGCGGACTGGATACCGGCTGCTACAATGCGATTTTTCAGACAATCAATATCGCCGCAATACTCATCGGTTTTAGTGCATTAGGTTTGCTGATATTTTTTGGCAAACCGATGATATTCATACTTAAAAAAGCGAATGTCTCACTTTCACTGGTCACGGCCATCAGCAAATGCGGGCCCTTATTGACCATCATCCTGGCAACACTGGCGGTTATTTATTGTCATCAGCAGGTGGCGGTTGTCGGATCGGTTCCATCGGGCTTCCCTGTGTTAAACATAACTTTCGGCTCTATTGAGAAATGGCGATTACTACTGCCCTACTCCGGTTTTATTGCGTTGATTGCTTATGTGGAAAGCGTTGCTATTGCTAAGGTTACCGCCAATCTCAGAGGCGAAAAAATCGCTCCCAATCAGGAGTTGATTGCGCTAGGCGCCGCTAATCTGGCAGCGGCCATTTCCGGTGGCATGCCCGTAGCTGGCGGCTTTAGTCGCACCATGGTGAATTTTTCTGCCGGTGCACGCACCCAAATGGCGATGCTGATCGCCGCCGGACTGCTTGCGCTGGCGGTCATCTTTTTCAGCCCATGGTTTGAGAACATCCCCAAAGCGGCATTGGCTGCGATTATCCTGGTCGCCATCATCCCGTTGGTTAAACTCAACAATATTGCCGTCACCTGGCGCTACGACCGTGGCGACGGCATCGCCGAAATTGCTACCTTGCTGGGCGTTTTAATCTACGGTATTGAAGAAGGCATCACTTTGGGCATAGTTCTGACTCTGATCAGCCATTTGCGCAAAACCAGCAAGCCGCATATTGCCGTAGTCGGACGCCTACCCGGCAGCGAACATTACCGCAATATCAAACGCCATCACGTGGAAACCTGGCCGCATCTGCTGTTGCTGCGTGTCGATGAAAGCATCACTTTCGCCAATATCAATTATATTGAAGACTTCATCAACGCCGAATTAAGACGGCAGCCGGGCATCAAGCATATCGTGCTGATTTTCACCTCGATCAGCGACATAGACACCACGGCGTTGGAGGTATTGGAAAACCTGAATCATACCCTGCAAGCATTGGGTATGACTCTGCATATCTCGGAAGCAAAAGGCCCGGTACTCGATAAGCTTGAAAAAACCGATTTTATTGAGCAACTAAAACCCGGCAAGGTATTTTTTCATACTGAAGATGCGGTCAGGGAACTGGCTAGACCTTAAAAAACCATGTCGTCCACGAAAAACACCAAAAGCTTGCGGTTTTTAGATTCAGTCGCTATTTCGAAAACGCAATAAACCGCCGGTAAGGCGAACCGTGCTTCCAGGTGAAGGATTCGGTGTAATAATGCATTAACGCCAGATAACCCAGCAAACCCACGGTAATCGCTTTGCGAATCTCTACGCCGAAAAACAACTCGGTGACACTATTGACCGCACTGTCCCCGTAAGACTGCAACACAAACGCCAGCAAGAATGAAGCTATCGGCAACACGATAAAAATAGGCAGATGGCAACGCGCCGCATAGCGATAGATAAAATTCTGCGGTTGCCGGTGGTGCTTGTTGTAATCATGCACCACGTAGAAAACATAAGCCGTCGCATCATGCACCAGTCTTGGCACCAAAATCGCGAGGAAATAATACTGCTGCATAAACAGATAAAAACTGCTTAAGACCAATAAAACATTCGACCACAAAAACCACCTTCCCATCGCCGTAGTCGCATAGCGTTGACATAACAATGCACTGCCAATCATCGCGACACATAAACCGCCCGCAACCAACTTTATCCACTCCAGCTGTTGCACATCCAGGCTGTTTTTTAGGAAGATGCCGATATAAACAAAAATGCCCGCCGTCACACTCAGCCACAAGAGCAGATAAAAAGCCCAATCGGGCAGACGATACAGCCCGCGCCCCACGCCAATTTGCTGTTTTAGTACATGGTGTACCGTCCAGGCGGCCGCTATCAAGTAAAGCACTTTATAAGGAATAAACAGACTGCCCACACCGAAAATCATGACAATAGCTGCCGTCATTAACATGATTTTCGGCTTGTACACTTTCAGGTATTCAGCATTACTCGCCAGCAAAATCGAGCTCGCGACGATATGCGGTGTTCCAAAAAGAACTTGAAACAATAAAAATTGTTCGGGACTGCTCGGTAAATTTTGCTGTAGAACTCCACTCCAAAACCAACCGTCAAACAACTGTAGCAATAAACACAAGGGAATGATGGCATACAGCCCCAACAACAACCGGAACGAAATAACCATCTGATTATCATCAGAACTGTCTTGAACTGAAATGGCCTGGTCTGAAAAGGTTCTAGCAGACATAAAACTATCCTCTTGTTATTATTATGTTCTCAGTCGGACTGTTAAGTTAAACTGATTATTTAGTCGTTTTCAAGCATTGCTTTTATTTTTTTAGGATGAATAGCGTTATGAGTTTTCAGCTGCACCCACGCTTAGAGCAGGATTGCATAGCCATTGGCCGTTTTGAATTATGTCGCTTATTGATGATGAATGACAGCCAATACCCCTGGTTTATACTGGTACCGGAACGAGCGGGTCTACAGGAAATTTACCAGCTGAACAAAGCGGAACGTGAGTTACTGACCGAGGAATCGAGCTATCTTGCCGAAACTCTGGCCAACCTTTATCAAGCCGATAAAATGAATATTGCCGCTATAGGAAATTTGGTTCCCCAACTGCATATCCACCATATCGTCCGTTACCAAACCGATAAAGCCTGGCCTGCGCCAGTCTGGGGGAAATTTGCTGCCGAGCCTTACACAGAACAGCAAATTGCGGACAATTTAGCCCGCGTTAAAGACCCGTTAAAAATGTAAGCGGACAAACCTTGAGTCCGAGAAAAAATCAATCAACCAAAAATTCAGTAAAATAAGCGTCTTTAAACCCACTACTACCCTCAGCTTCGGCACCTTTCTTGCCTTCCATCTTGTCCAGCGTCTGACGAATAACAGCCGTCGTTTCTTGCCGCAACGCCTCGCGCTGTTCCATAGTTTGTAATTCATCAGACAACCTGCCGCTGTACAGCATAATTAATTCGTGTCTTAATGCAGGCATGTGTTTTTTTACTGCCTCAATAGCTCCGGTACCTTCAACCAATAATTGCACGTTTATCGCCAAAAATTTTTTGGGTTCCGCTAAATTAACGATAAACTTGGGCGTCATTTCCAGATATTCCGGACCTGATGCTGATTCTTTTGTCCCTTCATTCGCAACAGCAACAGACATGAACAGAAAACTTAATACCACAATCCATAAACGCATAACAGACTCCGTGTAGCCAAAAAATAGTGGCCTAGTATAGGCCAAGCCCATCAATTTTAAAACGAATCTACGTAATGACAACCAATCTCCCGATCGGCCCGATAATGCTGGATGTTGCGGGCTTAACCCTGGCAGCAGACGAAAAAGATAAAATAAACCATCCCAACACCGGGGCGGTCATTCTTTTTTCGCGCAATTATCAAAATCCCGAACAAGTTACCGAACTCATTAACAGCATTCGTGCCGCGCGTAATGGCAAGCTATTGATTGCCGTCGACCAGGAAGGCGGCAGAGTACAACGTTTTCAACAAGGCTTCACTCGACTGCCGCCTGCGGCTAGCTATGCGCAAGCGCCGGAACTGGCTGAACCGGCAGGCTGGTTAATGGCCGCCGAATTACTGGCCGTCGGCGTTGATTTCAGCTTTGCGCCGGTCTTGGATATTGATTGCGGTGTCAGCGACATCATCGGCAACCGTTCGTTTTCAACCGATCCTGAGCTTGCAACCCGTCTTTCAAGCTTATTTAGAAAAGGCATGAATGCAGCAGGCATGGCCGCAACCGGCAAGCATTTTCCCGGTCACGGCGCGGTCGCGCTGGATTCGCATTTGACCTTACCGATAGACGAAAGAGACCTGGACAGCATCAGGGCAAAAGACCTGCTGCCTTTTAAACAATTGATCGGGGAAGGCCTGGAAGGCATTATGCCGGCGCATGTGGTTTATCCAAAAATCGACCCGAATCCGGCCGGTTTCTCGCCGTTCTGGATTGGGCAGATTTTACGCAAGGAACTGAACTTTAACGGCACGGTATTCAGCGACGACTTAAGCATGGAAGGCGCGGCATCAGTCGGCGACTTCCCGGAACGTGCCCGCCTTGCGCAACTGGCCGGATGCGATATGATTCTGGTTTGCAACAATCCTGTTGCCGCCGAACAAGTGCTTGATGCGTTGCCGGTCACCCAAGACCCCATCAGGGAGCAGCGCCTTAGCCGTATGCAAGGCAAGCCGCAGATGAACCGCGAACAACTGATGCGCAACGAGAAATGGCTGCAACTATCAACACTTATCAACACTCATCAATATGCTTGAAGAAATAAAACACGTCCAGGCAACTGCCGATTTGCTGCACAGCGAACGGCAAGTTGAAGCTGCTATCGATAACATGGCTCAAGAAATCAACATCGCACTTGCGGATCGCAACCCGCTATTACTCTGCGTCTTGAACGGCGGCATCCCGACCTTCGGAAAATTGCTGACCCGCTTAACCATGCCGCTGACCATAGACTCAATCAACGCCAGCCGTTATCAAAACCAGACCTCAGGCGGCAGCATCGAATGGCTGCTTAAACCGGAAACACCGCTTAAAGGACGAACTGTACTGATTATTGACGACATCCTTGATGAAGGCATCACCCTTCAAGCGATCTATCAATATTGCCGGGGCCAAGGTGCAGCAGCCGTCTACAGCGCCGTGTTGGTGGATAAGATCCTCGACCATGAAAAACCCTTAACCGCCGATTTTGTCGGACTGAGCGTGGAAAACCGTTATTTATTCGGCTACGGCATGGACTACAAAGGCTATTTACGCAACGCGCCGGGCATTTTTGCCTGCAAGGAGTAATCATCATGACCACACTTGCCATCATCGGCGGCACCGGCCTAACCCAACTTAGCGACTTAAACATCATCAAACGCGAACAGCTGAGCACGCCTTACGGTTCACCTTCTGCCGAGTTCGTTACCGGCGAACTGAACAATACCCGGATTATCTTCCTGGCCCGGCACGGCGACCCGCACAGCATTGCTCCGCACAAAATAAATTACCGGGCTAATATCTGGGGACTAAAGCAACTCGGTGTCGAACAGATCATTGCCGTTGCCGCCGTAGGCGGTATTACCAGCGAAATGATACCGGCGCATATCGCCATCCCCGATCAGATTATTGATTACAGCTATGGCCGCAAGCATACTTTTTTTGACGATGAAGCAGTCACCCATATCGACTTTACCTATCCGTACAGTCAGAAACTGCGCTCCCGCTTAATTAGCGCCGCGCGCGATGCCAACATAAAAATCAGCCCGTTAGGCACCTACGGCTGCACCCAAGGTCCGCGCCTGGAAACCGCCGCAGAAATACAACGCATGGAAAAAGATGGCTGCGATCTGGTCGGCATGACCGGTATGCCGGAAGCCGCGTTAGCCAAAGAACTCGACATCGAATATGCCGCGATCAGCGTAGTCGCCAATTGGGCAGCAGGAAAAACGGCTGGAGAAATAACCATGGCAGAAATTGAGCGGCATCTCCATAAAGGCATGGCGAATACCGCTGAATTACTGAAGGCTTTTGTAGGCTAGTTGACATCCACCCCCAGCTAAAGGAAGGGCTTTACGGACTCTTTGGTAAAGTGCAGGCAAGACCGCCATTACGTTAACACATGGGCAGGATTGTGGGGGCGACTTTAGTCGCCCAATCAGCCAATAAGCTATCGTTTAATCGGCGACTACCAACAGTAGGTGCTTTACGACTGCATGGACAGGAAATGATCTGGTCATTTCTCTACATTCCCCATATCACTGTGGGGAATGCAGGAGCAATTGCCGAGGCGAAGTCACAGCCACAGCCAATTTAATGATGGCAACCCGCACCATGTATATGCCCATGCTCGCCTTCTTCTTGAGTCGCAGGCCGAACATCAACAACCTCAACATCAAACGTTAAGGCCATTCCTGCCAGCGAGTGATTGCCGTCAATAGTAATATCATCGCCCTCTATTTTAACGATGGTGACCTCGCCGGAGCCGGAACTGACATCGGCATGAAACATCATACCGACTTCAATTTCATCAATACCTTCAAACATTGCTCGCGGGATGACATGAATCATCTCATCATTTTGTTCGCCATAAGCATCTTTGGCCGCAATGCGCACCTTAAATTTATCGCCGACAGCTTTGCCGAGCAACGCATCTTCCAAGCCGGGAATGATATTTCCTGTGCCGTGTAGATAAACCAAAGCCTCACCATCTGTTGAACTATCCAATACTTCGCTATCATCGTTAGTCAAAGTATAGTGAATTGAGACAGCCATATTGTCAGCTATTTGCATGATAAAACCTTTTTCGTCATTTAAAAGCCGACTATGATAAAGAATTGCAGCTCTTTTGTCTGAAAAAATATGTCAATTCATCGTAATTTATCCGCAGGAAATCAATCATGTCACGTTGGAAACCGCCGGGGCCTAAGTCATCCCCTTACATCACGCCTGAAGGCTATCAAGCGCTGGAAAGTGAATTAAGCGAGCTGTGGAGCAAACGCAAAGAAGTGACTCTGGCTTTATCGGCAGCAGCAGCGGAAGGCGATCGCTCGGAAAATGCCGAGTACATCTACCGTAAAAAAGAATTACGCGGTATAGACCGGCGTATCCATTATCTGCAGAAACGATTGCCCGACCTTAATATCGTCTCGCTGCCCCCCGACGATCAGGACAGGATTTTTTTTGGCGCCTGGGTGACCTTGGAAAATGAAGTGGGCGAGGAAGTGACCTACCGCATAGTCGGATCTGACGAACTTTATCCTAAAAAACACTATATTAGCCTTGATTCGCCATTGGCAAGAGCGCTACTTAAAAAAACTTTTGATGATGAAGTCGCCATTAAAAACGAGCTTAAAGAAGCTCGGTATACCGTCGTTGATATTCATTACCGCAAGAACTGAAAACCGCAATGCATGTCCAATAAGACAAACACCGATAACGAGTGTGTTCAGAATACATTCCTCTAGCCAGACTTCAAATAGCGTAATATCTGTCTTAAATAAAGAATTACTATTGCAATAAATATAACATTATATATAATACGCCGGGTATGGAGAGGTGGCTGAGCGGCCGAAAGCGGCGGTCTTGAAAACCGTTGAGGGTTTATCCCCTCCCAGGGTTCGAATCCCTGCTTCTCCGCCATATACAAAAAAGCAACTTACCTTTGGGAAGTTGCTTTTTTTTGCTTCAACATAGGTCAAATTGGCTGGCTAGCCAGTATTATTGCCACAACATCCCAATCATCTATCGACAATTATTTTTTCAAATTCCCCGCATGTAACCCGCATTCTTTTTTTGTTCCCTCTTCCCACCACCAGCGACCGGTTCTTTCATGTTGATTGGGCAGTACGGCACGGGTACAGGGTTCGCAGCCTATGCTGGTATAGCCTTTTTGATGTAATTCGTTATAAGGAACCTGATAGGCTTCAATATAATCCCAGACTTGCGCCGAACTCCAGTTGAGCAAGGGATTGAATTTAATCAGTTGATGCTCGGCGGTGGAAAAGGCGGTGTCTATCTGTACTTCGGGAACGGCTTGCCGGGTATCCAGACTTTGATCTTTGCGTTGACCGGTAATCCAGGCGTCTACCTGCGCCAGTTTGCGTTTTAACGGTTCAACCTTGCGGATACCGCAACATTCCTGATGTCCATCTTCATAAAAACTGAATAGACCTTTGTTTTTAACGAAGCTGTCCAATACGTCTCTGTCCGGCGTCAACAATTCAATATCGATGTGATAATGTTTCCTGACTTTTTCTATAAAACGGTAGGTTTCGGGATGTAAGCGTCCGGTATCCAGGGAAAAAATCGGTATGTCTTTTCTGATAGCCAAGGCCATATCGATCAGTACCACGTCTTCTGCTCCGCTAAAAGAGATGGCGATATTATCGAACAGCTCCAACGCCTTTTTCAGGATGACGCGCGGATTTTTATGATCCAGTTCGGCTTGTAGTTGCTCTATGTTGACGGAAGTCATGATATTTTCCCGGTTATGCCGTATGGCTTTATGGATTCCCACGCCGGAGCATAGGAACCGGACGCAAGTTAAGCGTTGTAGGAGCGAGCCATGCCCGCGATGAAAGGGCTGCAACTCTGCAATCGCTGCCCGAATGTCGCGGGCGCGGCCCGCTCCTACAGTGTCTTGTATTTTTTAGCTATGCGTTCACGGTGGATTGAAACATTAAATCAGCTTTGCAAAAAATACTGTTTCAAAAATTCATCAAACGGTATTTGATCTTTACTTTCGATTTCTTGCTGTTTGGTAAGGGATTCTGCGGCCATTTCGTTAAATTGTCGGCTGTTGTTTTCATCCAGTTTATTACTTTTGAAATACTGCGCGTGTTCGGCAGAGGTGTTTAATGCAAATCGGGCAAACGGCTGTTGAAGCTGCGTCATCTGCTCCAGCATGCGTGCCGATGCGGTTAAGTCGGGATTTTCAACCAGCTGCTGCTGTTTTGCCAATGCTGAACTATAGGGTTTATCCGCATCATCCTGATCGAGAATCGTGCAGACCGGCTGCATGGATTCCAGGATTTCAGTGGCCCATTCTTGCAACGGTATTTTTTGTTGACCTAACTCAAGTTCCAACCCCGGTTTTCTGCCGTAATGGGCAACGGCCAATTGGTTGGCGTTGTTAACTTGATGCTCCTGATCTAAGGTTTCCGGACTCTCCTGCAATAAACAGGTGAGCAACAGCGCCTCTATAAAACGGGCTTTATCTTCATCGATGCCGATAGGGTTAAACACATCCAAATCCAGGGAGCGCATTTCAACATAACGAACCCCGCGACGCTTAAGCGCTAAGGTCGGTTTTTCTCCGGACTCGATAATTTGTTTAGGCCGGATAGTGCTGTAAAACTCGTTTTCAATTTGCAGGATATTGCCGTTCAGTTGACGGTATTCGCCATCGACCAGCGTACCGATTTTTTCGTACTCGGGATAAGGCGTATTAATGGCCGCGCTCAAGCTGCTGACATAGCCGTCTATTGAGTTGTAATCGATTTTCAGGTTAGCTTGATTGACACTTTTGTAACCGATGTCGCTCATCCGTAACGAGGTCGCATAGGGATGATAAAGCGTGCCGTTATCAAATTGTTCAAATTGCGCCATTAATGCCGGGCGACTACCGAAAAAGCTTTTGCAAATGGCTGGCGATGCGCCGAATAAGTACAGAATTAACCAGCCCATGCGCTGGAAATTCCTGATTAAGCCAAAGTAGGCATCGGCTGTAAACTGTTCCAGATTCAACCGGCTGTTTTGTTGTTGATGCAAAACCGGCCACAAAGCTTCAGGCACGGAATAATTAAAATGGATGCCGGCAATGGACTGCATGGTTCTGCCGTAACGATGCCATAAACCGTGCCGGTAAACATGCTTCATCCGGCCTATGTTGGACGAGCCGTATTCGGCAATGGGGATGCTTTGGTCGCCATTAATGCCACAAGGCATACTTGCGCTCAGCAGCATTTCATTGTCCAGATGCTCATAAACGAATTGGTGTGTGCGGTGCAAATAATCCAGCGAGTCTTTTATATCGGCAAACGGCGGAGTAATCAACTCGATCAGCGCTTCGGAATAATCGGTGGTGATGCACGGATGCGTCAGCGCGGAACCCAATGCCTTGGGATGCGGTGTTTGGGCGATGAATCCGTCTTTGGCTATGCGCAGACTTTCTTTCTCTATCCCTTTAAGCCCTCCGCAAAGCAATTGCTGGTGCCCGCTTGCGTTCAGTTGATTCAAGCGTGTTGAAAGCGCGTTATTCAAATTAGTCATAGAATGGTGGCATGCCCTGTAGTCCTTGTATGCGAGGCATTATAGAGGGTTTAGCTGTTTGAAGAAATATTATCGCGGATATGAAAATCAAAACGCGGGCTTACATTTTAATTGGCTATTTTCAAATAAATTAACAAACCCACAGTTATAGCCCCCATAACCTGAACAAAATAAGTCATCGCCTATAGCAAAGTAGGCCATATGCCACAGTGCATGTCATATAACCTATTTTTTGGCTTGCCAAAAGTACGTATAAACACCTATCTTATAAAATACAAGCACATACAAACTTGGCACAGCTATTGCCTTATAGAAATCACTATCAAGTTCGTTCGGTTCAGGGAAGATGAGCCAAGTAGGCAATGGGCAGGAGTAAGACGAACATGGGGGAAGGGCTTCCCCCCCGCTGTGTGGCGATCTCTAACATCGATAAACAGCGACTTCGTTAGTGTAACCTTAAACACTAAACTAACGATATTACGGGGAGAAACCCATCGTGAAACATTATAAAGTAAAACACATCGCCAGACAGGCCGGTATGACCTTAATCGAGTTATCGGTTGTTCTGTTAATTCTGGTCGGTTTGGCGGGATTGCTGGTTCCTTATGTAGGCAGCTTTACCCAGACCACCCATGACAGCACCAATTCCAATAACGTGACGCAATTGAATAATGCATTGGGTCGTTATGTCTCCGAAAAAAACAAACTGCCGCCTCATATGGATTTGTTGACGGCTGAGGCAGACATCGCGGCACTGGTAGGTACAGGTTCTTGTGCAACGGCTCAAACTAAGGGAGATGCTTATTGCGGTTTAGCAAATCCGAATACATTTGACGCACCCGTAGCGTTTGTGGCAGATTCAATTCAAGCGAAATCGTTATCATCTTCTGGCATTAACATGGCAGTGGCAAATGATGCTTCTGTTAATAATAAAACTTTCGGCACAAGTGCTGGAATGTATATGTTAGACAAGCCAACTGCAGGTGGCTGGGCAACTGCCAAGTTTCTACCAGTTGGTGCTGCTGGTATAGCTGACAAGACGGTTGGAATGATGACTATTACAGGACTGCAACAACATCTGGCAACAGCCTTAGGTCGCGACCCGATGGTCTATAAATCCGCTTGTTATGACTACATTGCCATGGGCCTTGGCGACAACAATGAATTGATTCAGTCGACGGCGGTAGCCTCACCGGTGTTCTTTCCTCAAGATGCCAAATATGGCCCTACAGAACGTTATGCGCACTTCATTGCAATCGTGCAAGTGGATAAAGATAACACTACCGCTGATTGCTCGGAAGTCACTGAAAAAGCCAAGTTCTTGGGTGTCGTAGCTAACGTGCCAGCTAGTGAATCACCTACTTTGGTTGGTGCAAATACACTGCTGTCGCAGACTTATACAAACAAATCTGCTAACTAATCCGTAAGCCCTATAGGGTGGGCACATGCTGTTCGTGCCCACCTTATGGCAACGCAAAAAACCAAACCCAACCGGTTCAATGCCACTAAGCGTTTAACCGGTTGGCTCGGGCGCAAAGCCCTTGCGCGGTTGCGGCGGCGAATCCCGTATTCCGCTAGCGCTGTATACGGGTTACGACACGGCGACAGTTATAACCACTTAATTAACGGACGGAATATTTTTATGAAAAAATCTTTTCTTTTCATCGGCTTGCCGATGCTGCTGACAATAACGACGGCAAATGCCATGCAGCCACCCGCGCCTATCGTCATCAACCCCTTTGGTGATGGCGGCAATGGCGGCTGCATGATCTCATCGGCAGAAGGCGACAGCGTGTATCACGGCCCCGCCAGCGTTAAGCTCACCACCAACAACAACTTCGCCATCGCCTCGTGCACGATCACCCCGGACACCGACGGCGACGTTCATCCGGCTTTCGTCGAACGCGACAACGTGCCTTGCCGGATCAAATACCAACATCCGGGGCCTTACTTTTACAACGGCTTAGGCGGCTTCACCGCGACGCCCAGCGGCAACGTGATCGCCCGCTGCAAGGCCGATTTAAAGGCGGAATAATCCGGGTGGGCAGAAAAACGCTGCCCAGCCCTCGCAAAAAAATTAAACCGAACCGCAGTTAACCCTCTCTGCCTTTCGCGGTTCGAACGGCTCAAGGAACCCGGGCCGGCAATCCTCACGGAATTTTTGGTCAAGGATGACATTGAGGAGAGCAAGGATGCCTCCTCTTTTTTCTATAGCACTGCATTTTCCCGGAGAGTGCAGCGCTATAGGAAGGCCGGGAGCGCGGGGAGGCATCGTTCCCACGCTCCGGCGTCACTGCCATTAAGTTAAGCGTTGTAGGAGCGGGCCATGCCCGCGATGATGGCGCTACAACGCTGCAATCGCTGTGCAAATATCGCGGGCGCGGCCCGCTCCTACGGCATGTCGATGTGCTTAACTTAATGGCAGTGACGCTCCGGCGTGGGAATGCATTGGGCAACGCTCCAGCGTTGCGAAGCCATGCAGGGCGGGCAAAAAAGCACTGCCCACCTTACGAACTGTTCATCGTTCCCACGCTCCAGCGTGGGAACGCAGGGTGTGGGGGGAGCGTTTTCTTGTCGGCGGGTCGGCAATTCGCAACGCTGAGCGTTGCGGACTGAATTCCCACGCTGGAGCGTGGGAACTATATTTCATCCTTATCTGGCGATGGCTTTGTCATTCGACAGATAAGGTCGAATGCGGATTAAAACATTAACTCAATACAAAATTTGAATTTTTCATCGATAAAACTGCCTGTCTTAAGCAAGCGCCCTGCTCTCACCCTGCTGTTTATCACCGAGGTCAAGACCTTTCGTGTGGACGTGGATAAAGCCGGCGTGCTGATTGGCAATGCCGGAATAATTGCCGCCGAATGCCCGAATACCGCCAGGTTGGCGGATTGCGTCAGCAGCATTGCCGCCAACAGCGGTCCTTTAGGGCGCAAGGTCTGGCTGTTGTATGTACGCCTGCCGATTACCTTGCTGAGCCTGCCGTCGATGCAGGTTGAAGGCGTTGATGAAGCGACCTTGGTGCAGGCCTTGCAATTTGAGCTGGAAGGCTTAACCGGCCAGTCTTCTTTAGATATGCAACTGGCTTATCAGCTGTTAAGCAATCAAGATGAAATGAGCAGCTACTGGGTCAGCCAAATGAGCCAACTGCATTTGGAGGATGTGCATAAGGCTGTTAAAAAAGCCGGCAGCACACTGGCCGGTTTGCTGCACCCCGCTGCACTGCCGCTATCGCTTGAAAACCCTGAGCGCCGGGACTGGTTAAGAATGGAATGCTGGCCGACCCAATTGGCGGCAATCAGAAACCATCCTGAACACGGTTTTAGTTTGCGGCTGTTTGCTTTTGACAGCCGCCATTGGCAAACCGAACTGGAACGCTGGCTGACAAAACAAGGCGAGGTCGAGCATTCCGAAACGCTGTTAAACAATAAAATCGAGTTATTGCCGGATACCGCATTTCTGCTGCATTTAAACAATGTCGAGCCGGTTGCCGACTGGCTGTTGGTGTGGGCGATAGCGCTGACCCAAAAAGACCGGCCTGCTGCGCCGGTTTTGCGTTATCAGTCGAAAATCAATAAAGATCTGCTGCTGATGGCTTCCGGCGGATCGCTGGCATTGCTGCTCTGTGCCGGTCATTTAAGCTGGCATTTGTATCAGGCCAATCAGTTCACTGCTGAGTTTACCGCTTTGCAACAAGTCGAAACATCAATGACCGCGTTGCGCAAGACGCTGACTGACAATCAGAATAAGCGCGACAAGTTAAAGACCAAAATCGACAAGCTGAAAGCGGATTCGGAAACGTTACCGGGATTGATTAAAGGCTTGCAACAGCGTCCGGCCAAATTACTGGAAGCCTTAGCTAAAGGCCGGCCTGAAAATCTATTGGTGGAGAGCATCGCTGTCGACAAGGATGAGGTCAAAATCAGCGGCATTAGTCTGGATGCCGTCTCTGCCAATGAATTAGCGAACTATCTGGAGAAGCAATTGCTGACATTAGGTTGGTCGGTTATCGCTCCCGCCAAGAAAAATATGGAACTGTTTGTTGACGGCGGGCCGTGGGAATTTGAAATTAAATTGATCGATCTGGGTGTGGACGGCTTTAGTAAAAAGCCATAGCCCAATACTGTTGCGGGAGCGACGCCTACGTCGCGATTTTCAGCCAGTCGCGACGTAGGCGTCGCTCCCACGGAACTTGTATATAAGGACAATGATGACACCGGAACAACAACGCGAACTGTGGCTCAAACGCACCCTGCCGGCACTGGCTGTGCTGGTGATTTATTTTGTGATTATCAGCGGCTTTGTGACTGAAAAATCCAAAAAAGCGGAGGATCAATATGTCGGCTTGCAACAAAAAGGCATTAATGCGGCAGCCTTACCGGGGATTGAACAGCAACAGCGCACTATAGCGGAAGAAATCGCCAAACTGGAACAGGAGGATAAAGCTATCCACGCCGCTTTTTCGGAAAACAGCGGCTTTTTATCGCAATCAGGGTCAAGCAATGACGCGATAGAACATATCTCGATTATTTTGGCGAAACACAATTTGCAGGTGCTCAACGAGCAACACAACGATAAACCGGTGGTCGCGTCCTTACCCCGATCGTTACGCGATACCCGGATCTGGCTTAAAGACATGATACCGGCAGAGCCGACTACTCATGGCGGCGCAGGCGTCGCTCCCACAGCCGTCACTGGCGATGACAAAAATTTGAATATCTGGACGATTCGTTATATCGGCGATTATCCGGACAATTACCGGGCGCTGTCGTCATTGAACGACAGCAATATCAAGGCGTTGCCGGTATCGTTGACGATGCAGACCTACAAAGCCGAACCGGGTAAGCAAGAATGGCTGCTGACTTTATGGCTGTGATTTTTACAGGTGACGGTTGTCCTATAGCAAAGGTTTTTATATCGATATGACTCAATACCTGCCGAAATTGCCGCAAACCGGGGCGGTTCCTTCCGATAACCGCAACAGGACTCGCGAGCCTGTCAACGGCTGGAGCGCCACGGTATTCCAAGAGAACAGCATTACCATCAGTCATGCGGAGATTGAAGACAGTTCCGCCGGTGGCGCTGGCCTGATGATTGCCGGTAATGCCGGCATTATCGATCAGGACGCGACGATTACCATCAGTATCGAAGCCAATAACCGGCGTTTTACCCGGCAAGCTAAAGTGCGCTGGTTACACGCCGAAGGCGGCGATGTCCGCTTCGGCGTGGAATATATCGATCATGTCGGCTTCGATCCGGCCACCCATTTGCTGGAAGTCAATGCAATACGCATCGATCCGGTTTGCGCATTAAAAATACCGGCCAACATTGCGCTCAGGCAAAAAGTCCTGCCTTTTATTGAAATAGACGACATCGTTCACGTTGTCTGCCTGGATATTGAAAATCATGCGGTGATCGCCGTGCTGGAACGCTTATTAAAAAAACCGGTGCGCTTATGGGCGGGGGAAGCGGCGCAACTCGATGCCAAACTCAAGCAGGTTTACGGAACCGTTCAAGCGTTGCCGGCACCGGCTTCAGCGCAAGTCATACAAACCGCCAATGCGGTCAATACCGGCGACGAACTGCTGTATGCCGCCTATATGCGCCAGGCTTCGGATATACATATCGATCCCGGCTATAACGGCGCGACCATCCGTTTTCGGGTCGATGGACAGCTGGAGCACTACAGCCAGATCAACTCTAACATTTTTACCGAGCTGGTCAGTCGGCTCAAAGTTATGGCTTATCTGGATATTGCCGAAAAACGCTCGCCGCAGGACGGCCGGTTTTCGCATCAGTTCGTTTCCGGGGAGCGGCGGGTTGACGTGCGGGTGGCGACCTTGCCGACCAAATACGGCGAACGCATCACCATGCGTTTACTGGCGGTGCAAACCGACTCGCTGACCTTGGAACACCTGGGTTTCGAGCCTGCCCATAAACGCATGATTGAAGGTTTTTTGCGCCGCATTCAGGGCTTGATGATTATGACCGGCCCGACCGGCAGCGGCAAAACCACCACCTTGTACGCGGCTATCCGAATGCTGCTGGAAGAGCGCAAGGTCAACATCATCACCATTGAAGACCCCATCGAATACGAAATTAACGGCATTGCCCAATGCGAGGTGGATTCCGCCGACAAGGTCAGTTTCGCCAAAGCGTTGCGCAGTATTTTGCGCCATGATCCCGACGTGGTGATGATCGGCGAGATCCGGGACAAGGAAACCGCCGACGTTGCCATTAAGGCGGCGCTGACCGGCCATATGGTACTGGGCACTTTGCATACCAATTCGGCGGCGGCGACAGTGACCCGTTTAACCGACATGGGCGTTGAGCCTTATTTAGTGGCGGCAGCGTTGCGGCTTGCCGTAGCTCAACGCTTATTGCGCCGTTTGTGCGTACACTGCCGTATTCCCAGGCCGTTGACGGAACTGGAAGCGATTTCCATTAACCGTGCCGAATTGGCCGGGCACACCATTCACGACCCGTCCGGCTGCATTTATTGCGGCGGCAAAGGTTATTCGGGGCGTATCGGGTTGTATGAAATATTGGAGTTGCGGGAAGATTGGGCGCGCGCTGTGGCCGAGGGCGAAGGCGAAAGCGATCTGGTCGTCAAAATGCGCGACTCCGGGGTTAAGAGTTTATTGGACGATGCCATCGATAAATTACTAAGCGGCGTCACTTCAGTATATGAAGTGATGCAGATTGCATCATCCTGGTGAACGGAAAACTCATCGTTCCCACGCTCCGGCGTGGAAATGCATGCGGTAACGCTCCAGCGTTGCTAACCGTGACGCCGGAGCGCTTATCGTTATACACAAGTGGCTGTGAGACAAACGGGAGTGCAAGCTTTGCTTGCTGTTGCAGGCAAAGCCTGCACTCCAACAACAGCGTTAAAAGGTCTCGGTGCCGGGCATCCAAGCGGGAAACCTGGGTGTCGGCGAAAAATGTGTATAACCATGAGCGCCGGAGCGTGGAAACAATAAACGATAAATTCTGTAAATAATGCCAATATTCACCTACATAGCCCGTGACCGTAGCGGCCAGCAACATGTTGACGCAATTGAGAGCGCAACCCGGGAATCGGCGATTCTTGCGTTGCGCTCTCAAGGCCTGTTGCCGCTTAAAATTGAAGAGCTTAAACAAAGTGGAGCTGCGGATAAAAAAATCAGCCTGAATCCTATGGCCTACCGTTCATTCAATTCAACTGATATAGAACAGGAATTCCACCAGATAGCGGTCATGTTGCGTAGCGGCATCAGTTTGCTCGATGCGTTGAATTTAATCCTTAAGCATTGCAGAATCGGAGCCAGGCCAACCTGGGAACGATTGGCAAAACGAATTCAGCAAGGCAGCTCTTTCACCGATGCCTTATCCGAACACAAAGCCTTTAGTGAATTTACCATCCAGTTGATTCGTGTCGGCGAACAAACCGGTAACCTGAGCACGGTCATGGATGAGGCAGCCAAGGAAGTCAAAGCCAGTCGTCAATTAAAAAAACAAATCACCACCGCGTTAAGATCCCCCGCCTTTTCCTTATTGATGGCGATAGGCATCATCATTTTTATGATGACCGGGCTGATTCCCGAGATTAAAAAATTGCTGAAAATAATGGGCAAACCGATGCCGCCGGTAACCAAAGCATTGATTGATACGTCCGATTGGGTGCTGGTCAACGGCTTGATGATATCGGTTTTGGCGATTGCAGCCGTGATCAGTTTCATTGTGTTTTACAACTGGCCGCCCAGCCGCCTATGGATAGACAGGTACGCGCTGAAAATACCGGTGGTCGGCTATGTGCTGCGTTTATCAGGCACGGTATTGTTTTGCAGGGCCATGGGTTTATTGCTGCGTAGCGGCGTGGTTATGGTCGATGCCTTGACAACCATTGAAAAATTGCACGTTAACAAATACATGGCCAGCTGTATTAGTTCTGCCCGCAATCAGATTATTCAAGGCTCTTCACTGGCCGAGCAGATGGAAATCGAATCGGGCTACATGCCGCTGGTATTGCAGATGACCCGTGTCGGAGAAAACTCGGGAACGCTGGATCAAATCCTGACTGAAATGACCGAATATCATGATGAACTGCTTAAACAAGCCATCGCCACACTGACCGGCATGATTGCCCCGGCGATGACCATATTTGTCGGCGGCGTGATCGGCTTTGTCTATGCGGCTTTTTTAGTCGCGATGTTTGCCGCCGCCGGAGGAAGTCCGAAATGACGTTGCCATATTTTACACTGGCAACATTTCTGTTGCTGCTATGCAGCCAGTCGCTGCTGGCCGAATCTCCGTCCGCTCAAGTGGCGCAGGACAACACCAAGTTAATAGCCGAAACATTGAATGACCCGACAGTGATGTCTGAAATGCTGGAGCGGAAACTGGCGGGCGTTTTATTGCCGACAAAAGACAACGCGCCGCCCTCCCCGGTTACCAACCCGGATAAAGGCGGGATAAAAGATCCTACCCGAATGAATCAAAACTTTAGGGCGGCGCTAAAAGGAGTGTCTACCACGACTGCCGGGACTCCTGCCGGTATTGCCGCACCAAGTTCAGCATTGCCGGACATTACGTTGGTGGCCAGCGCGTGCGGCATGCACAAAGATAAAAATCACGCGATGTTACGCATTAACGACAAAACCGAAATGGTCAGCATCGGTGACAGGATCACTACGATTAAAGGCAACCAAGTCATTGAAATTCAGGTTCTGGAAATAGCTAAGAGTCATGTCAAAGTCGAAGTACAACCGGCTAACGAAACGATTTTTTTACGGTGAATTGGGGGATGGTTCAATTTCACGGTTTTCAACTTAACACCGGACGGTTAAAGGTTATTCCGTGGGTGGCGAGTCTATCGAACCATAAACGAAAACTTACAATACAAATGCATAAATTATTATCAATCCCATCTTCTATTGTCATTGCGCTGACTTTAACGATGCTGCCGACATTATCGATGGCCGCCGCTAAAGCGAATCACGATCAGGTTATCGAACAAATTGAATTCCGCGATATTACCGTCGGCGATGCGTTGCGGATTTTATCCGATCAATCAAGGCTTAATATTATCGCATCCAAAGCTGCAGCCGATATTCACATCACTATGTTCCTGCGCCGGGTGACTTCTTTGGAAGTCATTGATGCCATTTCTAAAACCTATAACCTCTGGTATCAACGGGATGCCGATTCCAATATCGTCCGTCTTTATACCGTTGAGGAATACCGGTTGGAACAGGTGGAGTTTAAAAAAGAAGAAACTGAAATTTTTACCCTGAAAAATGCTAAAAACGCGCTGGATTTAGCCGAAACAATACAGAATCTATTCTATGGCCGGGTACGCGTAAATTACGGACAAAACCAGCAACAGTTAATGCTGGATTTACAGCAACGTTTTGCGCGATTCGATATGGTCGATAAGCGCAAAAAACAGAATTTCAGTTTTTCCGGCGGAAGCGGCGGTTCCTCAGGCGGCACTCAAAATGCTCAAAGCTCAGGGAATCAAGGCGTTGGCGGACAAGGAATGGGAGGGCAATTATCAGGCAATCAACAATTTGGCAATCAGGGTTCGGGCGCTCAAGGCTTTGGCAATAATCGGGGCAACGGCAGCAATAACCCGCTGGACGGCCAACAAGATGAAAACAATCCTGCTCATTCGTTTGTCGGCGACATAGAGGAAAGCCGGGAACAGTTGGATGTCGGCGCTCGCCGCCAATCGCCGATCTTTGTCGGCGTCATCAAGCATCAAAACCGGGTATTAGTGCGCACCCGCGATATTGATGCCATGAATGAAATACGAGCTATCTACAAGCGCTTGAACATGGAAAGTTCGATGCTGTTGATGGAGGTTAAAGTGCTATCGATTGATTTATCCGATGGCTATGATTCGCTGTTTGATTTTAAAGTGAAAACCAATAGCACCAATGTAGCAACCGGAGGCGCGACCGACACAGTGAGCGCATCGGAATTGCTGGATACCGGGATAAGGGCGGCATCGGCTGCAATTCCCAATCCTGCAATGCTGGCTACCTTGGTGAGCAATAATTTTGAGGCCCGCTTACAATTAATGGAAAAGGAAAACCGTGTCACCCAATTGGCGACACCGATGCTGCTGACCTCTAACCAGGAAGTCAGCAGTTTCCTGATGGGGTCAACCGTACCTGTAGTAGTTAACTACACGGCCGGTTCGGTAACTACTACCTCACTAGGTCTAAATCAGACTACCCAGCAGATTTTGAACGCTGGCCCTATTTATGAACAGCGCACGATCGGCAATACCTTGCTGTTAACGCCCAACATCAATGCCGACAATACCGTCAGTGTTCAAATAGTGGTCGAAGAGGCGGCAATGATTAAAAACGGAGCCAGCATTCTCGTTCCGGTTACTAATGGATCGCCTCAGACACAACTTATCGACATAGTCACCGAAAAAACCTTTAGCGGTTCGGTCATCGCCAAAAGCGGCACCGCCGTTGCGGTGGGCGGCATCATTCAGGAAAATGCGGGCGGACGCGAGAGCAAAGTACCCATACTCGGTGATATTCCCGGCTTAGGCTTTTTCTTTAGAGAAGAACATCAAGCCCGCGCCCGTACCGAACTGGTGATCATCATTAAACCGCATATCATCAACTCACCGGTGGAAGCGGAAACTATCAGCAAGGAAATGTTAGCCAATAACAGCGTTCATCCCAATGCGGTGAGCGGCGACAGCCTCGATATTTATTCCAACCCGGACAAACTTCATAAAGGTTATGTGCTGGAGCAGCCTTATAAGGAATACAGTAAACAAGACGTATTCGATAAATACCGGGATAGAGGCGACTCCAGAGAGTTCAGTAATAAGACGCCCGTTTCGCAACAGAGCGAACCCGAGGCTATACCCGCCAATCAACAGGTTTATGTCGATCTGACCCGTTATGCTTCGGAAGCCATACTCGTGCCAAGTTCCGAGCGTAAAGCCGATCCTAAAATCAAACCGGTTCGATTAGCTCAATTCGTACCGGTTGACTTGTCGTACGACTCCAGAATCAAAGCATTGCCGGTTGCCGGCTGGCGGCAGGGAGGCATTTATGTAACGGTCCTGGAGTTGCACAATGCCTCATCCGACAAGGTCACCGTCGATTACCGGCATTTGAAAGGCCGGTGGCTGGCCTCGACGATTGAAAACGAAATACTGGATGGTCGTCAAATCACTTACCTGTATCTGATTTCCTCGCAGCCGTTTGAGGAAATTATGGCACAAGCGACCAGACCTTAAGCCGCGCGTAAATGCAAAGCCTTTGTCGACAAAATCAGCTGACGGCAGTCGTCTGCCTGGTGTTGATCAGCCCAATGCCAGCCTTGGCAGCAGGCGATATGCACGGTATGAAAATGGTTATATTCGAACAACAAAGCGATAACGATACCGTCTTGGCGGTGAAGTCTGCTCAGGGCAATGGTGCCGGAAAAAACCTGAAAATGGTGGTATTTGACGGCGGAGTCGGGTCGCAAATGCCGGTTACCCCGATGCCGAAAGAGTATGGGCGAAACATCAGCATTCCGGCAGATGACCGGGCACCTGCGATATTGGATGCCTATCCCGGAAAGCAGCGACAAGAAGACCGCATGCAAATAAAAACCTACGGCGAAGTCGGCTACCGCAATGATGAGTTGAAATGGAATATTGCCTGGCCGACCGGTACGCCCAACATCGTATCTGAATTGCAATGGTACAACGTGCATAGCGCCGTCATTACCGGCGGCACTGACATAACCATTGACAACTGGCAAGCGGACGGCAAAATCAGCTACGGGCAAATTGCCTCCGGCAAAAATCAGGATTCAGATTATGCCGGCGACAATCGCCAGGATGAATTTTCGCGATCCTATAGCAGCACCAACGACGGCGCTAGCATTGACCTCTCAGCAGGCATCGGATATCACCTGAACGTAGGCAAAAGAAGCTCTACGCCTGGTTTACAGCTGACCCCAAAAGCCGGATATGCCTTCCATACCCAGCAATTCAATGATAGCAACGGCAATTTGGTAATCTCCGATCAGGCGAACGCCCGGAAGCTCATTCCCGGCTACAATTCACCGCCTCCGGGTAACTTCAGCGGTTTGGACAGTACCTACGAAGGCACATGGTTTGGCCCTTGGGGCGGATTGACAAGCGAATTGATATTCAACGAGCGTTTTTCCCTGCAAGCTTCTGGAGAATATCACTACGTCGATTACGAAGGCACCGCCAACTGGAATCTGCGTAGCGACTTTCAGCATCCGAAAAGCTTTACCCACAAATCCGGAGGCGAAGGCATAGTTGTATCCGCCCTGGCACGCTATCTACTGACGCCGGAGTGGATCATCAGATTGTCGGTTCAATATCAGGATTGGCAGGCAAACGATAAGGGTAAAGGTAGATTTAATTTTGCTGATAACAGTGTCGTCGAAAGCTCTTTTAACGAAGTCGAATGGCAATCCTATGGAATTAACTTGGGTGTGGATTATGTTTTTTGATCCGGCAAACAGGCAGGCGATGTGCGTTTCGGCATATGGACGCGGCGGCAATGATGTTAAGCCGTCATACCGGCAGGGATTGCCGGAACGACGTGTGTTTTTTCTTAACTTAACAGCGTTGGATGCCGGAGTATGAACGTTATGAACAAGAAATACTGCCTACATAAGGGCTTCACCCTGGTTGAAATGACCGTAGTGTTGCTGCTGATCACCCTGCTGGCCAGCGTCGCGGTGCGCGAAACCGCCGAGCTGGGTTTTCAGACCCGTTACGAACAAACCCGGGAACGGCTGGAGATGATCAAGCAGGCGATATTGGGTAATCCCAGGCAGATTATTAACGGCCAGCAAGCGGTCAGCGGATTTGTGGCGGATATGGGGCGGTTGCCGTATACACTAAGAGAACTACTTGAAGATTACGATTGTGACGGACCGTCGGTAGATGGGAATGGCGATACAAACTTTACGAATGATGGAGGGTGTCCATGGACTCTTGATTCAACTTACAACTCAGGGCTGGGTTCAGGTTGGCGTGGCCCTTACTTGACTGTCTCGGGCAGTCCGGCAGATAACGATGCGCTTACCGATGGTTGGGGTAATTTGGGGACGGGGGTAACTGATCAAAGTTATGGGTGGAGCTATACTGTTGCTAGCAATAATCTGGCAATACAAAGTGCAGGTAAAAACCAAGCTTTCAACCCGGCAGATATTGGCTATGACGAGGATTTTCCGAAAGCTCAACCTTATCTTTTTGCTTCAGATTGGCTGGTGGATATTTCAAATGGAATTAGCGTAAATTTTATTAAATCTACTAGAGGGACATTACTTGCAAAATCGTTTTGCATGGATACTTCGAAGACAACAAAAGCGAGCTGTGTAGCATCCGCAACATGGATTGGAAACTGTAATATAGCAGGTCATTATAATAACGATAGTTGTGTTGCAGTGACTACACCTACACAAGGTATATGGGGTTACTGCTCAGATGGAGTTAGTACAAGCGTGACAGCCTGCACCGCTGCGAGTGGAATATGGGGTTACTGCTCGGATGGGCTTAGCACAACCTCCGCAGCATGTACCGCTGCGAAAGGAATATGGGCGGAAAAGGGTTTTGGTTGTTCCGATCAATCAAATACAACCAAGGCTACATGCGAGGCTGCCGGTAAAACTTGGTATGCTTGTTCAGATGGAACCAGTACAACCACAACAGCATGTAGCGCGGCTAATGGAACATGGTCTATTTCTACAAACAATATCCCAAATCCATCTGTGCTGGGCCTACCAATATGTATGAAGGTTTTTTACAGAAAAGCAGATTCTACAATTGGGATGCTAATTAGTGATGGGGATATAACCAATGATGTAGATGGAAACGTTCTGTTCGATCCCAATATTATTATTGCAGATGGAAGCCCTCAGACTATTAGATTTACAAACTTTAGAGATTCGGCAAGCACAATTGCCATTCCAGCCACGCCCTTGAATATACCCATTGGAAGCAATGCCATAGGCATATACCAATACGATGGAACAAGCTGTAACGCCACTACAACATTTTACCCAGCAGAACACCTAAACCCCATTCAAGTGGATTTTCACTCAAATACCACCTTGCCGGTGATTAATTGGTAAAAAGGAGAAAACGTATCGTTCCCACGCTCCGGCGTGGGAATGCAGCCCTGGACGCTCCAGCGTCCAGTCTCACTAAACTACAGCAATAAAAAATATTATGGGAAGAAGCCGCTCTACACGATAACCGAATCCGGTAAACCGCATTTTATGACCTGTACGGTACTGGAATGGCTACCGGTTTTTACGCGCCCTGAGACGGTACAAATCGTACTCGATTGCTGGCGTTACCAAAGGGAACATGAAGATTTACGGCTTTATGGTTACGTCATTTTAGAAAACCATTTGCATTTTATTGCGCAAGCGAAGGACTTAAATAAGTGTGTGAGCAGTTTCAAGGCTTATACGGCGCGGCAGATTATCGACCATCTGCAGGCACAGCATGTAGAGCGGTTGCTGACACATTTACGTTTTTTTAAACGAGCTCATAAAACAGGCCGCGAGTATCAGTTCTGGCAAGAGGGCGTTCATGCCGAGCTGGTGTTTAGCGAGGCAATGATGCGGGAGAAATTAGACTACATTCACGCCAATCCGGTGAAACGCGGTTATGTGAATCTGGCGGAGCATTGGCGATATTCGAGTGCCGCTCATTATGCCGGATTGGCGGGGTTGATTGATGTGGACTCCTGGTGAAGTCGACGCTGGAGCGTCTGAGACTGCATTCCCACGCCGGAGCGTGGGAACGATAAATATCTATCTATATTGGTGAGCTATGACAGGAAAACATTACTTTAAAACTTTGCAACGCGGCGTGACCTTAATAGAACTGTCGGTGGTGTTGTTGATACTGGTCGCCCTTGCCGGACTGGCGGTACCTTATGTCGGCGGCATCGGCAGCGCCGCCAGTTGCCAGACTACTGATGCAACGATGCATGCGGTTAAGGAGGCGATTATGGGAGGGGCTGCAGGTGCCGGGTTTTATGGGGATACTCTGGGACGCTATCCTTCACCCAAAAGCACTCCGACGAAATATTCGCTTGCTTATCTTTTTGAACCAGGTGACTGGCCTGCTTATAATACCAAAACCGGTGTCGGCTGGCGTGGGCCTTATTTACAAAATGGCGGAGTATTGAGTACGGAAAGCGCTTTAAATGACTCTTTTACAGCCTATAGTACAACAACGCCCAACGGCAAAGCTCATATTGATCACAACGTGACTACACTTACCCAGGTTTTCGACGCTTGGCACCGGCCCATTATTCTTCAGGTGCCTACAACATGCAGCATTTCTTCGAATCCTTTGGATTGTGCTCGTTTGGTGTCAGCCGGGGGCGATGCAATCATCAACACACCAATAAACGATGAGGACGCTGACCTTCGTAACGATGACCGGGTGCTGTTTCTGAAAATACCTGACCCTAAACCGGGAGGCAACATCCCCTGCGACCAGAGCTAATAAACAAGTATAGGAACAGAAAATCTCTGTGCCTCTGTGGTAAAAACCCAAATAAATTCAAATTATGGACAACACCTTAAACAACCTGCTGGCATCGGCCAATCAAATCATCCTCGGCAAAGAACGGCAAATCCGCCTGTCCGTTTGCTGTCTGCTGGCAAAGGGGCATTTGCTGATTGAAGATGTGCCGGGCGTGGGCAAAACCACGCTGTCGCATACCTTGGCGAAATTATTCGGCATGGATTACCAGCGCATTCAATTTACCAGCGATATTTTACCTGCCGACATCATCGGCTCTTCGGTGTTTGTCGCTGATCAGCAGCTGTTCAAATTCCATCCCGGCCCGATTTTTAAGCAAATGATTCTGGCCGATGAAATCAACCGCGCCACGCCCAAGGCGCAAAGCGCTTTGCTGGAGGCGATGGAAGAACAACAGGTGACTGTGGAAGGCACTACCTATTCGTTGCCAAAGCCGTTTTTTGTAATTGCCACGCAAAACCCGACTTCCCATGTCGGCACTTTTCCGTTGCCGGAGTCGCAACTGGATCGATTTTTAATGCGTATCGAACTGGGTTATCCCGATCACCACGCGGAACGCCAATTACTGGCCGGACTGTCGCGCCATGAGCTGCTGGATAATTTGCCGGTGCAAATGTCGGTCGAGCAACTGCTGATTTTGCAACAGGCGGTCGGCAATGTCTACGCCTCGCCGGCCTTGCTCGATTATTTGCAGGCGATCATTGATTTTACCCGGCAAACCGAAAACTATCACTGCGGCCTGTCGCCGCGCGCCGGTTTGGCTTTATTGAATGCCGCCAAGGCTTGGGCATTGATGGCCGGACGCGATGCGGTGGTGCCCGAAGATGTGCAGGCGGTGTTGCCAGCGGTTGCCGGGCACCGCATCCGTTCGGGCATGGGCGATTCCGAAACGATTGTGGCGGCGATTTTGAATAATGTTGCTGTTCATTAAGCCGGGCTGAAAAGAAAGTGATGATTGAATATTGTGGGCGCGAATAAATTCGCGTTTTGTTCGGGTTTGCAAACCCCGACCAGTTGCGTGAAGTTCTTCATGCTGAATAGCGACGAAAAATCAAGGTAAAAAAACTTGGTGTCTTCGTGGTGCATAGTCTTGCTAAATTCAAAAAAGGTTCAGGATGGATAATAACCAACTTACTGTCAAACAACGCTTTAAACTCAGCCGTTTTTTCAGGGGCGAGCCGCCGTTCAATGGCCAGTGGAACTGAACCAGCGCCGGGTGTTTATCCTGCCTACCCAGCGAGGTTTAGGCATGGTGTTTACGATTGTGCTGCTGCTGTTGATCGCCTTTATTTATAATAACAATCTGGTCTACCTGCTCGGTTCTTTTCTGGTGAGTATCTTTTTTGTCACCATTTTGCATACCTTTAAAGCGTTGGCCGGACTGGTGGTGCAGGCAGGTTTCGTGCAGCCGGTATTTGCCGGGGAAGCGGCCGGATTTACGGTGACCCTGACTAATCCTGGCAATCAGCCGCGATTGGCATTAACCGTCACACTGGAAAACGAACAGACTTTTATTCTTGATGCCTATGCCAGCAAGACCTTAACGCTGCAAGCAGCCACGCAAAAACGGGGCTGGCAGTTGATCGATACGGTCACCTTTTCCAGTTGTTATCCATTGGGTGCATTTCGTGCCTGGTCGCCGCTCAGGTTTGACTGCAAGGTACTGGTTTACCCCAAACCCAGTACTATGTCTTTGCCTTTTCCTGTTGGAGGAGGTCAACAGCCATCAGGGCAGCGCCAGATTGAGCGCTCGGGTCGCGATGATTTCAACGGCATCCGCGCTTATCAGTTCGGTGATTCGTTGCGGCAGATTCACTGGAAAGCGTATGCCAAAGGCCAGGGACTGTTCAGCAAGCAATACGCCAGCGATGCGGGCAGCCTGGAGTTGTGGCTGGATTACCAGAATACGCCCGGCGGCAATGTTGAAGAACGGCTTAGTCAGTTGTGCCGCTGGGTTATCGAGGCCGAAAATGCCGGTGTGCGCTATGGCTTGCAGCTGCCGGGCAAAAAAATTGCGCCTGATTGCGGCATGAATCATTACGCAGCCTGTTTGAAACTATTGGCGCTGTTTTAATTATGGTTAACGAACTCAATCCACGGGTGCAGCTATTGCTGTTAGCTGCAATCGGCCTGATTACTCTCCCCCATATCGGCCATATTCCTATACCACTGTCAGTTATATTTTTTGCTTTGCTGTTCTGGCGATTGCTGGGGGTTTGGCGACCGCGTTATCTGCCGAATGACAAGGTCATTTTTCTACTCACCCTTTCGGGCATCGGTTTATTGTATAGTCAGCACAGCGGCGTATGGGGCCGGGACGCAGGAACGGCGGTGTTTGTTACGGCTTTAGGTCTTAAGTTACTGGAACTTAACAAAAAACGCGATGTGTATCTGCTCAGTTATTTGAGCGTTTATCGTTGCCGCTTCGCAATTTCTTTATCAACAGAATATTGTCCTGGCCGCTTATAGTTTTTTGGTTTGCTGTATTTTATTGGCTGCTCTGGTGGCAATCAACAGTACTCAGCAATACAACAAAGTGGCGTTACGGACGGCTACGACCATTGCGCTACAGGCGCTACCTTTGACGCTCATCATTTTTGCGCTGTTCCCAAGAATTCAGGCACCGGCTTGGGGGCTGATCCATCACGACAACAATCAGGCGCAGTCCGGGTTAAGCGAAACCTTGGAATCGGGATCGATTAACCGGCTTGCCTTATCGCCGCAATTGGCGTTCCGTGTTAAGTTTGACGGCGAGTTACCGCCGCAGAATCAGCTTTATTGGCGCGGCCCGGTTTTCTCTTATACTGATGGTAAAGTTTGGCGAGTCAAACAATATGATTATGTTGTGTTTTACCAGGACAAGCTGAAATTTTCCGGTAAAGCCTATCGATATACTCTGTTGCTGGAGCCGCAAGATCATAACTGGATTTATGCATTGGATATGCCGGTTCGATTTGATGCCTCTGTGCATCGCAACAGCAATTATCAGCTCACCAGTCGAGCCGGATTGGGCAAAGCTGCTGAATTTTCGCTAGTGTCTTATCCGCAATACAATACCGGTTACATCACCAAAACCGAGTTCCACGAAAATCTCCAGCTGCCGGGCAGTCCTTCCAGGCGGATTGACGCTTTGGTTAAACATCTGCATGGTTTTGAGGACAAGCCCGAGCTGTTTATTCAACAGCTGCTGGACTATTTCCGCCAACAACATTTCAGCTACAGCTTGCAGCCGCCGTTGATGGAGAATAATCCCATTGAAAGTTTTTTATTTGAAGCCAAACGCGGATTTTGCAATCACTACGCAACGGCCTTTGTCTATCTGATGCGGGTTGCCGGTATTCCAGCGCGGGTGGTGAGCGGCTATCAGGGCGGTGAATTCAATGCGGTCGGCCAGTTTCTGGAAATCAGACAGGCCAACGCTCATGCCTGGGCGGAAGTCTGGCTGCAAGGCAAGGGCTGGATCAGGGTAGACCCAACTACGGCTATTGCGCCAGAGCGGGTTGAGCAGGAGGTCAATATCAAAAGACAGATCGAAACCGGCATGGTCAGTTCGACACCGACAGGCATCGATCAATGGGACAATCTGTTCGGGTTAAAGCGGACTGAACAACTTTGGAATAGTGTGGATTATCACTGGCAACGCTGGATTGTCAGTTATGGCAATGATAATCAATCTTTGCTGTTCTCAACTATCGGCATTGGCAGCTTGGTTGAGGTCGTGTTTTGGATAGTGGCTACCATTGCGCTGGCGGTGTTGCTACTGGCCGCCTGGCTGTTAAGAGCTCAGCACAAGCCGGAAGATCCTGCCGTTATATTGTATCGACAGTTTTGCCAGAAAATGGCAAAAGCCGGTGTTTTCATCAGGTTGGGCGAAGGTGCCAATGATTTTGCTGGCCGGGCCAAAATACAAAAACCGGAGACTGGCGACTTTATTGATGAGATTACCGGGATTTTCGTTAGGCTACGCTACCAAAGATTTCCTTCTGAGCGCGATTTAAAATTGTTTAAAAAATGCATTAAAAATTTATAACCACATTCCGCTCCCTTACAAAACAGGGCAAGCCTGACTTATCCAACAAACCAAGTATCATTGATAGCCATAGGTCAGGCCGTAACAATTGTTGTTAATCAACTCTTATATTCATCACTACCTTCAAAGTGAATAGCGTCTATAATTTTTTATTTCTATTCTCGAACAACCCTCAGGGAGATCATCATGTTTGAATCGGCAGAGCTTGGACACAAAATAGACAAAGCAACTTACGATCTGGAAGTGCCAAAACTGCGCGAAGCGCTGCTGGAAGCACAAATCGATTTGGCAAAACTGGCTAAATTTCCGGTCATTATTTTGGTCGGCGGCCTCGATGGCGCAGGACGTGGCGAAACCGTCAACTTGCTCAACGAATGGATGGATCCGCGTTTTATCCAGACTCACGGCATGGGCGAACCCTCGGATGAAGAGCTCGATCGGCCCATGATGTGGCGATTCTGGCGCGAACTTCCCCCCAAAGGCAAGATAGGCGTATTTCTCGGTTCCTGGTACACCTGGCCGATCATCAATCGCGTAACCGGTCAAACCAAGGCGGCTGATCTTGACCAAAGTATGGAGCGCGCCAAACGCCTGGAAAACATGCTGACCGACGAAGGTGCATTGATTCTTAAATTCTGGATGCATTTATCCAAAGACAGACAAGAAAAACGTTTGAAGCTGCTGGAGAAAAACCCAAAAACCCGTTGGCGGGTGACTGATCGCGATTGGAAGCACTTCAAGCTATACGACAAGTTCCGTATCGTGCATGAAGGCGTAATACGGCACACCAGCACAGCTGAAGCTCCGTGGACAATCGTCGAAGGCTACGATCCACGTTACCGCAGCTTGACCATCGGCAAGGTAATTCTTGACGCAATACGCAGGCGCCTGAACGATGTCGACAACAAAATGGTAGACGATATTGCACCGCCCCCGTTACCCTCAATTGACCAACTTAACGTTCTAAAGACACTCGATCTCAAGCAGAAGATTACCAAGAAAACATTTACAGCTGAACTGGAGAAATATCAGGGCAAGCTCGCGTTGCTGACCCGCGAAGCCAAGTTTAAAGACATCACCGTAATAGCCCTATTTGAGGGTAATGATGCCGCCGGAAAAGGCGGCGCAATTCGCCGCATCACCAGTGCGCTGGATGCGCGTTACTACACTATTATTCCAGTTGCCGCACCAACCGAAGAAGAACGAGCCCAACCTTATTTATGGCGGTTTTGGCGGCACATTCCCCGACGCGGACGGGTGATGATTTTCGATCGTTCTTGGTATGGCCGGGTATTGGTCGAACGTGTTGAGGGCTTCTGTTCAAAAACTGATTGGATGCGTGCTTACAGCGAAATCAACGATTTTGAAGCGCAGTTGGTGCGGCACAATATTGTGGTGGTCAAATTCTGGCTGACGATCAGCAAGGATGAACAACTTGAGCGCTTCAATGCGCGCGAGAAAATCGGCTTCAAGCGTTTCAAGATTACCGAAGACGACTGGCGCAATCGTGACAAATGGGATGACTATGAACATGCAGTCTGCGAGATGGTTGATCGCACCAGCACCGAAATTGCGCCGTGGACGCTGGTAGAGGCTAACGACAAAAACTTTGCACGGATCAAGATCTTGAAAACCTTATGTAAGCAAATTGAAGCGGCAATGAAGAACCAATAACCTGCGATTAATAACACCGCAGCTATTTATTAATCGCTTGCAAATTCCACGACTGCGGCTTAACTGCCGCCTCCAAAGCCGCTTCGGTGCGGTCATCCAGTTGGGGAAAAAAATCCAGGCCGGTTTGCGCTTCTATGTGATCGATGCTGGTCACGAATTGTTCCAGCGGCTCTTTGCCTTTAACGGTTTGCGGTATTAAAAAACCTAAAGTAAGAGGTGTGTTGCCGGGAGCGGCTTCGGTGATATAAATTTTATAAAACGCATCCGGTATTTCCACTGTCCAATCTGAACTTAAGCGTTCAACCGTCCCGCTAAACACCGGCCCGGTGATCACCCATATTTTGCCATGATTTTTGGCAAAATATTTGATTTCCATTTCTTCCAAGCGCTGCCACAGTTGCTGATTTAGCTTAGGCTTTTGCGGGGTGATGTTGGTCATCAAAAAACTGTCGGCCTGCCCTTCCCTGCCGTAAAGATGACTGATCGCATAATTCGGTGCCATGTGTCCACGGTCGTAACCGCTTTTTTGATAACTGTTGTGACTGACGCGATTGATGCCACGCCAATCGGTTTCAAAGCGACTGGGCCGTTTTAAGGGCGGCGTGTTTGTCTCCGGAGACAAGGCATATTCCACCCACAGCGGATTACCGCGTAAATCCGAATAGCCCAAGATAAAACCGTGATTGCGCAATATGCGAAACCAGGTATCGCTGTTTTTGGCATCGAGCGCTTGCGGCGCGCCTTGATAAAGTAATGCAGGACGGGCGATTTTAACTTCATAACCATAACCGCCCAAGCCAAGGCCAGAAATAACCAGCAGTAATACCGGATGTTTGCGGCCTAAGCGGAATAAGCGAGGCAATAATGTAAGCAGGCCGAGTAAAGAGTTTTTTTTGCGCATTAGCAGCGGAGGGTTATTCAAAAGTGCGGTTCGACAGGACTCACCACGAACAGCTTAAGCTGACACTAATTTTGCAACGTTAGGACTGAATAAATAGTTGTTTTTTAAACAATGATCTAGCCATTTTTGCAAAAAATAATTTAATCGCCATTTGTAATTCATGATTTCACGGCTTAATCCGGGATCTTTAAAAACTTGCGCCACACCGGCGCGGGCATGATCGCTTAATACTTCTGCCAGTTGCGCATCCAGGTAAACCCTGATTTTTACGGCGGGCGCCATAAATTCATCCCGGTTTTTATTGAAGCAATGACCAAGTTCCACAGTCAAGGTATGCGGCGTACGCTCAATGATTTCAAGATGCAGCGTCGTATGATGAGGGGCAAGACCAATGGCGGTTTCTTTAAACACCATTAAGTCTGGAATTAACTTAAATAACTTTTGATAGTTTGATTCGCAGACTTGTTCCAAGCAGATTGATTTGTTGACCGGATTAACAAAACTCATGATCGATATCAGCTTTCCCGGTAGCAGGCGTAAGCGCTGGCGGTTTCCCATAACACCACCTGAGCAACCTTAAAACCGGCCTGTTTGAGGTGCTGATAAATCATCTTACTCAGGACTTCTGCGGTGGGATGTTCGTCAAGGGCAAGAAAGCGCTCCTTATTGGCAATGAGCATGGGAATGATCGGGTCATCTTTATGCAGCAGAAAATTATGATCAAGCTGTAAATCGATGTATGCCTCAACACAGTCCTTAATATCGGAAAAATCGCAGACCATGGCTTGGTCGTTAAGCTGTTCCCGCTCTATGGAAATCGAAGCCTTAACGCTATGTCCATGTAAGTTACGGCATTTGCCGGGATGATTCATTAACCGGTGTCCGTAACAAAAATACACCTCTTTGGTAATCGTATACATAATTAAAATACAGACAGTTTTAGTAATAAAAGATAACGGGAGCTTACCTACATGATCGTAAGTAAGGGGCGTGAACAGGAAGCTTTAGTCTCCTTTTATACTCTTTATGGTGGCGGCAATCTCGTAGCTGCCATCGTCATGTCGAGTACTTCTGATAACCTCGATAAAAGCGGTCATCGAAGGAGTGAGTGTGTTTTTGGGAATAACATTTATTTCCATTGCCTTACCCGTATCAAAAAGACGGTCGGCAATAAATGAAACACCAGCGCCACTAATGGATGAACAGCGTCCCTGATGTAACTCATCTGAACCCGCTAGTCTGTAGGTGACTTCACAGTCTATTTCCATGCGAATATAATTCCGCTTTTCATCATACTCTACCATATCAATTTCTCCGGTCAAATTTGCAGTTATGGCACTCACTAGGTGAGCTGCATGGCCTTGACTGCTAAGTTTACTATAAAAGACAATAATAGAGCATGATTTGCAATAGAGCTATAAATTGAGCTATTCCGCTGGATATTAGCCTGAATTTAGGTAATATGGTGTCAACTTTTACTTCTTAAATAAACAGACTTCTGAGTATCATGAATAAAGCAATCGTTTTAACCGGAATCACCACTACGGGGACGCCGCATTTGGGTAATTATGTTGGCGCTATCAGACCAGCCATTGCGGCCAGTAAGGACGCAAATGTCACGCCCTTTTATTTCCTGGCCGACTATCATGCGCTGATCAAATGCCAGGAACCGGAAAGAGTCAGACAGTCCAGCCTTGAAATTGCCGCAACCTGGCTGGCCTTGGGTCTGGACACGTCAAATGCGGTTTTCTATCGACAGTCAGATGTGCCTGAAATCATGGAACTTTCCTGGATGTTGACCTGTGTCGCGGCAAAAGGCCTAATGAACAGAGCTCACGCCTATAAGGCAGCGGTTGCCGAAAATGAACAGGGCGGCGAGGGCGATGCCGACAAGGGCATCACCATGGGCTTATTCAGCTACCCGATATTAATGGCCGCAGACATGCTGATGTTTAATGCCAGTAAAGTCCCGGTAGGCAAAGATCAGATTCAGCATATTGAAATGGCCAGAGACCTTGCCGGACGGTTTAATCATATTTACGGTGAACATTTTGTACTGCCGGAAGCGGTCATTGAAGAGCATGCGTCAACCTTGGCGGGCATGGATGGACGCAAGATGAGCAAGAGTTATAACAACACCATCCCGTTATTCGAGCCTGAAAAAAAGTTAAGAAAACTCATTAACAAGATTAAAACCAATTCACTGGAGCCGGGTGAACCGAAAGACCCCGAGGGCTGCACCTTATTCGGTATTTATCAGGCCTTTGCAAGCAAAGCTGAAGTAGCTGAAATACGCCAACGTTATGCGGACGGCATCGCCTGGGGGGAAATGAAGCAGACATTGTTTGAGCATATTAATGAACATATCACGCCGGCAAGAGAGCGTTACGAAGCATTGATACAGGCGCCTGAACATATAGAAGAGCAATTGCAGGAAGGCGCTCAAAAAGCGCGCGCAGTTAGCGTACCGTTTATGCAGGAGTTGCGTAAAGCGGTCGGAATTTCTCCAATTTCTTTGTGACGCCACTGACGCATAGTATGTAGATTAGCGTAACCCATTGTGTTGGGTTACGGCTAACGCCTCGACAATTGCTCCTGCATAACCCACAGGGATGTGGGGAATGCAGAGAAATGACGAGATCATTTCCTGTCCATGCGGTTAGTTGTAACCCAACTTACGCGCTGTTTTCGAGTGAGGGGTAGACTGGTTACATCAGCTGCCCCAGTCCAAAGGCACCTAAATAGGCAACGATAAAATAAACCAAAGACAAGATTAGACTGGCGAAAATATTGATGGAGAGAACTCGCCTGATAATATTAGTTACCAAAACAAATTCCCACAACAAAAGCAACCCCAAAAAATAATAACTTAAAAGATCCTCGCTAACGGTTAACCAAATCAACACCGGTATGAGAGGGAGAGCGACTATATTTGCACAAAATAAAATTGCTGTGGCCACTTGTATATAAGCATATAACGTCCTATTAAAGAACAGCATCACACCTATAAATGTCAGTGCTAATAATGTCTCTATGCTAACTTCAACAAATGATTCCAGCGGGTCGGTAGTCATGTTGGTTTGCATGAAATACGCAACCACGAAATAGAACAACAGATTCTGTTTAAAAAAACCGAGTGATCTCGGCAGCTCCAACGGGTTGTTTTTCAACCAGCATAGCGATAAATATTGTTTTAAAACATCCATAGTTACCTAGTTTTTGTTTTTACAAACTGCTTGTATCCACCGAGTAACAAATACCCCGGTGAACATGAGCATATTTAATTAAAACCCGCCTAATCCGAATCATTGGTTAAGGATTCTCCATCATAGGTACTGAAATCATCATTCAATAACTGCACCAGTTCTTTGGTTTTATTGGATACCTGAGTCAGACGGAGTTTTGTTTTTTTATTCCAGCCGATGGGTTCGGAGATCGGCAGCATCATGCGACTGAAGGTCATATTTTTTTCAAAAATACCGGCTAAATTCTCCATTAAATGGAGTTCTTTTTGCCGGTCATTTAGTTGATTGATTGTTGATTTCGCATGGATTTTGCTGAACATAATATGCGTAGGCGTCATGGTTGCTACCAGCGTAATAACTATTGCAGTCCCAATAATAGGGTCTAGTAATAATTCCAGGACACCGGCTTGTATTTCAGCAAAAATCGCCACGGTAGCAATAAACCCGAGTACAACCAGACTGGAAAATACCGAACGCTCTTTCCATTTCACGATGGCTTCTTTGACTTCAGGCATCACCACATCATTAATTTCACGAATATTTTTTTCCAGTGAATTCAACACGCGGTAAGTACGATCATGACCTACATTGGCTATACACTGGTCTATCGCTGAGAAGTCAACAGGGGTTTGAGGACTGACACTGCCTTCCTGGCTAGGCAGAACCATGAATTGCCCCGTATTTAATCCTAATCCGGCCAATTTTCTTTGCCATGAAGAGATAATTTCGTTATTCGTAGACGAATTCATCACTGTTGTCGGCTTATGTATTAGATAAACAAATTTATTGGAATCCTGATGGAGAATGATGCTTTCTATTAGCTCATCGACCAGTGGCGATATTGAATCAAAGACATCGGTAAAAATAAAAACCAGATCCGAAGTTTCAATGATATGTTTTGTCAACAACGACGTAACTGGATTAGGCGGTGCCGCACTGATGTTGGGTGCGTCAATAAATAACTTACTTTTCAGGCGGTCACTATTCAGTGTTTTTAATTCCAGATAAGAATTAATCCGATCCCCTTCGCCTTTTTGCTGCTGTTCGACTTTATCGCTAATTTGATAAAATGGAAATCGATGGTCTACGTCCAATGCAGTACCGGGCAAGGTTGTCGGGTTGGACTGATTATTATGCAGCAACACGGTAAATTTATGGCTGGCTGTTTGAATGCCGGAAAACAGGCTATCCGCAGCCAAATAATGATTAATAAACCGGGATTTAGCCGTTGAATTGCCGCCAATGAAGCTAATTATTGGCCACCATGAATTTTTACTGGCAGTCGTTTCATCCATGTCGATGAGCCCTAGATCATATTCAATTTGATCGAGCTCCTGAAAGACTTTTGAGGCTTTCAATAATATCGGATTGTCAGCGGCGAAATGTTTTTCGAGGTTAAGCAGATATTTGCTTGCTGTCTTTTTATTCATCTGTTTGACACCGTATTTGTTGATTTTTTATGGATACAGGATTTGCAAAGTATACACCTAAGAATAGGCCAGCAATACAAAAAACAAAGGCGGAAGGAAAGGTATTCTAATGCGGAAAAATTAAACAATATTGTTGTTTTTACACCCGAATAAACTTGTTTTATAGTATATTGTGGTTTAATTATTGGGCATGGTAAGCGTGGTTTAAAAAATAAAAATGATGCATGTGAAGAGTTTGGTTATTCATCGAAGCTTGGTATTACTTGCTATCGCTTCATTAATATCAGGCTGTGCTGTTCCGTTTTTGGGTGGGTATGGAGCTGACGGTCAGTCACTTGAAGCGTTTGAACATCACGTAGAAGAAATCTTCCGCTTGCAAAATCGAATGACTAGTGAAGTGATGATATTGCTACTGCTGGAAAGCGAGGATGCCAAAAAACACCAGGCCTTAATGCAGGCTGAGCACCATATGCAACAGACATGCGCCGATCTTAACGAATATGTTTCTCGTGATATAGACGGCTTAAGTAGTGGATTCCTTTTGCGGCGGCGCGTTGAGAAGTCTGCATTAGACTGCGAACAAGCGGCTTTAGAGCTCAAGGCGCTGTTAGCGCCTTAACACATCAACGGCGCTCAGTCGGACACGGAGTCAAAACTGTATTTTGTGCAGGTTTGCTGTTATCGGTTTCAGGATAGTCCAGCGTGTAATGTAATCCGCGGCTTTCCTTGCGCTGCTGTGCACAACGGATGATTAATTCGGCGACAATGACCAGATTGCGCAATTCCAGCAAATCACTGGTCACACGAAAATTACTGTAATATTCGGCAATTTCCTTTTTAAGCAATTCGACGCGATTCATTGCCCGACTTAAGCGTTTATCCGTTCTGACGATGCCGACATAGTCCCACATAAAACGGCGCAATTCATCCCAGTTGTGAGAAACAACCACTTCTTCATCGGAATCACCGACTTTTGATTCATCCCAATCCGGGATAGGCGGTGGCGGTGAAATGCCGAGCAAGTTCTGCAAAATATCCTCGCTGGCCCGTTCTGCGAACACCAGACACTCCAATAACGAATTGCTGGCCATTCGATTAGCGCCGTGCAAACCGGTACAAGCAACTTCGCCTATCGCATAAAGATTGGCAATGTCAGTACGGGCATAGCTGTCGGTTAACACGCCGCCGCACGTATAATGCGCGGCCGGAACCACAGGAATAGGCTGCTTGGTGATGTCTATGTCAAACTCAAGACACTGCTGGTAAATCGTCGGAAAATGCTCGCGTATAAACTGTTCTGATTTGTGACTAATATCGAGATAGACGCAGTCTATGCCGCGTTTTTTCATTTCATGATCGATGGCTCGGGCCACAATATCCCGAGGCGCCAATTCCTCTCTCGGATCAAAATTCTGCATGAAAGGTGAGCCGTCCGGCAGGATTAACTTGCCGCCCTCGCCTCTTACCGCTTCACTGATCAGAAAAGAATGTGCATGCGGATGATAAAGACAGGTCGGATGAAACTGCATAAATTCCATATTGCTGACGCGACAACCTGCGCGCCAAGCCAATGCGATGCCATCGCCGGTTGCACTTTGCGGGTTGGTGCTGTAAAGATAAGCCTTGCTGGCGCCGCCGGTTGCCAGAACCACGACACGAGCCGCTATCGTCCTGACCTGCTGCTTTGTTGAGTCTAAAACATAAGCGCCCAAAATCCGTTTTTTAGCTTCCCTGGAACTGGTAATTAGTTCCACCACATTATGGTGCTCGAACAGCTCGATATTGGCGTGTTCCCGAGCGCGTTCAATCAGCGATAAAGACACCGCCTTACCCGTAGCGTCGGCGGTATGCACGATGCGGCGGTGAGAATGCCCGCCTTCCCGGTTTAAATGCAGCTTTGATTCCCCGGATGGGGTCTGCTCCTGAGTAAAAACAACACCCTGTTCCCTCAACCAGTCTATGGAACTTTTACCATGAGTCACCGTCAAGCGTACAATTTCGGGATCACAGAGTCCGGCACCGGCATCCAGCGTATCTTCGATGTGCGACTCAATCGAATCATCGGCACCGAAAACGGCGGATATACCGCCTTGTGCATAATAGGTGCTACCCGCAGTCAAGGCAAATTTTGACAGCACAGCAATACGCATCGAATGCTCAGCCAGTTTAAGCGCCAAGGTTAAACCAGCGCCGCCGCTGCCAATAATAAGGACATCGTAATTTTGGAAATTAGGCATTTAGATTAAAGGAAGCCAACAAGATAAATGAGAGGAAGATTATTGTACTAACACGCTTAGTTATTATTGATGGATAATAAAGCTTTTTAGTGTGATAACACAATTTTATATCAAATACTTGGATTAAGGCGATTTCCTGCGAGGAACATACCCAACTATTTAATAACTGATGTTGCAGGCCTTCAGAAAAATCAAAAGGTGTAGCAAATCGCAAAATTTGTAACTCATTGATTTTTCATTATGGGCGCTTAACATCAGTGAATAATTAGAAAATAGTACACCGGTGACACGAAGTAGACTGATAGAATAGAATCCATGCACTGATGTTACGCGCCGACTAGTATCTATTAATAACTTACCGTCATTTTTTGCTCTTTAAGTTATTAATTTTTGGTTTACCTGCGTAACATCAGTTATTCATTAAGATGACCGATACAATCATTAAGACACCATAAAGTATATGCCGAACTTCGCTTCGGCCTTTTGAAAAACCCATTCAACCCCGTCGTACAGTGCTATCCGCGTTCCATTCATAAAGTCAGCATCTGCTGAATAGTTACGTTATTTTTTAATATAAGTTATTTCATTAAGTAGTAAATGGAGATTTTTATGCTCAAAAATGTTAAGTGGTATTTTTTTCTGATCGTTTTGTTTACTCAAAGCGTATTAGCACAATTACCGGATTTTACCGAAATGGTAAAAACCAATGGTGTAGCCGTGGTCAACATCAGCACCACCCAAAAAGCGCTGCCTGAGACTGAAAACGCCCCCGAAGAAGAACAGCCGCTGCCGGAAGGCATACCTCCCGAACTGGAAGAGTTTTTTAAACGTTTTTTAAATGAGCAGGGCGACGGTTATGCTCCCAAAGATACAACGTCCTTAGGCTCGGGATTTATTATTTCAGCGGACGGTTACATTTTAACCAATCATCACGTAGTAAAAGATGCAGATGAAATTGTGGTTAAATTTTCCGACCACAGAGAACTGACCGCCAAACTCATCGGCTCCGATGCGCGTACCGATGTTGCGCTCTTAAAGGTCGAGGCTAAAGACTTGCCTGCTGTGGCCATCGGCGAGCCAAATAAACTACAGGTCGGTGAGTGGGTTCTGGCAATAGGTTCACCGTTTGGATTTGAGCAATCAGTCACAGCCGGCATAGTCAGCGCCAAAGGGCGCAGTTTGCCCGGCGGCAACTATGTGCCCTTTATACAGACCGACGTAGCCATCAATCCAGGTAATTCAGGCGGGCCGTTGTTTAATATGGAAGGCAAAGTCGTTGGCATCAACTCCCAAATTTACAGCCGTACCGGCGGTTTTATGGGGCTTTCATTCTCCATACCTATGGACGTGGTGATGAATGTTGTCGATCAAATAAAAGTCACCGGTAAAGCAGCGCACGGTTGGCTAGGCGTTCAGATACAAGACGTAACACGAGAACTAGCCGAATCATTCGGCATGAAAAAACCACAGGGAGCGTTGATTTCCAAAATCCTGCCCGGCAGTCCTGCAGAACAAGCCGAATTGCAAATTGGCGATATTATTACCGAATTTAACGGTCAGTCGATTGAAAGTTCAGGTGATTTGCCACCCATGGTCGGCATAACGCCGATCAATGACAAAGCCACCTTAAAAATTATCCGTCAAGGTGAGATTAAAACCATTAACTTTAAAGTCGGCCTATTGCCAGATGAAATTAATACATTAGCGGACGCTAAAACAGCGCCAAAACTTCCCCATAACCGACTGGGTGTTAACGTCATTGATTTAACCGATGCACAAAGAGAGGCTTTGCAGATAACTAAAAACGGCGTGTTGGTGCAGGATGTCGCTAAAGGTACCGCCCAAAGTGCCGGAATTCAGCGTGGCGATGTTATTTTACGCATTCAAAACAACATCATCCGGGATGCCGCCGATTTTGAAAAAATCGTCAAAAAACTCCCTACCGGTAAATCAGTTGCTGTTTTGATTCAGCGTCAGGGCAACCCAATATTTCTGGCGATTAAAGTGGATAAGTGAACTACTCCTACCTAAAGAAAGGAGCTTCCAGCTTCAACGGGGCGATGCTCGGCATAATGCGGAGTCTAAAGCCCCCTCGACTGGCAGTACCGGATATTCCCTCCGGCAGGCTGAATTATCAGCACGGGAAAAATCGTACACGGATACAAAGACAAAATCAAGAGCGTCCTTACATCACCCATCTGAAGGAAGGGGTTTTAAGGACAAAATGGATAATCAGCGATATTTTCACTGACTAAGATTACTCACGCGCATACCATAACCGCGCTCGAACAAGCATTCCAGGAACGTGCATCATTTAATTGGCAGAGAGATTGCCAACTTACTTGATGCACATGACTAACGCCCCGCAAAATCCATTTCAACTTTCCCCTCAACCAGTTTCAGATTGGCTTCGAACTCGGTGCCCTTAACAGATTTAAAGCCTTTTAAGATTCCCGTTTCCCCCTTGCTGAGTAATTTTTTCGCCATCGCTGCGGTGATTTTTTTATGAGCAACAACTTTCCAAATCGTCATTTTGCAGCCGCTACGCCATTCGCTACAGCCGTAGGCTTTTGCGGTTTCAATGATCTTGCCGTTACAGAGCGGGCAATCGGCAAGGGCTGCTATTACCGCAGACCGATGCCCGGATTCGGCTTTGACGTACCCTGTTTCGCCCTGTTTATTGAGCGTCAATTGGGCATTAAACACTTCATCGTCGAGCTTGATCGCGTAACCGTGCAAAGTACGGCTGTTTTGCAACAATTGGCAAGCCATGTCCCGTGTCACCGGTACGCCATACATGTCTTTCCATAGCACAAACCGGCAACCGGCTTTCCAGTCGCTGCAACCGTAGCCTTTCCTGCCTTCGATGATGGGTTTTTGGCACAACGGACAGTCGCCCAAACGGCTTTGATCGTAAAGCGGCTTGTCCGACTCGTCTTTTATTTTCTGGGTAAATTGAATGATTTCGGCCATGAACCGATCGGGATCGTAATCGTTGTGTTCTATTTTTTTGAGTTTGGCTTCCCATTCGCCGGTCATGGACGCTGACTTTAACCTGTCGTCAGCGATGATGGAGATAAGATGCCGACCGGAATCGGTGCTTAACAGCGTCTTTTTTTGCCGCTGGATATAGTTACGCTTAATTAACACCTCAATAATCGAGGCTCGGGTTGCCGGGGTGCCTAAGCCTTTTTCTTTTAACGCTTCTTTAAGCTGTTCGTCGTCGCAGGTTTTACCGGCCGATTCCATCATACTCAGCAAGCTCGCTTCGTTATACGGCTTTGGCGGCGTAGTTTTGCCCTGATTGATCGACGGCTGTTGCGGGCCGGTTTCACCCTTGACAAAGTTGGGCAGGATTTTTTGCGCCTTATCGGACTGACTCGACGCATCGTTTTTATACAAGGCCTGCCAGCCTGGCGATTCAATGATCGTGCCGGTGGTTTTAAACTTTACTGCGGCTGTGGAGGCGACTTCAGTCGCCCTTTGACCAACAGGTTTCTCGCTGACTGGGAGACTAAAGTCGCCCCCACAAATATACCCCCTACAAACCTCGCCTAGCACGGTAGTAATTTGCTTGATGCAGGGCGGATAAAACGCCGCAATAAACCGCTGGACTATCGCTTCATAGACTTTGGCTTCATGCCCCGACAACGAACCCGGTAATAGGGTCGTGGGTATAATCGCATGGTGATCGGTGACTTTGGCATCATTAAATATACGGCTGCTCAGCGTCAGTTTATCGAGATTGAGTAATTCGATTTGCGGTCCAAAATTCGCGCTTAATTTGGTCAACAAGGGTTTCATCCCCGGCTTCATGTCGTTGGTTAAACAACGGCTGTCGGTACGCGGATAGGTGACGTGTTTTTTCTCGTATAACTGTTGGGTGCAGCTTAGGGTTTGCTCGGCGGTCAGACCGTGGCGTATGCTCATATCTTTTTGCAGATCGGTCAAATCATATAATAACGGTGGGCTAAGCGTTTCCTTCTTGCCTTTGACCTCGGTAATCTGAAAATCCCGTCCCTCGATTTGGCTTAGTCGCGTTTCTGCATCGGTTTTGTGATCGAATCGCCCGCCGACATATTGAAAGTCGGCATCCCGGTATAGGGTATGCAATTCCCAAAAATCTTTAGGTATAAAACTACTGATGTCCGCATCTTTTTGCACAATAATCGCCAATACCGGCGTCTGCACCCGACCTATCGTCCATAAACTGCCTTGATGACCGAACTTTAGCGTATACAGCCGCGTGGCATTTAAGCCGACTATCCAGTCTGATTCGCTACGACATTTGGCGGCGCGATAAAGTCCATCGTAAGTATGACCTTCTTGCAACTGAGTAAAACCTTTGCGTATCGCCTCGTCGGTTAAGGAGCTGATCCAAAGACGTTTGAACGGTTTTTCAATACATCCTGTCCAGGACAAGATATACCTGAAAATCAATTCCCCTTCCCTTCCCGCATCGGTCGCACAGATAATTTCATCGGCCGCTTTGAACAAATGTCTAATGATGTTGAGCTGTTTTTGCGCCGAGGCATCACCTCTGGCTTTTAAGCCGAATGGTTCGGGAATGATGGGCAGGGATTCCAACGACCAGCGTTTCCATGATGGGTCGTATTCATCCGGTTCTTTCAGTTCGACCAGATGACCGAACGCCCAGGTAATTTGATAGCCGTTGCCCTCAAAATAGCCGTCGCGTTTGTTGTTGATTCCCAGGCATTTGGCGATGTCGCGAGCGACTGAGGGTTTTTCGGTCAGGATGACTTTCATGAGTACATATTACAGGTTAATGATACGTAACACCTAGCCTGCGACTTATTATTTGACAATCTTGTAGCAAGGCAAATATTTCTTCCCCGGCAACTTCATTCGATGTTGCGCGACAAATGAGGCCAACAACGAATCCATCAGCGCCATGATGTCTTCATCGCCGCGAATTTCGAAATGCCCATATTGTTCGATGGCGCGTATACCCTCATCTTTTACATTACCCGCCACGATGCCGGAGAACACACGGCGCAGGTTCGCGGCAAGCTGGTGATTTTCCTGATCCTTGTGCAAGGCCAGATTTCTCATGTTGTCATGCGTCGGTATAAACGGCTGTTGAAACCCATGGTCGATCTTAAGCAGCCAGTTAAAATAGTAGGCATCGCCATTTTCTTTACGAAATTGGCGTACCTGCTGGATGCCTGCATGCATTTCCCAAGCTACCAGCACCGGATTATCAATAATGATTTTGTAACGCTGTTGTGCCGATTTACCCAAGGTGCCCGCAATAAACCGGTCTATTTCCTTGAAATACTCTTCTGAACTGTCAGGACCGGAAAATATCAGTGGAAACGGCATGTCTTTATTCTCGGGATGTAGCAGAATACCGAGCAGATAAAGTATCTCCTCCGCCGTACCTGCACCGCCGGGAAACACCACAATACCATGCCCGGTACGAACAAAGGCTTCCAAACGTTTTTCAATATCCGGCAGGATCACCAGTTCGTTGACTATCGGATTAGGCGATTCGGCGGCAATAATGCCGGGTTCGGTTATCCCCAAATACTGGCCGTTTTTTATCCGCTGTTTGGCATGGCCTATGGTCGCTCCCTTCATCGGACCTTTCATCGCACCCGGTCCGCAACCGGTGCAAATATCCAGGCCGCGCAAGCCCATCTCGTGGCCGACGGTCTTGGTGTAATCATATTCCTTGCGGCTGATCGAATGTCCGCCCCAGCACACCACCAGATTTGGCGTAGTCATCGGGCGTAGAATATTGGCGTTGCGCAAGATATGGAATACGGCGCTACTGATGCCGGCCGAACTGTCCAGATCGAACCTCGGGTTATTATTGATCTCGTCGCTGACATAGATAATGTCGCGCAGCACCGCAAACAAATGTTCATTGATACCTTTGATCATTTTGCCATCTACAAAAGCATGAGCGGGGGCAGACTTAACGTCCAACTTGATTCCGCGCTGCTCCTGAACGACGCGTATCTCAAAATCGGGATAGCGTTCCAGCAATTCCTTGCCGTCATCCATGGTGCTGCCGCAGTTTAATACCGCGAGCGAGCAATTGCGAAATAACAGGTACAAGCCGCCCTGACTGGTATCTAGTAGCTTAGTGACTTCGGCCATGGACAATACATCCAGACGGCCTTGAGGAGTGATGCGTGCGTCAACTACTTGGTGTTTCATGATGTTCCTTTTAATTATTTACCCGTGATTACCGGCAATCACATTATTTTTATTCATTCGGCATTCATCAAATGCCGGATATTCTTTAACTCAAATCAACCATCATGGACTATAAGTATGAATACCATCGCTAAAAAAACACTGCTCATCGGTTTTGCGCTGTTGCTTTCAGCTTGTGTTCATTATCCACAGCAGCACCAACAGCATTCGTATTATCCTAGCACTAGAGGTTATAGCAGTGGATATACCATTATGCACAGAAACTACTACGGCGAAAGACCGGATCATTATCAAAGAGGCCATGGCAGAACCGATTATTCACATCATGATCGTCATGATCGTCATGATCGTCATGATCGTCATGATCGTCATGATCGTCATGATCGT
>JAQSDX010000016.1 GCA_029946125.1 Candidatus Methylobacter titanis
TCTTACTTCACGCCATCTCAGTTACCCTGATGGCAGGAGATACGCAGCAACAGCGTATCCAACAGAAAAATTATAAATAATGAGCAACCAAAGTCAAGAGCATCCTTACATCCCCCACCTAAATGAAGGGACTTTACGGACTCTTTGGGTAAAATAGAGTAGAGCGAGAAAACCCATCAAAAAATTCTAATCGACTCCACTGGTATTTAATGTCTGATATTAATCAACACGACTTTTGTCTATAATCGTGAGGAATTTCAAACCTGCGTGGAGCAACGAAAATAAAACGTTGTTTTTTGATAAGGGTTAGGTTTCAGTTAACAGGAGTAACAATGTGAACCCACAGAACAAGGTTTTATTTGCAGGCGATCCGCATGGGAATTTCAAGCCGCTGATAGCGGCAGTGCATAAATACAAACCAGAAGCCGTCGTGTTATTGGGTGATTATGATTTGGATATACCCCTGGAAGTCTGTTTGCAGGAAATTGTCGGTTTAACTCAAATCTGGTGGATTGCCGGGAATCATGATTTTGAAACGCCTAGCAAACATAAGCATTTGTTTGATTCAGCGTTAGCTGACAAGGGTTTGCACTTGAAAGTCACGGAAATAGCAGGGTTGAGAATTGCCGGTTTAGGCGGTATTTTTTTAGGCCGGGTCTGGTATCCGCCGCAACAGCCTAAATGGCGGGGAAAGCAGCATTATCTGCATAATCAACCGGTCAATAGTCGGCATATGGCTATGTCGTTAAAATACAAGGGGGCGATTTGGCATGATGAGTTTGAGGCATTAAAGACGCTGAGAGCGGATATTTTGGTGACCCATGAAGCGCCGGGATCTCATCGGCACGGCTTTGATGTGATTAGTGAGTTGGCCGCTGCGATGGGAGTAAAAAATATCTTTCATGGCCATTTACATGAAAATTATGCCGGCATGGTTAAAAACAATATCAAGGTAGTCGGTGTGGCAGACAGGGCAGTTGCCGATTTGATGGGCAATACGTTAATGAACGGAAGTTAATCGCTGGGTTTTACGCGATTGCTTCAAACCCAGCTTACCATTTTCCGACCTACGCTTGGCGGCTTAAATAATCCTCATAATTACCGCTAAAATCAACAATCCCGGTCGGGGTTAATTCGATAATCCGTGTCGCCAGCGATGACACAAACTCCCGGTCATGGCTGACAAATATCAAGGTGCCGGGATAGCTTTCCAATGCGGTATTTAACGATTCAATCGATTCCATATCCAAATGGTTGGTCGGTTCGTCCATTACCAGGATGTTGTTCTTTTGCAGGATCAGCTTGCCGAACAACATGCGGCCTTGTTCCCCGCCGGAGATGACTTTAACCGATTTGTTGATGTCGTCTGCGCTGAACAATAACCGTCCCAGGGTGCCGCGTATGGCCTGGTCGTCGTCCGATTCTTTGCGCCATTGACTCATCCATTCGATAAGAGTGGTATCTTCGGCGAAGTCTTCGGCATGATCCTGAGCAAAATATCCCACCTCCGAGTTTTCCGACCATTTAACCTCGCCGGCATCCGGCGTTAAATCGCCGACCAAGGTGCGCAGCAGGGTTGTTTTACCGATACCGTTAGGGCCGATAACAGCAATGCGTTCACCGACCGGAACCATCAAATTCAAGTTTTTGAACAGGGGTTGCGCGTCGTAACCTTTAGTTAAGTTGTCGACTTCCAGTGCTAAACGGTGCAATTTTTTGGTCTGGTCAAAACGGAGAAACGGATTAACCCGGCTTGAGGGTTTAACTTCATCCAGTTTAATTTTATCTAATTGCTTGGCGCGCGAAGTGGCTTGTTTGGCCTTGGAAGCATTCGCCGAGAAGCGTCTAACGAAGGTTTGCAGTTCGGCAATCTGGACTTTTTTCTTGGCGTTTCCAGCAAGTAAGCGTTCTCTAACCTCGGTAACGGCTACCATGTAATCGTCATAATTGCCGGGGTAAACACGCAACTCGCCATAATCCATATCGGCCACGTGGGTGCAGACGCTGTTTAAAAAGTGGCGATCATGCGAGATGATAACCATGGTGCAATCGCGTTGGTTCAGAATGTCTTCAAGCCAACGGATGGTGTTAATGTCCAGGTTGTTGGTCGGCTCATCGAGCAGCATGATGTCGGGATTGGAAAATAAAGCCTGTGCGAGCAAGACTCTCAGCTTCCAGCCCGGCGCTACCGAACTCATCAGGCCGTTATGCTGTTCCAGCGGAATGTCCAGACCCAGCAACAGTTCGCTGGCTCTGGATTCGGCGGTATAGCCGTTAAATTCGGCGAACACCGACTCAAGCTCGGCGGCGTGCATGTAGTCGTCCTCGGTAGCCTCCATGTTGGCGTAGATCGCGTCGCGCTCGGACATGGCCGCCCACATCTCGGCGTGTCCCATCAGTACCACGTCCAGTACACGGTAGTCTTCATAAGCGAACTGATCCTGGCGCAAGTTACCCAAGCGTTCATTGGGGCTGATGCTGACGTTTCCCGCCGACGGCTCCAAATCACCGCTCAATATTTTCATGAAGGTCGATTTTCCGCAGCCGTTTGCGCCGATCAGGCCGTAACGGTTGCCGTCGCCGAATTTGACCGAGACGTTTTCAAACAGGGGTTTAGCCCCGAACTGCATGGTGATGTTAGCTGTAGAAATCAAGTTTTTGTTCCGAAAATTAAAAGTAAAAAAGGTAAAAGGTGCAAGGCTAAAGGCAAAAGGTTTAAAACGTGTTGTTAGGTTAAACAAGCCATGTTTCAGGTACTATAGTGGCCGTGTTTTGATCGTCGCTGACCCAAATCTGCCCGTCCTGGATGCTGATTTGTAATTGCATGGTGCGCTTTACCATCGTTGCGAGCTGATCGGTAGCTGATTTGGGCAGGTTAATAACCGTCAGGTTTTTAAAGCGTTCCAGCTTGGGTTGAATCTGGTTCCACCAGATAGAATTGCGTCCGCCATAGGTATAAAGGATGACTTTATCGGCACGACTGGAGGCTTTGCGGATGCGTTTTTCATCGGGCATGCCGACATCAATCCACAGCTCGATATCGTCGGTCAGGCTTTTTTGCCAGAGCTCGGGCTCATCGTCGGTGCTCAGGCCTTTAGTGAATTGCAGCTGTTCATCGGCATTGATCACAAAAGCCAGCAGACGCGTCATCATGCGCTCTTCGGTTTCCGAAGGGTGCAAGGCAATGGTCAGGTTATGCGGTTGATAATAGCCTCTGTCCATGTCGGCAATCTGACAGTCGGCTTTATAGATGGTTGACTTAAGCGCCATTGAGCGATTTTTTACGGCTTTGAAAAATAAAGCCGTATTCTAACAGATTTTAGCCTTCGAATGTTTTACAGTAACAGCTTATCGTCTATGGCTATAAAACGGCCGGCCGAATTAATCAGCGAGGGCGCGGTCAGCGCAGGGACTCCGTAGACCTCCGTCGTTACGCCGTAAACGGTTCGGGCCTTGTCCAGTAACAGGTCGAAGTCGCCGTCGCCGGATAATAAAACAATCACATCGACCTTGGCGGCATAGTCGATTACATCCAGCGTGATGCCGACGTCCCAATCGCCTTTTGCGGAACCGTCGCTACGCTGGATGTAAGGTTTCAGCTTAACGTCAAAACCGATATTCCTGAGTATCTGCTGGAATCCCTGCTGCTTGCTGTCGCCCTTGTCGATCGCATAAGCAAACGCCGCGACCACTTCCCTGCCTGCGGTCGCCTGCGTCCAGAAAGCAGCGTAGTTAAAATGCCGCTGATAACTTTGCTTGGTGGTGTAATAGATATTCTGCACATCGACAAAGATGGCGACTTTTTCCATGTCGTTATTTGATGAATGAGCAGCAATAATCGCTAGGGGTTTTGACTTTCATCGTGAATGCCGCATTGGCAGGCACGTTGAAAGATTCGCCGCCTTTTATATTTTGCCAGTCTGCGCCGGGCAATAAAACATCCAGATCGCCGTCGATGATTTCCATGAGTTCAGGGTCGGCGGTGTTAAAAGTGTATTCGCCGGGCAGCATAAAGCCCAAGGTTTTGGACGAGCCATCGCTAAACTTGATAGTCCGGCTGCTGACATTGCCGCCGAAGTAAACATTGGCTTTTTTGACGATGGTTACGTTATTGAATTCTGACATGGGTTGTCCTTTATGGGTAATGGATAAATGAGGGGCGCAATGATACCAGATAGTCGTGAGCTATCGTATCTTGCGGATCACAAAAAGCCTGGGTGCTGTGTCTTTGTGTTCGCTGCTGTAAATGGCGCTGACTTCAAATTGCTGAGTATCCAGTTGCTCGCACCAGTTTTTAACCCGATCGGTTTCCATATCGCCGCCTGGGTGGCCGGGATAGGCCAGCAGGGTGATGATGCCACTGACCGCTAAAATCCGGGCGGCGACAGTTAAGGCGGTCAAGGTGGAATCGGTTAGGGTGATGACGCTTTTATCGCCGCCCGGCAGATAGCCCAGATTAAACATGATGGCTTTGATTTTGCCGTGAAGATCTGCGGGAATTTTATCCGTCATGCCGGCATGACTGGCATGGACCAAGGTCAGGGAGTCCGAAAGGTGTGCTTGCCGGAATTTCTCCCGAGTCGAATCGATAGCCGCCTGTTGTATGTCGAAGCCGTAAACATAGCCGGAGGAGGTGACTTGTTCGGCGAGGAACAGGGTATCGTGACCGTTGCCGACCGTCGCATCGATCGCAATATCGCCGGGGCGGAGAATGTCCCGGATCAGGTCGTGAGCTGTATTAACCAGTGAAATGCGTTTCATAATGGCGTTGAATATTGCAGGTTTTGGGTAGGGGAGTGCCGTTTAATAAGGCATCGACAAAATGCTCGCTGTACCAAGGTACCTGCAAGCTGCCTTTGGCACCGAAGCCGTTGAAAATCGCCAGTTGCGGGTGTCTTGGATGCAGGCCGATAAACGGCTGTTTGTCCTGAGTACAAGGCCTGACATTGGCTTGGTGGTTGACCAAGGTTATAGGCGTCAAATCGGGTGAGATTTGCTTGAGTGCATTTAACAAGTCATTTTTACCTTGCTCGGTGGTGTGGGTGTTCAGATGTTCCCGGTCAAAGGTTGCGCCTATCCTGATTCGATGGTCGTTTAACGGGATCAGCCAGTTGCCGCAATTGATGATTTTATCAGGCAATTCGGTTTGGTGTTCCAGCGTCAGAATTTCGCCTTTGACCGGTTGAAAAGGCAGGTAGGAAAACCAGGGATTTTGTGTTGCCTGATAGCCTTCGCAGAAAATAATCTGCTTGGGGAAAATGTCCTGCCAGCGCAAAGACGGTTCAAGGTGAATGTCCCGGTAATCAAAATCAGCCTGCCGGTAACTGTCTTGGGCAATGAAAAACGTTTTTAAGCCGCTTAATAATGGCTTGGTTAGTAAATAACCGGTCTGATTTTGTTCCAGAAAACCGAAAGGTGTTGCAAGATGGTTAATGGCTTCGCTCGGCGGCTGTGTGTCGCCCAAGTAGGCTTGATATTCGGGGTTGTTCAGGCGTTTGCGGGCGTTGTTTAATTCGCTTTCGCTACGGAAAAGCCGCAGCATCGGTTTTTCTACATAAAATTCTTGCTGAAAAAAATCGGCTAACTGTAAATAACGGTGTTTTGCCGCAGGCAATAAGGTATCGACATCGGCGGATTTTACAAAGCGCATGCCGGTTATCGGGTTGATCAATCCGGCGGCGACTTGCGAGGCATTTTCCCGGCCGTTATCGACAATGATGACTTTGCAACCGCGTTGTATGAGCTCCCATGCCAGCAAGCTTCCGGCGAGTCCTTGACCGATGATTAAGTAATCGATATTCATTGGGTTGAATTTATTCTACTGTGGGCGCGAATTTATTCGCGTTTTTTAATATCTGTCGGGCCCACGGCATTCAAGCTATTGACTGTAGTAAAGTCCTTATGAATCTTATTTAGCCATCAACGCTATATCTTTAAAACAAATACCAGCCCAGCCGTATTGCATGAAATTTCTGATGTTCTGGTGATTCGTGCCGTTCGGATCGTTTAAAACATCCCGGTAATAGTCGCCGAACAGATTTAAAGTTTGTTGTTGATTAAGCTCGTTAATTTGAGCAAAGTCGAAAATCTTGCAGGAGCCTTCGTTACTGCCTTCTTGATTAATTAATATATGTTCACCTAGGCCGTTGCGAAATTCGGTAGGCTGGTAATGGTAATTTTCGGTAATAACGGCGATCGTTTCATCAAAACTGACGGGGTCATTATTTTTTATTTTTTCAATGAAGGATGTAAGCGACATGGGTAAGATTCAATGTGAAATAGGGTTAACGAAGCAAGCCGGAAATCTTTTTAAATTCAGGACGTGTGGAGTCTTTGACCCATTCGAATAATACCGATTCATAATTGGTAATAGTGGCGTTTTGCTGTTGCATACGCTGCAAGGCATAGAATTTATGTTCCGCCTTACGTGAGCAAATGGCGTCTTCGACGACATGCACCTGATAACCTAAATGCAGCAATTCCAATGCGGTCTGTAATACGCAAACATGGGCTTCCTGACCGATTAATATGACTTGCTTGCGATCGGTGTTGGCTACGGTGTCAGTAAAGCCGTCAGCGGCACAACAGGAAAAACCGGTCTTGTCGAAAATGAGAGTGTCTTCCGACAACAAGTCGGTGATGCTGGTATCGGTAGAGCCTAAGCCTTGGGGATATTGTTCGGTTAATAACACCGGGATGCTTAACAGTCCTGCGGCTTCAACCAGGCTGCGGGCGTTGGCCGTCATCAGCTCGGCTTCAGCTTCCGGCATGGCTACTGATAATTTAGTCTGCAAATCGACGACGATCAGCAGGCTGTTTTCTATAGAAAGGAGATTAGGGTGTGTGGACATTTTAATGTGAAGGAATGGTTTAAGGGAAAGAAGGCTAAGTGCCAAGGGCGAAAGGTTAGAAACACATCCTTTAACCTTGCGCCTTTTATCTGTTTCTAGCCTTTCTTCATGATCCGTGCTTTTTCACGTTGCCAGTCGCGGTCTTTTGATGTGGCGCGTTTGTCGTGCAATTGCTTACCTTTGGCCAGACCGATTTCCAGTTTGGCTCGGCCGTTTTTCCAGTACATCGACAGCGGAATCAATGTGTAGCCTTTGCGTTCAACCGAGCCGATCAACTTGCTGAGTTCGTGCCGGTGCAACAACAGTTTTTTGGCGCGGATAGAATCAGGATTAACATGGGTCGATGCCGATAACAGCGGTGAAATATGTGCGCCCGACAACCAGGCTTCGCCGCGTCTGATCACGACATAACTTTCTTTGAGTTGGATGCGTCCATCTCTCAGACTTTTAACTTCCCAGCCTTCCAAAACAATCCCTGCTTCAAACCGCTCCTCAATCGTATACTCATGAGTCGCCTGGCGATTAACGGCAATATTGGCGTTTTGCTGCTTGGTGTTTTTCTTCGACTTTTTATCGGCCATAAGTGCGGATTAGTTTTTTTAAACTGACGTAAAGGAATAATTTTGTTATTTTACTCGATATTACTGCAATAGTCAGAAAAGCTCACCACGAAAGAAACATCCGTGGTGAATTTATAACTTTTACGTTTTTACAGGAGCACAAATGACGGGTACAGAAAAATCAGATCATGGTCAATGGTCATCACGTTTCGCATTTATCCTGGCTGCGACAGGTTCCGCAGTCGGACTGGGTAATATTTGGAAGTTTCCCTATATTACCGGAGAAAATGGTGGCGGGGCATTTGTGATCGTCTATTTATTGTGCGTGTTACTGATCGGTATACCCATTATGATGGCGGAAACCATGCTCGGGCGGCGAACCAGGCAGAATCCGATTGATACCATGATAACCCTGAGCGACGAAGCCGGGGCCGATAAAAACTGGCATTATTTAGGCTGGATGGGCGTTATTGCCGGTTTTTTAATACTTTCTTATTACAGCGTTATTGCAGGCTGGGCTTCGGCTTATGTGTTAAAGGCCTTTACCGGCAGTTTTTTCGCTGCCGATGCCTCAGAGATAAAAGGTCTCTTTGACGGTCTTATTGCCAGTCCGATACAGCTGATTTTCTGGCATAGTCTGTTCATGCTGGCAACCATGTCGGTTGTAGCGCGTGGCGTTAAGACCGGTATCGAGAAAGCCGTACGTTTTTTAATGCCCAGCTTGTTTGTGATGCTGATTTTACTGGTGGCCTATGCAATGACTACCGGCAGCTATGATCAGGGGCTCAAATTCTTATTCACGCCCGATTTTAGCAAACTGACCGGTGATAGCGTATTGACCGCCATGGGACATGCTTTTTTTACTCTGAGTATCGGTATGGGCGCGATTATGGTTTACGGCTCTTATTTGCCGAAAGACGTATCCATTTCCAAAACCGTATTTTTGATTGCCGGCACCGATACCGCAGTTGCCTTATTGGCGGGTATGGCTATTTTTCCGATTGTTTTTGCCAGCGGCCTGGAACCTGCCGCAGGTCCGGGATTGATATTTCAAACCTTGCCGATTGCATTCGGCAACATGACCGGCGGCTGGCTATTCGGCATTTTGTTTTTTGTGATGCTGGTGTTTGCGGCCTTGTCTTCGTCCATTTCATTGATCGAACCCGCTGTTGCATGGTTGGTTGAAAACAAGGGCATGAACAGAAAACAAGCCTGTATCTGGTCAGGTTCGATAACCTGGCTGCTGGGATTCGGTACCATTTTTTCATTCAACATCTGGTCCGGATTCAAGATTTTCGACCGGACTATTTTTCAATTGCTGGATTATTTAACCGCCAATTTGCTGCTGCCTATCGGCGGTTTTTGTATCGCGGTGTTTGCCGGTTGGATTATGAAGCGGCAACACTCCGAGCATGAACTGGGTATGCCAAACACGCTTAGCTATCAAGTGTGGAAGGTTTTAATTTGCTATGTGGCGCCTGCCGCGGTGTTTTTGGTGTTTCTGCATGTGGTTGGGGTTCTTTAACCATGACCGTTGTTCAAAAAAGTGCCTTGGTCAAATTTTCAGCACAGCAGATGTTTGACCTGGTTAACAACATAGAAGACTATCCGAAGTTTTTGCCGTGGTGCAGCGGCAGTCGAATCCTCAAGCGTGAAGATGACATGGTTGAAGCCGAGCTGGTCATTTCCAAAGGCGGTTTTAAAAAATCCTTTTCGACCCGAAATAAGATAGTTAATGGACGCAGGATGACAGTCTCCCTGTTGAACGGCCCGTTTTCCTCTCTGGAAGGAACCTGGGATTTTATACCGCTACGTGAAGATGCCAGTAAAATCTCCCTGGATCTGGAATTCGAAATGTCGGGCAAACTGGCAAGCCTGGCCTTCGGTGCAGTCTTTAACCAGATCTGCAACACCATGGTGAGTTCTTTTACCTCAAGGGCTAAAGAAGTTTATGGTTGAAATCGAAGTGGTCTACGCGAAACCCGAACAACAGGTAATAGTCACGGTGGCAATGGAGGAAGGCGCGACTGTTGAAGCTGCGATAAAAGCGTCTGGCTTGCTGGAGCGTTTCCCTGAGATTGGCTTGTCTGAACTTAAGGTGGGTATTTTTGGTGCAGTCTGCAAACTGGAACAGCCGGTTAGAGAAGCCGATAGAATAGAAATTTATCGGCCTTTGCTTCATGATCCTAAAGAGGCTAGGCGGCAAAGGGCTTTGAAGCGTTTTTGATTGTGGATTGCTTGAGAACTATAGCTTCATAGGTTGAGTTACGACTGCATGGACAGATATTTGCCTAGACACTAGCCGTAACTCAACACTTTACGCGTACCCGACCTACAAACGGCTAAAGTGGCAGTTGCCCCGATGCGGGTTCTGGTGATGGTTTTTTATCAGACCTATCTGTCGCATGCTCATCATCGGTGCTATCGTAGCCAAACAGGCCGGTGATCATTTCCCACAGAGTTTTTTCAAGATTACGCTTCGGCACATCGACTGTAGTTTCACCCGATGTTTTGATTACGGGAATAACGCTAGGTTTGAAATCACCTTGTACGCCGATTAGTTGGTCATTATCAAAGTACAATGAAATTCTTTTTTGTTGTCTACTTTCGCCGCCCAGTTGCGCCGAATACAGATAGTCCCAACGTTGCTGATTAAAAAAATCAATTAGCATCGGTGAACCCATTATATATTGCACTTGGCGTTTGTTCATGCTCGGTCTGAGTTGGTCAATCATGTCCTGATCAACGATATTGCCTTGCTGGACATCTACGGTATAAACACCGGGCAGGTTGGTCAGGATGGTGGTGCATGATGTGAGTGTTAGGCTTGCCGCCATTGCAACGATGCAGGAATAGCGGTTTCCACGTAGGGTTAAAGCAAAAAGCGGCTTTCTCATTTGAGCTTGCGGATATGTTGAAAATGCAAAATCATACAGGATGTTAAAGAATTATCCTATAAAACTGTCATGCGCAACTTACCAAAAAAAGGCTACAATGCGCGCAGTTCTATAATAAAGCCGCCTGTACGCAAGGCATAACCGGAGATGAATGTTGGAACCCCATGATTTAAGGAATGCAGGTTTGAAGGTGACTTTACCTCGGATCAAGATTCTGCAAATTTTAGAAAAACAGGTTGATGAACGCCATTTAACTGCGGAACAGGTTTATAAAATTCTGCTGAGCGAGGATGAAGAAATCGGCTTGGCTACGGTGTATCGCGTTTTAACCCAATTCGAAGCGGCGGGTCTGGTGAGCAGGCATCATTTTGAAGGCGGCAACTCTGTCTTTGAGCTGGATTCGGGTACTCATCATGATCACATACTCTGTATGAAGTGCGGCAAGGTAGATGAGTTTACCGATGAGGTTATTGAAACCCGGCAAAAAGAAATTGCAGAAAAGCTGGGTTATGAATTAACCGATCACGGCCTTTATTTATACGGTTTTTGCGCTCAGTGCAGGAAATCCTGATTTTTTAATTTTACCTTGTAGGCTTCATGTTTAAACCTCTCGTTTTTTATATCGGCTTGCGTTATACGCGAGCTAAGCGTCGAACTCAGTTCATTTCTTTTATTACTTTAACGTCTGTTCTGGGCATAGCTTTGGGCGTTACTGCGCTGATTACCGTGTTGTCGGTGATGAACGGCTTTGAAGCCGAATTACGCGAGCGCATACTCGGCATGACCTCACATGCGACTGCCACTGGAAAATACGGCCAGTTGGATGATTGGCAGGAACTGGAGCAGAAATTAAAAAATTATCCCCATGTAGAAGGCACGGCGCCTTTTATTAATGGACAGGTGATGATTAATGCCGACCGGCGTGTTAGCGGCACTATGTTGACCGGAATCTTGCCGGAATACGAGTCCAGAGTCTCGGAAGTCGCCGATAAAATGAAAGAGGGCAAACTGTCTGATCTGGTTCCGGGCGAATACGGTATTGTTTTAGGCGTGGAGTTAGCCAATTATCTGGGCGTTTTCATGGGCGAAAAAATTACCGTGATCAGTCCGCAGATTAACTCGACACCGGCCGGTATTGTGCCGCGCATGCGTCGGTTTACCGTAGTCGGTATTTTTAAGGTAGGCATGTATGAATATGACCGTAATATGGCGATGATTCATATTGATGATGCGGCCAAGTTGTTCCGCCTGGAAGGTTCGGTTTCAGGTCTTCGGATTAAACTGGACGATTTGTTTAACGCCCCGAAAATAACTCGTGAACTTTCAACCGCTTTATCTGGTGATTATCAGGTCAGCGATTGGACGCTGGCGCACAGTAATTTCTTTCGGGCGATACAGACGGAAAAACGGGTAATGTTTATTATCCTGTTGCTGATCGTGGCGGTGGCGGCTTTTAATATTGTTTCGACCTTGGTGATGGTGGTTACCGATAAGCGTGGCGATATTGCTATTTTGAAAACCCAAGGATTAACCGCAGGTTCGGTGATGGGGATTTTTATGGTGTTGGGCGCGGTTATCGGCGTAGTCGGCACGGCACTCGGAACCGTAGGCGGGGTGTTGCTGGCTTTGAATGTGGAAACCATTGTTCCGGCGATTGAAAAATTATTTCACATTCAGTTTATGGCGGCGGATGTGTATTACATCAGCGAATTACCATCCAAACTGGTTTGGTCAGATGTTTATGCAATAGCAGGCATGGCCTTTTTCCTGTCATTATTGGCAACTATTTATCCTGCCTGGCAGGCAGCTAAAGTAAATCCAGCGGAAGTTCTCAGATATGAATAACACCAGTATCTTGCAGTGCCAGCAGTTGACCATGCGCTATGACCAGGGCGGGTTGAATGTTGAGGTTTTAAAAGGCGTCGATTTAAGTATTGGTGTCGGTGAGCGTGTCGCCATTATGGGCGCATCGGGTTCAGGCAAAAGCACTTTGCTGCATTTATTGGGCGGACTTGAAAAACCCAGCGGCGGTAAGGTGGTTTTGGATGGAGTGAATCTCAATGAAGTTGGCTCCGGTCAATTAGCTAAATTAAGAAATAAATCCTTAGGCTTTATCTATCAATCGCACCACCTGTTAGGCGAATTTACCGTATTGGAAAATGTGGCGATGCCTTTGTTGATTGGCGGATTGTCGGTAAAACTGGCGAGTGTCCGTGCGACTGAGTTATTGAAGCGGGTAGGGCTTGGACATCGAATTGAACACAAACCCGGTGAATTGTCCGGAGGGGAAAGGCAGCGTGCCACAGTGGCCAGGGCGCTAATTAATAAGCCAAGTGTGGTTCTAGCGGATGAGCCGACCGGAAACCTGGATAGCAAAACGGCTGACCAAGTTTATCAGTTAATGCTGGAATTAAATCAGGAACTGAATGTCAGCTTTTTGGTAGTAACCCATGATCATGAATTGGCCGCAAAAATGGGCAAGGTTCTGCACATGGAAGATGGGGTTATATTAGGTTAAAGATACAGGGCCAAAGGCACAAGTGCTAAGTTCTTTTGCCTTTGGTTTTTAATCTTTCGTCTGTAGCCTTTTTTCCTTTCGTTCTTTCCATTTTTTGGTTATATGATGTCGCCAGTAATATTGAATACCGAAATAACCGATGGTGGATGAGACTATGCCCATAATTAAACAACCAACCAGAAAAGGCTGCCAAATATCGCCAAGCCCTGAGAACATCGTGCTAAGTGAAAACTCGAAGTCATCGGCGCTGGCTGGCTGATTCATAAACCAGAGTCCCACTTTATAAGCAAAGTAAAACAGCGGCGGCATGGTGATAGGGTTGGTTATCCAGACTAGTCCCACCGAAAGCGGCAGGTTAGCGCTGAAATAAATGGCACCCGCTGCGGCAATAGCCATTTGCGTCGGCGTCGGAATCCAGGCACAAAAAAGACCCACGGCAAAAGCCATAGCGATAGAACGCCGGTTTAAATGCCAGAGGTTAGGTTCGTGCAGTTTATCGCCAAGAAATTGAAGGTTCTTGTGGCGCTTGATCACGTCAGGATCAGGAATGAGTTTGTTGATCAGTTGTTGTATGCGTTTTTTTGGCATTAGTATTTTTTATTAAAGTTACATTTGTTTAAGTCTATCAGGTTTTTGCCGGCCTAAAAAACACCAAGGTGCTAAATGGTTATTTCCGCCCTGTCATTTTTAGCCGGACTGCTGTTAGTTCAACAGTATCCGGTGTTGCCGGATATTAAATGGCTGATAGTCGGTGCCGTAGTGGCGGGCATTATTGCATGGTTGCGTTATTGGCAGTGGCTATTTTTTGTTCTCGGCGTTCTGTGGGCGATAGTGTTTGCCATGCACCGATTGTCTGACCAGTTACCTGAGCAATTAGAAGGTGTCGAAGTTCAGGTGACCGGCACTATAGCCGATTTGCCTGAACAGGATGAAAGGCGCGTCCGTTTCGATTTTATCCCCAGGGATGGGGTGTATGCCACAAACCCGTCGGGAACGGGTGCGGTGATCCCCAGGGATGGTGTGTATACCGGTAGGGGCGACCGGCCGGTCGCCTTTGAAAACGTGGCAACTATTCCAGAATCTGCACAACAATTGCCCGCTAAGCTGAGATTGAGTTGGTATTATCCGGATCAACAAATCAAGGCGGGGCAGCATTGGGCTTTTACGGTTAAATTGAAGCGCATCCACGGCACCATGAATCCCGGCGGCTTTGATTATGAGCGTTGGCTATTTACCGAAGGTATCGGTGCGACCGGCTATGTGCGTCCGCATCAAAAGCCTGTTTTGCTGGGTCGCGATTCGGCCTGGAACAGCATTTCCGTCTGGCGGCAAAGTATCGCCGATCAGCTCTCCCTGATTTTGGGCAACAGTCGCAGTTTTGCGCTGATAAAGGCGCTGACTATTGGTGATGGCAGCAGTCTCATTCAACAGCAATGGGAGGTTTTTCGTAAAACCGGCACCACTCATCTGGTGGTAATTTCCGGCTCGCATATCGGTCTGGTTGCCGGGCTGGTTTATTTCTTGGTGCTGAAATTGTGGGCCTGGACCGGATGGCTGGCGTGGCCGCCGCAAAGAGTTGCGGCGGTTTCGGCGGTGCTGGTTGCCGTTTTTTATTCAGGGTTGGCTGGATTTTCCGTGCCTACCCAACGCTCCGTGGTTATGGTGTCTATCGCGATGACCGCTATTATTCTGCAACGCAACAGTCGCCCCTTTAATACCTTGGCCATCGCCCTATTCGCGGTGTTGCTATTCGATCCGTTAGCGGTGTTGGCTGCGGGATTCTGGTTGTCGTTTCTGGCCGTGAGTGTGATTGTTTATGCCGTTTCCGGGCGCCTGGGCAAGTTGGGCTATTTTTGGGGCGCAATAAAAATACATTGGGTCACGTCGCTGGGTTTATCGCCGTTGTTATTGCTGTTTTTTCAACAGGTTTCATTGATTGCGCCGCTGGCTAATTTGGTTGCCGTGCCGGTCATCAGTCTATTGGTTGTGCCCTTATCGCTGCTGGCCGTCATGGTCATGTTTGTTTCATCAATGCTGGCTGGCAAGTTGTTCTATTGGGTAGATCATGTGCTGCAAGGTTTATGGTGGCTATTGGATTATTTGGCGGAACTCCCGATGGCATCGATAACGCATGCGTCACCCTCGTATTGGGCGTTGTTTTTTGCTGTGCCGGGGGTGTTGCTGTTACTTGCTCCAATCGGCATTCCGGCGCGGTGGCTAAGCTTGGTGATGTTTTTACCGTTAGTCGTTACTGATACAAAACGACCTGAAACCGGCGACATCAATATGACTTTGCTGGATGTCGGGCAAGGTTTATCGGTGGTTGTGCAAACGACTGATCATCTGCTGGTTTACGATACCGGTATGAGGTTTTCTGCTGACAGCGACATGGGGCAACGGGTATTGCTGCCTTTTTTGCATGCGCAAGGCATAGCCAAAATCGACAGCTTAATCATTAGTCATGGCGATAATGATCATATCGGCGGCGCGGCATCGTTAATGCACGGCATGGATACTGAAAAGGTGTTGACCAGTGTTCCGCAATTGCTAAGCGAGTATGCGCCAACCGAGTGTGTGGCCGGGCAATCGTGGCTATGGGATGAAGTCAAATTTACGATGCTGGCGCCGCAGCAGGCGTTTGTGTCGGAAAACGACAATTCCTGTGTGCTAAAAATCGAGTCGAAACACGGTACGGTATTGTTGACTGGCGACATTGAAGCTACAGCAGAATCCTGGCTGGTCGAGACTTACGGCGAGGCTTTAAAAGCCAATGTATTAGTCGCCCCGCATCACGGCAGCAAAACCTCATCGACAGCCGGTTTTTTGCGTGCGGTACAACCTGACTACGTGTTGATTCCGGCAGGTTATCGCAATCAATTCGGTCATCCGCATCAGGATGTTTTAGCCGGCTATCGGCGAGTCAATGCTCTTTGGCTGAGTAGTGCCGACAGCGGGGCGATTGTGGTTAATGTTGAAAATAACGCTTGGGCAGTGCAGGGGATGCGGCAGACGGAAAGTAAATATTGGAATTTCAGATAACAATTACCAACGACTTTACTCTGTAATTAAATAGGACTAGAATGGTCCTCAATCGATGAGGGCAACATATGTTACGGTTGAGTAAGTTAACTGATTATGCAACGGTCATTTTAAGTTTTATGGCTAAAGACGAAATACAAGTGCATGCCGCTATGGAAATAGCGGCGGTAACCGGTATTGCTTTGCCTACGGTCAGTAAAATTCTTAAGATGCTGGTTAACGCTAAGATGTTGATTTCTACACGAGGAGCCAAAGGCGGTTATATTTTAGCCAGAATGCCCGAAGAGATTAGTGTTGCGGCGGTTATCAGTGCTCTGGAAGGGCCGATTGCCCTAACCGAATGCAGTATTTCCCATCAGAGTTGCGAGCAGGCTTCGGGCTGTGATATTCGGGGGAACTGGGGTTTGATTAACCAGACTATTCATAATGCGTTAGAGTCGGTGACTTTGGCCGATTTAACTAGACCTGCTGCTGTGCCGGAAGAAGTGATGATTCCGCTCAGCAGTTTATATCGATAGGAAGTTTTTATGTCAGCAAGCACACAAGAAATCAGTAATTTAATCAGTCAGGGTTACAAACAGGGTTTTGTCACTGAACTGGAAACCGATACTTTCCCGCCGGGACTTGATGAAGCGGTTATTCACCGCTTATCGAAGGTTAAAAACGAGCCTGAGTTTATGCTGGAATACCGGCTGAAAGCGTTCCGTCATTGGCAGACTATGAAGCCGCCTGAATGGGCGTTCGTCAAGTTCGATCCTATCGACTATCAGGCAATCAGTTATTATTCGGCGCCTAAACGCAAGGAAGACGGACCGCAAAGTTTGGATGAGATCGATCCGCAAGTATTGGAAGCCTACAAAAAACTGGGTATTCCTCTGGATGAACAGGAGCGTCTGGCCGGTGTTGCGGTCGATGCGGTTTTCGACAGCGTATCGGTAGCGACTACGTTTAAAGGTAAGCTGAACGATGTTGGCGTTATTTTTTGCCCGATTTCAGAAGCCTTGCGAGAACATCCCGAACTGATCAAACAATATCTGGGCTCGGTGGTGCCGCCTACCGACAATTATTTTGCCGCTTTAAATGCAGCGGTATTTACCGACGGTTCCTTCGTCTATATTCCCAAAGGCGTGCGTTGCCCTATGGAATTGTCGACCTATTTCCGGATCAACGCCGCCAACACCGGGCAGTTTGAACGGACCTTGATTATTGCCGATGAAGGCAGTCACGTCAGTTATCTGGAAGGTTGCACCGCGCCGATGCGGGATGAAAATCAGCTGCATGCGGCGGTGGTTGAGTTAATTGCGCTGAAAGATGCGACCATCAAATACTCTACCGTACAAAACTGGTATCCCGGCGATAAAGAGGGCAAAGGCGGTATTTATAACTTTGTAACCAAACGCGCCGATTGCCGGGGAGAGAATTCCAAAGTGTCGTGGACGCAGGTGGAAACCGGATCGGCCATTACCTGGAAATACCCAAGCTGCATCCTGACCGGCGACAATTCCACCGGCGAGTTTTATTCGGTGGCGCTGACCAACAATTATCAGCAGGCCGATACCGGCACCAAGATGATCCATATCGGTAAAAACACCAGCAGTACCATTATTTCCAAAGGCATTTCAGCGGGGTTTGCGCAGAACACTTATCGCGGTTTGGTCAAGGTGTTGAAAAGCGCGGAAAATGCCCGTAACTATACCCAGTGCGATTCGCTGTTAATCGGCGATAAATGCGGCGCGCATACCTTCCCTTATGTGGAAGTCAGGCAGCCTTCGGCCCAAGTCGAACATGAAGCGACGACCTCCAAGATCAGCGAAGATCAGCTGTTCTTTTGCCAGCAACGCGGACTGTCGGCGGAAGATGCGGTGTCGATGATCGTTAACGGTTTTTGTAAGGAAGTATTCAGGGAGCTGCCGATGGAGTTTGCGGTGGAGGCTCAAGCGTTGTTGGGGTTGAGTCTGGAAGGTTCGGTCGGTTAACGCGTGAGGTTAAGGTTATGGAATTAAAAAGACAATATATTGTCGATGAAGACAACCACAAAGTCGCGGTGCAGCTTGATATTGATACCTTCGAGAAAATTGAAGATGTTCTGGAAAATTACGCGTTAGTTCAGCTTATTAATGCGGATGAAAGCGAAACACTGAGTATTGAAGAAGCAAAGAAATACTATGCGACTCTGGATAAAGCTTGATGAAAGTCGAGTACAGTAAAAAATTCTTAAAATAATTGGCAGCGGTTCCCAGTGATATTCGGTCAAAGATTGAAAGTTTTGTATTTGAAGAATTAGTTTCAACCTCATCCATTTATGAAATCGGGAAGGTTGAAAAAATGAAAGGCTATGATGGTTTTTATAAAGTCAGGTTTGGTAATTATCGACTGGGTTTGGTGATTGAAAATGAAATGATTACGGTAAAGACTGTTATGCACAGAAGAGAAATTTATAAGTTTTTCCCTTGATTCTATAAGGCCGTTCATGAGTAATTCGAATGAAACAAGTAATGCTGATTTAAAAAACTCCAAGACAGGATGGAGTCTAGCAATACTTATTGGAATAGGCTTGGTTATTGTCGGTTTCTATTTCTTTAATTTCAGTTCTCATATACTAAAAAATGAGGATTGGTGGAATGTTTTTCAAAATCTGTCTAAAGATACTGGAAATTGGGGAACATTCGGCGATTATGTTGGCGGAATACTTAATCCTGTTATTGCCGCATTTGCATTTTATTTGATAAGAGAGACTTATAAGTTACAAAAAACGGAATTAAAAGAAACAAGAAAGCTATTAGAAATTTCAACGAAAGCTCAGGAAGCTCAAGTGAAATTAGCCGCATTAACTGTACGGCATAATATGAATTTAACAAGGATAAGTGTGCTTGAGTTAGAAAAAATGTCTTTGTTTGAAAGAGAGGCTAAATACGAGCGCCCCGGCAATCTTAATGAAATTATGCGAGAACTTGAATCAGGGGTTTATGGAAAACCTAAAGCTTACTCTCAGGAAAAAATGGATACTATTAATTCTGAAATTAAGCGATTAAAAAGCAAGAATATCGAAATAGAAGAAAAAATAGAAACATTTGACTTGTACGGATGAAACTTAACAAAAATTTGTAGTCTGTAGGATACGCGCCGCGTACCTTTTGAGGGTTAATAAACCGGAATACTTAATAATAGTACGCAATGCGTACCCAACGATTTACATTTTAAATTTAGGTAAAACATATGCTCAGCATAAAAAATCTTCACGTCAGCGTTGGCGACAAGCCCATTCTTAAAGGCATTAACCTTGAGATTAAGGCAGGTGAAATTCACGCGATTATGGGACCAAACGGCTCCGGTAAAAGTACCTTGTCGCATGTGTTGTCAGGCAAGGGTGGTTATACCGTGACCGAAGGTTCGGCGACTTATCAGGGTAAAGACTTGCTGGAGATGGCCCCTGAAATCAGGGCGCGTGAAGGCGTGTTCTTGGCATTCCAATATCCGGTGGAAATCCCCGGCGTCAGCAATATTTATTTGTTGAAAGCGGCGTTGAATTCTATACGCAAACATAACGGTCAGCCTGAAGTCGATGCGATGGATTTTTTAACGCTGGTTAAAGATAAAGTGCGCTTGCTGGAAATGGATGAGAAATTTCTTTACCGTGCGGTTAACGAAGGCTTCTCCGGCGGCGAAAAGAAACGTAATGAAATCCTGCAAATGGCTATCTTGGAACCTAAATTGTGCATCATGGATGAAACCGATTCGGGTCTGGATATAGACGCGTTAAAAATCGTTTCGGAAGGCGTTAATTCCTTGCGTTCACCGGAACGTTCGTTTGTGATGGTCACGCATTACCAGCGCTTGCTGGATTACATCAAACCGGATTTTGTCCACGTTTTGGCGCACGGCCAGATCGTTAAATCCGGCGGTGCCGATTTGGCATTGGAGTTGGAAGAAAAAGGTTACGGTTGGGTCGAAGAGGCGGTAGCGTAATGAATACGGCAACAGCAAGCCGTTATGCGGCTGAATATCAAACCATAGCATCGGCATTGCCGGGGCAAAATTTGCCCTGGTTGCAGGCGTTAAGAGCTCAGGCATTGACGGAATTCTCAGCGCATGGCTTTCCATCGCCACGTGAAGAAGAATGGCGCTACACCAATGTGTCCGGCATTGAAAAGAAACTGTTTTCGCCGTCGATAAGTTTAAGCATCGATGAAGTCGATGCCGAGTGGCTGAAATCGGTTCAACTGGAAGATGCCTGGGTTTTGGTTTTAGTGAACGGCCATTTCTCGGCAGAACTTTCGGTTTTAGACGGTTTGCCTGAAGCTGTTTCAGTCATGAGCATGGCTGATGCCTTGGCAAAACAGCCGGGCACAGTGGAAAAATATTTAGGTCGGGCCGCCGATCAATCGGAGCACAGTTTTATTGCCTTCAATACCGCGTGGTTTACCGACGGTTTGTTTGTACATGTACCGGCCAAGCAGGTTTTAGACAGACCGATACAGGTTCTGCATGTTGTGACCGGCGTCGATCAAATGGCGACCACCCGCAATATCATTATTGCCGACGCTTTGGCCGAAGTTAAGGTGATAGAAACTTTTATCTCCAGGGATGGAGTGTATGCCGAAAACCTGTCGGGAACAGGTTCGGCGATCTCCAGGGATGGAGTGTATGCCGCAAGTCTGCCGGGAGCAGACGCGGCGGTTGGTTCAAATAATGCCTATTTAACCGCCGCAGTTACCGAGGTTTTTGTCGGGCAGAATGCCGATGTGACGCTGTATAAGCTACAAAGCGAGTCTGAAAAAGCCTATCATTTTGGCGGCAGTTATATTAAACAGGCTCGGGACGCGCGCTTTACCCATCACAATTTTGCCTTTGGCGGCATGCTGGCGCGCAGCGATATTCATGTCGATCTGGATCATGCGTCGGCGTGCGAACTGAATGGTTTGTACTTGGGCGTCAAGCGTCAGCATATCGACAACCATACCCGCATCAATCACTTGAAACCTTATGCAATCAGCCGCGAGCTGTACAAAGGCGTGCTGGATGACAGGGCCAGAGGCGTGTTTCAGGGGCGGGTGATTGTGGCTGAAGACGCCCAAAAAACCGATTCGCAAATGAATAACCGCAACTTGCTGTTATCGGATGATGCCGAAGTGGATACCAAGCCGCAGTTGGAAATTTATGCCGATGATGTAAAATGCGGACATGGTGTGACGGTCGGGCAACTGGATGAAAAATCCATTTTTTACCTGCAATCGCGCTGCGTTGACGAAGAAACCGCGCGTAACATGTTGACTTTTGCCTTTGCCAACGAAATGGTCGATAAGATCAAGATTAAAAGTTTGCACGACAGGGTTTTAGAACAGGTATTGGCGCGCTTCCCGCAGCAAGGCGTCAACAAGGAATGGTTATGACGACAAGTTTAGACATCAATAAAATTCGCGCCGATTTTCCGATATTGGCTGAACTTATACGCAACAAGCCGCTGGTTTATCTGGATAATGCGGCCACCTGCCAAAAACCGCAGGCGGTTATCGACAGCATCGTACATTTATACAGCCATGATTATGCCAATGTGCATCGCGGCGTACATACCTTAAGCATACGCTCTACCGACAAGTATGAAGGCGCACGCACCAAGGTTAAAGACTTCATTAATGCGGCCAGCGAAAAAGAGATTATTTTTGTCAGAGGGGCTACCGAAGCCATCAATCTGGTCGCGCAGACTTACGGCAAAGCCAATATCAAAGCCGGTGATGAGATTTTGATTACCGCAATGGAGCATCATTCCAATATCGTGCCCTGGCAAATGCTGTGTGAGCAGACCGGCGCAATCTTAAAAGTTGCACCAATTAATCTGCAAGGCGAGTTGATCTATGCTGAGTTTGAAAAGCTGATCAGCGATAAAACCAAGTTGGTTTCAGTCGTGCACATGTCCAACGCGTTGGGCACGATTAATCCGGTTAAAAAAATTATCGCAGCGGCTCATGCCAAAGGCATTCCGGTGTTGCTGGATGGCGCACAGGCTATTCCGCACATGACGGTGGACGTGCAGGATCTGGATTGCGATTTTTATGTTTTCTCAGGTCATAAGCTGTATGGCCCGGCTGGCGTGGGCGTGTTATACGGCAAACAGGCTTTGCTGGAAGCTATGCCTCCGTATCAGGGCGGCGGGGATATGATCCGCAAGGTCACTTTTGAAGAAACCGAATATAATACGCTGCCTTACAAGTTTGAGGCAGGTACGCCCAGTATTGCCGATGTAGTCGGTTTGGGTGCGGCCATTGATTATCTGAATGCCATCGGCATGGATAATATCGCCGCTTATGAAGCCGAGTTGCTGGCCTATGCCACTGAAAAAGCTAAGCAAATTAAAGGCCTGCGAATTATCGGCGAGGCGGAGCATAAAGGTGCGATTTTGTCTTTTGTGTTGGATAAGATACACCCCCATGATATTGGCACCATGCTGGATAGCTTGGGGATTGCGATCAGGGCAGGGCATCATTGCGCGATGCCGGTCATGGACTTTTTTGAAGTCCCCGCGACGGCAAGAGCATCCTTTGCCATGTATAACACCAAAGCAGAAATTGACGTTTTAATGAAAGGCATAGAGTCCTTGATTGAGGTATTTGGCTAATGTATTACACTATCAAAGCATATATTCATACAGGCGAAGAATCAGGCTTTGTTGCTGAATGTGTCGAATTACCTATTGTTACTCAAGGCCAAACACTCGATGAAGTGACGTTAAATTTGCGTGAAGCGATAAGCTTGCATTTGGAAGGTGAAGATTTAGCCGCCTTAGGATTTGCGCCTAATCCACCCATTGTAGTGAATTATGAAATGGAATCTGTGTGCCAAAGTTAAAGCGCTTAACAGCTAAACAAGTATTAGCTATTTTGATGCGGTTTGATTTTGTTATTGTTTCTCAGCGAGGTAGTCATATTAAATTGGAGCGAATCGTTTATAGTTAAAAACAAATTCTGACCATTCCGAATCATACCCAATTGGATACCGGAACCTGTAAAGCCATTATGCGCCAAGCAAGCCGCCGCTATATCAGTTCAGAAGAACTTTATCCCCATTTCTATACTGAATAACCACGCAAGAGAATAAATATGTTTGATGATTTACGCGACCTCTATCAGGAGGTTATTTTCGACCACAACCGTAACCCGCGCAATTTCCACGTCATGGAAAATGCCGACCGGAAAGTGGAAGGATTCAATCCGCTGTGCGGCGACCGTCTGACCTTATATTTGAAAATGGACGGCGATAGAATTACCGATGCCAGTTTTCAGGGTTCAGGTTGCGCTATTTCGACGGCCTCGGTTTCGTTAATGACCGAGATAGTCAAAGGCAAAACCGAACAGGAAGCCGAGAATTTGTTTAAAAAATTCCATGAAATGACCACAGGTAAAGATGAAAACTTTAATCTTGAAGCGGTCGGCAAACTGGCGGTATTAGCCGGAGTTCGGGAATATCCGGCGCGGGTTAAATGTGCGACCTTGGCCTGGCACACGCTGGATGCCGCGTTGAAAAATGAACAAAAATCGATTTCGACAGAGTAATCATTGAGTACGAAAATTTCATCGCAAAAACACGCCGGCGCCGCGCCTGTTCCCGACAGGCTTGCGGCATGCACACCATCCCTGGCGATTGCCGCGCCTGCTCCAGACAGGCTTGCGGCATACACACCATCCCTGGCGATAAAGCTGGCCGTACTTTATCAGGGGCAGGGCGATGTTCTTCCGTTCCAACAGTTGGCAGAAAGATTGCACGTTCCTTTGTACCAGTCGCTTAGCGAAGATAGCCCAGAAGATTTTTTTTTAAGCTGGCGTGACGGCTGTTTAAAACTGCTTGACAGAGAGTTGCTTAAAAAAGGCGGTTTGGTCGTCGATATAGAGCCGCGTAATGGTGAGCAGCGATCATGGCCTGCACCGAAAGACGGCGCTTTAGCTCAGGCGCTTGGCCGCAAAACCAGAACCGTTATCGATGCGACTACCGGCTGGGCTCAGGACAGCTTGCATATCTTTCGCATGGGCTATGAGCTACTGTGTATCGAACGTTCTCCCGTCATGGCGGAACTGCTGACAGACGGCTTTGCCCGACTGGCGCAACTGGACTGGATGCTGCGGCTTAATCTTGAGCCTCCCAGCTTGCAGCAGGGTAATGCCATCGAGCTGTTGGCCGAATTGGAAAGCGCTCCCGATTGCATTTATCTTGACCCTATGTTTCCGCCCAAACGCAAAAAATCGGCACTGCCCAAAAAATCGATGATGGTATTGCGCGATCTGCTGGGCGACGATCAGGATAAGGAGCAACTTTTTGAGGCCGCCTTAAAAGCCGCCGGGAAGCGCGTGGTGGTCAAAAGCCCCGATTATGCCGAACCTTTGGGCGGCAAGCCCAGTCAAAGTTTTCAGGGTAAGTTGTTGCGTTATGATGTTTATTTGAAAGGATAATAAAAAGGTGCAGGCTTCCAGGCGAAGGACGAAAGACACATCGCGGGTCGCCAGATTTAACATACAACGATAACGGATAAAAAATGTCAGACTGGATAGATGTAGTAGATCAAAATGCCTTGGCGAATGGCGAGAACATCGTCATAGACGTCGATGGTACCGATGTCGCGATCTTTAAAATTGACGACGCATTTTATGCGATTGAAGATGTTTGTACCCACGACGGCGCTGAAATTGCCAGCGGTATATTGGAAGGCGATGAAATTATCTGCCCTCGCCATGGCGCACGTTTTTGTGTAAAAACCGGCGCAGTCACATCTCCGCCCGCCTATGAGAACATCGACTGCTTTCCGGTCAGAATCGAAAACGGTAAAGTACAGGTCAGAGACAATCGCTGGGATTAACGTTGATCCTTGTTAGCCTATACTTTTCTTAAGTCTATGGCAGTGACGCAACGGAAGCAGATAAACCCAAAAACGTGACTATCTTCAAAACAGCAAAACGCAGCCTGCAATTTTTTCGGATCGGACTGGCGGCAAAAAAACTGCAACGTACTCAAAACGAGACTGAACGCTTACTCGCCAAACAGGCGCTTGTCGGACTGTTTGCCGATGCGCGCGGCATTACCATGAAAGTCGGTCAGTTGTTTGCGGGCAACGATGGCTCGACGCCGTTTCAAGCACTGGTCGCAGGCATAGAGCCTTTGCCGTTAAAAACCCTGATTCCGCTGCTTGAAAGAGCATTCGGAAAAAAGATCAAAAGTGTTTTCCGCTCCATAGAGCCTGCCATCGCAGCAGCCTCACTCGGACAAGTGCATCTTGCCGAGCTTAAAAACGGTGACGAGGTGGCGGTCAAAATCCGCTATCCCGATATTAGCGATGCGGTCGATGCCGAATTGCGCTTGGTCGGCTTGCTGCCTGGTATTGGGCCGGTTAGCCGCTGGGGTTTTGATCTTGATGCGTATAAAAGAAGCCTGCGCGACAATATGCATCGCGAACTCGATTACCGCTCGGAAGCTCAGCGGCAGGACTATTTCGGCAGGGCTGTACAGGTTACAGGATTGCGAGTTCCCGAAGTCTATAAGGATTTATGCAGCGAAGGTGTGCTGGTGCAAAGCCGGGCACAGGGCGTGCTGATCGACAAAATCAGCGACTGGGCAGAGCAGGATCGTCGCTCTATCGCGCAGACGCTGATGCTGACGCTATTTAAAAGCCTGTTTGTTGCCGGCGAAGTGCATGGAGACCCGCATCCCGGCAATATTTTTTATAGTCATGACGAAAATGGTCGGCCACTAGTGACCTTGCTTGATTACGGTTGCACGATTACTATTGCTGAACAACGTCGGCTGGCGCTCCTTAAATTGATTGTCGGCTGTCGCGAACGAAGCGCCATCAAACCGCTGGATTGCTTTTCAGCGCTGGGCTTCGACAGCAAAAAACTTGCGCCGATCAGCGGCTCATTGCCTGCCTTATGCCAGATATTATTCCGGCCTTTTTTAGTCAACCATCCGTTTAGTCCGGAGCAGTGGCAGTTAGGTCCAGCCTTTAACGATCTGCTGGGTGATTATCGCTGGTGGTTTCGGTCGGCCGGGCCTTCCGACCTGTTTTTACTGATGCGCGCTTTTCAGGGGCTTATCCAGCAATTACAACAGCTGGATATTAATTTGCCGTGGTGGCCGCTATTGCAACAAGCGGTTGGCTGGGAACTTATTCAGCAGGCAATGGCTTATGAGTTACCGGTAATTGAGCAGGAAGCTACCGCTACGGCGCTGAGCTTTGATCAGCAGGCAAGCAAACTCTGCGTGTGCGTCACCGATGGCGGTGAGCAGCGTGTTTCGCTTGCTATGCCCGCCGAAGCGGTACTGGATTTGGAGCATCTTATTCCGGAAGAGGTATTGGAACGCATCATCCGTTCGGGAAAAATCGACCTTAAACAATTGAGTTATTCTATCCGCGTCAATGGCATTACCCCTCAGCAACTGTTCATTTTTAACGATGGCAGTAAAACCTATAAGGTGTGGCTGGAATAGGCTGAGGTTTATTCGTAAAAACATTCGCTTAAATCGGGCGCTTTAGCCGGTTTGGATAGATGGATCATTTGAAAGGCCTTATCGAAATCCGCATTGATAAAACTTCTGGTTAAATGCACGCACAAGCAATAAACCGCCGAATAATCATCGGTGCTGCCGGAACTGCAGTTATGGATTTTGTCAGACAGGGCGCGCATGACCGATACCACAAAGCCATCGTGCCGCCATGTTACCTGATGATCGATAACATCGTCGCCTCGCATAGCCACAGCGCCCAATGCACAATAGGCAAGGTTAATCAGACCTGCCAATATTTCAACCATCTCGCCCGCTTTAATGGCTTTTAAAACCGCGCTACCTTCATCCATCAGTAAGGCTTGGCGGAAAATAACATCCATATCAGATAGCCGCATATTTGCTCCGTGTTCCGCTTGCGGGAATGAAAATGTATCGTGGAATTCCCTAACTAATTTCAAGTGCTTGTTCATGGCTTTTGTCCTCTGTCCGGTTTATTTAATCGAGTGCTATTTTCCCCTCGATGCAATGGCTGATGCCAATAGCAGGAGCTTCCAGCGTCATTTTAATGTCTAGGGTCTCGGAACCGTTCAGCTTCCGCTTTCAACGGCTTTGAATACAGCATGTTCGATCTCGCGTTGTGAGGTGATGCCGACATTTTTGAGAAATTTTCTGATGTCTACATTTAAGGTATCTTCATTCATTTGGATTTCCTAACGGTAAAGTGATGGTTTTTTTATGGTTGAAAAACTGACAGCACGTCATTGCAAATAACGCCCAAAATGATCCAGCAGATTTTCCAGTACATCGTCGCGCTCGGTATTCAGCGTTATTACACTCGCTTGTTCATGTTCCGATAGCGGTTGCGCCGATCGCTGTTGCTGATGCAGGACGGCCACCGTCGCTTCCGAAGCATCGTCTTGCCGTTGCTTGATGCGTCTATATAATTCCTGATCAGACGCTTGAAAATTAATGATATGAAACGGCACGCCGCAGCCTGCCGCAAGCTGCCGGAAAAGGTCGCGTTGTCCGGCTTTAAGAAAAGCCGCATCGATAATGACCGGAAAACCGGCTTCAAGCACGGCTTGGGCAAGTTCTTTAAGATGCAGGTAAGTTTTTATGCTTGCCTGTGGGGTATAAACTCCGCTGTCTATGTTGCTGCCGGTTTGCTCTAATGGCCGGTAGTCGAACAGCCGTTTGCGTTCTAGGTCGGAACGTATCTGGAATGCGCCGATTTGTTCGGCGAGTTGGCAGGCGAAAGTCGATTTACCGGAACCTGAATAGCCGTGGGTGATAATCAGAAAGGTTGATCGTCGCTGGGTAAGCTGTTCGGCCAGATTGGCAAAAACTGTGTATTCATCGCGCGCCTGTTTAACAACGGTATCGTCATCTTGCTGCTGAGCCATGCGCAATAAGGACACTTTAGCCCGAACCAGAGCACGGTAAATCAGGTAATAGCGAAGCAATGCCAGTCCTGGATAATCGCCGGTGTGTTGCAAATAGCGATTAAGAAAATGGTAAGCATAGCGATTGTAACCAAAGTGCAACAGGTCGATAAACAAAAAAGCCACTTCGCTGATCACGTCAATCCAATACAGCATCGGATTAAATTCGATGCAGTCGAACAGGGTTACTTTGCCGTTTATCATCGTCATGTTGCCCAGATGCAGGTCGCCGTGGCATTCCCGTATATGGCCTTGCTGCTTGCGTCGTTGCATCAAATCAGCCAGATAACGCCATTCGCTATCGCCCCATTGCTGAATATTTTGCAGCTGTTGTTTTTGACCGTTATCGACCAGCAAAGGCCTGATATGGTCGAAATTTTCGACAAACCAATGGTTGATGTTGGCACTATCGCCATAGGGCGAATTTTCGCCCGCCTGAGCAATCGTTTGATGAAAACAGGCGACACTGTCGGCAAGCTGATCGATTTGATCTGTGCTTAGCTGTTCGCGCTGTGCATACTTGCTGAGCAATTGCCCGGAAGGAAACCGAACCATCTTGACGGCATACTCAATGGCATTGCCGATGCCGCCTATTTGTGGATGATCCGGGGTACCGGTTATCGGCACGACCTCAAGATACAGCTCGGCCGCCAAGCGTCTATTCAGTCTTAATTCTTCATGACAGAAAAAGCGGCGTTTTTCCAGCGTGGAAAAATCCAGAAAACCGAAATTAACCGGTTTTTTGATTTTGTAGGCGTGTTTACCGATCAGCAGCACCCAGGAAATATGGGTTTCAATGATGTTACAGGCATTAAAGTCAAATAACGCATTGATAAGGGTGAGGCTTGATTCCTGCGCTGTATTATTGCTCATGTTGTTAACCTCGACGTAATCAATAGTCAGATGTTATTACGTTCATGGCATCGAGCGCAATGTTGCAAGGACAGAGCAATGGTCAATGCGTAAGATCACCATTAACCCCCTATTATTCCAGATACTCCAGGCAGCGTAGATAAGCTTCAGGATAATCTTTTTTAACCCGTTGTTCCAGATTGTTGGCAACGATGGCATTCTTTTTAGTGTCGGCAATCAGATGGGTGTATCCAGCGGCCGCCGATTTTTCGGCGTTGAACGCATCGGCTTCACAGGCAAACAGGTATTCCATAGTGATCGGCTGGCGACTTATATCCTGATGATTGCGATGGCTAATACAGGCAGAAAGAAGGTGTTGCTCCAATAAAATGTTTCTCTCAATGGCGTCACCCAGGGTTTTCCACACAGAACGGTTGGCGTCATGTTCTATCGTGCGGATAGCCAAGTCGGCATAATAGTGAATAAACTCGATAGCGCAACCGCCAAATATACCGCAACACTCCGCCTGTTGAATATTCCCTTGCGACTGATACCATTGCCATTCTTTTGGTAACCAGCCACCCTGTTGCCGTACTAACTCGGAAAGTTCATCGGGTTTGTAAAATGATTCGCCCAGTTGAAAATACTCAGGGTTTTGCGCAAATACTTGAGTGTGCGAGGTTACCGGTAACGGCTTCCATAAGAACACATCGCTGTCTATGTGGATAAAAGGCGCGTCTTGCAATCGATAGGCATAAATTTTACCCAGCGCCCACCATTTGGAATCCTGCCGATCAAGTTCATTCAATACGATCTGTACTTCATCGAATTCCAAACGTAAACCATCCACTAACATGTGCGCACCATACTCATCGGTTACCAACCGGGTCTTGCGAAAATGCTTGCGCGCTAACTGTAGCGACAATATCCAGGCCAACAAATGGTGCCTCTCAGTCGCCCAGATTTGTTTACGGCATGACAAATACGGCTTGCTCCAAAAAGACCAAACGGCAATCATTCTTCTTCAGGACATAGCAAACCAGTACCTATACCTTGTCCAAGTCGCCCGTAATAGCTGTACTGGCAACCGTACGCTAACGGTTTAAAACTGCACCGGAAATCGGGAACCCCTGTTGATAAATCGACATTGCCGCTTGCTGACACCATGATGATGGCAAGAGGCGCATAACGGTGTTCCACCCCGATCGGCCGCATGAAAGCCGGAACGATATTTCCGTCATTATCCCGCTGGCTGGGCCACTCCACTTGGCCGGTGCTGGTTCGGGCAGGGATAAGCCAGTAATCGCCAGTTCGCAAAGGTGTTTCCCCTAGTTTGAACTCAATTTCAATACCGGCCTCTATCGGTAACCAACCAGGAGACTTGATGGCAACACCGTCAGCATTAACATCCGCGCCTTTTTGATCCCATCGGCGTATCAATGGATGTTTATCGGGATGATAGATAACAGGGCTGATTCCGGTCAGCACTACGGTTCTTGTCATGTTGTCTATGGAATAAACCTGACATAGCAGATTGTTTGTCTGTCTCAATACACAGTCATCATCCACCAGTTCTACCCAATCATTGACCGACAGAGTCGACTTAGCATCGCGACCCAAATTTTCCAACTCGACAGTCATCGTTTTAGCGACTGCGTCGGCAGTTATGGCCGTAACCGGGAACGCCACAGCGCCGTTATCCCGAGACCACTTAAAAGTGGGGGTATGGTCACTATTGCCGGGATTATGAATTTCAATCCGATATAACTGGTTTTCTGCGCCCCGATATGACGCATCAGGATGTTGGCAACAGGCATCTGATTTAGCCTCAACAGGGTGAACCCCAGCGCGTAAACAGACCTCACTCAATACCCGCTCTTCTTTTAATGCCGATACGCCATCTAGCCAGGTTTGACCATTTGTCAGCTCTTTTGTTTTTACCTGCCATATCACTTTAGAGCGTGTGGAAGTATCCAAGCCATTCAGGGCTTTTTCGCGAATATCGTCGTCTTCCAGATAACTGATATGCCGTTCCCACACATCCAGGTAAACCAAATGGACGCCTGGACTCAGAGCATCGGTTTTAGCGTCAAGCGGGTAATCCGGCTGCTTAAAATAGGTGGCATCGTCATGGTGATTTTCGCAAAGGACACCGTCCACATAGTAGCGGCCTTTACCGATGGATAAATTGGTTTTGTCGGCAGTCACATTAATTTTAAAACCTAAGTTATTGCCTTCAGGACCCGCATAAGGCCCGATCAAATCGGCTGCCAAGGTCTGCATATAATGCAGTAAGATGGCCACTTGTTCATTCTCATCGGCATCCAACTGAACCCGACCCTGTTGCATCAGTACACGCAAGAAGTTTTTATCGGGAGCAAATGTCATTTTTGAAAAATCGCCTTTCATAGGGGTAGTCCTCTAAAATAATTCTTGTGATTAACTTGCCAAAATAATGTCGACATCGGTTCCGGCAGGCGTAAATTGTTGCAAGCGCGCCTGCAGGTTGGCCAAGCGTTGCGGCTGGTAAAGGTCATGGAACACCCCCATTTCGGACTCATCTTCAGCGCCGTGCGTAATCTCTATTGCGCCGTTTTGAGCCAATTGACAATAGCTCGGTCTACCATAACGGGTGCTGTTGAACTCGGGTCTTACCCGCAACTGTTCACGAATTTTTGCCTCCCCGGTTAAATTCTTGCTCACTCCATCCGGCTGACACATAAATCTGCGCGGCGTACGCGATTCGGGCGGAACATAACAAAAACGCATACACCCTATTTGCCGTCGCGCCACACATACTTTGCCCATAAAAATAGAATCTTCCGCCTGCATGATTGCATGTGTCTCCACGCTGCCAAGCACAGTGCTACGGACTATCGACACCGAAGCATGGGCAAAACCCGAACCCGGAGAACCTATTGCCTCGCATTCCGGTCCTTCGCACTCCCAGCCGGTGGCATCGACAACGCTATCATTGATGCGCATAATGATTGGATCTGCGCCTACCTCATCATTGCTGACTTGGATTGAACCGACAATACTGTGTTGGATAATGATGCAAGCCTGACTGTTTAGCACATACAAACTGGGTTCAGCGGGGCGGCAGGGCTGGCAATCCGGCGCCAAAGACCATCCGGGAACCAGCGTAGTGTGGCGTAGTAAGACACTGTTGACCGCCCCTTCCACCAAAACTCCGCGACCCTCGACCAATAAACCGTCAAGCACTAAATGACTGCCCGCTGCACCGGTTATGCTCAGACTGTCCGGCTGGTCGGTTTTGTAATCCAGCAAACGAATAACCGGTCTACGCTCATTGGCGGCACGAATCTGTAAGTGATGCATGGCATCCAATTCCAGGTTGATGGGCAGTACATAAACCCCGCTATCGATAATCTCGATAACCGCGCTGGGCGGTTGACCACTCAACGGCTGTCCTGCTTGCCAGGGTTCCAGTGCTTTTTGTAATTGCTCTTGTCCGCAGACTTGAATAAGCACACTGTTTTCCGGCTGTGCCAGCACACGCGTATATTCGCCGCCGCCGATATTGGCGCTAAAGCCGTAGTAATAAGAGACCCAGACTTTCTTGGGCAATTGTTTGGCTGGAAACACCATGCGTCCCAGGATCGGGTCAACCGCTAACTTGCCTTTGGGCGATTGGTATCGCCAGTCGGTCAAATCGGTGCTAGTTATCAGCTCACGGGGAACAGGTTGCCGGGAGTTCTTGTTTGGCCAACCGGGTGCCCAGATCGCAAAGCTGTTGTCTTCTCCGTAATACACCGGTTCTGCGATATTTTCATCGTCAAAAGCCCGCCTGCGAATAGGTACGGGCATATTCAATTCGCCGGCAAGCGAGGTGTCGTCAGTTTCCGGCACGGGCCGATTATAGAGCGGAGTATCGTTACCCAAAGCACTGAAGGTATAACAATGCGGTGCGACTTCTTCAATGCAGCAAGCCGGGGTTTTGCTTTTCGGTGAAGATTTGTTAACCGAATAAACCTGCAATCGCCAAACGAACAGTCCGACCGCAGCCAGGTTATAACGCCCGGGGACATAATTGGAATTGATGCGACGCACATCGACGGAATGCGCAAGCTCATCAAACGCGCCGCCCAAATGTTGCAAGGCATGGCTGTTGCGCAGGTCTACGGTACGGCCTTGATCCGGCCGAAGATAATTAAGGTGCTGCGTGCTAGCTAATAACGGATAAAACTCAACGGCTCTGGCCTTCCAGTCGGCCACGTCGTTAGCCAGGCATTCCAGCAGCGCCAGACTGCCTTTACGCCGTCGGTAACGCAGGGTATTGGCGATCTCGTGGCGGGGTATCAGCACCTTATTGCGCTGCCTGCCTTGTATCGTAGCGCTATCGCTGGGCGACCCGGCTTCGGCAACCGGCTGGTAGCCGATCAAATCGCCCAGGTAAGGCACCACCCAATCTTCACAGGTTTCGATAAACCAGTTTTCGTAAAGCTGGTTTATATCTTTTTCGACAATATCGGCCTGTTCGGAGATAACCTGCAACAACGCCCGCAACGGCTCGCCTTGCTCGGCATCGCGAACACGGTAGATGGTCGGTAGTAGTTCGTATAACCGGTCTAAGTTTATGCTCATACTCGCCTCACAGGATCTGATTTAAAATCAGCGATTCGGGAACGTCTGGGCTCAGAAAAGCCATTTGTGCGGGCCGGATAACGCCACCTTCAGATTTGGCAAGATTGACTGGCAGGTATGGCTTGAGACTTTCTTGTTCGGCTATTTGCTGCACTCTTTCGGCAATCTGTCCAGGGGTAAGGGGCCGACGTTGCCCGGAAACCAGTTCTTTTTCGGGGAGTCCGCCAAACGCTTCGATGTCGATATAGTCCACGCCTGGAACACCCTGCATGACACCAATGATTTCGCTTAGCATCACATTCTGTCCCAGTTCCCTTTGTTCAAAACCCAAGGCCTTCAGCAGCGCCGTCCGTAATGAAACTACAACCCGTTCCCATTGATAATCGGCGTTGATCTTTATCTTGGCGCTGATCACCAATAACATCAGTTCGCGCACCGCCAGCTGTATCGGTTGGAACGGATCGCCAAAATCATGTAGCGCCTGGCGCAAGTTGAGGAATAAATCCGAGCTTTCATCAATAGGCACATCGTCCGCGCCTGCAATCGTCACATGCACGATTTGACGGCGGCCATCCGATAATTCGGTAGCACAGGCTTTGCCGATACCGGCATAAGTGCGGGAAAAATCCTGGTAATCCTGCACCGATACCAGCCGATCCAATGCAGCCACCGTCAACGGCGCATTTTTACGGGCTTGGTCTCGGCTTTCCTTATCGGCTCCCCCCGATGCGCGCAACGGATTGATGACTTCTTTGACGCCCAATGGCCGACTGACCAATAGACTGATCTGTTCGGCTTTGACATTGCCCGCTTTGCCGATACCGTTGCGATACTCCGCTTTGATATTTTCAATACCGGTTGGCAGCCGCGCGCCTTGGTGGCCGTTGCCAAAAATAACCGTAGTTTTGCCCTCGTCATCGGTTTTACTGATAAAACTACGGCCGGTTGCGGTCAGTGTATTCAGCGACTTGCTCTGATGCCATTCCACACCATTGACCCATACTTTCAGCGTGCTATCTGCGCCTGACGGGTTAGCTGCGGGGACGAAGGTCAGCGGCGGCTGTTTAAGCGTAAACGCCTGCAAGGCTTTGGCGCCATTGCCGCTGCCCAGCACTTCCTGCCGCGTTTCGCCGTGGGTGGCTTTGACCACATTGCCGTAGATTTTAATGGTGTCGCGTTTAAAGCAGTAAGCCAAGGGTTTAGCCAGCTGGATAAAGCTGTGAATCTTATCGCCCGGCAAGGTATATCGACGTTTTCCCGGATGCAAATGAATCGTTTGCCGGTTAATATCCTGTTGCACCACCGACAGCATGGCCAATTCACTGAACCTGACCCCGGTCGTTCCGGGAATGTCGTCGCGTTCGCCGGTAACGATAACCCAGCGTCCAGCTTCCAAGGCTTCGTAATAATCCTCCAGCTCAATCAAATCATCCACGCCGCCGCAGATTGGCGTTGAAACGGGTTCTTCAGCCAGTTCCAGCTCTTCGCTCTGGATATAAACAGTGGTATCCCTAACCGTGCTGAAGGGTTCTTCCGACCTGATCCAGACTTGCTGAAGATTCAGTTGCGTGGTTTTTCCGCTGATGCCGTAAGCCGCAAGCGCTTTATGCTGGATATGATCCTCATCCACACGCATGATCCGCTGCGTGCGCAGGGATTTATTTTCGATGACTATCCAGCTATCGGGCGTTATGTCGTAATCGGCATCCAAATACAGCACTTTGGGTTTATGGTAGTCCTCGGCGGTAATGCTGGATTGCTCATTGTAAGGATCGGTAATAAGCCATTCCGCCACGTTGTATACGCCTTTGTCACGATTAAATGAAGTCGGGCGTAACGGCGCGTTGTAGCCGAATGGAGTGGCTTTCGCCCTTAACGCATAAACCTTGATCGGATTCGTCTCGGTGATGCCGGCGTTGGACGTGGCGATAGCCAGATTATCGTGCAGCATCGGCGCAAATCTTTTCACGACGGCATTGCTGCCTTCTGCAATCGTGCTGAGCCCCTTAATTAGAAAGCTCGCAGAAGCTGTTTTGGCTCCGGCGGATATAGACCTAAAAACCGGGGCCTCGCCATCATCGTCTTGAACCGTCGGCACGCCCAGAAACTGCTCGGTCAATCCCCGGTGTAAACGCGTTGCATTGCGAGGTTGCAGGGAAGGCCGGGTATTCAGTGCAGTTAACATGCTGCTGTAAAACTGCGCGCCTTGTAGCGTTAGACGTAGATAGGTCAAGCTGATGCCGTCGATGATTTCAATGGCTTTGACCTCGTAGACCAAGTGTTCGTCGCCCCGACTTAGCTCGATAAATTGCGCGCCATTGGCGGTATGGGTAAACGACCACTCGTTGCCATCGCTGATGGAATAAAGCTTTGTACTGCCGTCGACATTGAAAGCAAAGCTGAAAAAACCGGGCAGTCCGTCGCCGCTATCAAGCAATATAAATTCAATGTTCTTGTGTCTAGTCAGAATGTCCAATACATCGCGCGATGCGTCGAATTGTTGGTGTTTGGTTTGTAACATCACCAGCGTCCGGTTTCCGAGCGCATCGGCTACGACCTCTTTCACTCGGAACAAAATCGGATTGTTGTCGCCCATTACATCAACCAGCAACGGATCGTTAACCTTTAATTTAGTGTCGATGCCGCTAAGATAAATTCGCGGCCCTTTTACATCCAAAAACAGGGAATACACTGTTTGCGGCCTGCTCATGCGCGGCTTCAGATTGTTCCACGCCGCGCGGGCTTGCAAATCTTCGCTGGTCTCGAACGATTGCGGCAATTCGCCCGGCCCCGGAATGCTCTGGGCGCGCGTACCTTTGCCGATCAGCGCTTGTTCCTTCAATTTGTCATCCAGCGTGTATCCCAGAAATACGCTGGCCGATACTCCCGGCCTGGGCTGGTAGCCGATCAGTCGGGCCAGTTCCAGTACTGAGCGCCGTTCGGTGGCGGTGCGCAGATAACCCTCATTGATCAGACGTTCCTGATAAAAAGTCAGGACATCGGCCACCGTCGCCCAGCCGTGCAATAACGCGATAGCGAAGTCATCGGCAGTGCGCGAGCTCAGTTTTTGTAGCGGATAAGTACCCAAGCCGGTCTTGCAGTCCTGCTCGGTGCCCAAACATAAGGTGGAAAGGCGCGCTAGCATGGTCTCCAGAAATGTCGCATAATCGCCAACACGGTAATGCAAACTATTCAGGCCGGGGCGGTTGTCAGTAGCCGCAGGCGTAGATTTTTTAATGCCGGTGCAGCAGCCGCAGGTTGTGTTGTTAAAGCTCATCGTCCGCCCTCCGTTTTTATAACTAATTTGCCGTTTTCGGGGAAGTTGGGGTCGTTGTCCAGTCTGGCAATTTCCATGGCAGCCAGCGGTAACAGGCCGTTTTCAAGCGCATTATCCGGTGCTGCATACAGTCTGTTGAACACCGTCATCGTGACATTTTCCACCCCGGTAACCGCCTGTGCCGCGGCAACCAGTTTGCTCAGATAAACGCCATCGCCGAAACTCAGGTTGTCGGGATGGAAAAATCCCCGTTGACCGTTCGCCAGCAAACGGTTGCTGAACGCATCCAGCAATGCCGCTTTGACATGGGTTTGCAAATAGCCGGGCAGTACACAGACTTTCATCTCCAGATGCAGGGCGACATAGCGGGCAACAACCACTTGCACATCATGGCCGATGCGGCGATAACGACGCAGATGCCGGTCAATTTCGCATAATAATTGTGGACAGGCTTCGCTTGCCGCATAGGGATCGACAGCAACCAACACTTCGTACCCGCTACCGGTCCAGCTCAGTGTTGCCGATGCTTTCTGCACTTTGCCGGCAAAATCACGCCGCACAATTTGCGCGTAATCGTCGGCGGTAATGGCGCGTTGCAAGGTGTCACGAAAGGCATGGGGTGCCAGCAACCGGGCTTCGGCCAGCGCTTCCGGCGAGGTTCCACCTTGAGCTGGCAACGGATTGCGCACTTGAATGATGGCATTGTTGAGGTTATTCCGAAACACTACGTGCGTGATGGTTCCAGCGCCGACATTGCCGACCGGGCTGTTGCCGATCCGATAGCGAGCCATAAAGCGTGTGCCCGGCGTAGGAGCGCGGCCCATTTCATTAGCGCCAAAGCGCAATTGCACCTGCCGGTCGTCATTGACTTCCGCAACAAAATGCCGGTCATCGTCACGGCTGTCCAGCAAATCGGCTTGGATATTCCACTTAACCGCGCCTGCTTCCTTGCAATGGTCATCGGAGGGTATTTCGTAGAGTTCCAGTTGAGCTAAGGCCTTGCGTACATCCTGTTTAAGCAGCGATGATGCAGGCGTATAGCGGGGCAGGGGGCCGCAACTGTTGGACGTATAACAGTTCGGCAACCGTTGGCTAAAACTCAACTCGGCACGGGTCAGCGTGGGCCTGTACCAGCCGCTTAGTTTGACGGCTTCCCGCAGTCCGCAGCGGTCGTCGCAATCGGGCAGCTGGGTGGTGCCGGGCACAGGTTCAAGTTCTTCTGAGATCGATTCGCCGTGATCGACCAACAGCACGTTGCCGTATACCACGCTGATATTGTCGATTAAGGAACAATCATCCTGCTTGATCGCTGATACGCAGACGGCAAACGGCAGCGCATCGTCACGGCTCCATTCGATCTCGACGATGAATTGGCCTGTTAGCGGGTCGGTGCTGTTTTCTACTGAAGTTACCCGCACGGCATGGCGATGTGCGGGATCGGCATCGGCTGGATTGCCCGTTTTTGAACCTTTGACTTCTTCAAAGATCAGCACATCGCAGATTTTAAGTTTTAGCTGGTGTTCGGTTTCACCCGGATCGGCTAGCGTCGCTGAGGTAGCGCCTTTAACCAGACAGCATTGGGCATCGCCCCAGGTGTAGATAGGGATGCTATTGTTCGCCGCGAACAACTCAATCGGACTTTGGCGCTTTTCAACCAGCGGCTCATAAATCAAATAAGGTCTGGGCAAGGTTTTCGGCAGCTCTTCCTGTTTCAGCAATATTTCTCGGTCCGCAGTGTCCGGGCTGGTAAGCACATAAAAATCGTCGGCCTTCAGCGATATATCTTGCGACACGGTCAAACAAACCCAAGCCCTGGCGTTGCAACCCTCATGTAACCGATAATCGACCAGGCGCACATGCCGACGCACTGAAATGCGCTGTCGGGCAGTGTCCAGATAGGCTTCTGTAGCTACCGCATCCTGATAATAACTGAGCTGGTCACCGACATAGGCTAATAACTCAACCAGGGCGACGCCTAAATCCGGCACATGCCGTTCTTGCCAATCAGGCGAGACCAATGCCAAACGGTCATAAATCAGCTGGCGAAAACTGGCATAGTCTTTGGCCAAATAGTTTATTTCAGGGATTGGCGCCGGCTCAGAAGGACAAATTGGAGTCTGCTTGCAATCCAGGTCGCTAGGGCAACTGACTTTGAAGTTAATATCCAGACAGACATAACGGGGATCGAAACCGGACAAGGGCAGGTCGGTCTGCCGACCTTGTTCATCCAGATCAACAAGGCAGAACGTGTAGGTTGAAAAATCGCCGTAAGGATAGATTTTGACCTGCATGCAATCATCCATCTCCAAGTCTTGTTCACGTTGCACGTCGATACTGAGTACAGCAATTTTCGTAACCCGCTGACCACCGGAAATACGAATATTGTCTTTGCTGATATTTTCAGGCGCTTTGCCCAAAAAATACACGCTCAGGGTTAGCTGATCCTCACTGACCTCCAAATAATCAAGACCGTTAAGTTTCGGCTTTGCTCTAAGCGCATTGCGTCGCCGTTCATCCCGGCATAGCAACATAGACGTAGTCATGACAGCCCCCGGACAAACACATCCGTGCGAGTTTCCCCGCTTCGACGCACTAGGTACTGAATGAATACCCGCAAACTGGCATCGTCGCTAACGACCTCTAAAGCCTGTACTTCCAGCACATCGCCCAACCAACGTTGCAACCCGGCCTGAATAGTAAATTGCAGGGTCGCCGCCAGTTCCCCACTATTGGGCGCAAAAATCATTTGTAACAAACCGCTGCCAAAATCGGGCCGATTAACCCGCTCGCCATTGTTGGTAAACAGGAACTGTTCAATCATATCGTGGATATGATCGTCAAATCCGGTCATGGCGGTGCGTCCAAAACTATCGAAGTGTAATGGAAAATCAATATTCATCATCTTATCCTCACAGTGCACTGACGCGCGTTTGCGTTAGCAGGATCACCAACGGCGTACCGGTCGGTGCACAAATGGCCTGACTGCTTTGCACCACCAGCGGTTGTCCGTTGGAAGTCACCCTGGTGCTGCCCATCAGCCATTGCGCCGTCACACAAGGCCCATTGGCGACGGTGGGAGGCGGCAAGGTACATCCGGCTACTAGGTAAGGTGCGGAGAGTAACACGGTCGGCTGACCGCTGACCGTAACCCGTGGATTGGGCACCGTTGGCGTCGCCTGACCCGCATGAGTACACAATACCTGCGCACCGACATGCACCAAAAAGCCCGGCATGTCAGGTCACCACCAAGGCCAGTTTGTTAATCATTACCGTCGGCCCCAACATTTCAATGGACGCCCCTTTGCCGTTATTGATAAAGATACCGGCATCATTGACCACGATATAAGCGCCGGTGGTGCTGCGTAAAATGACGCCACCCGTGGTCGGAATCGGCGGCATTAGCGGCGGCGGCACCGACGGCGGCATATCACTGATAATCACTGCCTGCTGCAACAGCGACTGGATGACGATGCTGGGATCGGCGGGATTGCCTGCCAGTGCTGCCAGCGGAATATCGGATTGCAAGCCCCAGCGGCAGCCCACCCAAATCGGCTTGTCCGGATCGCCATGCTCAAATTCAACCCAGACGCCGGCACCGATAGGCGGCACCATATAAACCCCCATCGGGGGGCCAGTAGGCCCTGCCAGTGGTACGCAGGGTTCAGCGAATGTAGTGGGTATCACCGAGTTGACATCCGGCACCAATACCTGCAAGCGTCCACGCTGCTCGGGGTCTATGTTATTAACCACCGTGCCGCGATATTTACCCCAGTATTTTTTTTCTTCACTCATGGCAGCACCCTTGGCGTATTGGCAATCAGTCCATCACGAGATAAGGTAAAGCTTTGCTTGTACTCGCCATGCTTGATGTTGTGGGTTACGGTATCGACGTAATACAAACCATCGTAAGCCAAACCGGCGCCCCGAACGCCCACCAGCATTCGGGATCGCAACACCCGCCCATAGCGCAAGACATCCAGCGAACCATTGCCGGTAATGGCATTGGCAGATCCTTTCATCAAAAGCCCGACGGTTTCCTTTAATACTGTCGCCACTCTTTTGTTGGCTACGTTGTCGGCAAAGCGGATTTTTGCAGGCGGTGTTGGCCGCGCGCCCAGCGGAGGCTGGAAAATACTGATATTGGGAATGGGAATCGGGATGGGGATTTTGTGTGTAATAGGGTCCATGATCGTCACAATCATTACTTCCTTGGCTAAGCCATTCAAAGAAAAACTTAACGATTCCACATTAGTGTGAACATCCATATTTACGTTTAACGCAGGTTGCGGCACCGGCAAACGGATATTGGGGCCGAAGTAAGCAAGACTCTGTCCCGGTAACGGCCCCGGTTCCAGATAAAAGACATAACCGTTACGCGTCGTTAACTTTTGAATATGCGCTAAATCGGTAGAATCCTGGGACTCCCAGCCCTCTGTCGGCGACATAAAATCCAGGAACAGCGACGGCATGACCAGCGGCACGATGCCAAACGCGGCATACGGCGTCAAAATAGTCAGCATTTGTAAAGTGTCATCCATGCCCGGAAACGGCCGTTTCAACTCAACCACATCCATCAGCACGCTCAAGTCTTCCCCTGTTATCGTCAACTTTGATTGCCCCGGCTCACTGCTGGGCGACATCTCCTGACGGGTGACAATGCCATCCATCAACACATTAGGCAGGCCGTTGATGGTGGCCATAATAATGACCCGCGTCAGCATCGGATCAAAATAACCCACCGGTAGCAGCGTCGTCAGTAACAAGGACTTTTTGCTGACGCTAAAAGACAGCTGAAAACCGCTGCGCCCGCCACCACTGTTGACCTGGATACTATGTAGCGCATCCATTACCGCCTGCGGTGCCGGTACCGGCACCGCAGGGCCAATCAACAAAGTGAGATTAATGCCGTTAAGCATTGGGCATCCCTGGTACGCCTTCGGGTAAGGTAATACGCAGCTTTCGCCCGAATTGCTCCAGCTCGCGAGGATGCAAGGCCCGATTGGCATCGCACAAGCGCCAGAACTGTTCAGGGTCGCCAAGGTATTGGGCAGTAATGTTGTCTAGCCGTTCGCCTTGAGTGACCGTATGTTCCTGCAGCAAATCAAAACGTTCCGGTTGCGGCACCCACCGGCGCTGAAGATAAGCCGTCTTCGTGCCAGCGCCCGTTTCCAACAGCACCGTCGCGAGTCCGTAATAACGGCTGGTCGGCGGAAACATCGTCGCCGCACCGCCTAGTTGCAACAATTGCTGTAACGCCAGAGTAGACTCCGTCATCGCAATACCCTCCTGTTAAAACCCGTTAACCCCAAGCGCCGACAAAGCGCCACTACTGATTTTTTTAGCCAACTGTTCCTTATTTTGCAGATAACTCATGAACAAGCTGCCACCCTTGTGCGCAAAACCGATGTCATTAACACTCAACACCCGCATGCTCAAACTGATCTTGGCGCGAATCGGATTTAATGCGATATCGAAAGCTTCTTCAGTAATGCTGAATTCGGTTAACCGTACCGGCACAATGCGCTGCTTGCTCCAGATAAACAGCATCAGTGCTGACTCCATCGGCGCAATTTCCAGTGTCCCCGACTGCGCTAAGCTATTGCTGGATTGCAGCTGTGCACTGGTCGGGTAAACAATCAGCTCCAGCGCAGCAAGCTGCGGATGCAACCCCACCTGAGTTGCGATGCCGTCAGCAACTTCCAGCTGGTCGATGGCATCGATTTCCGCCTCGACTTTAATCGTTTCTACCGGCGGCCCTTTTAAACGCAAAGCTTCGGAACGATCACCGCTTTCTGCGCCCGCACCCTGCACTTGCAACGTCCGCGAAATGCTGTCGGGATTGTATTGCAGGGCAATAATTCGCCTGACCGACGAGGTAATCGGGTCTATCAGCACAATGCCGCCTTTTAAAAGCTTGGGTGAGTTGGAAAGAGCGGTCATGGCGAATAGTCCATCCTTACGTTTTTAAGTATTAATGCTTGATTGTCGGTATCTATTTTTTCTTGCTGATCGATTTCAACGCGTTAGCAATCAGCTTCTTGACCCATGCCACGATACTGTCACGCAGATTCGCGTGCTGTTTCTCCGATGTCGCGCTGCCGGTAGGTGCAGGCAGGTAGGGCACATGTAAATGACCGACCGGGACGGATGATTTTTCGTCGGCTTTCAGCAACGCGGTTCGATAGAAGATCTCGTTGGAGAGGAATCCTCCGCCCGATCCGGCCGCCGCTTTGCCCTCCGGTGTTTCATGACGCTCAGTCTCTGCCGGTGTTTCCTCCCGACCGGACATCTCTTTACGGGGAAGGGAGCTCTCTAGGAATTCGTCGCCTTTGCCCAACCGCTTGCCCTCCTTCAGCCCGCTCGGCCCCGCTGGGTCAATACCGGTATTGTCGGGTCCTGATGGTGCTCGCCTGCGTCCGGCATAGCGTTCGAGCTCGAAGGCCTCCGATTGTTTGGCCTCTGGCGCTGCGGTGTCAAGCGTAGAACTACCCTGGCTAATGGTCATGATCATGTCCACTTTTTTAGTCGGTTCCTTCAAGTATGGCCGGAACGTTGTTTCCACGATTCCGCGATCGAAGTCGGCGAAGCGCACCGGAAAAATCACACCTTCAACTCGACCATCGCCGCCTCCAGCGGCGGCGATGGTCTGGCCATCAAGAGCCAGAACCGCCGCGCCGGAGGGGTTGGCTTTACGCATACCTTCGCTACGTAGGCCAAAAGGATCGAACCCCGATACCAGTACCCGCCGCGTCCCTGCTGTCGTCGCTGCCGCCGGGAAGTCGATACCGGTACGACCGCGGGACGAGGCTTCGAGTACATCCAGGAGAATCCCCTTTTCTACAGGCGTCAAGGTGTAAGAAGAGGGCACGAACGAACGTAGGTAAGCTGCCCCTGCTAGGCGAGCCCAATAAAGAGGTCGGTCGTCGGTATCGGCATTCTTAGTATCTTGTGCCCGGGTCTTCGAGAGTTCCCAGAGTTTCGTCCCGAAGTCCTGCACGGTATCCCGTGCTATCAAATGAGTGGACAAGGTGGGGAGCTGCTTTTCGAAATCCGCAACCAGCAAATCGTAGCCGCTATCTTTGAGAATCTGTTTAGGGACTGCCTCGGAACCTGGCTGCTCCTCCTTGGTCGGACTTTCCTTCGTTGTACTGAGTATCGTATTCTTCAATTTGAAGAACACGATGCTGCGGAAATTGGACCTCAAAAAAGCCATGTTCTTGGCGAGTAAATGATCACTATCCGGGCCGTGAGGATTATAAAAATCGGCGGTCTTATTCGCCGGGTGTACGTTCCTCAGCGCGTAGGCATGGTTGCTTATGACTCCCGTATCCAAAGACTTTTTCTTCGATTCTTCCTTCACTTTGGGGGAGAAAATCGTAATCGGCTGTTTAGCCGAGAAATGCTGCGACAGCCGGTCGAATAATGCGGCCTCCGAAAGCTTGCCCGGAAGGGGAAAGTCCTCTCTTTCGCCGCCGGTCATCGCGATTGCGTGTTTCTTCGTGTCGACTTTGCCGCCTTCGATGCCGAGCCAGGAGCCGTTGGCCTGCATCCATGCCTTCTCAATCAACATAGGCCAGATTTCTTTGCCATAAACCTGGCTCTGCTCTCCGAATTTTGCATACGCAGGATCTCCCGACTTAAAGGTAGGAAAAGTCGGGGTGACTGTCTGATGAACCCGCTTTCCATCCGGGGCAAAAAACGAAACGGTAAAGGTTCCGTCATCGTTCGGTTTCACCATCTGTTCGATAACCTCGGGACGCACCTCCGCTATTGCTGCCAAAAGTGCCATGAAGTAGCAGTCGCCAAGATAACCCTGCTGCACATCCGAAGGATCGATGGCGCGCCGGTCATTCTCGCCCCAAACGAAAGCTTCGCCTTCGTGCCGACGTTCGGGGTAATGACTCGGATCATTCGCGGCCGGAGCGGACTCAGGATCCGCTTCAGCAGGCTTACTTTCTCCTGACCGCAACGCGGCGACCCATCCCAGAACCTGAGGAGTCAGCGGGAGCTTCTCTTCCGCGTTGCCTTGTTCGCCTGTCTTCAGCTTATCCAACAGTACATTGGAAACGTGACTTGTTGGGTTCGTGTTCGCTTTTCTTCGAATCGTGGCGGCTTCCGAGGGCTGAAGATTCGACTGCTGCGTCACATGAGCAAGTTCATGGGCCAACAAAGATCGTCCCGAGGACGATGAAGGGGCAAAGCGATTCTCGGCAAAGACAATATCCGAACCCAGTGTGTAAGCAAGAGCGTTAACCTGGCGAGCCGACTGTGCCGCGACAGAACCCGCATGAACTCGCACCTGAGAAAAATCGTGGCCGAAGCGATGCTCCATGTCTTGCCTGAGCGTCGGTTCCACAGGCTGGCCGGAGCCGATACTTAATCTATCGGGGTTGGGAGCCGCCCGATGGGGTGATCCTTCCGTATGCTTGCCGGCGCGCGTCGAACCCGCTAACGCTTGGTCGGCAAGTCGGTCCGCCTCGCGCTCCGTTTGGTCGTGCTCCGGTTGCACTTTGATCGATTGATGAGGCGACAGTATCGGGCTGAAGCGGCTAACAGGCGCAGTCTTGGTGTTCGATGGCTGAAGCCGAAGAGTCGATTTCATTGGTCGACATCCTCGACAACAGCCGGAGGGCTTTGTCTGACGTCGACGTCCAAGCCGGACTCCGAAAGCAGCGGAATCGTCTCTCCTTCGGTCGGGGGCTCGAATCCGGACGGTGCAGAGGGAAAGCCTTCGCCCCCGATATCGGGAGATATTTTCTGGTTCGATGCCGAAATCCATTTTTCCTTGACGGCTCTGGCCTTTATCTCGTCCACCAGCTTCTGGTATTGCGGCGCACCGTCATCGTAGGCACGCGACTCTTGCTGCGGGCTGTAAGCCTTGCAGGCATTCTGATAGGCGTCGATCATGTACTTGTCCAGGTCTGTCCGCACCTTGGCTACTGCGGACGCCGAATCGCCGGCGTCTTTTTCAGGGAGGGTGTGACTGCGAACATTGGCCTCGGCCTTTACCAGTTCTGCACGGTACATCGTCTCCCAATCTTTGCGATGAAAAGCCTCGTGATCCTCGACGAACTGGCGATTCCAGAACGCATCTCTCAGCGAGTAAGTTTTCACTTTATCGTCGTATTTATCAGTGCCGCAGCCCGGATGAAAGGTCACCTTTCGGTTGGGACGCAGATCCGCCATGATGTCCGTCACTTGATCCTGGGTGACCGCAGAATCGCTCGCACTGGCGACGTTGATGCGGAAACCCTGAGGCTGGACTTTTGAAGTGATCATCGCTTCAAGTTTGTTCAGATGAAAGTGCCATTGGCCCTTGTCCTTACAGGCACCAAAGCCGAAGTTAGCCGCAAGTTTCGAGGTGCTGCCAAACTCTTTGGCACCGAGTTGCGGATCCCAGGTTTTCCCTCCCCAGGTGTTTGTTGGCTTGAATTTGTCGGCAAGCGTTGCCGATTGACAGGCATCGCTGGGTTGCGGCTGCTTCGGAGGCAGTTTATCTCTTTGTAGGTGAAGATTCGAAGAAGGCAAGCCGGTTTGTTCACTGGACAGACGACTTCCTCCGGTCTGCTGCACCACATGAGTCAGCTCGTGAGCAATCAATCTTCTTCCCTCATGCAAGTTGGGGGCGAACCGACCCGCACCGAACACAATATTTTGCCCTACGGTGTAAGCATTGGCATTGACCTCGCGCGCCGATTGCTCGGCGGCAGCGCCAAGATGCACTTGAACTTGAGAGAAATCGTGACCAAAACGCGATTCCATGTCTTTTCGTAAGGCAATATCCAGCGGTCTGCCGGAGCTGCCAAGAACTCGTTCTACGCTAGCAGGGACTTTTTCCGGCTGCGCCGAGGTTTGGCCTGTATGGCGTTGAATTCTTGGTGTTGAGCTGCTGACGACAGAATGCGTCGGCGCAGCCGTCACCTGTTCGGCAACCCGGTCGGCTTCCCGTTCCAGCGGATCGTTACTGGCACCGATGGTCGGTTTCCGGCGCAGACCGCTTGTCTTCTTTGCACATTCCGCGCACTCGCCGCCAGCAATCGTGTGGTTGCCGCACGCGCACTTGCGCTGGAGTATGCCTTGTGCGAACGGCAAAAAACTTGCGCTTTGAACTGACTGAGTCACGGCTATTTTATTCATGACCGATACCCCTATAGACCGATTGTGCAATTTGCTGCCCCATTTGCGTTGGGTTGTTGCCCGTCATTTGTAAACCGCTTGCGGATAGATGAGACAAGGCAAGGCCTTCGATTAAATGGGGAGACAAGCCGTTTTGCATCAGTAACCGGGTCAGCTCCATCGTTACGCTGGCTTGCAACAGGTGACGCTGACCGGGCGCGATGTTGACGCCGTCCAAAACGAGCCGTTCAATGTGCAGGTTGATGTTCATGACTTGGCTCCGGCAATTTCCACAATACGGAATTCGGCTTCGTTCACCGGCTTGTCGAGTTTGCGAAATTCATTGCGCATGGCCTCGAAAATCAACGCCATGGTGACTTTGGGTGAATCCGCCCGTGCGGCTAAAAATGCCGCGTTCAGGGCAATGTTGTGGATGCTGCCGCCGGTTAGGTTGAAACGCGCCAAATGTTGGTAATCCAGCTCGCCCACGGGAGTTTCCGGCGGAAACACCTTGCGCCACAGGTCGCCTCGCTCCGTAGCGCCGGGAAACGGGAAGTTGACGATAAAGCGTAACCGGCGCATGAATGCTTGATCCAATGCGCTTTTCATGTTGGTCGCCAGTATCGCTAAGCCTCGATAAGACTCTATGCGTTGCAACAGGTAGTTGATTTCGATGTTGGCATAACGGTCATGGCTGTCTTTGACTTCGCTGCGCTTGCCAAACAAGGCGTCGGCTTCATCGAAAAACAGCAAAGCGCCGCCGTCTTCCGCCGCATCAAATAGGCGACGCAGATTTTTCTCTGTTTCGCCGATATATTTGCTGACCACGGCGGCAAGATCGATACGGTAAAGATGTAAGCCAAGCGCATTGGCAATCACTTCTGCCGCCATGGTTTTGCCGGTGCCGCTTTCGCCGGCAAACAATACGCTAAGACCCAATCCCCGGTTCATTTTGGCTAAAAAGCCCCAATCGTTATAAACCTTGCTGCGTTGGCCGACTTGATCGGTAATTTGCCGTAACAATGCCATGGGTTCTTTGGGTAACACCAAATGTTCCCAGCGGGCTTTAGCGTCTAAGCGTTGCGCTAATTGATCCAGCCGAGGACTGGTTTTAATAAGACAAGCTTGCCAGATACTGGGTTGCAGATCGGCAGGTTCGGGTTGTTCTGCCAAAGCGGCGTTGGCAATTTGCCTGATGACGGCAAGATTGAGGTTGAATTGTCCGGCCAGGCGTGCCGCCAACTCGCCGGATGACGGCGCCAACGCATCATGCCATGCGGTTTGTTGTTCGCTGGCGGTAGGTTTGTTTATTTCCAGGGTCAGGCTGTCGAACTCGGGTCGGAGGTCTCGTGTACCCAGCACCACGATACCGCCGAAACCTGACAGCAGACGTTGCAGTACGGTTGTTGCCGCTATAGACGCATCGTCTGCTTGATGCGCGTCAAGATAAAACGCAAGCGGCAACAATAGGCATTCACGTCCCCATAAACGCAGGAAGTTTTCCAGCTCGCCGGTTTGGGTAGGCAATGCTTCCAGCGGAAACCGGATTATCTGTAATCCCAGTGGGGATAACGCATGAGCGGTTATCACCCATTTTGCCTGCGGGTCTGCGCCGGTGAGTTGAATAAGACAATATTGCCCGGCATTGTTCGAATGCAGGTCTAAGTAATGGCGTAGCGCTTGTGCGGTCTCAAGTTGAGAGGGTGATAGTGTGGTGGTATCGGTATCGGCTATTGCCAACGGTACGACAAACGGCAACAGTCTATCGTCCAACCTCTGTTTGGGTTCAACCAGGTAATTGACGATGCGTTCGTCGGCTCGCAAAGCGCTGGTTGTCAGCGGTTCGGCTCCAGGTTGGTTAATCTCCACTAAGCGCCAGTAACGTAACGGCCTATTCGAGGATAACGCATCCCAGGCGGGCTGTTCGAATAATGTCAGCGCCAGGGAGAAAGTGGGGTAGGGCTTATAAGGATTATCCTGAGCTTTGGCGCACAGGGCGGCGGTTTTGCCATCCAACTCCATTGCGGTACAGAGTAACAATATGTCCTGTTCAAAACGCGTCAGACCCAACTGACGACTAAGGATAAGCAAAGCAGGAGGCGGTTCCGCAGCTTCCGCTGCAGTCAATTTTTTAGCGATTGCTGCTATGGCTTTATCGTTTTCGGCTTTATCGTTTTTTTCCGAAGGTGGGCTATAGGATCGCTTAAACCAATTAGTTTTTCCATTATCATCGGCCGGTACAGATCCCCGTTCTGCAATCAGCCGTTCCAGTCGCAGGTGCAGCCACTTTAAGGCATCGCGCAAATACGCATTATTGTCTTGCAGCCATTGCTGGTGGTCGTTCATGTGATGGTCACCTTCTGATTGTCGGCAAACACAAAACGCGGCGGATTGTCCTTACGCTCGAGGGGCAAACTGTCGATACCGGCAACACGCACATAAACCGGTTGTAAGGTTAGTTCCGGTGCGTTCTCGAGCATAAATTCCAATGGACTGTTTGCCGCAAGCCGCGGCTCGGCCTGCACTTCGCGGTCGCCCAACAATAACCGCGCGGACTGTTCAATCAGCACTTCCGGGCTACAAGTGACGGTTAGCGAGGCATTACCGGCAATGCGAACAACTGGATTGGCGGGTGCAATCTGATTGACCTTAATAGTTAGCGGCAGGCTTAATTGATTGGTCGTCCGGGTCGTTCCGGCCTGTTCGATAATCGCTGTAACCGTATATAATCCGGCTGCCCAGTCGGTTTGCGCCTGGGCGTCATTTGGCAATTCAAAACGGATTTTTGTATCGCTACGGTTGTCGATGGGAATGTCAACGTTTCGTGTGCCAAGGCGAGGATGGCTAAAGCGTAAAGTGACGGTGTCGCCGCTCAAGTGTTGCCCCTGCACGGTCAACAACAAGCCTAGCCACGCATTAGGCAAAGACGGTAGGCGCTCAGGCGATTCGCTGTCTTCGGTAAAGCTGATGTGAATTTTTTCCAGTCTTGGCAAAGAGCCTAACAAGGCCTCAACACCCTGGTCATTTTGGCCGCGTTGCAACACCGGCGGCGCTGGGTTAACGGCGTCATCTGTGTCAATCACGACCACACTGGCCCGGTAAGCAATCGATAGCGCATGCGGGGTTTGAAAAAATACCGACCACAATTTAGATAATTCATCGAGATTGAGCGGTATCGAAGTGAGTCTAATCTGCTCGATGGCTTCATCAAGATTGGAGTCGGTCAGTTCAGTGCGGCTGGCTATGGCATCGTGAACTGCCTTGCGCAATAACACCGGGTTGGCGTGCAGGTCGCGTGTAACCGCCCCCAACATACGTTGCGGTTCCAGCTCCTTTTCATCGCCGTAAAACGCGAGCAGGTAATGTAAATCCAGCGCCACTTGCGGGCGTTGGGTGATTTTTCCAGCGGGATTGCGGGTTGGCAAATCGGCATTACGCAATGCTGGATTCGACATGACTTGATAGAGACAAAGCTGTACCCAGCGTTGTGTATTGGCAGGCGGGGTATTTTGCGGTCGCCCGATAATCACCTCGGCACCCCCTACGGCTTGCTGTGCCGATTTTTGTATCAGTGCCGCAAGTGTTGCCGTCACCGTGGCGATGGCGAGTGAATTGCTCATGCTCTCCCCCCGTTGCGTTGCTTGAGATAGTCGTCCAGGCTCATTGCGGTGTTGACCCGAGTCTTTAATACGGGTTTGTCTGTAACCTGAGTTGCGCGGATTTCGATACGGCCTATGGTGACCTGAACGGTTGGGGCAGGCGTTGTCGCTGTAGCCGGTGGTGCAGCTTGGTCTCGTGTATGTTGCCCGGCTGTCGATTGCTCAGGCCGGACGATGATACTGCTCGGTTTGACTGGGGTAGGATGCGGTAACTCTCCAGGTTTGCTGGTTTTTTGATTGGCATCGGGTGAAGCCGCCTCCTTGATGATCAGTTCACTGCGACGGGTTTCGGTAAAACGTTCCTGAATACGATCAATCAGCGCGTATGAGTTTTCTGTCGGCAGCGCCTCTTTACGGATTCCGTAAGCTGTTGGCGTTGGTGCCACGGGTTTATCTACGGGTTGGATAGTAGACGTTGATTGCCTTGTGTTGGGTTTTACATCAGGTTTTACATCAGAAGAAGCCACGCCTTGGACGGGCGACGGTTTTGGCCAGGCGCCGTTTAGCTCCGACGGGTTAATGATCAATTCGCTCGGCTCAACGATTTTAGCTGGGTCTTGTTTGCCTGACTCTTTTTTGGCTGGCCTATCAACTGGCGCTATGACTGATTTTTGCGCCATAGTGGAAGGGTCTGTCGTCCTTGCCATTGAGGTTTGTCTGTACGCAGGTAGCGCGTCCTGAAATGTATCTAAGCCCTTATTGTCGTAAGGCACTATATCAATGGGCGTCTCAAACCTACTCATCTGACGCGGCAGCAGCGGTTCCAGCCGATTCAGCGTTAATGCGGCAAGACGGCTCAGGTATCGGCTCATTGCAGCACCCGTTCCAAATAAAATCGGCGACGAGCAGGACTCATCGCTAAAATATCCGCCTCACACCAGCAGTAAGCCTTGGCTAACAGGTGTACCTCATTCAACACGCGCTGCGCCCAAGCGCTGATTTCGCTCCAAAGAAATGAGGCAATATCGAAAGTCGCCAACCAGCTGTGTTGGCAAGCAGGACAGGATAAATCCAGCTGTACATCGGCTTGGGGATCAGCAGCCGACATTGCTGCGTCAACGTTGTCGAGAATCTGTTCGGGCAACTGCTCCAGCGCACAGAGTTGGCCGTTACGCGAGGCAGATAATAAACAACGCTGTAACAATATTCGGCGTGCTGCGTCAATGCTGCTGACCGCTTCAATCAACATCAAATCCTGGCTATCCGGTAGACGGAACCTGAGTTCAAAACCTTCCGCTTCTAAGGTTAAAGGTGTCTCGGTAGAACCGTTCGATGCCACTTTAATATCGGCCACATCCAATGCCAATTCCAGCCGTTCGGAGCAGGACGGGCAAACTGACAAACTGATAAGCTGAGATCCAAATAATATTTCGCGCAGCTCCAACGCCAAGCCATCTCGTTGTCCAATAGGCAGTTTTAGTAGTTGCTGTTCGGGTATTTCCGGGTACATTGCTGCAAGCAGCGTCAATAAGCGCCTGGAACCCGACTGCGATGAGCCGCGTTCCCACGCCGTCAGCAAATCCGCAGTCGCGATAGCAGCCATGGTTATTGCGGCTCGGTAAAGGTTTCTTCGGAAGGTTCGGCTACTTCATAATCCCGCTCCCAGCCCTCGTTTTCCAGTTTGATATGCTGTATGGCAACGGCATTGGCATTGGCATCTAAATCAGGCAGCGCCTGAAATTCGGAGACCCAGCAGCGAAATAGCTTATAGGCGACCGCTAATTGACCGGCTTCGTTGTATAGTTCAATGATAATGTCTTTGCGAAAGTCTTTGAGCGACACTTCCGCGCCTAGTCCCGAACCGAAGTTCCAAACCTTATTCGCCCACTGCTCAAATTCCTTGTCGTGGGTAACACCCCGCTCCAGACTGATCGCCTCATATTCGGTGCGTCCTGGAGATTTCCGGCTACTGCTGGGATCGCCGCCTTCGCGGTGTTTGACGACTTCCGTGGTGCGTTTGAGTGCGCCGACCTTACTAACTCCCGCTACATATTTGCCATCCCATTTGACGCGAAACTTGAAGTTTTTATAGGGATCGAATCGTTGTGCATTCACGCTAAACTGTGCCATGACCTGTGCTCCTTAAACTTCAATTTGCCCAGCCATCTGCTGGAGCTTGATGACGACAAATTCGGCTGGCTTTAAAGGCGCAAAGCCGACCACGATATTGACGATGCCCGAATTGATGTCGGTTTGAGTGGTGGTTTCCTTATCGCATTTGACGAAATAAGCCTCTCTAGGCGTGCTGCCCTGAAATGCGCCCTGACGGAACAAGTTGTGCATAAACGCGCCGATATTCAGGCGAATCTGCGCCCATAGCGGCTCGTCGTTAGGCTCGAATACCACCCACTGGGTGCCGCGATACAGGCTTTCCTCAATAAACAATGCGGTACGGCGAACGGGGATGTATTTCCATTCATCTGCCAATTGATCGGCACCGCGAAGAGTGCGAGCGCCCCATACCACCCGGCCAGTAGTGGGGAATGCACGAAGGCAGTTGATACCCAGCGGGTTGAGCATGCCGTTTTCGGCATCGTTGAGAGTGACATTTACGCCTTGTATGCCATTAATGGAGGCATCCAAACCAGCCGGCGCCTTCCAAACGCCTCGGTTAGTATCGGTGCGCGCCATAATGCCGGCAATAATGCCGCACGGAACGAAAGTATCAATTTGTCCATCACGCAGAGGATCGGCTTCCAATACCCGAGGAAAATAGAGAGCGGCATTACGGGCTGTCTCGCCTGATAATCCCAGCGTCGCCAAGCCATGTCTTGCTTTGGCCGCCGCCGTGTCTTTGTTGGCGCTCCACTCGGCAGGCGCATCGACAATCAGCAAGGCGCGTCGTTCTTTACAGTAGCTCATTGCCGTTTGATAAACGGCAATAGGTGTGTTGCCCTCACGGGTGTCAGGTGGGAAACATAGCAGATTGAACAGATCGGCTTTATCCAGTGCATATAAGCCTGTCTTGTCGACCTTTTGGCCTTCATAGGCCGCTTGATCAAGCGCTCCGCCGTCCGAGCCTTTCATGTTGTCCTCAGCGGTTTTTATTTTAGCTTGAGCTGTCGTAATGTCGGCCGGTACTTGAGGTTTGGCAGCTAATGCGGCAGCCAGCTCTTTTTCGGCTTTGGTCGCATCATCATCCAAATCAACCTTGGCGGCTTCATATGCGGTTTTCTTGGCCGCATCGTTGGGTGCGGCCAGCAACTCCTTATAGGCAACGGCGGCTGCTTTAGTCTTGGTCATAGTTGGTGCCGTGCCGGGCCAAGCTACTCCTTCAGGCCATTGCACCAAGCTTGATTCCGCTTTAAGTACCCGGTCAATACGCCGGGCATTGTCAGTCACAGTGACATTCAGAAATTTTTCGCTGGTATTGCCTAGGCGAATAGTAAGATTAAAAAGTGCGTCACTGGCAGCCAAGCCCAGACGCGTTCTTACCTCATCGGAAACTTCGACATCAAAAGTGGCGCGCAATTTCTTACCCCATACCCCAGGGCTTTTGGCAGTGATGTTCAGTCCATCAACAGTAAGCTTAGCCTTGTCATCGGTAGCTGTTGACGGAGCTTTATAGAGCCTGACGATAATCGCCTGACTACCGCCATTGAGATAAAAATCGCGAACGGAGTAACTCAAGGGATAATCAACAGCTAATCCGCCAAATTGCCGTTCGAAATCGCCAAAGCTGTTTAATAGTGACCGGGTCATTGATAGGTCCCAAGCGCGCTCGTCCAAGAAAGGCGGTAATCGAAGTCGCAACCCCGGTAATTGTGCGTACCCCGCTGGGAATCTCTTCAATGTAAACGCCCGGATATGAGAGTGTTGCAGGCATGACGTGCTCCTCTTTAGTATTATTTGACAGCAGATCACGCACTCCACACACGCATAATCTTGTATGTCGAAACAGGCTGCTAACGGCAGAAACCTAAATCCTGATCTTGCTTTGCAAGCCAACCGAAATAAAAAGTCGTGCATAAAAACACATGATTTTTTTTCTGGACAGAATTTTGCGCGCATATTATCGCTGCCTGCAATATGCATAAATACGTAGGAGGAGCCGGTTTATATGGCCTCAGGGCTTTAAATGTTAGTTTGAATGTGCCTCAGGAGGCCTGATCCAGTCTACGACTTCGGTCTTTAATAGGCCGCTCTGTGTCGAACAATGCTCAACTACTGTGAAGTGGTTTTCGTTGGGATATTGCGGATATTTATGGCATCGGGAGCAACGCCGGAAGGGAGGCCCGTTAAAAAGACTTAATCCGCTGTTTTTATCGCCAGCGTCAAAATAAAGTCGGTTTCAATGTCGAGTTGGTCGGCATCTTTAATGGTTTGCAGGACGCTTTCATTGGCTCGCCAGGCAAAAGGCGTCATCTGTAACAGGGCGATTCGTTGTTGGGGATTCGGGGAGATTTTATAGCGGATGCGTTGGCTATCGATGCGCTCAAAGCCTTGGGGGACAACGCTTTCTAAAGTATGTTCTTGCACCTCGGCATAGATAAATTCTTTTAATTGCCATAGATGTCGGGGGCCCGGTGTCACCGTTAGCAAAAGTCCTGACGGTTTCAGTACACGCCCCAGTTCATCGTCATTTGACGGGGCAAATACTCTCAGCACAAAATCAAAATACTGACCGACATAAGGCAGCCGGTTTGAGCTGGCCACTATAAATCGGGCATTGGGTTGTTTTTGGGCGGCAGCGCGTATCGCAAACTTGGCAATGTCGACACCGTGCAACATCATGAGGGTTGAGCAATCCGTTTCAATCTTTCGGCTGTAGTAGCCCTCGCCACAACCCAAATCCAGAAGATGTGTAGGCTGGCTTGCCTCGATGATCATTGCCACCGATTTGGCCATCGCTGCATAATATCCGGCTTCCAAAAACTCGCGTCTGGCTTGCATCATTTGCTTACTATCGCCCGGTTCTCCGGAGCGTTTATGCTGAACCGGCAACAGATTTAAATAACCTTCTTTCGCAAGATCAAAATGATGGTTGTTTTCGCAAATATAACTTTTAGTGGATGGCGTTAATGTTAATGGTGCGGCACAGAGCGGACATAGATAACAGGAGCTTGGATTGTGATGTTGATGTTGATGTTGATGCATGCAAACAGGGAAGGGGCTTTTACTCGTAGCTTAAGCTACGCGGTGTAGGAATTTCAGGGGGATTGAACGATGGTTTTTGCTATAAGACAGGATCAACAACGTTAACCCTGTCGACATTAAAAGCCAGATCTAATGATTAGATTGACTTGTAAAAACCTAATGCTTTGTTTAATTCAGCAGCGGCTTTTTCAGTTTCTGCTTTTTTACCGAGTATCTGCGCTTGAATTATGCTTTGGTATCCTTGTTTGGCAACGGCTTCGTTGCTGGTGATTTGCTCGGAAGCTTCACGCGCTGCTTTCTCATGCAAATAAGCGGCATTGAAATCATTTTTTTCGATTTCAGCTAAAGCGGCTTCAATATGTGCAATAACTTCAGTGGCTTTTGCATCTTCGGCGAAAGCAACGTTAGTTGCGCCTAAAGACATTGCCATAAAAAAAGTAAGAACTGCTTTTTTGATTAAATTCATCATATACCTATGAAGTGTTTTGATATGATTTCCAGACACTGTCTGAAAATTAATGATTGGAAAGTAAAGTTCTTTCCGGGTTCTATGATATAGGATTAATCGATTGCTTATACAGTCAATTTCAAATTAAAAGTTTTTCCCACGCTAAATAAGGCTGGAGTTATTTTCGCTTAAAATATATTAATATTTTGATTTTAAAGGATAATTTTTAGTTTTTTTCATGGGTAAAATCGGCTGAATCACCGTGCAATATTATTTGCCGACAGTCTTTGAATTTACCTGAACAGTGGGTAGTCGCCAGCAGGATTTAAGTGAATTTCGGTATTTTCGCTGGCTTCCAATTCGCCAAATCGGAAACCAGCGTCATCGCTATAGCCAACTATTTGCTAACTTGAGCGATCCAATCTTGCAGGTTGTAATAGTTAGTAATGCGAGCCACTTTATTATCGCGGATGTCAAAAAAAGCGCCGGCCGGCAGGCGATATTTCTGTCCCTGTGCGGCAGGTAAGCCTTCGTCGGTTTTAATGTATTCACCCAGCACGACAAATTCGGCAGCTGCGCGGTTGCCGTCAGGCGTAGCCATGATCACCATGTCGACCAGTTGTTCTTGGTAATTGTTATTCATGCAGGCCATGAATTGGGTGAAGGCGTCTTTGCCGACTTCGCGTTTGCCTTGATTGATGTCGTGGATGACATCGTCGGTCAGCAGGTTAAGGAAGGACTCCATGTCGCCGCCGTTGAATGCGGCATAGTATTGTTCTACAAGCTTGATGCTGTCTTGGTTCATAGTAATTCCGTGGTTGATAAGTTAACTAGGTATTGGTTGATTAGCCTTTTTCTCCATTATCCCGCAAGGTCACGGTGCGGTTAAACACCAGCTTGCCATCGACGCTGTCTAGCGCATCAAAACAGAAATAGCCGATGCGCTCAAACTGGTAGCGACTTTCCGGTTGCGGATTAGCCAGACTGGCTTCCACTCTGCAATCAGTCAAGACTTCCAGGGAACTCGGGTTTATCGCATCCAGGAAGTTTTCTTCATTGTCAGGGTTAGGTACGCTGAATAAACGGTCATATAAACGCAGTTCCGCAGGTTGGGAGTGTTGCTCGGAAACCCAGTGGATCACGCCTTTGACTTTACGGCCTTCAGGATTTTTGCCCAGCGTGTCCGGGTCGTAGCTGCAACGCAGTTCGGTGATGTTGCCGCCTTCATCCTTGATGATTTCGTTGCATTGGATAACGTAAGAACCGCGCAAACGGACTTCGCCACCAGCCACCAAACGCTTGAATTTCGGCGGTGGAATTTCGGCAAAATCATCCTGTTCGATCAGTATGACTTTGGAAAAAGGCACGAGGCGTTTGCCCAGTTCAGGCTTTTGCGGATGATTGCCGATTTCCAGCTGTTCGGTTTGGTCTTCAGGATAATTGTCGATAACTACGCGCAACGGCTGTAAAACCGCCATGGCTCTGGGCGCATTGTCGTTTAAGTCTTCGCGGATGCAGTATTCCAGCACGCCCATTTCTATCCATGAGTTTTGCTTGGTCAGGCCGATGCGCTCGCAAAAATCGCGTATCGATTTTGGCGTAAAACCGGCGCGGCGTAAACCGGCGATAGTCGGCATGCGCGGGTCATCCCAGCCGTTGACGTGTTTTTCAGTGACTAACTGGTTGAGTTTGCGTTTGCTGACGATGGTGTATTCCAGCTGCAATCTTGCGAACTCTATTTGTTGCGGGTGGCTGGGTGTTTTCAGTTGATCCAGCACCCAGTCGTAAAGCGGGCGGTGATCTTCAAATTCCAGCGTACACAGCGAATGAGTGATGCCTTCCAGCGCGTCGGAAATGCAATGGGTGTAATCGTACATCGGGTAGATGCACCAGTCGTTGCCGGTTCGTTGGTGATGCACGCGGCGAATCCGGTACAACGCCGGGTCGCGCATGTTGATGTTGGGCGAGGCCATGTCGATTTTGGCGCGCAGTACGTATTGACCGTCGGCAAATTCACCGGCGCGCATGCGTTTAAATAAATCGAGGTTATCCTCTATCGTGCGGCTACGGTCGGGGCTTTCCTTGCCGGGTTCGGTCAAGGTGCCGCGATATTCCCTGATTTGTTCGGCGGACAGGCTGTCGACATAGGCTTGGCCTTGCTCAATCAATTGCACCGCATAATCGTAAAGCTGTTCAAAATAATCCGAGGCGTGGTGCAGTTCCGACCATTCAAAGCCCAGCCAGTCTACGTCGCGTTTGATCGCTTCCACATATTCATCGCTTTCTTTTTCGGGATTGGTGTCGTCAAAACGCAGGTTGCAGGCACCGTTATTTTCGGCGGCGATGCCGAAATTCAGGCAGATCGATTTGGCGTGACCGATATGCAGATAGCCGTTAGGTTCAGGTGGAAAGCGGGTGACGACTTTGCCGTTGTTTTTGTTGTCTTTGAGGTCACTGGCAATGATCTGGCGGATAAAATTTGACGCAGCTGGGGTATCGTTTGTGGACATTGGGTTGGTATGAGTTATTGAAGGAAATTTGTGTGTCAAAAAATCAAATTATACATTGAATGAATCTGGAAAAAGCGCTTGGTCGATGAAAAACACTAAAAGCACCGGGAAAAAGGGGTCAGGTTACATTTTCATTGCCATTGTTCATTTTTTTGGTCGTCCCTGCGGTACAATTTTGGAGCGC